>CAWKAP010000005.1:0-468029 GCA_963847675.1 uncultured beta proteobacterium
GAGTACGACCCGTACAAATACAACTCGTTCACCGCCAACGCCGGCGAGCAGATGCACGCAATCACGCGGTCGATTGCCGAGTTGCTCGACCGGGCGGCCGGATCCGGCGCGCCGGCAGAGTTCCCGCGAATCCTTGCTTTCCAGTCGGTGGCCGACGCCACCGTCTCGACACCGGCGTTGATCGCGGCGTTCTTTCGCTCGGCCGTTCCCGGTCGGCACGAACTCGTGCTCTTCGATATCAACCGCCAGGCGGATGCGGCGGCGCTGTATCTGCCCGGCGTCGCAGACGTCAGGCCGCGCCTGCTTTCCGGTCCGCCGCTGCCGTTCGACCTGACGATCATTGCCAACCTGAACGAGCAGACCGAACGGCTCGCCGCTGTCCATCGCAAGGCGGGAAGCGGCGAAGTCGCAGTGCAGGACTCCGGTCTGGCATGGCCGAACGGGGTGTTTTCGATGTCGCACGTCGCATTGCCGTTTGCGCCTGACGATCCCGTCTACGGCAGCCGCCATCCGTCGAGCCGGGAACGCATCTACCTGGGCGCGGTCGACGTGCGCGGCGAGCGCGGCGTGCTTGCGGTGTCGCCTGCGAACCTGATCCGCCTGCGCCACAATCCCTTTTTCGAGTTCATGGCGCAGCGGATCGAGCAATTCCTGCTCGCCGAGTAGCCTGGATCAGGCAGTTCGCCGGATGCAGCCATCCGGCCTGTTACGCAGAGCAGCGACGGCGGCCGAGTTTCTTCGGTCCTGTGCAGGCGCGGCGCAGGTTTTGTGAGCGACATGGCGGAGGGAGCGAAGTGATCAGATCGTTCAACATGGTTCTTGCCATCGCCTGTCTCGCCGTGGCCGGCCACACCGCTGCCGCCGGCTTCGGCTTCCTGGCGAGAGGAACGATGACCCGATTCAGCGAGACCGACATGAAGCTGTTCGAAGAGGCGCTGGGCAAGGCGCTTGCGGCCGAAAAGACCGGCGTGCCGGTCGAATGGAAGAACGGGCAGACCGGCGCCTCCGGCGTGATCACGCCGCGGCGCATCTTCAGGAAGGCCTCAACGCCGTGCAGCGAAGTACGCATCGTCAATCGGCACAGGACGCGCGAGGACAGCGGTGTGTACTCGTTCTGCCAGCAGGATGGACGGTGGAGCCTCGCGCAGTAGGAAGGCGCCGCGCTTCATCGCAGCCGGGGCAATGCGAGCCGTCGGCGCCCGGCGGTGACGGAAGTCATCGCGCCCCTTTCGAGTTCATGGACGACCGAGGATTTCGATGAACGCAACGGGTTTCCACGGCGTCTTTCCCTACCTCGTCTCGCCGCTCGACGAAGCGGGCGAAGTGAAGGCTGATGTCCTTGCCCGGCTGTGCGAAGACCTGATCCAGGCCGGCGTGCACGGGCTCACGCCGCTCGGCTCGACCGGCGAATTCGCGTATCTGAGCCGGACCCAGCGGCGGCGGGTGGTCGAGGTGGTCATCGAGGCAGCCGCCGGGCGTGTGCCGGTGGTCGCCGGCGTGGCCTCGACCACGACCGCCGATGCCGTCGATCAGGCGCGCGAGTGGGAACGGCTTGGCGCTGACGGAATCCTCGCCATCCTCGAGGCGTACTTTCCACTTGCCGACGACGGCGTGTACGCGTACTTCGAGGCCATCGGCGCGGCGGTGTCGGTGCCGGTCGTGCTGTACACGAATCCGAGCTTCCAGCGCTCCGACCTCAGCCTGCCGGTGATCGAGCGGCTGAGCCGCGTGCCGAACATCCGTTACATCAAGGACGCTTCGGTCAACACCGGCCGGCTGCTCTCGATCATCAACCGGGTCGAAGGGCGGATGCAGGTGTTCGCCGCCTCGTCGCATATCCCCGCCTGCGTGATGCTGCTCGGCGGCGTCGGGTGGATGGCGGGGCCGGCCTGTGTCGCGCCGCGGCAAAGCGTCGAGCTGTACGAACTGTGCCGGCGCGGTGAGTGGACCGCGGCGATGGCGAAGCAGCGGCCGCTGTGGGCGCTGAACCAGGCATTCGCCAGGTACAACCTCGCCGCCTGCATCAAGGGCGGGCTCGAAATGCAGGGCTACCCGGTCGGCGCGCCGCTGCCGCCGCAGGCGCCGCTGTCGGCGGAGGGCGTCGAGGACGTGCGCCGCGCGCTGACTTCGATCAGCGCGCTGTAGCGGCCATCGGGGATTGACCGCGGCCGGCACGGCGCCCGAGCACGATTGTCCTTGAGCGCCGAACGGCGCCCGCGTAGCTTCGCTGCCGGCGTCGCGTCGGTCGACGTGCCTGGGAGAGCGGCATCGACGAGCAGGAGTTGCGCGATCTGATCGAACAAGTCAGGGCCGGGCAGGATGCCGCGCCGCGCGTTCGAAGACCGCATCGTGCAGCTGCTGGAGACAGTCGGGCTTTCCGCCGACCACATGCGCCGCTACCCGCACGAGTTCTCCGGCGGCCAGCGGCAGCGCATCGGCATCGCCCGCGCGCTGGCCGTCTCGCCCAAGCTGGTGATCTGCGACGAAGCGGTTTCGGCGCTCGACGTCTCGATCCAGGCGCAGGTCATCAACCTGCTCGAAGACCTGCAGCAGCAGTTCAACCTGACCTATCTGTTCATCGCCCACGACCTGTCGGTAGTCGAGCACATCAGCGACCGCGTGGCGGTGATGTGCCTGGGCCGCATCGTCGAGACCGCCTCGTCGCGCGACCTGTACACGCAGCCGCAGCACCCGTACACGGAGGCGCTGCTCTCGGCCGTGCCGATCCCCGATCCGCAGGTCAGGCGCAGGCGGATCATGTTGCAGGGCGACGTGCCCAGCCCGATCCACCCGCCCACGGGCTGCCCGTTCCATACGCGCTGCCCGATCCGTCAGCTTCCGCTGTGCAGCAGCGAAGTGCCGAGCCTGAGGCGCAGCGGCGAAGGCCACTGGGTGGCCTGCCACCTGCGCGGGTAGCGCGTCCTCCCGACCTCGCGGCGAGAATGGCCGGCAGGTGTGTCCGCGAGCCGAGCCCGCTCCAAATACGATATTGATATCAGTAGGCCGAGTCTCCGAAGCTTGGCGACCGAACAGCCGGCGCGATCCGCTGCGACTCAACGCAAGACGACGAAGTCGCAGTCGAAGTAGACCCACGGCGACGTCGGTCCGGTTCGGTTGCCGTCGCGCGCTTGCACTGACCACCGGTTGGATGAACCCAGTTGCGACGGCGCCGCCGAAGTCCGCACGCCGGCCGTCGCCGTCGATAAGCCGGAACGCCATTGGCCCGGCTTGTCGGCCTTCTCGAGCCGCACGACGTAATCGCGGGCGCCGGCCACCCTGCTCCACGACAGCGTGATTGCGCTGCGGCAATCGAGCCGCGCGCCGCCCGGCCGGTTCTGCCCCGGCCTCAGGCCCGTTGGCGTACCAAGCGGCGGCGCCGCTTCCGGCGCCGGCGGCTGGTACACGCCACCCTGGCTGGGGGTTGCCCGGTCGGTGGGCGCGCGATCCGTGCCGGCCGGCGGGGTTGTTGGCGGCGGCGCGCTGTCGCGGTCCCGCTTTCTGCTTGCGAGTATTGCGCCGATGGCGATTGCGGCGGCCCCGGCCGCAATTGCAGCTTCCGTCGACGAGATCCCTGCCTGCTGCGGCACGAGCCGCTCCAGCCGCTCGACCCACTCGCGCGTCGACTGCAATTCGGCCTCGCTGGCAGGCATCGGCTGCGGCGCCTGGGGATACGCCGTGCCCATCTGGCCGGCAGTGAGCGTCACCGGCGCCCAGGCACGCTGCGTCGAATCGACACGCACGGTGCCCTCGATGACGATCACCGAAGTTTCGCCGCCCGGTTCGGTGCGCACCAGAAAGGCCGTGCCCTGCGCGCCTGCGCGAACGAACGTGGTTTCGACCTCGAACGCACCGCGGATCTTGGCGAAAACCTCGTTGAACATCCTGAGGAACGATCCGATCTCGCCGCCGCTGTTCGGCCGCATCAGGATCTCCGAGCCGGTCGCGTAGCGAATCACCGCCTCGGCGCGCTGCCCGGTCACCACGTAGTCACCTCGGCGCAACTCCATCCCGGCGCGCCCCTCGACGGTCTTGCCGTCGCGGGTCACGCTCATGAGTCCGCCTTCGTTGGGGCGCGCAACCCGCTGGCCATCGACGACGACACCCGCGATCCAGGCGTATCCCGCAGGCTTGGTCGCGCAACCGGCGAGCCCGGAGATCACCAGCGCCGCGCTGACAACGGCGGCGACTGCGCGTTGCAGGAATCGACAGTGCAGGATATTCATCGCAGACCTCCAGATGAAAGCCGACCAGCAAGCCATGCCCCGAGTGCGAGCGAAACGAGGCCATAGGGGATACCGACCAGCAGTTGCTCGGAGCGGTACAGCGCGACGGCGGCGCCGATGAACGCGACGCCGATGGCCGCCAGCGCCGTCATCCTGACGACGCGCGTCCGGCGCTGCAGCCGCGCTGTGGCGAGCGCACCGAGCAGCGCCGTGGCGATCGCCATCACCACCTGCGCAAACAGAGGCAGCGGCAGGATGGACGCGCGGCGCTCCATGGCATCGATCTGCGCGGCAATCAGCTGCGAGCCCCATAGTTCGCGGCCGCCGCTGATCTCCAGGCTGTCCTGGCCTGGAAGCTGAACGCCGACCAGCACGATCCGCCCGGACAGTGCGGCGAGCGCCTGCGGCTCGCCGCGCAGGATGTCCTCATAAGCGATCCGTCGCGGCGGCCGATCGAGCGGGGGCAGCGCGCCCGGATCGAACAGCTGACTTGCCACGAAGTCGCCTTTCCGGATCGCCGGGCATTGTCTCTGCGAACGCGTGAGCTGCTCGAACGTGTGAAAGCGGAGTTCTTCCGATGTGCCGGCGCGCGTGAAGGTGAGTCGCTGCCGCACGACATCAGGAGGATTCACCTTGCCACCGCCGCTGAACGCCGCAAGCGCGAGCGATGGCAGCGGGTCCCGCGGCGCACCCGCGCCTTCTTCCATTCCTTCAGGCACGACCACCAGCGGCATCGAGCGCGCCACGCCGAGCCGTTCGCCGGCGCAGGCGACGCCCCAGTGCACGAGCAGCGCGTCCAGCCGCGGCGCGATGCGCGGCCGGTCCCCGTCCATGTCCTGCACGCCGACCACCACCGTCATGCGGTCCTTGACCGCCGAGAGCGCGTCAGCGAGTGCCGCATCGGCCGCGTCGGGGCCGTCGGTGGCAAAGGTGATGTCGAAGGCGACAGTGCGGGCCTTGGCGTCGGCCGCGCGGAGAAGGAACCGTCCGTGCTCGGCGCGCCAGTCCGCACCGAACGGGCGGCCCACTGCGGCGACCGTCTTCTCGTCGATGGCCGCCAGGACCACGGTGCCGCTCCACGGCGCCTCCGCGCCGGGCAGCGCCGAACTGAGCAGCATGGTTGCGCTCGCCGTGCGCGTATCGAGTCCAAGCAGATCGAAGACCGACACCCAGCCCCCGAGGAACACGACCATGCCAACTGCCACTGCGGCGATTCGCGCGCGCTGGCGCCGCTGCATTTCGTCGGCAACGCTTGCGAAGCGCCTGCCTTGCACCGCCTCGGCCAGCGTGTTCAGGCTCTCGTTCAGCGCGCGCGGATCGATGCGCAGCATGTTCAGCGAACGCAGTGCCAGAAGGTCCTCGGGCAGCCCGTCGACCGGCTCCTTGGCGCCTTCGACCAGTGCCACGATCACGCGCGGCTTGCCCGTGGCGGCGCGCAGCGCAAGGGCACGTCGCACTTCCTCGCGCACCCAGTCGTCGCCACGCATCCGCGCCTGCAGGATTTCGAGCCAGCGTGGACCGACCACCACGACGACCACGTCGGCGCTGGCCAGGTGTTTGTCGATCGCGGCGACGAAGTCGTCGCCATAGCCGATGTCCTCGATGTCCGTGAAGACGTTTTCATCGCCGAAGTACCTGGCGAGTTCGCCGTGCAGCAGCTTGGCGGCAAGCGCGGTGTCGTCGCGGCGATAACTGATGAAGACGTTCACGGGGTCCGGCGCAGTTCCCTTCGAGGATACGGGTCATCGGCAGATCGGCCCATCCCCAACAGGCGAGTCGGCCGCAGCTTCGACGCCGGCGCCGGCGCGACGCTTAACTGCATTGCGTGTCCCCTGTTACGGGGGATTCATCCGTCATCGACGTTCCAACGACGGATGGCTGTGGCAGTCTTCACGGTTCGAACGAACGGAGGTCCTATGCCCATGCCTGCCTTCGAAGCTGCCTTGCCGTTCGTCCTGCGCTGGGAGGGCGGCCTCGTCGATCACCCGCAGGATCCGGGCGGACGCACCAACAAGGGCGTGACGCAGCGCGTGTACGACCGGTGGCGCCGCCGCCAGGGTCTGCCGCAGCGCGACGTGAAGCTGATCGAGGACGACGAGGTGCATCGGATCTACGAATCGGGATACTGGATCCCGCCGCGCTGCGACCTGCTGGCGCGCCAGCTCGACCTGGTGCAGTTCGATACCGCAGTGAACATGGGACCTGGACGCGCGGTGCGCCTGCTGCAGGGTGCGGTCGGCACCGGCGTGGACGGCGACTTCGGGCCGGCCACGGAGCGCGCGGTCGCGGGCTGTGATCCGGGCGAGGCGATCGTCCGCTATTGCGACGACCGTGAGGCGTACTACCGCACACTGGTTCGCAACCGGCCGGAGCTCGGCGTGTTCCTCAAGGGCTGGCTGAACCGGCTCAACTCGCTGCGCCGCGAAGTCGGCCTGCCCGGCTTCGAGTCTGCCGCCGACTTCGATCTCGGCGACGCCGCGTATATCGCGCGTATTCCGGACGTCGGCGAGGACGCCGCCTACGATTTCTGATCCGAACGGCAGGAGAAACGGCATGGCTCACGTCACGTTCATCCACGGCATCGCCAACAAGCCTCCTGCGCCGGATCTGCTGCGCATCTGGCGCGAGGCGCTCGCCAACTCGGCCGATCCGCTGCCGCTCGGCGACCTCGGCGTCACCAGCTCGCTCGTCTACTGGGCGGACCTGCTGTACGAGAAGCCGGACGATGACATCGCGGCGCACGAGGGCGTGCTGGAGAACACCGCGCAGGCCGTCGACGGCGGCGGCGGGGCCGAGCCGCCGACTCCGCGCACGGCGCAGGAGAAGGCCTTCCTCGACGCCTTGCGCAAGCACATGACCGGCCTGTCCGACGCCGAGATCGCCGCCGAACCGCCAGCCGTGCCGGCGAATCCGCAGGGTGCACTCGAGCGCGTGCCGCTGCCGTGGTTCCTGAAGAAGCCGATCATGGACGCGCTGCTGCGTGACGTGCATCACTACCTGTTCGACGTCGAGTTCGCCCCGCCGGGCCGCCCGCCGGTGCGCATCCAGCAGACGATCCGCCGGCGCTTCGTCGAAACGCTCGGCGCGCCCGGCATCACGGGGCCGCACGTGGTGGTCTCGCACAGCATGGGGACGGTGATCGCCTACGACTGCCTGAAGCGGGTGACCGACTGCCCGGGCGTCGACGGCCTGATCACGCTCGGTTGCCCGCTGGGGCTCGACGAGGTCCAGGACCAGCTGCAGCCCGGATGGAGCCGGGACAACGGCTTTCCTTCCGAGCGGGTCGCCGGCGGCTGGACCAACCTCTTCGATCGCCTCGACCCGGTGTGCGGCTTCGATCCGCAGCTCGCCAACGACTTTCGCAAGGGTGGCGCGAACGCGGTCGAGGACGTCGCCGTGCAGAACGACGGCGCATGGCGGCACTCGATCACCAAGTACCTGCGCCAGCGCGAGGTCTGCCGTGTCCTGCGCAGTCTGCTGCGTCTGTAGTTCGGGGCCGGATGAGCGACGAGCAGACCCTTGACGAGCTGCGCGCGCAGGCGCGCAGGGCGTTGGCGGCGTTGCGGCGCGCGTGCCGGGACGACGACGTTCGCGAGGCGCGGTTATTGGTCGAGGCAGTGCGCGACCAGCGCGACTACGAACTGATGGGAGAACTCGCCGAGGCGCTGAGCCGCTGTGATCCGAAGGACGGCAGGAACCGGCGGCTGTATGCGCAGTACCTGATCGACACCGGCAAGGTCACCGCGGCGATCGATGTGCTGCAGCCGCTGGCACGCCGGCTGCCCAAGGATCACGCCGAGTTCGCCGAAGTCGCCGGCCTGCTCGGCCGCTCGTACAAGCAGATCTTCATCGACGCCGGCGACAAGAGCAGCGGGGCTGCACGCGATGCGCTCAGGAAGGCGATCGAAACCTACCGCGGCCCATACGAGCGCGACCCACGCAGGGCGTGGCATGGCGTCAACCTGGTCGCGCTGCTCATGCGGGCGCGTTCGCTCGGCATGCGGGTGGCGCCCGGTCTCGATCCGCGGGCGATCGCCGCGCAGGTGGTGGCGATGCTGGAGGGCACGCCTGCAGAGGAGCGCGACGAGTGGTACCCGGCGATGCTCGCGGAGGCGTCGCTCGGTCTCGACGACTGGGACGTGATCGACCGCCACGTCGAGCAGTACGTCGCGTCGAGCAGCGTGGAGGCGTTCCAGATCGCCGGAACGCTGCGCCAGTTCACCGAGGTATGGGACCTGGAGAACCGCGACGAGCGGGGCCGCGCCCTGGTCGACATGCTGCGCGCGAAGCTGCTGCGCCTGCAGGGCACCGAGGTTCGCCTCGCACCCGACGAGCTGGAGCGGGTGCGTGGCCAGCCGAAGCCGTACGAAGGCCGGCTCGAGGCGATCCTCGGCACCTACGGCGCGCAGACTTACCAGTGGTGGAAGACCGGCATCGAGCGCGCGGCTTCGGTCGCGGCAATTCGCCAGAAAATGGGCAACCGCATGGGGACGGGCTTTCTCGTGCGCGCCGGCGACCTCGGCCGCGAGCCTGCCGACGAACTGCTCGTGCTGACCAACTTCCATGTGGTCAACGAGCATGGCGCGAACCACGCTCTGCCGCCGGCGGAGGTGGAGGTCGTCTTCGAGGCCGCCGATCCCGGCAAGGCATACGGAGTCGCCGGCATCGTCTGGAGTTCGCCGGTGGACCACCACGACTCTGCCCTGCTGCGGCTCGACGCATCGGTGACCGGCATTGCGCCGCTGCCGATCGCCGCCGCGCTGCCGGTGCTCGACGAAGCGGCGCGCGTCTACATCATCGGGCATCCCGGTGGCCGCGATCTCGCGTTCTCGTTTCAGGACAACGAACTGCTCGACCACGAGGGCCCGCCTGCGGGACAACCGCAAATCCCGGGGGTGTGCCGGCTGCACTACCGCGCCCCGACCGAGGGCGGCAGCTCCGGTAGCCCGGTGTTCAATTCAAGGTTGTGGCAGGTGATCGCGCTGCATCACCTGGGCGGCAGGATGGGCGTGCCCAGGCTGAACGGCAAGGCCGGCAGCTACGGTGCCAACGAGGGCATCTCGATGCAGTCGATCATCGCGGCGATGAAGCAATAGTGCCGGCGTGCGACCGGGCGCCTTGGGGGCACACATGGCGCGACCGGTGCCGAGGCGACCGGTCACGCAGCGGCCAGGTGTCCGACCAGTGCGCGCATTTCGCTGGCGGTAGGTCCGCTGATCTCGAAGAACTGCGCGGCTGGCGCCGCTGCGCGGCGATTCGGCGAATTCTCGGCGAGGCCCGACCAGAGGCGTTCGAGCGTCGATTCGAGGAAAGTTCGATTGGTGGTCGCGTCGATGACGAAGACCACGCGTCGGACGTCGATGGCATCGAGCAGCCGGCCGAGTTCGAAGACGCATCCTTGGTTCGTGGCACTGAAGCTGCGCAGGTCCATCAGCACGGCGTCGCTGTCTACGACCAGGCGCTGCATGGTCATCTGCCAGGTGTCGGCGCGGCAGAAGAACTCGGCGACGCGGAATCGCCCGTCGGGGTCCGGGCGACGGTCGATGGCGTCGATGCGCGCGGCGAGGTCCGCTGAGCCGGCGACGAACCGGCGCCTGAGTTGACCCGCCAGGAAACCGAGGAACTCGTCCGGCTCCACCGCCGAGGTGACGAGGTCCGGGCCGGCGATCATCGCGATGTCCCCGCCGCGCAGCCAAAGTCGGCGCAGGGCGTCGAAAAGCGGCTCGCTGCGCGCACCGAGCGCAAACACGCGGAGCAGCAGGAGGCGGCGCGGCGCGCTGGCCTTCGGCAGCCAGCGGTAGCCTGCAATGGCTGCGACCTTGTAGGCCAACACGGCAGCAAAGCTGCTCGCAATCCAGGTCCAGTGCTCGAATACGAGGCCGATCGAGTGGGTGACGCCAAAGAGAAGCACCATTGCGTCGAGGGTGATCGTCTCGTCGGACATTCGCCTTGCCGCGTATCTCGCGCCGAGTTGCTTCAAGGCGATCCACGCGCCGATCGCGAAGATCACGAAGCCCGCCGCCATCGTTCCCCAGAACACAGCGAGTCCGCCCAGTCCGAGTGTCGAGCCGATGCCGACTGCCGCCCGCAGGCTGGCATCGCTGGAACCGACGAGCGCCACCGCAAGTTGCGAACCCAGCATGGCGATGACGGCGAAGGCAAGCACGATCGGACCGACCGCGCGGATGCGACGTGCGAGGAAGGCGTAGAGCAGCACAGACGGTGGCGCGTTGGTCACCAGCCAATGCTGCGCGAGCTGAATCATCGTCAGCTCAGGGCTGCGCAGCAGAGCCACCGCCGCGATCGGCGCGTACACCGCGAAGTAGGCCAACGCAACGAGCAGGCGGGTCCGGCGGTCCGTGGCGGCGACCAGGCTCACGGCGATCACAGCGGGCCAGAAGTAGGTCCAGCAGATCAGCGCGACCTTCACAGGCCCGATCTCCGGATCGCGCGTGGCGAGCAGCCACGCCGCCGTCATGACCGCGGCGAAGACGGCGATCGCTGCGGCGTAGACCCCGGCGGCACGCGATGCACCGGCACCGGGCAGGACGGTCGACAAGGCGGTCGCCGGACCGAGCAGTCTGAATTCGAGCGGCCGGTCCGGCGGGGCAATTTCGCTTGCGGTAGGTGCCGCTGCCTTGGGCATTGCCTCGGCCGATTCGTTCATCCCGCCCAGCACCGCGCGCCGGTATACCTTCAGCAGCAGAATCGACACGGGAAAGGCGAGCGCCGCCGCGGCGAGCACCACGAAAGGCAGCGCGCCGGTCAGCGCGAGCGTGATGGGATCCGCAGCTTCGTGCACCGTTTGCATGCCTTGGATCACGGGCTGGCAGCGACGTGGATGGGTGGCCGAAACCGACGATACTCAACCGTCCGACCACAGCGGACGCCGCGCGCCGATCGCGGTGGTCGTGGAGCAATCTTCGATTTCAAAGGGGGAGGCGTGTGCTGATTTTCTTCTTCGAGGTGCGTGGCAGTAGCAGCAGATTGGGCGCTGTTCGACGCCTGCGTGCCGTGGCCTTCGTCGTGCTGTGGCTGGTGGCTGCCGGCGCAAGCCCTGCGCCGACACTGACGGCATGTCGGCCCGAGCAGCAGATCATCGAAGCGACCCCGGAGCGCGTACGCAGCTTCTTCGCCGATGACGGACGGCGGGTCGTGACCTTCCTCGGCTACTCGGGCGCCGAGTACGAGGACCGCGCCGCCATGCTTGCCCATGCCGGACGCATTCTGGACCGGCTCGATCCGGGCCGAACGCTCGTCAACATCGGCGCGACCGCGGACGGGATCGGGGCGGTCTACGAAATCGCAAAGCGGCGCGGGTTCACTACCACGGGCATCGTTTCGATGGAGGCCAGGCGTGCTGCGGTCGCACTGTCGTCCTGCGTCGACACCGTGTTCTTCGTCGAAGATGCAACCTGGGGCGGCTTCCTGCCCGGCACTCGAACGCTTTCGCCGACATCGGCGGCAATGGTCGGGGTGAGCGAATGGCTCGTTGCGATCGGTGGCGGACAGGTCGCGCGCGACGAGTTCCTTCGCGCGAAGCAGCTCGGCCGCCGGGTGACCTTCATTCCTGCCGACATGAATCACCGGTTGGCGGTGATCAAGGCCGCGCATCGTGGGGCTGCGCTGCCCGCGGACTTTCGCGGGGCGCTCGATGAGGCCCTGGAACAGGCGCGCGGCGCCGCAGCGGCGCGTTGAGCGCGTTGCTAGAGGGCCCTCGCATCGATCCACGTTACCCGCCCCGTCCTGCGCTTGACTTCGTTGTACATGTGCGCCGTGCCGCCGCGCCCATCGCCGCCGCCGCCGTCCCACAGACAGAAGAAGCGCACCTTGTCCACGCCCAAGGCCAGCGCGGTATACAGCAGCCACAGGTTGCAGCGCTCGTAGGGATTGACGTCCCTGGGCGGCGGTCCGAGTTCGGCCGGCATGATGCGCGGCGCATCGACGAGCTTCGCCTTGAGCGCGAAAGTAGCGCTCGCGCCAGCGCTCGCCGTTCTGCGACTGCAGCACCGATTGCTCGATGAACTGCGGCTCGGCGAAAGGCAGCAGCAGTCGGCAGCGGACGCCCCGCGCCATGCAGGCTTCGAGGAACAGCAGATCGCTGCCCGCGGCAGCCTGGCACAGCGCGAGGTCGCCTTCGCCCGCGCCGGCGGCGTCGAGCGCCCGCGCGAGGTGCTCGGCGGCAGCGGCTTCCAAGGCGGAAGGAAAGCGTGGCGGCGTACGCCCAGGCGCATCCATCATGTGGCCGCTGGAAAGGAGCACCTGGCGTGGTACGAACGGCGGCGCGGCGCGCTTGATCTCGGCATCGACGATCGCCAGCGCGGCGGCGGTTTCCTCCGGCCGGAACTCGAGGTCGCGCAGCAGTTCCAGTGTCTGGCGCGTCGAGTCGAGCGCGAACCAGTCGCGGTTCGCCGCCGCCACCGCCACGCGGTACTCGCGAATCACCGCGTCCTTCGGATTCACCAGCAGGCACAGTTCGGCATAGCTGGCACGTGCCCAGTAATCCGTGCGATCGCGTTCCTGCGCGGTCAGGCTCGCCCACAGCACGCCGCCGACCAGGTTGTCGATCACCGTCCTGTTGGGCTGGCGGCCCAGGTGCTGCAGCAACAGATGCAGCGTCAGCGAATTGATGCCTGAGTAGAAGTGCGAAGGATCGGCGATGAACGCCCGGTGGTAGGGCTCGATCGCCTCCTGCAAACTGGCCTCCTCGGCAGCGGCAGCGTCGCGCATCTGCGCCGGCGCGACGCCCGGCTGTCGCCAGCGCGCAATCCAGTCATCCCTGGCCACGCGCCCGGCAAGGGACCATGCCTCGGCATCGCTCGGGTAGTCCTCGGTCAGCCGGCGCGTCCATTCGCGCGCTTCCTCGAAGCGGCCGAGGCGGCCGAGGCACACGGCCTTCTTCTCGCGGCTCGCCTTGTCGTCGGGATCGATCGCCAGCGCCGCCTCGAACTGCTCGAGCGCGAAATCGAAGTGCTGCAGCTTGACCAGGCTGTTGCCGGCGGCACGCCGCGCCTCGAGACGCAGGGCGCGCGTCGGCGTCTCGTCGGCCAGCACCAGGATGTCGCCCGGGCGATTCTTCTGCCGCGCCACTTCCAGTCGGCTCGCCCATGCTTCGTACGCGTCGCTGAACTCGTTGCGCTCCGCCAGCAGCAGCTCGCGCCACTGCGGCTCGCGCAGGTGATCGAGCAGCACGTACACCGGGCTCACCTTGCGTGCGGCGGAGGCGTCGAGTGTCTCGCGCGCCATCGTCGCCAGCCTTGCGCGGTCCTGCGCAAGTGCCGCCGGGTCGGGTGCGCCGTCCTTCAGCGAGTAGCGCAGCTTGCGGTCGGTGTAGATGTCGAACGGCTGGCTCTGCCGCGGCCCCTGCACGAGGACCACGCCCCGCGCGCGCAGTGCGTGGCGCACGCCGAGCTCGTACCAGACGTTGGGGTTGTCCAGCGTGAGGTCGGCCACCACCAGGTCGGCGACCAGCAGTTCCTGGAACATGTCGGTGCGGATGTCGCCGGCGCGCGGCTCCTGGTCGGCGCGGAAAACTTCGCAGCCGGCATCCTCGAGCGCCGGTCGGATCAGCTCCGTGTAGACGCGGTCGAAGTCGACCGGTGCCCCGTCGTGCCCGGGCTTGATGCCGAAGGGCATGGCGATGAAGGCGTGGGGTTTCAACGTGACTCCCGGGCGTCTGCGGCGGCCTCGCCGCGCTGTGCGGCAACGGCTCCTTCGCCACCGGCAACGCTCGACCAAACGACGTGCCGTGTCAATGGGAGGTCATCGCGCGGTTGCATCCGATAAGAAGGCGGACCATCTCGCATCGTGGCGCCGCGATGTCCTCGGCTGGCGGCGGCGGCGAGTGGGCGGCGCAGCGATTTCCCCTTGGCGGCGACAGGTTGCCCCTCGTCGCCGCGAGCGGTCTACACGGCAAGTTCTGCGTATCCGGCTGACGGTGAAGCTCGGCCGTTGCGTCGCCACGGAATCGGCGCTGACAAGAATCCGCGACCCGCCATGGCGCGAATACGCGCGAGGCCGCCGATCGAGCTGCGTGCCTGCGGCTGCATCGCGAGTAGTTTCTCGGTGGCAGTGCAGGCGACTGGAGGATTCGACGATGGGAACACCGAGCAAGACATCCGGCAAGAAGGCGATCGCCGTCAAGATCCGCACCGGCTTCGCCACCGCCACCTTCGACGCGCGGCCCGATCGACTCGACTTTCGCGACAAGGTGTACGAGGCGCCGCTGCGTTCGCTCGCGGCGCGCTTTCCCGACGACGCGACGATCGCGCGCTTCATTCCTGCCTACGTGAAGGCCGGGCTGATCCTCGACCAGGGCCGCGATGGCGCCTGCACCGGCTTCGGGCTGGCCTGCGTGATCAACTACCTGACGTTCGTGCGCAGCGCTGGCGGCGACAACGACGCCGCGTTCCGGCCGGTGAGCCCGCGCATGCTGTACGAACTCGCGCGCCGCTACGACGAGTGGCGCGGCGAAGACTACGAAGGCTCGAGCTGCCGCGGCGCATTGAAAGGCTGGCACAAGCACGGCGTCTGCGCCGAGGACCTTTGGCCGTACCGCGACAAGGCGGGCAGGGTGCGGCTGCTGATCCCGGACCAGGCGTGGGCGGCCGATGCGGTGACGCGGCCGCTCGGGGTGTATTACCGCGTCGACAAGCGCTCGGTCGTCGACCTGCAGGCGGCGATCCAGCAGATCGGCGCCGTGTACGTGTCGGCGCGTGTACACGACGGCTGGGACCGGGTGCCCGAGGCGGCGGCGCCGCAGTCGCACGCCGACGTGCCGGTCATTCCTCGCGCGCAGGAGCCGAAGAAGAGCGGCGGCCACGCGTTCGCGCTGGTCGGCTACAACGAACACGGCTTCATCGTGCAGAACTCGTGGGGACCGGAATGGGGCGCCGGTGGCTTCGCAGTGATGCCGTACCGCGACTGGGTCGCTGCCGGCACCGACGCTTGGGCACTGGCGTTGGGCGTGCCGCAGCAACTCACGCCGGAGCGCGTCGAGTCGGTGCGCTGGCCGTCGCGCAGCGGGCGTTCGCTCGGCTACTTCGACCTCGCCCTGCGCAATCCGCGCAACCCGCCCGACGATCCATGGCCGATCGACCGCGAGTACGACTACCGTCCCTACGAGCCGTGGAGCACGGCGCAGGCCTACGGGCATACGCTGGTCACCGGCAACGACGGCCAGATCGTCGTCACCGATCTCACCGCGGGCATGGGCCAGGACCACATCGAACGCTTCCTCGACGAGTTGCTGGTGAAGCGTCCGCTCGCCTGGATGAACGCCACCGGCTCGAGCAAGCTGATGCTGTACGCGCATGGCGGACTGAACAGCGAGGCGGATTCGATCGACCGGCTGCGCGTGCTGGCGCCGTACTTCGAGGCCAACGGCATCTATCCGCTGTTCCTTACCTGGCGCACGGGTCCCGGCGAGACGGTCAGCGCGATGCTGGAGGACGTGTTCCGCGCGTATTTCGGCGCCGCGGACGAGGAAGCGATGCGCGCGGCGGGCTTCTTCGATCAGCTGGCCGAAGCACGCGACCGCCGCGTCGAGGAACTGGCGCGCGTCTCCATCAAGGGACTGTGGAGCGAGATGCGCGAGAACGCGGCGCGCAGCGGCGCGAGCGGCCACGGGCTGGACCGGTTGGCCACCCATCTGGCGCGCCTGCGGAAGAAGCTCAGGAGCGGCGGCCTGGAACTGCACCTCGCGGGACATTCCGCAGGCGCGATCCTGCTCGGTCACCTGCTGCCGCTGCTGGCCGCCCCGCGCGACGGCGCCGCGCCGGTCAAGGTGAAGAGCTGCACGCTGCATGCGGCGGCGTGCTCGATGCAGTTCGCCGTGGACAAGTACCTCAAGCAAGGCGCGCGCGTGCTCAAGTCGGGCGACCTGCATCTGCACTATCTGTCGGACAGGAACGAGAAGGACGATTACCTCGCCGGCATCAAGGCGGCCGGACTGCACCTGTACGGCAAGTCGCTGCTGTACCTGGTCAGCCGCGCGCTCGACGACGCGCGCAAGATCCCGCTGCTCGGTTTCGAACGGGCGGTGGAAGCCGGCTGGCACGGCGGCGACGAGCAATGGCAGCGCGATCAATGGGCGCCGGAACACCTGCCGTACATCGACGAATGGCTGGACGGCTTCAGCGGCCAGCGCCACCGCATCGACACGCCGAGCGTGCCGATCAACAAGCGCGGCAAGACCGTGCAGGCCCGGCACGGCGTTTTCGACAACGACATGGGAGCGATCCGCGCCACGATCGAGCGCATGCGCGGCGCACCGCTGGTGAGCCCGCTCGAGTGGCTCGATTACTGAGGGCGCGCTGCCGGGGGCGCGCAGCTACGGCAGCGTGCGGTCGCCCTGGCCGAGCGGACGCTGCATCACCACCGAGTCGACCCAGCGGCCGAACTTGAAGCCGACCGAGAGCAGCGTGCCGCTGTGAGCGAAGCCGCAGGCGCGGTGCAGTTCGATCGAGGCGGCGTTGGCCGAGTCGCCGATCACTGCGAGCATCTGCCGGTAGCCGAGGCGTTCGCATTCGGCCACCAGTCGTGTCAGCAGTTGCCTGCCGAAGCCGTGGCCGACTGCACCGGGCGCCACGTACACCGAGTCTTCGACCGTGTAGCGGTAGCCGGGGCGTGCGCGATAGGCGCTGGCATAGGCATAGCCGAGCACCGCGTCGCCGTCGGTCGCGACGAGGTACGGATAGCCCGGTCCGGTGATGGATGCGAAGCGGCCGAGCATCTCGGCCGAGGAGGGCGCCTCGATCTCGAAGCTCGCCAGGCCGTGCCGCACGTGGTGCGCGTAGATGGCCTGGATGGCCCCGATATCGGCGCGAGTCGCTGCGCGCAGTTCCATGAGAGGCGCCGAGGAAAGAAGAGCGGCGCAGTGAGGCTGCGCCGCCCATCCTTGCCGGTGGCGGACCGTCAGCGCAACGTCACCTCGACGCGGCGCGCCTGGTTCGGATCGCTCCCGCCCACCGTGACCACGGGCTTGGCGAGTTCGATCCTCTGCTCGTCGATGCCCACGGAGACGAGCACGTCACGGACGGCCATGGCGCGGCGCTTGGCCAGTTCGGCGTTGGCGGCCGCGTCGCCGCTGGCGTCGTGATAGCCGGAGATCACCAGCCTGGAGCCTTCCAGCGCGAAGGCGGCGCGGATGGCCGGTCGGAGCAGCATCGGGGCATCCTCGGGTGGCTCGGCCTTGCCCACTTCGAAATAGACCGTGCCGAGCACTCTCAGCATGCTCGGCGCGGACGCTGCACCAGACGCCGGCTTCGATCCGGCCTGTCCGATCGAGGTGCCGATCGCAATGGCGATCACGAACAGCGAGATGACGATCGCCAGCGTGATCGCGAGAAAGACCGCGTAGCCGGTCTCCTTGTCTTCTTCTTCGAACACTGTGGTCCCGCCTCAGCGTACTGCGGTTTCGATGTGGCGCGCAGCGGCGGGTGTGGCCAGCGCTGTAAGCGCGGCCGCGTCGGCCGCAGAGACTGCCGGCACAACGATCGCGGCGGGCGCGGCGGCCTTCGGCGCCGGCGTGCCGCCGTGGATCGAGGCGATGATCGGCACGATCAGCAGCGCGACGATGTTGATGATCTTGATCAGCGGGTTGACCGCCGGGCCGGCGGTGTCCTTGTAGGGGTCGCCGACCGTGTCGCCGGTGACCGCCGCCTTGTGCGCGTCTGACCCCTTGCCGCCGTGGTGGCCTTCCTCGATGTACTTCTTGGCGTTGTCCCACGCGCCGCCGCCGGTGGTCATCGAGATGGCGACGAACAGGCCGGTGACGATCGTGCCCATCAGTACGCCGCCGAGCGCCTCCGGTCCGAGAATGACGCCGACCAGGATCGGCACCAGTACCGGCAGGATCGACGGGATCATCATCTCCTTGATCGCCGAGGTGGTCAGCATGTCGACCGCACGGCTGTAATCGGGCTTGCCCGTGCCTTCCATGATTCCCGGGATCTCGCGGAACTGGCGGCGCACTTCCTCGACCACGCTTCCTGCGGCGCGGCCGACCGCCTCCATCGCCATGGCGCCGAACAGGAACGGAATCAGCCCGCCGATGAACAGGCCGACGATCACCATGTGGTTCGACAGGTCGAAGGTCACTTTGAGTCCGGCCTGCTCGAGCCCGCCGGTGTAGTCGGCGAACAGCACCAGCGCGGCCAGGCCCGCCGAGCCGATCGCGTAGCCCTTGGTCACCGCCTTGGTGGTGTTGCCCACCGCGTCGAGCGGGTCAGTGATCGCGCGCACTTCCTTCGGCAGGCCGGCCATCTCGGCGATGCCGCCGGCGTTGTCGGTGATCGGGCCGTAGGCGTCGAGCGCAACGATGATGCCGGTCATCGACAGCATGGCCGTGGCGGCCACGGCGATGCCGTACAGGCCGGCCAGCGAGTACGAGGCGAGGATCGCGGCCGAGATGGCCAGCACGGGCCAGGCGCAGGCCTTCATCGACACGGCGATGCCGGCGATGATGTTGGTGGCGTGCCCGGTGGTCGAGGCCTGCGCGACGTACTTGACCGGCGCGAACTGGGTGCCGGTGTAGTACTCGGTGATGTAGACGAGCGCGGCGGTCAGGACCAGCCCGACCACTGCCGACAGGTACAGGTTCATCACCGTGACGCCGCCACTGGCAGCCACCGGGCCGAGGATCCAGTTGGTCACCGGGTAGAACAGCACCAGCGAGATGACGCCGGCGACGAGCAGTCCGCGGTAGAGCGCGTTCATGATCTTGCCGCCCTCGCGTGCCTTGACGAAGAAACAGCCGAGGATCGACGAGATGATCGATACGCCGGAGATGACCAGCGGATAGATGATCCCGGCCTCGCCGGCGTCCTTGAAGAAGAAGCCGCCGATCAGCATGGTGGCGATCACGGTCACGGCAAACGTCTCGAACAGGTCGGCCGCCATGCCGGCGCAGTCGCCGACGTTGTCGCCGACGTTGTCGGCGATCACCGCCGGGTTGCGCGGATCGTCCTCCGGGATGCCGGCCTCGACCTTGCCCACCAGGTCGGCACCGACGTCGGCGCCCTTGGTGAAGATGCCGCCGCCCAGCCGGGCGAAGATCGAGATCAGCGACGCGCCGAATGCGAAGCCGATCATCGGGTGCAGCAGTTCACGGGTGCTGGCCGCCGCGTGCGTGGACTTCAGGATCCAGTAGAAGCCCGCCACGCCGATCAGGCCGAGGCCGACCACCAGCAGGCCGGTGATGGCACCGCCGCGGAAGGCGATGTTGAGCGCCGCGTTCAGCCCTTCCGTGGCTGCCTGCGCGGTTCGCACGTTGGCGCGCACCGACACGTTCATGCCGATGTAGCCGGCCGCCCCCGACAGCACGGCGCCGAGCACGAAGCCGATCGCCGTCCACAGGCCGAGCTGGGGGACAACGCCGATGATGATCGCCAGCACGACACCGACGATCGCGATGGTGCGGTACTGGCGGTTCAGGTAAGCCTGCGCGCCTTGTTGTACGGCGGCGGCGATCTCCTGCATCCGAGCATTGCCCGCGGGCTGCTTCAGGATCCAGGAAATCGACCACGCGCCGAAAACCAAGGCCGCCAGCCCGCAGAGCAGGGCAAGAGCCAATCCAGACATGGGAATCTCCTAACTGATGGACGGGTAGGGTGAATCGTGCAACGTGCAACGTGAAGCGAAAAAAGTGAAAGGCGGTCAGTTCAGCGCATCGAAAACCCGCTGGCGGATCTCTTCGACCGTGCCGCGGCCCCGGACCTTGCGATAACGGGGCGCGGCGGGGTCGCCGGTGGCGGCCCACTTCGAGTAGTAGTCGATCAGTACGCTGGTCTGCGCGTGGTAGACCTCGAGGCGCTTGCGCACGACGGCTTCCATGTCGTCGTCGCGCTGGATCAGCGGCTCGCCGGTGACATCGTCGCGGCCAGCCGTCTTCGGCGGGTTGTACTTGGCGTGGTAGGTGCGGCCGCTGGCCAGGTGCACGCGTCGGCCGCCCATGCGTTCGATGATGTCCTCGTCGGGCACGTCGATCTCGAGCACCACGTCAATTCTTACGCCGGCAGCCTTCATCGCTTCGGCCTGCGGGATCGTGCGCGGGAAGCCGTCGAAGAGATACCCGGCGGCGCAGTCCGGCTCGCGCAGCCGCTCCTTGACCAGACTGACGATGATGTCGTCGGACACGAGCTGGCCGGCGTCCATCACCATCTTCGCGGCCTTCCCGAGCGGCGTGCCGGCCTTGACGGCGGCGCGCAGCATGTCTCCGGTAGAGATCTGCGGAATGCCGAACCGGTCGCAGATGAAGGCGGCCTGGGTTCCTTTGCCCGCTCCGGGCGGCCCGAGCAAAATGATCCGCATCCCCCTCCGTGCCCCAGTCTCGGTTCTTCTTCGCCACCGGCGCGCCCCTCGCCGGCAAGGCCCGGAAGTTTAACCGCTTTGCCTGCCCCGCTTCACTCGGCGGCTAGCCCTTTGGCCAGGCCGGAAGCTTCCTGCGCACGGCGACGTTCTTCAGCACGACATAGCTCGGCAGGCCGTCCTTGTACGGTGGATAGTCCTCGCCCTGAATCAGCGGCGCCAGGTACGCGCGGCCCTTGGGCGTGACACCGAAGCCGTCGCCGGTGATGAAGTCGCGCGGCATCTTGTGTTCCTTGTTGGCCACCTCGGCCAGCGAAGCGGTGCCGATCTTCCACCGGTAAGGCCGGTTCGACGTGCGCACGATCGCCGGCATCACGGCGTTGGCGCCCTTCAGGGCCAGCTCGACCGCTGCCTTGCCCACGGCATAGGCCTGCTGCAGGTCGGTCCGGGCGGCGACGTGTCGTGCCGAGCGCTGCAGGTAATCCGACACCGCCCAGTGCATCTTCAGCTTCAGCTCGCTCTTGACGAGGTTGGCGATCACCGGCGCCACGCCACCCAGTTGCGCGTGGCCGAAAGCGTCGCGCAGGCCCTGGTCGGCGACGAAGCTGCCGTCCGGCGCATGCAGGCCTTCGGAAACCACCACCGTGCAGTAGCCGTGCGCATCGACCTTGGCCTTCACGGCGGCGAGGAACTTCTGCTGGTCGAGCGGAATCTCCGGGAACAGGATCACCAGCGGCAGCGGGTGCGCCTTCGTGTCGGCCAGCGCCGCGGCGGCGGCGATCCAGCCGGCATGCCGGCCCATGACCTCGAGCACGAACACCTTGGTCGAGGTCGAGGCCATCGAGGCCACGTCCATGCTCGCCTCGCGCGTGGACACCGCGACGTACTTGGCCACCGAGCCGAAGCCCGGGCAGTTGTCGGTGATCGGCAGGTCATTGTCGATGGTCTTCGGCACATGAATCGCCTGCAGCGGATAGCCCAGCGTTGCCGACAGCTGCGAGACCTTCAGGCAGGTGTCGGCGGAGTCGCCGCCGCCGTTGTAGAAGAAGTAGCCGATGTCGTGCGCCTTGAAGACCTCGATCAGCCGCTCGTACTGCGCGCGGTCCTGCTCCAGGCTTTTCAGCTTGTAGCGGCACGAGCCGAAGGCGCCGCCGGGGGTGTGCCTGAGCGCCGCGACCGCCGCCGGCGACTCGCGGCTGGTATCGATCAGGTCTTCGTGCAATGCGCCGAGGATGCCGTTGCGCCCGGCCAAGACCTTGCCGATGCGGTCCTTGTGCTTGCGGGCCGTCTCGATCACGCCGGCGGCGCTCGCGTTGATCACCGACGTCACGCCGCCGGACTGGGCGTAGAAGGCGTTGCGGGGGGCGGCTTTCGCGCGCGGCATCGTCGATCTCCTCTTGCGTTTCGGTTTCCAGGGCGGATTTTAGAAGCCGGTCCTCGCGGCGTCCGGAGTCACTCCATTCGGACTGACTCCATGTTGAGCACATTGTGGTTTCGGCCGGGCGCTGGCGTGCCCTTGACTTGCCTGCGGCAAGTCAGCCTGCACCGCAATGTGCCCACCGGATTCAGTCCATTCGGACTGACTCCATGTTGAGCACATTGTCAGCGCGATGTGCGACGGTGACGCTGCTGCGCATCGCCCACGGGATCATCTGGCGATGCAGGGGCACGTGGTGCACCTGCGCGTTGTGCTCCTTGAGCGCGTCCCAGACGAGCTGCCGTCGCTTCTCCGGGTTCATCTCGACCGCGGCGGCGTCGATCAGCGCGTCGAGCCTGGGGTTGGCGTAGCGGCCATAGTTGAAGCTGCCGTTGCCGGTCTTCTCGTCCGGTGAACGCAGCACGGGCGACAGCGTGGTCTGCGCGTCGGTGATCGCCCCGCCCCAGCCGAGCATGAAGAAGCTGGTGTCGTGCTTCTCCAGCTTGGGGAAGTACGTGGCGCGCGGCTGCGTCGTCACCTTGGTCTGGATGCCGACCCGCGTGAGCATGGCCGCGACCGCGATGCAGATCTCCTCGTCGTTGACGTAGCGGTTGTTCGGGCAGTCGAGCGTGACCTCGAAGCCGTTCGGGTAGCCGGCCTCGGCAAGAAGCTGCCGTGCCTTCGCCTGGTCATAGGGCAGCCGCTGCTCGATCTCGGGCGAGGAAGGCAGCGTCGACGGCGTCATGCCGCCGGTGGGAAGCGCCGAGCCGCGCATCGTTCTCGCGCGGATCGCCTCGATGTCGATCGCGTGATACACGGCCTGGCGCACGCGCACGTCCTTGAATGGATTCCTTCCCTTCACGTTCGAGTACAGCAGTTCGTCGCGCCGCTGGTCGAAGCCGAAGAAGACGACCCGGTTTTCCTGGCCGCGCACGACCTTGGTTTCCTTGTTCGCTTCCAGCCGCGCGAGGTCCTGCGGCGGCGGGTCGAGAACGAAGTCGATCTGCCCGGACAGCAGCGCCGCCGTGCGCGTGGCGTCGGCGCTGACCTGGGTGTACACGACCTCGGTGACGTTGCCCGGCGCGCGGCCCTCCTGCGCGCCCCACCAGTCGGGGTTGCGCTTCAGGACCGTCTTCACGCCCGGCTCGCGCGACACGAGCATCCAGGCGCCGGTGCCGTTGGCGTTGCGCGACGCGTAGGTCTCCTCCTTGCCCTTGAAGTCGAGCGGCCGCTCGACCTTGTTCTTCACCGCCCACGCCTTGCTCATGATGTAGATCGTGGTGGCGTGCTCGAGCGTCACCGGGTTCGGCTTGTCCTGCACGAACTCGACCGTGTAGTCGTCGATCCTGCGCGGCTTGCCGACCGGCACCGCGTACTGGCGCAGCTGTGAGTTCGGGTGCTGTGCCCGCTCGTACGAGAAGACGACGTCGTCGGCCGTGAGCGGCGAGCCGTCGTGGAACCTGACGCCCTTGCGCAGGTTGAAGCGCCAGGTCGACGCATTGACCTGCTGCCAGCTCAGCGCCAGGCCCGGAACCAGCCGCAAGGCGTTGTCGCGCATCACCAGCGTGTCGTGCACCGACTGCGAGAACATGTTGGTGAGACCCTCGTTCTGCGAGTACGGGTCGGCCGTCTGCGGGTCGCCCTGCGAGGCCCAGCGCAGCGTCTTGGCTGCGACCGGCGCGGTGAGCAGCGCGGCGACCAGCGCCAGCGCGAAGCCAAAGTGCTTCATCGAATTCTCCAGGGGCGAGAAACGGCGGCGCCGAGTCTAGCGGCGGTTCATGAGCGCGCGCACCGCGTCGAGATCTGCAGGAGTATCGACGCCCGGCGGCAGCGAATCGGTCAGTGGAAGCACGGCGATGCCAAAGCCGTGCCACAGGGCGCGCAGCTGCTCGAGGTTCTCCTGTTCCTCGATCGGCGCCCGCGGCAGGCGCGGAAAGCGGCGCAGGAAGCCGGCGCGGTACGCGTACAGGCCAACGTGCCGCCACGCCGGCAGGCCGGCGGGCAGGCGCTCGCGGGTGACGGCGAAAGCGTCACGGGCCCAAGGGATCGGCGCGCGCGAGAACAGCAGCGCGCGTCCGCTCGCATCGCTGACCACCTTGACGATGTTCGGGTTGAAGAACTCGCTCGCATCGGCCAGCGGATGGGCTGCGGTGGCCAGCGCGCATTCGGTCCGCTGCCCGAGGAGGTCGGCGACCCGCGCAATGACTTCTGGGGGGAGCAGCGGCTCGTCGCCCTGGACGTTGACGACGATCGTCTCGTCGGCCAGTTGCAGTACGTCGGCGGCCTCGGCGAGCCGGTCGGTTCCGGTGGCGTGGTCAGCGCGAGTGAGCACGACCTCGACATCGAAGTTGCGGCAGACGGCCATCACTTCGTCGCTGTCGGTCGCGACGACGACACGCGCCGCACCGCTGTCGGCCGCGCGGCGCGCGGCGCGGACCACCATCGGCTGCCCGCCCAGGTCGACCAGCGGCTTGCGCGGCAGCCGGGTCGAGGCGAGCCGCGCCGGAACGATGACGACGAAGCCCCCCATCGGAGGGACGTCAGCTTTCGCCGACCGAGGCGCCCGGCTCGTCGAGGCGGCGGGCTTCGCTTTCGAGCAGCACGGCGATGCCGTCGCGGATCGGATAGGCCAGTCCGGCGGAACGCGAGATCAGTTCCTGGCGATTGCGGTCGTACTCGAGCCTGCCCTTGGTGACGGGGCAGACCAGGATCTCAAGCAGGCGATGGTCCATCGTTGGCGCGCTCCGCGCGATGCGACTTGGGCGTGATCTTCGCTTCGATGAGGTCGAGCAGCGCCGGGTCGACCCGCGTGCGGAGGCTGACCGCGCACAGGCGACCGTCGGTCTTCAGCCCGGCGTTCGTGAGGCATTTTACGGCGTCCTTCTCGGTCATCAGCCCGACATCGAATTCGCGCCCGTGGAAGGGATTGACCGAGAAGTCGTAGTGATCCGGCAGCGCAATCGCCTCGAAGGTCAGGCCGGCGGCGCGCAGCATGGCGAAGAAGCGGTCCGGGGTGCCGATGCCGGCCGCGGCGACCACGCGCGTGCCCTTGCCGCGATGTTCCTCGACCAGCGCCGACAGCGGCGCGCGCCGGCGCGGATCGGCGAGCGCATAGACCTCGTCGAGGTCACTGTCCATGGTGAACACCTGGCCCTGGATTCGCACGGGTGGCACATCGCCGTTGAGCACCACGGCATCGACCGTCTTCAGCCGTTGCGGGGAGTCGCGCAGCGGCCCGGCCGGAAGCAGCCAGCCGTTGCCGATGCCGCGAAAATGAAGCACGGCGATCTCGACGTCACGGGCCAGGCGGGGGTGCTGCAGTCCATCGTCGCAGACGATCACGTCGCACTTGGGATTCAGCGAATGCAGGACGCGCGCGGCCGCGACGCGGTCGGCGCCGACCACCACGGGCACGGCGCCGGCCTGCGCGATCAGCAGCGGTTCGTCGCCGACCTCATCCGCGCGCGCCCCGGCTTCGACCGGACGGACATCGGCGGACCTGCGCCCGTAGCCGCGCGAGATCACGCCCGGCCTCCAGCCGCGCGCCTTCAGCTCGCGCACCAGCTCGATGACGAGCGGCGTCTTGCCCGTCCCTCCTGCGTAGAGGTTGCCGACCACGATGACCGGCAACCCGATCCGCCAGGATTTCAGCAGCCCGGCGCGATACAGGCTCCCATGCAGCGCATGGCCGGCGCCGTAGAGCAACGACAAGGGCAGCAGCGCGCAGGCGAGCGGCCCTCGCCCGGTCCACGCGCGCGTCAGGGCTTGTTCGAGGCGTGCTCGCTTGTTCATTGCCGCCGGCGATGGGTCACCGCGCGGCGGCGGGATTCGTGCGCTCGGTGACGAAGCTGATGCGTGAGAGCCCGGCCAGTCTTGCTGCCTCCATCACGTTCACGACCGCCTGGTGCGGGGCCTGCGCGTCGGCGTGGATGACCACCATCGGTTCGTTCAGGCCCTGGGCCGCCTGCGTCAGCGCCTTGGCCACCGCTTCGGGGTCGGTGTTCGGCAGCACGATCCGGTCCAGCGCGAAGCGCCCGTCGGCGCCGACGCCGACCACGATTTCGTTGACGCGCACATCGGTCGGGTTGGCCTGCGCGCTCGGCAAATGCAGCCGCAGTTCGCTGTAGCGCGAGTAAGTGGTGCTGACCGCCAGAAAGATGAGCACGATCAGCATCACATCGATCAGGGGAACCAGGTTCAGTTCAGGTTCCTCGTCGAGGGGTCGGCGGAATCTCATCGCGGGGCGTCGTCGTAGCGGTCTGCGAAAAGGACTTCGAGCAGCTGCTGCGCCTGGTCTTCCATGGCGACCAGATATTCCTCGATGCGCGCCTTGTAGTGGCGGTAGAACATCACGGCCGGAACCGCGACGATGATGCCAAACGCCGTGCAGTACAGGGCGATTGAAATACCGTGCGCCAGCTGCTGCGGGTTCGAGCCGGCCTGCTGCGACGCGAATATCTCGATCATGCCGATCACGGTGCCGAGCAGGCCGAGCAGCGGCGCAATCGACCCGATCGAGCCGAGCAGCGAAAGGTAGCGCGACAGATCGTGCGCAACGTGCCCGCCCGTGTTGGCCACCGCGGCGCCGGCGATCGCGCGCGGCGCCCGAACGTTTCGCAGCGCGGCGGCGAGAACCCGGCCAAGCGGGGAGTTTGCCTCCAGCCTGATGATGACCTCGGGCGTGATCTGGCGCCGCGAATGCAGCGACAGGACGTCCCTGAGCAGCGTCGCCGGCAGGATGTTCCTCCGCCGCAGAGAAACGCCGCGCTCGATGATCAGCGCCAGGGCCACGATGGAGGCGATGATCAGCGGCCAGATTGGCCAGCCGATCGCTTGTACGATCGCAAACACGTCAGATGCGGGGTCCGCTCGAACCGAAGTGCAAAGCCGGCAGTGTAGTGGCTGGCTCGAAAGGCCTGCCTTTGCACACTTTCTGTGGAAAACATTGTGAACAACCCTCGGAGACTCTCGGAAAACCCGCATGGGTATTGGGCCGGGCTGTCGTGGTCTCCTGCTGTGCAGACGAAGAACTTCATATAAATCATCAGCTTGGGCTAATGGTGCGAACTGCGCAGGGGCAACTCGGCGCCGAGGCGAGGATTGACGCGCCCGTGTGGACAGCTACAGCCCGGAAAGCCGCATGGAATCTGGATCGGCCGACGAAAACCTAGCATTGGCGCGGGATAGCATCACGGTTTCGCTGCTTAACCGCGCCGTTGCTGGCCTGCTCGCGCGAAGCTTCCAGCTGGTGCGGGTTCGCGGCGAAATCGCCAACTTCACCCGCGCGTCGAGCGGCCACTGGTACTTCACGCTGAAGGACGACCGGGCCCAGGTGCGCTGTGCGATGTTCCGCGGCCGCAACGTACTGGCCGGGTTCGCGCCGCGGGAGGGCGACGAGGTCGAGGTACTGGCTCAGGTCGGGCTGTACGAGGCGCGTGGCGAGTATCAGCTCACTGTCGAGGCGCTGCGGCGCTCGGGCCTCGGCCAGCTTTATGAGCGTTTCCTGCAGCTGAAGACGCGACTGCAGGCCGAAGGCCTGTTCGACGTGAAGCGACCGCTGCCGGGGTTCCCGCGCGCGATCGGCGTGGTGACTTCGCTGCAGGCGGCGGCGCTGCGCGACGTGCTCGCTGCGCTTGCGCGCCGCTCGCCGCACGCGACGGTGATTGTCTATCCAACGCCGGTGCAGGGCGAAGGCGCAGGCGACCGCATCGCGGCGGTGCTGCAGACGGTCTCCCGCCGTGCCGAGGTGGACGTCGTCCTGCTCGTGCGCGGCGGCGGGTCGATCGAGGATCTATGGTCGTTCAACGAGGAAACAGTGGCCCGGGCGATCCGCGCCTGCGCCGTGCCGGTCGTCGTTGGCGTCGGTCACGAATCCGATGTGACGATCGCCGATTTCGCGGCGGACGTTCGCGCGCCGACGCCGACTGCCGCGGCGGAAATGGCCGTCCCCGACCGCCTGAGCCTGCTGCAGGCGGTCGACGATCGAAGCGCGCAGTTGCGACGCATCATGCGGGCCCGGCTGCAACAGGTGCAGCAGCGGCTCGACTACAGCCAGCGCGCGCTCGCCAGTCCGCGCGCGCCGCTGCAGGCGCTGGCGGAAAGAGTGCATGCGCTGACGCTGCGCACCGGACATGCGCTGTCGGGCCGGATCGTCGGCCTGCGCCGGCGAAGCGACGATCTGGCTGCCCGCGGCCGGCGCATGGCGCCGAAAACCGAGGTCGCGCAGCACCTGACGCAGCGTCGCCGCGCAGCGCTGTCGGCGGCGGGCCGCCATCTGCTGCACGGGTACGAAGGGCGGCTGCGAACGCTGGCTGCACGATTGGAAGCGCTCGACCCGCATGCGGTGCTTGCGCGCGGTTACGCGCTTGCTGCCGATGCCAACGGCCGAGTGGTGACCGACGCGGCACAACTGGCCGCCGGCGACCTGCTGGGATTGCGTTTCGCGCGTGGTCGTGCCAGCGCGCGTGTGCTGACCGCCGAGCCTGTGGCCGGAGAAGGCGAGCCCCCGCGTGGCGAAGGGTGAAGCGCGGGCCGGGACGGGTTCGCCTCGCTAGAATCCCGGTTCGACTGCATGAAGGAGGAAAGCTGATGGAACACACACTGCCGCCGCTGCCGTACGCAATGGATGCGCTGGCTCCGCACATCTCGAAGGAGACCTTCGAGTTCCATTACGGCAAGCATCATCAGGCGTACGTAACCAACCTCAACAACCTGATCAAGGGCACCGAGTTCGAGTCGCTCGGCCTGGAGGACATCGTCCGCAAGTCCTCGGGCGGCGTGTTCAACAACGCGGCGCAGGTCTGGAACCACACGTTCTTCTGGAGCAGCATGAAGCCGGGTGGCGGCGGCGAGCCCGCGGGGGCGCTCGCCGCGGCGATCGCCAAGAAGTGGGGTTCGTTTGCCGCCTTCAAGGAGGCCTTCACCAAGAGTGCGGTCGGCAACTTCGGTTCCGGCTGGACCTGGCTCGTGAAGAAGTCCGACGGCTCGGTCGACATCGTCAACACGAGCAACGCGGCAACGCCGCTGACGACCGCCGACAAGGCATTGCTGACGATCGACGTCTGGGAGCACGCCTACTACATCGACTACCGCAACGCGCGCCCGAAGTTCGTCGAGACCTTCCTGAACTCGCTCGCCAACTGGGATTTCGCGGCGAAGAACTTCGCCTGATCGGCGCGCTGTCGCCCCCTCGGCAAGCCGGCGGCAACGCCGGCTTTTTCGTCGTTACTGCCGGGCCGCCGCCGGCAGCCGGCCCAGTCTCGAGCCGGCGCCGAGTCCCTTCTGCGCAAACCAGCCCTGGGTCATCTCGAGCGCGTAGCGGACCGGCTGCTTCGCGCAATGGCTGCGCTCGTCGTGAGGCTGCATGTCCTGAATGTTCACGATCGTCCCGTCGTCTTCGATGAAGGCGACCGACAGCGGAATGAGCGTGTTGCGCATCCACATGCAGTGCAGCGACTTGCTTTCGAAGATGAACAGCATGCCGTGGTTGGCCGGCAGGCTGGCCCTGAACATCAGGCCGCGCGCGCGAGTGGCGTCGTTGGTGGCGACTTCGGCGGTGATCAGGTGGATGCCGGCGGTCAGCTGAACCGTCGGCAGGTGCGGCGATTGTGCCGCAACCGACGTCACGCCAGCGGTCGTGGCGAGAAGGACAAGCAGTTTCAGCAGCAGGCGCATCGGCGAGGCCGATCGGCGGTTTGACGTTGAAGACGCGACGGGTTTCCGGCCGCTTTTTACCACTTCGTTCGGCGCGGCCTGGCGGTCGGCCGGCGCCTCTCGTGTTGATCGGCCCTGCGGGAGCGGGCGAGTAAACTGCCGCCCGAAAGCGCGAGCGGCGGAACGAAACGCTCCGCCACGAGCGCGAGAACCACGAATCAACAACGCGGAGAGGCTATGTACCAGCACATCAAGGTGCCCGCCGAAGGGCAGAAGATCACCGTCAACAAGGACTTTTCGCTGAGCGTGCCGGACCAGCCGATCTTGCCGTACATCGAAGGCGATGGCACCGGTATCGACATCACGCCGGTCATGATCAAGGTCGTCGACGCTGCCGTGGCCAAGGCATACGGCGGAAAGCGCAAGATCGTCTGGATGGAGCTTTTCGCCGGCGAAAAGTCGACCCGTGTCTATGGGCCGGATGTCTGGCTGCCCGAGGAAACGCTGGCCGCGCTGCGCGAGTACGTGGTGTCGATCAAGGGGCCGCTCACGACTCCGGTCGGAGGGGGCATCCGCTCGATCAACGTCGCGCTGCGCCAGGAACTCGACCTGTACGTCTGCCTGCGCCCGGTGCGCTACTTCAAGGGCGTGCCCAGCCCGGTGCGCGAGCCGGAAAAGACCGACATGGTGATCTTCCGCGAGAACTCGGAGGACATCTACGCCGGCATCGAGTACGAGGCGGAAAGCGACAAGGCGAAGAAACTCATCAAGTTCCTGCAGGACGAGATGGGGGTCCGGAAAATCCGCTTTCCGAACACGTCGGGCATCGGCATCAAGCCCGTCTCGCGCGAGGGGACCGAGCGGCTCGTGCGCAAGGCAATCCAGTACGCGATCGACAACAAGCGCAAGAGCGTGACCTTCGTGCACAAGGGCAACATCATGAAGTTCACCGAGGGCGCGTTCGCCAGGTGGGGCTACGGGCTGGCGCAGAAGGAGTTCGGCGCCGAGCCGCTCGACGGCGGCCCGTGGATGAAGATCAAGGCGGCGCACGGCGAGATCGTGCTCAAGGACGTGATCGCCGACGCGTTCCTGCAGCAGATCCTGCTGCGCCCGGCCGAGTACGACGTGATCGCGACCATGAACCTGAACGGGGACTACATCTCGGACGCGCTGGCGGCGCAGGTCGGCGGAATCGGCATTGCGCCGGGCGCGAACCTGTCGGATTCGGTGGCCATGTTCGAAGCGACGCACGGCACGGCGCCGAAGTACGCCGGCAAGGATTACGTGAATCCGGGCTCCGAGATCCTGTCGGCTGAGATGATGCTGCGCCACATGGGATGGATCGAAGCGGCGGACCTGATCGTCTCGTCGATGGAAAAGGCGATCCTGGCCAAAACGGTCACCTATGACTTCGCGCGCCTGATGCCGGGCTCCACCCAGTTGTCCTGCTCGGCCTTCGGCCAGGCGATGATCAGCCACATGTGAGCGGCGCCGCCGTGGCAACAAAAAACCCCGCTCAGGCGGGGTTTTTTGCTGGGCCATCGCAGCGGGTCAACTGCCGCCCTGGGTGATGTTCGACGCCTGCTTGCCCTTCGGGCCCGTCACGACTTCGAAGACGACCTTCTGCCCTTCCTTGAGGGTCTTGAAGCCATTCATCTGGATGGCGGAAAAGTGCGCGAACAGGTCTTCGCCTCCCTCGTCGGGGGTGATGAAGCCGTATCCCTTGGCGTCGTTAAACCATTTCACAGTGCCTGTGGCCATTTTGCTTCCTTCGCTGCTACGTGACTCTGAGGCGCCCCGCCGGATTGCACGAAAACCGCAGTGCCGGTGTCGACCCCCCTCCCGGCGGCGCCACTCCTTCTGCTGCGCGGGCGCCGTCATCCGCCCCTCCTGCCGGATCCCCTGCACCCGGGCGAATGCCGGAATATTCCAACAAGGCCGGGCGGCGTCAAGGTCCGGGGCAGCACGCCGGGTCGTCCCCGTGCCGAAATCGGAAGCGTGGCGCCCCCATTTCCGGTGCCGGAGGCGGCCGTTCGGCGGTCCGGCACCGCGTGCGTCTCGGCACGGCGCTATGAAGCAAGGGAACCCGGCGGCGGAAGCGCGGTCTGGCAAGTGCGCGGAATCGCTGCAGCGCCCAGTTCACTTATTATGGTGACGCGATCGAGTGCGGCATTGCGGACGGGACGCTATCTAGAATGCGGATATGAGCGAGCGGTTCGACGAAGGCACGGTTACCGAGAAGCAGGCTTCTCGCGTCAAGCCGCCGCCGATGTTCCAGGTTGTTCTGCTCAATGACGATTTCACGCCGATGGAGTTCGTGGTGGGCGTGCTGCAGAAGTTCTTCGGCAAGGGCAGGGAGCAGGCAACCCAGATCATGCTCAAGGTGCACCACGAGGGCCGAGGCGTGTGCGGGGTCTATCCGCGGGACGTGGCCGCGTCGAAGGTCGAGCAGGTTTGCAGTTATTCGCGGCAGCACCAGCACCCGCTGCAGTGCGTGATGGAGGAAGCATGATCGCGCAGGAACTAGAAGTCAGCTTGCACATGGCCTTCGTCGAGGCCCGGCAGGCGCGACACGAATTCATCACCGTCGAACACCTGCTGCTGGCGCTGCTCGACAACCCGTCGGCGGCCGAAGTGCTGCGCGCCTGCGCCTGCAACATCGAGGACCTGCGCAAGAGCCTGCAGAACTTCATCGCCGACAACACGCCGACGCTTCCGCCCAGCTCCGAAGCCGACACGCAGCCGACGCTCGGCTTCCAGCGGGTGATCCAGCGCGCGATCATGCACGTGCAGTCGACCAGCAACGGCAAGAAGGAAGTCACCGGAGCCAACGTGCTGGTCGCGATCTTCGGCGAGAAGGACTCGCACGCCGTCTACTACCTGCATCAGCAGGGCGTCACCAGGCTGGACGTCGTCAACTTCATCTCGCACGGCATCACCAAGTCGCCGCAGGGCGAGGAAAAGGCCAAGGCCAAGGAAGGCGAAAAGGAAGAGGAGCAGGCCGAGGGCCGCGAGGCGCAGGCCTCGCCGCTCGAGCAGTACACGGTCAACCTCAACCAGATGGCCAAGGACGGCAAGATCGATCCGCTGATCGGGCGCGAGCCCGAGGTCGAGCGCGTGATCCAGGTGCTGTGCCGGCGGCGCAAGAACAATCCGCTGCTGGTCGGCGAGGCCGGCGTCGGCAAGACCGCGATCGCCGAAGGCCTTGCCTGGCGCGTGGTCAAGGGCGACGTGCCGGAGATCCTCGAGCAGTCGAGCGTCTACTCGCTCGACATGGGCGCGCTGCTGGCCGGCACCAAGTACCGCGGCGACTTCGAGCAGCGGCTGAAAGCGGTGCTCAAGCAGCTGAAGTCCAATCCGAACGCGATCCTGTTCATCGACGAAATCCACACGCTGATCGGCGCCGGCTCGGCCTCGGGCGGCACGCTCGACGCGTCGAACCTGCTCAAGCCGGCGTTGGCGAGCGGGCAGCTCAAGTGCATCGGCGCCACGACCTACAACGAGTACCGCGGCATCTTCGAGAAGGACCACGCGCTGTCGCGCCGCTTCCAGAAGATCGACGTCAACGAGCCGACGGTGCAGCAGACGATCGAGATCCTCAAGGGCCTGAAGTCGCGCTTCGAGGAGCACCATGGCGTGCGCTACTCGTCGAGCGCGATCCAGGCCGCTGCCGAACTGTCGGCGCGCTTCATCAATGACCGGCACCTGCCCGACAAGGCGATCGACGTGATCGACGAGGCCGGCGCCGCGCAGCGCATCCTGCCGGTGTCTCGGCGCAAGAAGACGATCGGCAAGAACGAGGTCGAGGACATCATCGCCAAGATCGCGCGCATCCCGCCGCAGACGGTGTCATCGGACGACCGCACACAGTTGAAGAACCTCGAGCGCAACCTGAAGAACGTCGTGTTCGGGCAGGACCCGGCGATCGAGGCGCTGTCGGCGGCGATCAAGATGGCGCGTTCCGGCCTGGGCAAGCCCGACAAGCCGATCGGTGCGTTCCTTTTTTCCGGACCGACCGGGGTGGGCAAGACCGAGGTGGCCAAGCAGCTCGCCTTCACGATGGGCATCGAGCTGATCCGCTTCGACATGTCGGAATACATGGAGCGGCACGCGGTGAGCCGGCTGATCGGCGCGCCACCCGGGTACGTCGGCTTCGATCAGGGCGGACTTCTGACGGAGGCAATCAGCAAGAAGCCGCACGCGGTGCTGCTGATGGACGAGATCGAGAAGGCGCACCCGGACATCTTCAACATCCTGCTGCAGGTGATGGATCACGGCACCCTGACCGACAACAACGGCCGCAAGGCAGACTTCCGCAACGTGATCATCGTGATGACCACCAACGCCGGTGCCGAGATGCTGCAGCGCCGTTCGATCGGATTCACCAACGCGCGCGAGGCCGGCGACGAGATGGCCGACATCAAGCGGATGTTCACGCCCGAGTTCCGCAACCGGCTCGACGCGATCATCAGCTTCCGTGCGCTCGACGAGGAGATCATCCTGCGCGTGGTGGACAAGTTCCTGATGCAGCTCGAGGACCAGCTGCACGAGAAGAAGGTCGACATTCGGTTCTCCGACGCACTGCGCAAGCACCTCGCCAAGAAGGGGTTCGATCCGGTAATGGGCGCGCGGCCGATGGCGCGGCTGATCCAGGACACGATTCGCAAGGCGCTGGCCGACGAACTGCTCTTCGGCCGTCTGGTCGGGGGCGGCAAGGTCAGCGTCGACGTCGACGATGAGGGGCAGGTCGTGCTCGAGTTTCCCGGCGAAGCGAGCGGCGATGCGCCGCCCGCGCCGCAGGACGAGACGGTGCTGTCTGAGTAGTTCCGGTCCTGGCGTTGTTGCGGATCGACGTCTGTCAGCCGCAATGGCGGCGTGGACAGCACTCGCGGAATGGGTAGAAACTAGGCTCGCGGCACGTGTCCGCGGGCTTTTTTTTGCCTTCCCGAACAACACAAGGAGACTTCACGTGATACCGAAATTTGTTATCGCCGGCGCGGCGGCCGGCCTGGCAGCGTCGGCGTTGATCCTCGCGCCGGCATCGGCGCAGGTCGACGCGAACTCGGCGCGCTACATCGCGGCCAACTGTGCCAACTGCCATGGCACCAACGGGGTGGCTCGCGGCGGGATGCCGAGCCTTGCCGGCCAGAAGAAGGAGCAGATCGCGGCGCGTGTGCGCGAGTTTCGCGACGGCAAGCGGGCGGCAACGCTGATGCACCATCTCGCCAAGGGCTACAGCGATGAGCAGATCGACGCGATCGCCGAGCAGATCGCTCGCCAGTCCATGGGTCAATGAACGAGGAGACGGGCAATGACAACTCACATGTTCTCCCGACGCGAAGTGTTGAAACTGGCCACGGCCGGCGTGGCGGTCGGTGCGCTGGGCGCGTGCGCGAGCACGGGCGGCGCCAAGGGCAAGGTCGTGGTGATTGGCGGCGGCTGGGGCGGGGCGACGGCGGCGAAGTACCTCCGGATGTGGTCCGACGGCGCCATCGAAGTGACGCTGGTCGAGCCGAGCCGGAGTTTCGTGTCCTGCCCGATGTCGAACCTGGTGCTCGGCGGCAACCGCACGATCGAGCAGCTGACGACGAGCTATGACGGCCTGCGCAAACGTGGCGTCAACGTCGTACACGACACGGTCGCGACGATCGACGCCGAAAAGAAGCAGGTCCGCCTCGCCTCGGGGGCGACGCTGCCCTACGACCGGCTGGTGGTCTCGCCGGGCATCGAGTTCATGTACGAGCGCGTCAAGGGCATGACCGCGGCGGACGCGGAGACGATTCCGCACGCCTGGAAGGCGGGGCCGCAGACCGTGCTGCTGCGCCGCCAGCTCGAGGCGATGCCCGACGGCGGAACCGTTGTGCTGAGCGTTCCGCTGGCGCCGTATCGTTGCCCGCCGGGCCCGTACGAGCGCACCTGCCAGATCGCGTTTCACCTGAAGACGCGCAAGCCGAAGAGCAAGCTGCTGGTGCTCGACGCCAACCCGCAGGTGACGTCGAAAGGGCCGCTGTTCACCCGCGTATGGAAGGAGGACTACGCCGGCATCGTCGAGTACCAGCCGAACATGGCGATCAACGAGGTCGACGTCAGGGGCAAGACCTTCGTCTCCAACCTGGGCGACCGGATCAAGGGCGACGTGCTGAATTTCATCCCGCCGCAGCGTGCCGGCAACCTCGCCCGCGACGCCGGGTTGATCACGGCGAACGACCGCTGGTGCGAGGTGAACTGGATGTCGCTGGAGTCGATCAAGGCTCCCGGTGTGCATGTGCTGGGTGACGCCACGCTGTCGGCGCCGGGCATGCCCAAGTCGGGTCACATGGCCAACCAGCACGGCAAGGCAGCCGCCGCGGCGATCGTCGAACTGATGAACGGCCGCATGCCCAGCCCGCCGATGATGGCCAACACCTGCTACAGCTTCGTCGACGACAAGAGCGCCATCCACGTGGCCAGCGTTCATCATTGGGACGCGGGCAAGAAGACGATGGTCACCGTGGCAGGCTCTGGCGGCGTCTCCGGCCAGGACCGCGCGCAGTGGTCGATCGAGGGGCAGTATGCGTGGGGCTGGGCGCAGACGGTCTGGTCCGACATGCTGACCTGAGCAGGGTGACATTCCGGGCGGCCGCCGATCGGCAGTCCTCACGCAGCACGGCGGCGGCCATCGCCGCCGTGTTGCTTCTACCCCGGCCTGAAACCGGCGATTGCCGCAGCCGCTCCAGCGAGGGCGGGGAACGGCGCACTCGGCAGCGCCCGACGGTTCACCGGTCGTCCCCGGTCGCCGCGGCGCGAAAGTTAATGGTCGCCGCCTGTCGCGGATGCAGTCCCTGCGTGTCGGCGTAATAGCTGCGCAGCAGTTGGAGATCCGTCTCGACGTCGCCGCTCATGTGCACGTAGTCGCGCACGCCGACCGACTTGCGGCCGTAGTCGATGAAGGCCAGGCCGACCGGTACCTGCGTCGCCAGCGCCAGGTGATAGAAGCCGGAGCGGAGGTGATACTGGAACCTGCGCGTGCCTTCCGGCGACAGGGCCAGCCAGAACCACGGCTCGCTGCGCATCAGCTCGGCCAGTTGCTCGACCGCGCCGCAGGCATGGTGACGATCGACCGGACGGCCGCCCCATAGCCGCATCAGTCGGCCGAGCGTGGCGCCCGTGAAGCCGCGGAACAGCGACTCCTTGCCGACGAAGCGCAACGGCAGGCCGATCGCCCATTTGGCGAGCAGGCCGATCACGAAGTCCCAGTTCGAGGTGTGCGGATAGACGATGATGATGCCGCGTGGCCCCGGGGGCTCGACGTACTCGACACGCCAGCCGATCAGGCGCAGCACGATGCGCGCCGAGGCCCGCAGCATCAGCCCCTGCAGGTCGATGCGAGGCTGCGTCGCAGTCTCAAAGCGTCCGTTCGACCGCCGCGATCGACAGGCCCCCGGCGGGCATATCGGCCCGCTGTACGCGGACCGCGGCAACAGCGCGGCTGATTTGGGGCGCCTGGACGTGGATGAATTCAATCGGCGTGCCGCCCGCCTCCGCATCGTCGAGCACGTTGTTCATCGAGTCCACGCTCAGCCGGCGCAGGTCGATGCGCAGAAGCTCGCGCGCCGACCGCAGCGTGTCGCGCACGATGTCGAGCTGCCGGTCCAGTCCTTCGGTGCCGCCGCCGTACTGGCCCATCGCGGCGTTCATTTCGTCGAGCCGGCGCTGCAGCTCGGCGCGCTCGGTGAGCGGATCGGCGGCGCCCTTGCGGTCGGCTCCGTCGTCGGTGAGCAGTGCGCCTTCGTTCTGCTCCAGCATGCGCAGCCGCGCCTGCAGCATCGCGCGCTCTACGTTCAGCTCCTTGCGGCGCTCGTCGGCACTCGCCAGTGCGCGCGTTGCACTAAGCAGCAGTTCGTTGAAGATCTGCACCCCAGCCGCCTGCCGCAGTTCGTCGGCGCCGGGGGCGACGATGCGGATGCGATGGTCGCCGAAATTGGCCTGCGTGCGTTCGACCTCGTGACGGACCTGATCGCCGACGAGGCCCGCGCCCAGCACCTTGCGCGTGGCGAAGGCCATGCTGAGCACGGCATAAGCCTCGTCGCCGGCGCCGGGCGAGCGGAAGAAGCGCTGCAACTCGCGCATGCGGGCCAGCACCTCGGTGATGCTGTCGGCCTTCGCGAACACGGCGCGCAGCAGCGGATCGCTGGCCCAGTTCTTCGTGGCAAGGTCGTGCACCTGCTGCAGGCACTGGGCGCCGGCGCGCGCGACTTCGATCGCCACGGTCACCCCCGGAGCCAGCCGGTTGCGCCAGTCACGCACCAACGCGAGTTTCGGTTCGACCACTTCGACGGTGCGGTCGAGCGCCTTGCCGAGCAGCGGATCGCTGCCCGCGGTCGGCTGGCGGCCGAACAGCCGGTCGAACAGGCCCATGGCCTATCCCGGCTTCCCGGGTTCCGGCCGCGGCGGCGGGGCGACTTGCGCGCTGAGCGTCTTGCCGCGAACGAAGACGCCATTGATGCGCGGCTGCAGTCGGCGCAGCGTCTCTTCGTTCACATCGTTGAATGCAACGACTGCGCCCGGCCGCGTGCCGTCGCCGGGCACGCGCATGATCTCGTCGCAGAGGGGAAACCCGTGCTTCTCCAGCCAGCCGGAGATCTCATCGTCGGTGACATCGGCAGGCAGGTTGGTGAGCCAGAGATTGGCCATGTTGCATTTCCTCGAGCAAAGCGGGGCGGGATCAGTCGATGATACTCACGCGGCCGTCCACGCGAGTCGTCGGCCCGATCAAGCCGCCCGGACGATGTCGCGCGTGTGCGCCGCGATCATCAGTTCTTCGTCGGTCGGCAGCGCCAATGCGAGCACGCGCGAATTCGTCGTCGTCAGCCGCGGCCCTCCCGCGTCGTTGGCGGCAGCGTCTCGCTCGATGCCGAGCCAGGCCGCATCGTCGAGCACGCGGGCGCGGACGGCGGCCGAGTTCTCGCCGACGCCCGCCGTGAAGACCAGAGCGTCCACGCCGCCCAGGGCCGCAACCAGAGAGCCCAGCTCACGCCGGATCCGGTAGCAGTACAGGTCGATGGCGAGCTTCGCGCGCGGCGCGGGGCTTTCGAGCAACGCGCGCATGTCGCTGGAAATTCCGGAGACGCCGAGCAGGCCGGACTGGCTGTAAAGCAGGTTCTCGATGGCACGTACCTCCATGCCGCGCTGGTCCATCAGGTACAGCACGACGCCCGGGTCGAGGTTGCCGGTTCGCGTGCCCATCATCAGCCCGTCGACGGCCGTGAACCCCATCGTGCTCGCCACGCTCCGGCCCTGATCCAGCGCGCACATGCTGGCGCCGTTGCCGAGGTGCAGCACGATCGTTCGGCCGTCGGCGGCCTGCGCCGAGTATCGCGGCAGCACCGAGGCGATGTACTCGTACGACAGGCCGTGGAAACCGTACCGTCGCACGCCTTCCTCGAACATCGCGTAGGGCAGGCCGAACATCTGGACCAGATCCGCGTTGCTGCGATGGAACGCCGTGTCGAAGCAGGCGACCTGCGGCAGATCGGGCGAGCGCTCGAGCAGGCGCCGGATCGGCGCCAGGTTGTGCGGCTGGTGCAGTGGCGCCAGTGGCACGTACTTGTCCAGCGCGGCCAGAACCTGCGCATCGACACGCACCGGCTTCGAGTACTCCATGCCGCCGTGCACGACACGGTGGCCCACCCCTGCCAGCGTCATCGAGCCCTGCCTCTCGCGCAGGAAGCCGATCAGGTGGTCGAGTGCGCCGTCGTGGCCGACCTTCGTGCCTTCGTTCCAGTCCCGCTCGGCCAGCACCGACCCGTCGGCGTTCCTGGCACTGAAGCGGGGCGCCGTGAACAGCCCCTCGATCTGGCCACGCACCTGCAGGCGCAGTTCGGCGCCGGCTTCGACGAAGACCGAGAACTTGACGCTCGACGATCCGGCGTTGATAACGGCAATCGCGGCGGGCACGGCGGTCGCCTCGCTTCGCTTACACCTTTGCCTGCGCAGCGCGCTTCGCATGCGCGACGAGCGCCATCACGGCCGTGGAGGCCAGTCGCGTCCGCACGTTGTCGGCGCGGCTGGTCAGCACGATCGGGACGCGCGTGCCGAGCACGATGCCTGCGCTGTCGGCACCGGCCAGGTACTGAAGCTGCTTGGCGAGCATGTTGCCTGCCTCCAGATCGGGCACCAGCAGGATGTCGGCCTGCCCGGCCACCGGCGAGTCGATCTTCTTGGTCTTGGCCGCCTCCGGGCTGATCGCATTGTCGAAGGCGAGCGGTCCATCGAGCAGCCCGCCCGTGATCTGGCCGCGATCGGCCATCTTGCACAGCGCAGCCGCATCGAGCGTAGAAGGCATGTCGGCGCTTACCGTCTCGACCGCCGCCAGGATGGCGACCTTCGGCTGCGCCACCCCGAGCACGTGCGCGAGGTCGATCGCGTTCTGCGCGATGTCGACCTTGTCCTTCAGCGTCGGCTGGATGTTGATTGCCGCATCGGTCACCATCAGCGGCCGCGGGTAGGTGGGCACGTCGAGCACGAAGACGTGGCTGATGCGGCGCGCGGTCCGCAACCCGGTTGCCGACGGTACGACCGCGGCCATCAGTTCGTCGGTGTGCAGGCTGCCCTTCATCAGCGCCTCGACCTTGCCTTCGCGCGCCAGCGCCACCGCCTGGATGGCCGCCGCATGGCTGTGCTCGGTGTCGACGATCTCGTAACCGGACAGGTCGACCCCTTCCGCCTGCGCCACCGCGCGGATCTTTGCTTCCGGGCCGACCAGCACCGGCGTGATCAGGCCGCGCCGAGCCGCTTCCAGCGGCCCAAGCAGCGAATCGCGGTCGCACGGATGCACCACCGCGCAGCGCACCGGCGCCATGCCACGGCAGCGCTGCAACAACCTGCCGAAGGCGTCGTTGTGGCGAAGAATCATCTCCGGGGTGGCAATCTCGGAGTAGCGGATCCGCTCGGAGGGCGCCCGCACCAGCACGCGGCCGTCGACAAGTACCTGCCCGCCGCGCCGCACCGAGCAGTCGAACACGACGTGCGAATCGGGAAGCTTCTCCCGCACGGTGACCGTGCCGGTCAGTTCGTCTCCGGCAGCGATCACACCATCGAAACGCAACTGCTGCTCCAGCACGGTCGTGCCCGGTCCAGGCAGCCGGCGGCTCAACAGCCCGGAGATGATGGCCTCGCCGCCGACCGCCTTGGCCACGACGGCATCGGGCCGCCCGTCGCCGTCGGCATCGAGCTGGAACGAGTCGACGTCGCCGCCGACCAACGCCAGTGCCTCGACCTCGGGGGCGCTGATGCGGCGGCTGAACGTCGCGCTGGCGCCGGGCCTCAGTTCGTCGTAGGTCGTGTTCTCGAACGACTGAACCTTTCTCTCGTTCACCTGCGTGCTCCCTTGCCGAAGACCTTGCGCGCGACGCGACGGCAAGACGGCGTCTCGCGTTTCCGCCCGGTGCCGGGCACAGCGCCGATGCGCGTCAGCTTCGTCTGCATCACGTCCCCTCGCTGCGGCCGTTCACAGGCGATCACCGCTGTTACGGGCTGCAGGCGTTCGCTGCGTGCCACGGCCACCTTCGTGGACGTCCTGGCCACCGGCGTCATCTTTGCGCGCGTCTCGTTCTTCATTGACGCTCTGCAATGGCCGCTACCCAGTGGCCATTGCACCGAGCAGTTGATGCTGCACTGCAGTATAGGCGGCTACAGTGTCAGGCGCGTGACGGGCGTCAAGCGATTACGAGACGCTGCAGTGGGGTCGAGAGAGTGCCTGTGCCGGGCGTGCTCAGCGCTGCCCAGTGCTGCCAAACCCGCCGCTGCCGCGCGTGCTCGCGGCGAATTCTTCGACGATATTGAGGCGCGCCTGCACGATCGGCACGATCACCATCTGCGCGATGCGTTCGAGCGGCTGCACCGTGAAGGGATCGCGGCCGCGATTCCAGCAGGAAACCATGACCGGTCCCTGGTAATCGGAGTCGATCAGGCCGACCAGGTTCCCCAGCACGATGCCGTGCTTGTGGCCGAGCCCCGATCGCGGCAGCAGCAATGCGGCGTAGCCGGCGTCCTCGAGATGAATGGCGATCCCGGTGGGGATCAGTTGCGTTTCCCCCGGGCCCAGGACGAGGGGCCCGTCGATGCACGCGCGCAGGTCGAGTCCTGCGCTGCCTTCGGTCGCGTAGTGCGGCAGGCTGTCGTGCAACCTTGGGTCGAGGATCCTGACGTCGACCTTCATCCGTTGCGCCTGCGTGCCGCGCCCGGTGTCGTCCGCCCGAACACGGCGTCGACCTGTCGCCCAGGCGATGCGGTTGCTGAAGCGGTGCCGCGACGCAGCTTGCGCAGGTTGTGCCAGAGCAGTACCGCGCCGACCAGCACGAGGACGATGCCGCCTTCGGCGAGCAGTCCGAAAGCGACCAGTGCCGCCCCGAGAAAGGCACCGATCAGAGCCCCGCGCGGCGCGACTGCACGGTCTGCGGCCTGGGCTTTCAGCATCTGCAGTACGCGCTGCGCCTCGGGCGTGGTCAGCGCGCGGGCCTTGCCGTCGTCCGCGTTCTCGCCGCCCTTGCCGGCCACGTCCAGGTGAAGCGGCGTGTGCGGCTGCATTGCGCGCGCCAGCTGCTCGCGCTCGATTTTCTCGACAAAGGCGACGAAATCGCCGTTCGGAGGCTCGTTGTAATCGAGCGTCGTCATCGTCAGCCGAGGCGCTGCGCGATGGCGGCGACGATCTCGCGCGCCTGCGGCAGCTTCGGCGCGCGCGGCAGGGTGCGGACTGCGTCGGCGTCGACCAGGTGAAGCTCGGCGTCGTCGCTGCCCAGCGCGTCCTGCGCCAGGTTGGCGATGATCATCGCGACGCCCTTGGCGCTGCGCTTGGCCTGCGCGTTGGCGACGACGTTTTCGCTTTCCGCGGCGAAGCCGACGCACAGCGGCGCGCCCGGCGTCGCGGCGACGGTGGCGAGGATGTCGGGGTTGGCCTCGAACTGCAGCGGCGGCGGTGTGGCCTGCGCGCTCTTCTTCAGCTTCTGCGCGCTCGAATTGGCGACCCGCCAGTCGGCCACCGCCGCCACGGCGACGAACGCGTCGGCCCGATTGGCGTAGCCCATCACCGCGTCGAACATCTCGCGCGCGGTCAGAACGTCAATCCGGCGTACGCCGCGCGGGGTTGGCTGGCTGCCGGGTCCCGCGACCAGCGTCACCTTGGCGCCCGCTTCACGCGCGGCGCGCGCCAGCGCAAAACCCATCTTGCCGGAGGACAGGTTGGTGATCCCGCGCACGGGGTCGATCGGTTCGAAAGTCGGGCCGGCAGTAATCAGCACCCGCCGGCCGGCCAGGAGCTTCGGCTGGAAGAACGCGATCAGGTCTTCCAGCAGTTCGTGCGGCTCGAGCATGCGGCCTGCGCCGCTTTCGCCGCAGGCCTGGCTGCCGCTGGCCGGGCCGAGCAATTCGGTGCCGTCCGCCCGGATCGTCGCCACGTTGCGCTGCGTGGCCGGATGGTTCCACATCTCGACGTTCATGGCCGGTGCGACCAGCAGCGGGCAGGGCGGCGCGGTGCGTCGCGCCAGCGCGAGCGCCGACAGCAGATCGTCGGCCAGGCCGTGGGCGAGCTTGGCAATGAAATTGGCCGTGCATGGCGCGACCAGCAGGGCGTCGGCATCACGGGACAGTTCGATGTGCGGCATCGCATTGGCCACGGTCGCGCTTCCCGGTGCGCCCCATGGGTCGGTCGCGACCGGCTGGCCGCTGAGCGCCTGCATGGTGGTCGCGGTGACGAATTCCTGTGCCGACCGTGTCATCACGACGCGCACGGTCGCGCCTTCGTCCTGCAGGCGGCGCACCAGTTCACAAACCTTGTAGGCGGCGATGCCGCCGGTCATGCCGAGGACGATGCGCTTGCCGGCGAGGTCCATGAGCTGCTGCTCTGTCAGTGGTTGGGTCGGCGTGCGGAGAAGATGCGGTCGTCCGAATGATCAGCCGATGCGGGGCCAGTATATCCACGGCGCATCGAGATCCCCTCGAAGCCGGCTTGTGACAGCAAGGCGATGAACTCCGCGGTGGTGTGATGGCGCAGCAGATGTTCGCGATGAAAGACCTGCTGCGGCTGGCCGGGCCGGTCGACTTCGTAGCGCAGGTGCCATGTCGTCAGGCGGGTCGACGGGTCGTAGCTCTGGCGCTCCAGGATGCGCAGCTGGGCGTCATATGTAGTCACATGCACGTTGCGCCGTTCGCGCCAGTCCGCCTGCGTTCGCCGAGCGCCGGCTCGCGGTCGTCGAGCGGGACCAGCAGTTCGCCGCCGGGTTCCAGCGCGCGCCGGCAGCATGCGAGCGTCGATCGGATCTCTTCGTCGTGAACGAGGATCATGAAGGTGCCGGCGGGCACGAACACCGTGCGATAGCGCGAAGGCAGGTCGAACGACTGCATCGGCGCCGAATGCAGCACCGGTGTCAGCCCGAGACGCTGCGCCTTCCCTCGCAGAATGGCGAGCATGTCGGTCGATGTGTCCAGCCCTTCGACCTCGAGCCCGTCGCGCAGCAGCGGCACCAGCAGCCGTCCGGTGCCGCAGGCGACTTCGAGCGCCCGCCCGCCATTGGCACGGATGCGCTCGTCGAAGAACGGCTGGTCCCGGAACGGTTCGCTGCCGAAGAATTCGTCGTAGGCCGCGGCGACCAGGCCGCAGTAGTCCCAGACGGTGTGCGGGCCGGTCACGGCTACCTGGAACGGCGCACCCGCAGCAATTCGTCGACGATGAGCAGCGCGGCGCCGCAGACGATCGCCGCGTCGGCCACGTTGAACGCCGGCCAGTGCCAGCCGGCGTAGTGGAAGTCCAGGAAGTCGATGACGTGGCCGTGGACCAGGCGGTCGATCACGTTGCCGATCGCCCCGCCGAGGATCAGCGACAGGGCGAGAGAGAACAACCGTTGCGTGCCATGCCGCGCCAGCAGAAAGAGGATGAACAGCGAGGCGACGATGCCGATCACCGTCAGGAACTGCTTCTGCCATCCGGAGGCGCCGGCGAGGAAGGAGAAGGCCGCGCCTCTGTTGTAGGTCAGCACGAGGTTGAAGAAGCCGGTGACCGGGTGCACGTCGCCGTAGTCGAACAGGCGCTCGATGACGGTCTTGGTCGACTGGTCGAGTGCAACGATCGCCGCGGCCAGACCCAGCCAGGGCGCCAGTTTCTGCAGCCAGTTCTTTCTCGAAACGAAGGCCATCAGGCAACGGTCCTGGCCTCGCCGGCGCCGAACAGGTTATCGACGCAGCGGCCGCACAGCGTCGGATGGTCGCCGGTGCCGCCGACGTCGGCGCGCCAGTGCCAGCAGCGGTCGCACTTCCTGTGCGGCGAAGCCGATACGACGACCTTCTCGTCGGATTCCGTTGCGGCCTGGCACAGTGTCGCGCGGCTCGTGATCATCACGAAGCGCAGGTCGTCGCCGAGCGTCGCCAGCAGCGCGTGCTGGTCGCCCGCCAGGCTCAGGTCGAGTTCGGCCTGCAGCGAAGAGCCGATCTTTCCCGCCTCGCGCTGCGCCTCGATCGCGCGCAGCACGTCGGCGCGCACGGCGCGGATCCGTGCCCACTTGGCGAGCAGCGCCTCGTGGCCGGCCACCCCCGGCAGCTCGTGATAGACCTCGGTGAAGATCGTTCCGGCCGCGTTCGGCGAGAACACGGCGAATGCCTCCTCGGCGGTGAAGCTCAGGAACGGCGCCATGATGCGCAGCAGGCTGGACGTCACGTGCCAGAGCGCGGTCTGCGCGGAACGCCGCGCGGGCGAATCGGCGGCGGTCGTGTACAGGCGGTCCTTGAGGATGTCGAGATAGAAGGCGCCGAGGTCCTCCGAGCAGAAGGTCTGCAGCCGGGCGATCACCGGGTGGAACTCGTAGCGCTGGCAGGAGTCGAGCACGTCCGCCTGCATCTGCGCGGTGAGAGCAAGGGCATAGCGGTCGATTTCGAGCAGCGTGTCCACCGCCACGGCGTGCCGGGTGATGTCGAAGTCGCTGGTGTTGGCGAGCAGGAAGCGCAGTGTGTTGCGGATGCGCCGGTAGCTTTCGACGACGCGCTTGAGAATCTCCTCGCCGATCGACATTTCGCCGGAGTAGTCGGTCGCGGCGACCCACAACCGCATGATCTCGGCACCCATCTTCTGCGCCAGTTCGACCGGGTCGATGCCGTTGCCGAGCGACTTGCTCATCTTGCGGCCCTGGGCGTCGACCACGAAGCCGTGCGTGAGCAGGCCCTTGTACGGCGCGCGGCCGTCGATCGCCGCGCCGATCAGCAGCGATGAGTGAAACCAGCCGCGGTGCTGGTCCGAACCTTCGAGATAGAGGTCGGCCGGGTAGGCCAGTTCGGCGGCGTGCGAACCGCGCATCACCGTGCGATGGGTGGAGCCGGAGTCGAACCACACGTCGAGGATGTCGTTGACCTTGTCGTAGCCGGCGGCCTCCTCAGGGGGCAGGAAGTCGGCGACGGCGGCGCGGCTCCACGCCTCGACGCCTCCCTGTTCGACTTTCTGCGCGGCAAGTTCGAGCAGTTCGAGCGTGCGCGGGTGCAGCTCGCCGCTCGCCTTGTGGGTGAAGTACGGCAGCGGCACGCCCCAGTTGCGCTGCCGCGAAATGCACCAGTCGGGCCGGTTGGCGATCATGCCGTGCAGCCGCGCCTTGCCCCACGACGGATAGAAGGTCGTCGCCTCGATCGCATGCAGCGCCGTCTGTCGCAGTGTTTCGCCGGCGGTTTCCGTCTGCATCACGCCGGCGGTTTCGCGGGTGGCGCCGTCCATGCGCACGAACCACTGCGAAGCGGCGCGGTAGATGAGCGGCGTCTTGTGTCGCCAGCAGTGCATGTAGCTGTGGCTCTGCTGCTCGGCGTGCAGCAGGCTGCCGGCCACGCGCAGCGCATCGACGATCTTCGGGTTCGCATCCCAGATCCTCTGGCCACCGAACAGCGGGAAGTCCGCCGCGTAGGCGCCGTCGCCCTGCACCGGGTTGAGGATCTCGTCGTCGGCCATGCCGTAGGACTTGCAGGAGTCGAAGTCCTCGACGCCGTAGGCCGGCGACGAATGGACGATGCCGGTGCCGGCGTCCGCCGTGACGTAGGTGCCGAGGTAGACCGGCGAGTCGCGCTCGTAGCCCTTGTCGAGCGCGGCCAGCGGATGGCGGAAGCGCACTTTTTCCAGCTTCTCGCCGACGCACGTGGCGGTGACCCGCCCCTTCAGGCCGTAGCGCTGCAGGCAGGCGTCGACCAGCGAGTCGGCCAGGATCAGCAGCCGGTCGCCGCAGTCGACCAGCGCATAGGTGAACTCCGGATGGAAGTTCAGCGCCTGGTTGGCCGGGATCGTCCATGGCGTGGTGGTCCAGATCGCCGTGAAGGTCGGCTTGCCGAGCGCCGCGACGCCGAACGCAGCGGCGACACGGGCCTGTTCGTCGCTGGCGAGCGCAAAGGCGACGTCGATTGCCGGCGTCTTCTTGTCGATGTACTCGACCTCGGCCTCGGCCAGCGCCGAGTTGCAGTCGAAGCACCAGTTCACCGGCTTCAGGCCGCGGTAGACGAAGCCGCGCTCCATCATGCGGCCCAGCGTGCGGATCTCGTCGGCCTCGGCCTTGAAGGTCATCGTCTTGTACGGGTTGCCCCAGTCGCCGAGCACGCCGAGCCGCTTGAAGCCCTTCATCTGGATCGCGATCTGCTCGGTGGCGTGCGCGCGCGCCTTGGCCTGCACCTCGGCACGTGGCAGGTGCTTGCCGAACTTCTTCTCGATGAAGATCTCGATCGGCATGCCGTGGCAGTCCCAGCCGGGCACGTACACGGCGTCGAAGCCGGCCATCGAACGCGTCTTGACGACGATGTCCTTCAGGATCTTGTTGACCGCCGTGCCGAGGTGGATCTCGCTGTTGGCGTACGGCGGCCCGTCGTGCAGGACGAACCGCGGGGCGCCCTTGCGCGCGGCGCGGATCGCGCCGTAGACGTCGCGCTTGTCCCAGTCGGCCACCCATTGCGGCTCCCGCTTCGGCAGGTCGCCCCGCATCGGGAACGGCGTGTCGGGCAGGTTGAGTGGGTATTTCTTCGTGGCGGGATCGGCGGGCGGCTTGCCCTTGGACGACTTGTCGGCGTCAGCCATTGCATGCTCCTTGGCCCCCTCGGGCTCTTCAAGGTCGGTCGAAAAGCGCGCAGTTTACGGACAGCGCGCCACGATTGCGGCGCGGCGCCCGCACGAGGTCAGGCCGGCGGATCGACTGGTGCGAGCAGCGCCCGTGCTGCGGCGGTGTCGTTGCGGATCGCCGTGGTCAGCGCGTGCAGCGATTCGTACTTGGTCTCGTCGCGCAGCTTGTGGACGAGCTCGACGCGGACCAGCTTGCCGTAGACCTGCTGTGCAAAATCGAACAGATGCACTTCGAGCAGCCAGCGGCCCGTGTCGTCTACGGTCGGACGCAGGCCGATGCTGGCGACGCCGGGCCGCGCGTCGTCGGCGAGCCCGTGCACCTTGACCGCGTAAACGCCATGGGCGGCCGGCCGCTTGTGCGCGAGCCTGAGGTTGAGCGTCGGAAAACCGATCTCGCGTCCCAGCTTGCGGCCGTGCAGGACGCGGCCGGAGATGGCGTAGGGCCGGCCGAGCAGCGCGGCCGCGTGCGCAAGGTCGCCGGCGGCCAGCGCCTCGCGCACCTCGGAACTGGACACCCGCACGCCATGGTCCTGCACCGTGGCCAGTTGCTCGACCACGTAGCCGTGCGCCGCGGCACGGCTGCGAAGCAGTTCGACATCGCCGGCACGTCGAGCGCCGAAGCGGAAATCGTCACCGACCAGAAGGCAGCGTGTGTCCAGTCCGGCGACCAGCACGTCGGCGATGAACTGCTCCGGACTCAGCGACGCGAAGCGGCGATTGAAATGCTGGATGAAGACCCGCTCGACGCCCGCGTCGGCCAGCGCCTCGATCTTGTCGCGAATGTTGGCGACCCTCGCAGGCGCGCTCGCCGGCGCAAAAAGCTCGCGCGGATGAGGCTCGAAGGTCATCACGGCCGGACTCAGGCGATGCCGGCGCGCGGCCGCCACCAGCTGCGCCAGAAGCGCCTGGTGGCCGCGGTGAACGCCGTCGAAGTTGCCGATCGCCAGCGCTACCGGCAAGCGATCGCCGCTGCGCGCGATGCCGCGGAAGATTTTCATCGATCCTGGGATGCAGAAGGCGCGCGGATTATACGAACGGGTCTCCCGTGGCCCGAATTGCGCGCGTCCGCACAGGGGTCGACGCGTAGAATCCGCGCCGCATGAAACGCATCGTCTGCCTGATCTCCGGGCGCGGCAGCAATCTCGAATCGATCCTGCGCACCGCCGAAGTGGAACGCTGGGCAACGGAGGTTCCGGCGCGGGTCGTCGCAGTGATCAGCAACCGGGGCGATGCGGCCGGTCTGGCTCACGCGGCGACGCGTGGGCTGCCGACCACGGTGATCGAGCACCAGCGCTTCGCTTCGCGCGAGGCGTTCGATGCGGGCCTGGCGGCGGCGATCGACGTGCACGCGCCTGACGTCGTGGTGCTTGCCGGCTTCATGCGCGTGCTCGGCGCCTCGTTCGTCGCGCGCTATGCGGGCCGTCTGATCAACATTCATCCGTCGCTGCTGCCGGCCTTTACGGGGCTGGCGACGCACCGGCAGGCGCTGGCGGCCGGGGTGCGTGTGCACGGTGCGACGGTCCACTTCGTGTCGAACGAGGTCGACGGCGGCGCGATCATTGCCCAGGCCGCCGTCGGCGTGCTGCCGGACGACAGCGAGGAGACGCTGGCGGCGCGGGTGCTGCAGCGCGAGCACATGCTGCTGCCGCGCTGCGTGCGCTGGCTGTGCGAGGGGCGTATCAGGCTGGCCGACGGCAAGGTCGTCGTGCGCAACCTCGCGCCTGATGCGCTGGCGCTTTTCGGATGAACGGCATGCAAATCACCTCGCTGGTGGTCGATCACCTGGCGCAACTGCTGGCGCAGGTGCTGCGCTTCGACGGCCCGGCCGACGCAGTGATGTCGCGCTACTTCAGGCAGCACGCGAAGCTCGGCCGCAGCGAGCGCGGGCTGATCGCGGAGGCCGTGTTCCACGCGCTGCGCCGTTACGCCAGCCTGCGCTGGATGATGCAGCCGGCCCGCCCCGAGCGCGCCGCCAGGCTGGCCGGGCTGATTACCCTGGCGCGCCAGCACGGCGCTGCGGCGCTCGATGCACGCGCGCTGCGCAACGACGAGCGCGCCGTGCGACACGCGCTGGCGATGCGGCTCGAAGCGGCGCCGCGCGCCGTGCAGGCGGAGTTGCCGACGTGGCTTTACCAGCGCATCACCGGCCAGTACGAGGATGCGCCGGCCCTGTTCGCCGCGCTGACCGAAGCCGCGCCGCTCGATCTGCGCGTCAACACGCAGCGTGCGCAGCGCGTCGAAGTCCTGGCCGAACTGCGCAGCGCTTCGCGCCAGCACGCCCCGCTGCACGCCGAGCCGACGCCGCATTCGCCGGACGGCATCCGCCTGCTCGAGAAGCCCGGTCTGACGCGCTGGCCCTTGTATCAGGACGGCAAGATCGAAGTGCAGGACGAGGGCAGTCAGCTGATCGCCCGGCTGGTGGCGCCGCGCCGCGGTGAGATGGTCGTCGATTTCTGTGCCGGCGCGGGCGGCAAGACGCTCGCGCTCGGCAGCCTGATGCGATCGACCGGGCGCATCTACGCGTTCGACATCCATGCACGCCGGCTCGCCGGCCTTGGCCCCCGGTTGAAACGCAGCGGGTTGTCCAACGTTCATCCGGCGGCGATCGCCACCGAGAACGACCTGCGTGTGAAGCGGCTGTCGGGCAAGATCGACCGCGTGCTGGTCGACGCGCCGTGCTCGGGCAGCGGCACGCTGAGGCGCAATCCCGACCTCAAGTGGCGTTTCGACGAGCGCGAACTTGCGCGGGTCAATGCCGTGCAGCACAAGGTGCTGCGCGCGGCCGCCCGGCTGGTCAAGCCCGGCGGCCGGCTCGTCTACGCGACGTGCTCGCTGCTGGCCGAAGAAAACCAGGCCGTGATCGAGGCTTTCGTTGCCGACCAGCCGCAGTTCGCGCCTGTGCCGGCCGTCGAGGTGCTGGGCACGCAGGGCATCGTGATCCCGGGCCTGGAGCAATCGGCGCCATATTTCGTGATGCTGCCGCACGTGCACGCGACCGACGGGTTCTTCGCAGCCGTCCTGCAGCGCAGGTCCTGAGCGGTGGGGGCGCGAATCCATGGCTTCTGCATTCCGACGGTGACCCGTACAATCGCGGCTCGCTGGTTTTCTCGCGCACCCGGTGTGACGCCGGGCGCCGCTGGAGGTTGAATGTATTTCCTGCAATTTCTCGATGGCGGTGTGCTGGATCTTGCCTGGTGGCAGATCGTCGTCGCTGCGCTGCTGCTGACGCACGTCACCATCGCCGCGGTGACCATCTTCCTGCACCGTTCGCAGGCGCACCGCGCGCTTGATCTGCATCCGGTTGTCGCGCATTTCTTCCGTGCCTGGCTGTGGCTGACGACCGGCATGCAGACGAAGGAATGGGTGGCGATCCACCGCAAGCACCACGCCAGGTGCGAAACGGCCGAGGATCCGCACAGCCCGCAGACGCGCGGCCTCAGGAAGGTGCTGTGGCAGGGCGCCGAGTTGTACATGGACGAGGCGAGCAACGGCGAGACGCTGGCCCGCTACGGCCATGGCGTGCCGAACGACTGGCTCGAGCGCAACGTGTACTCGCGCATGACGTGGCATGGCTGCGGCCTGATGCTCGGCGCGAATCTGATCCTGTTCGGGGCAGCCGGCCTGGCCGTGTGGGCCGTGCAGATGATGTGGATTCCCTTTTTCGCCGCCGGCGTGATCAACGGAATCGGACACTTCTGGGGCTACCGTAACTTCGACAGCCCGGACGCGGCGACCAACATCAGCCCATGGGGCATCCTGATCGGCGGCGAGGAACTGCACAACAACCATCACACGTACCCGACCTCGGCCAAGCTGTCGAGCCGGTGGTACGAGTTCGACCTCGGCTGGACTTACATCCGGGTCTTGTCGGCGCTGGGCCTGGCCAGGGTGCTGCGCGTGGCGCCGGTGCCGAAAGTCACGGCGCCGCGACAGGGGATCGACGTGCAGACGCTGCAGGCGGTGATCGCCAACCGCTACGACCTGCTGTCCCGCTACGCGCGGGGATTGCGCTCGACGCTGAACGAGGAACTGCACCGGCTCAGCCTTCCGGCCGCCGACAAGCAGCGGTTCGCATCGCTGCGGCGCTGGCTGCGGAAGTCCGATGTGCTGTCGATCCCGCCGGCGCAGCAGCAGACGCTGCGCGAGCTGCTGGGGCAAAGCGGAGCAATGCGCACGCTGGTCGACATGCGAACCGAACTGGCAGCGGTGTGGGAGCGAGGCAATGCGTCGCGCGAGCAGATGCTCGCACTCCTGCAGGACTGGATCGCCCGCGCCGAGGCGAGCGGCATCCGCGCCCTTCAGGACGCGGCGCTGCGGATCCGCAGTTATGCGCCGGCGCCAGGCTGACCTGCAGGAGCTTTGCAGCCAACAAAAAACCGGCCGCGGCCGGTTTTTTGCTGGCTGCCGGTTTCCGGCGGCTACTTCAGCTTGGTTTCCTTGTACGTGACGTGCTTGCGCGCCACCGGATCGAACTTCACGAACTGAAGCTTGTCCGGCGTGGTGCGCTTGTTCTTCGACGTCGTATAGAAGTGTCCCGTGCCGGCCGTCGATTCCAGCTTGATCTTCTCGCGAGCGCCCTTGGCCATCTTTGCTCTCCCGTCCTAGTTCACAGTTCGCCGCGGCCGCGCAGTTCGGCCAGCACCGCATCGATGCCCTGCTTCTCGATCGTGCGCAGGCCGGCGGTGGTCAGACGCAGCCGCACCCAGCGTTTTTCGCTCTCCACCCAGAAGCGGCGATCCTGCAGGTTGGGCAGAAAGCGGCGCTTGGTCCGGTTATTGGCGTGCGAAACGTTGTTGCCGACCATCGGCCTCTTGCCCGTGACTTGACACACGCGTGCCATGGTTGATTCCTCGCTCAAGTTTCACCGTTCGGCTCCTTCATGAGCCCAGAGTGTGGGCTGCCGCCGAATGAAAGCGCGAGAGTATAGCGTCCGGCGTGCTTCCGATCCAGTCAACCTGCGCACCGCACGGCGGGCGCCGGGGACCTCGATCAGAGCAGTCCACGCTCGGCGAACGACACGCTCGAGGCTCCGGCGACGATGACATGGTCGAGGACCCGCACGTCGACCAGCGCCAGGGCGTCGCGCAGCGCGCGGGTCAGAAGCTCGTCGGCACGGCTCGGCTCGGCCACGCCGGATGGGTGGTTGTGGGCCAGGATGACTGCAGCGGCGTTGTGCTGCAACGCCCGCTTGACCACCTCGCGCGGGTAGACGCTGGTCTGCGTCAACGTGCCCCGGAACAGTTCTTCATCGTCGATGAGGCGGTTCTGCGCGTCCAGAAACAGCGCGGCAAAGACTTCGTGCCCGAGTTGTCCGATTCGCAGGCGCAGGTATTCGCGCACCTTCGGTGGCGAGTCGAGCAGGCGCTCGCGCCGCACTTCCTCTTTCAGCGCCCGCCGTGCCAGTTCGATCACCGCCAGAAGCTGGGCGCACTTGGCGGGTCCGAAGCCCGGCATGGCCTGGATCTCGTCGGGGGTGGCGTTCAGCAGGCCATTGAGGGAGCCGAAGCGGTCGATGGCACGGCGCGCCAGCTCGAGCACGCTCTGTCCGGGCAAGCCGATGCGCAGGAACACCGCCAGCAACTCGGCTTCCGAGAGCGCCTGTGGACCCTGCCTGAGAAGGCGCTCGCGTGGACGTTCGGTTTCCGGCCAATCGCGCACGGTGTTCCGGGGGCCGTTGGCTACAATGCTTCGACTGCCTCTCCTGCTTGCCATGGCCCGCATCGCGCCCGAGTCACACGTGACTCTGCATTATCGTCTGGCCGCGCTCGTCGATGGCGCCGAGCGCGAGGTCATCAGTACGCTGGGCGGGCATCCGGCGACGCTGCAGCTGGGCGGCGGGCACCTCGCGGCCGGCCTCGAGGCGCGGTTGCTGGGCCTTGCCGAAGGGGACGAGGCGTCGTTCGAAATCGGACCTGCCGAGGCATTCGGCGAACGCAGCGCAATGCTCGTCCAGGCGATGTCGCGCGCGGCATTCGATGCCAACGCCGAATCCGGAAGCGACTTCGTGCCCGGCGATGTCGTCGAGTTCAATCGCGATGGCGGCCGTCTTGCAGGCGTGTTGAAGGAACGCGACGATCACCGCGTGATCGTCGACTTCAACCATCCGCTCGCCGGGCTGCCGGTGCGTTTTTCGGTCCGCGTGATCGGAGTGCTGTGATGGAAGTCCTGCTCGCCCAGCCGCGCGGCTTCTGCGCCGGTGTCGACCGGGCCATCGATATCGTCGAGCGCGCGCTCGAGGTCCATGGCGCGCCGATCTACGTGCGCCACGAGATCGTGCACAACACGCACGTGGTGGCCGACCTGCGCGCCAAAGGCGCCGTGTTCGTCGATGAACTGCAGCAGGTTCCGGCCGGTGCGACGGTGGTGTTTTCGGCGCATGGGGTGCCGAAGTCGGTACGCAGCGAGGCTCAGGCGCGTGGCCTGCGCGTCTTCGACGCGACCTGTCCGCTGGTCACCAAGGTGCACGTGGAGGTCGCGCGGATGCGAACGCAGGGCCGGGAGGTGGTGATGATCGGCCACGCCGGACATCCGGAAGTCGAGGGGACGATGGGCCAGGCCGACGGCGGCATCTACCTGGTCGAGTCGCCGGAAGATGTGGCGCGACTCGAGGTCGGGGATCCCCGCCAGCTTGCCTACGTCACGCAGACGACGCTGTCGATCGACGACGCGGCACAGATCGTCGTGGCGCTGAAGCAGCGCTTCCCGGATATTGCTGCGCCCAAGAAGGCGGACATCTGCTACGCGACCCAGAACCGACAGGATGCGGTGAAAGTGATGGCGCCACAGGTGGACGTGGTGATCGTGATCGGCAGCCAATCGAGTTCTAACTCCAACCGGCTCCGGGAAGTCGCTGAACGCTTCGGCGTCGCCGCTTATCTGGTCGACAGCGCCGAGGACGTGGATCCGGGCTGGCTGTACGGCAAGCGGCGCATCGGCGTGACGGCCGGAGCCTCGGCGCCCGAGTCGCTCGTGCGGGCATTGATAGAACGGCTGCGCTCGTTCGGGGCGACGCGCGTGCGTGTGCTCGAAGGCGTCGAGGAGCACGTTGTGTTTCCATTGCCCAAGGGACTCGGGCGGACGGCGAGTGCCGAGCCGGCTCGAGACCAAATCTAGGCTTCCAAGGGAGACAGCGATGAAACGGGTTCTGGCGGCATTGGTTCTTTCCGGACTTGCGACCGTAGTTCAGGCGCAGGCGGTCGAGGTTGAAGGCGTGAAGTTCGAGCCCGCGGTCCAGGTCGGCGGCCAGTCGTTGCAGCTGAACGGCGCCGGCGTCAGGACCCGGCTCTTCTTCAAGGTCTATGCAGCGGGGCTGTATGTGGCACAGAAGTCGAACTCGCCGGCAGAGCTTCTTGCTCAAAAAGGCCCGCGACGGGTCGCGATAGGCATGCTGCGCGATGTCGACGCCGACACGTTCGTCGGCGCGCTGAACGACGGGATGAAAGCGAACCTGAGCGAGAAGCAACTGGCGGGATTCAAGTCGCAGATCGACACGCTCAACGCCAACTTCAAGGCGGTCGGCGAGGCCAGGAAAGGCGACCGGATCAACTTCGAGTTTTCTCCCGACGTCGGCACGCGCCTCATCATCAACGGCCAGCCGCGCGGCGCCGCCATTGCCGGCGAGGACTTCTTCGAGGCGGTGCTGCGCGTGTGGCTCGGCGACAAGCCGGTCGATGCCGACTTGAAGAAGGGAATGCTCGGCGGCTGACGGTGCGGGAAGCGGTCGGCCGGGGCCCGGCGCGGGTTGGGCTCTTTCGCTGACGTCCGACGCGCGGCCTTCTGGTGGGCGGATGGCAGTGAAGACGGTTTCGACGCCGGCAACGCTGCTGATTGACCGCTTCATCGACGCGCTCTGGCTCGAGGACGGGCTGGCGGCCAACTCGCTTGCCGCCTACCGGCGCGACCTGCAGCAACTGACCACGCGCATCGGCGGGTGCGATCTGCTGGCGGTGGGCGAGGCCGACCTGCAGCACTTCTTCGCCGTGACCTTCGCGGGCTCGCGGGCCAGCACGGCAAACCGGCGGCTGGCGACGCTACGCCGGTTTTATCGCTGGGCGCTGCGCGAAGGGCTGATCGATCGAGATCCGACGCTCCGTCTCGTCGGCGCCAAGGCGCCGCCGCGGTTTCCGCAGGCGCTGACCGAGGAACAGGTCGAGGCGCTGCTGGCTGCCCCCGACACCGACTCCGCGCTGGGCCTGCGCGACCGGGCCATGCTCGAGGTGCTCTACGCCACCGGCATGCGGGTTTCCGAACTGGTCAGCCTCAGAGTGGCGGAACTCTCGCTCGCTGACGGACTGGTGAGGGTCACGGGCAAAGGGCAGAAGGAGAGGGTGATTCCGGTCGGCGAGGAAGCGCGCTTGTGGCTGGAGCGCTACGCGCAGGCGGCGCGGCCGGAACTGCTGCGCGGTCGCAGCGCGGACGCGGTGTTCGTGACCGGACGGGGCGGGCCGATGACGAGGCAGATGTTCTGGAAGCTGGTTCGCCGCCATGCGCTGCGGGCGGACATTCGCGCGCCGCTGTCGCCGCATGGTTTGCGGCATGCCTTCGCCACGCATCTGCTGAACCACGGCGCCGACCTGCGCGTGGTGCAGATGCTGCTTGGCCATGCCGACATCTCGACGACGCAGATCTACACGCACGTCGCACGCGAGCGTCTGCAGGCGCTTCACGAGCGCCATCATCCCCGCGGATAGACTGCATTGCGATGAGCAAGACGCACCACGTCTCGGAAACGCCGGCAACGGCATGGCTGCGCAAGCGAGGCGTGTCGTTCGTCGAGCACATCTACGACTACGTCGAGCATGGCGGCACGTCCGTGTCGTCGCAGGCGCTCGGCGTGCCAGAACACAAGGTGGTCAAGACGCTGGTGATGCAGGATGAAGAGGGCAAGCCGCTCATCGTTCTGATGCACGGGGATCGCAAGGTTTCGACCAAGGCCCTGGCCCGGCAGGCGGACCGCAAGCGGATCGAGCCTTGCGTGCCCGGAGTCGCGCAACGGCATACCGGCTACCAGGTCGGTGGCACGTCGCCGTTCGCCCTTCGCAAGCCGATGCCGGTCTTCGTCGAGCGCACGGTGCTGGACCTGGACCGCATCTTCATCAACGGCGGCCGGCGGGGATTCCTGGTGCAAATCGAGCCTGCGGTCCTGACCGCCATACTGGGCGCGCTGCCCGTCGATTGCGCGCTGGACGCGTGAGGAGATGAACGTGCAGGTGGCGGCGTGGATCCTGACGGCCGGCGGCGCCTATCTGCTGGGTTCCATTTCTTTTGCCGTGGTCGTCAGTCGCCTCTTCGGTCTTGCCGATCCGCGCAGCTACGGCTCGGGAAATCCGGGCGCGACCAACGTGCTGCGCTCCGGCAGCAAGGCGGCCGCGGCGATGACGCTGCTGGGTGACGCCGCGAAGGGTGCGGTGGCCGTGTGGCTGGTGCGCGCCTTCGGGCCGCCGTTCGGCGTGGGCGAACTGGCCGTGGCGCTCGCTGCGCTGGCCGCCTTCGTGGGCCACCTTTACCCCGTGTTCTTTGCCTTCAAGGGTGGCAAGGGCGTGGCCACCTTTCTGGGCGCGCTGCTGGCGCTGAACTTCGGTGCTGGACTGATGGCCTGCACGACATGGCTGGTGATTGCGCTGCTGTTTCGCTACTCGTCGCTCGCGTCGCTATGCGCGGCGATCGTTGCGCCGCTTGGGCTGCTTTGGCTGACGGGAACTCCGGCGGCGTCGCTGCTTGTCGCGGCCATGAGCCTGCTGCTCACTTTTCGCCATCGGCAGAACATCGCCAATCTGGTGGCGGGCAAGGAAGGGCGCATCGGCGAAAAGGCCGCGCGCGTCTGAGGCAGCGCCGCGAATCAGCTGCCGGCGTCGAGCGGCCAGCGCGGGTGGACGCCAAAGGCGAGCGGCGTGACGATCGCACCGGCCTGCAGACGGGCGAGTCCTGCCATCGCGATCATCGCGCCGTTGTCCGTGCACAGCTCCTGCGGAGGAAAGAAAAGCTCGATGCCGGCACGCTGCGTCTCGCGCTGCAGTGCTTGACGCAACTGGCGGTTGGCTCCGACCCCCCCGGCGACCACCAGCCGGCGCAAGCCGGTCCGGGTGAGCGCCGTCAGCGACTTGCGGACGAGGACGTCGACCACCGCGTCGACGAATGCCCGCGCGACGTCGGCGCGCGCCTGTTCGCAGAGGTCACCGATGTTGCGCACAGCGGTCAGCACCGCGGTCTTCAGGCCGCTGAAACTGAAGTTCAGGTCACCGCTGTGCAGCATCGGTCGGGGAAACGCGAAGGCTCCGGCAACCCCGAACTCGGCCAGTCTCGAGACGGCCGGACCTCCGGGGTAACCGAGGCCGAGCAGCTGCGCGGTCTTATCGAAGGCTTCGCCTGCCGCGTCGTCCTGGGTTTCACCGAGCAGGTGGTAGCGGCCAACGCCATCGACCTGCATCAGCTGCGTATGCCCGCCCGATACCAGCAGCGCGACAAACGGAAACTCCGGCTTCGGCTGCGCGAGCAGCGGCGACAGCAGGTGGCCTTCCAAATGATGAATGTCGATCACCGGACGCCCGAGGGCGTAGCCAAGGGCGTGTCCGAAACTGGCGCCGACCAGCAGTGCGCCGACCAGGCCGGGTCCGGCGGTCACGGCAATTGCATCGACCTGCGGCAGGCGGAGCTTCGCCTCGGCGAGGCTGCGCTGCACAAGCGACGGAAGGCGCCGGATATGGTCCCGTGAGGCGAGTTCGGGAACGACGCCGCCGTAGTCGCGGTGCATTTCAACCTGCGAGTGCAGGGCGTGCGCCAGCACGCCGCTTTCGCTGTCAAGCAACGCGACTCCGGTTTCGTCGCACGAGGTTTCCAGACCGAGAACGATCACGGCGAAAAGCTGCGCAGCTGCGATAGTCGTGGCATACGGAACTAGCGTGAACCGTCGGAGGGAAATGCGACGCAGTCTAGCCAGCGGAGGCAGGCCGCGCGCCTTGCGCGCGGCGGGGCCGGAAACGGGCCATCCGACTTGCGGCACCGCGCCCCGGACGTGCTATATTCGCGCGCTTTCGAGCGCCAGATGGTCTGGCGCACAATGCTTCCAGACTTCATGCCTACTGTACGCGTCAAGGAAAACGAGCCTTTCGAGGTGGCCCTGCGCCGCTTCAAGCGAACCATCGAGAAAAGCGGTCTGCTGACCGAACTGCGTGCCCGCGAGTTCTACGAAAAGCCGACTGCCGAGCGCAAGCGCAAGAAATCGGCGGCGATCAAGCGTCACTTCAAGCGCTTGCGGAGCCAGATGCTGCCGAAGAAGATGTACTGAATCCGGGCGTTCCGCCCAGATGGAGTTCCGCAGAGCGCGCCCGATGGGCGCGTTTTCGTTTTTACCCAGTTCGCAGCCGGCGGGGACATCATGGGCCTGAAGGATCGGATCACGGAGGACATGAAGGCAGCGATGCGCGCGCGGCAGGCGGAGCGGCTGTCGGCCATCCGATTGCTGCTCGCGGCAGTGAAGCAGCGCGAGGTCGACGGCCGGGTCGAGGCCGATGACGCGCTCGTGCTGTCGGTGGTCGAGAAGATGATCAAGCAGAGAAAGGATTCGATCGCCCAGTTCGAAGCCGGGGGGCGTGCCGACCTGGTCGCCAAGGAAACGGCCGAACTGGACGTGCTTGCCGAGTACCTGCCGCAGCAGATGAGCGAAGCCGAGGTCAGCGCAGCGATCGACGCCGCGATAAGCGAGGTTGGCGCGGCGGCAACCGGCGGGGCGGCGATGGGCAAGGTCATGGGGCTGCTCAAGCCTCGCCTTGCCGGGCGGGCGGACATCGGCAAGGTCTCCGCCATGGTGAAAAGCCGGCTGGTGCCCTGAACCGCATCGCCGGCTCCGGGATCAGTGCCGGGGCGCCGCCCGACAATGCACAATGTCCGTTAACGGGCATTGAGCGTCGAGCGCACGAGTCGTGATTCCGCAGGGTTTCATTCAGGACCTGCTGGCCCGCGTCGATCTGGTCGATGTGGTGGGCCGCTACGTTCAGCTGAAAAAGGCAGGCCAGAACTTCCTCGGGCTGTGCCCTTTTCACGGCGAAAAGTCGCCGTCGTTCACCGTCAGTCCCGGCAAGCAGTTCTTTCACTGCTTCGGCTGCGGCGCGCACGGCACCGCGATCGGCTTTCTGATGGAGCACCGCGGTCTGGGCTTCGTCGACGCCGTGCGCGAACTTGCGCAACAGGTCGGCATCAAGGTGCCGGAGGAGTCGGTCGCATCGGCGCAGGCTGGTGGCCGGGTCAAGGCGCTGACCGAACTGCTGCAACGCGCTGCTGACTTTTACCGCCAGCAACTCAGAGGCAGCCAACCTGCGATCAGTTATCTGAAGGGTCGGGGTCTCTCCGGTGCCAGTGCGGCGCGCTTTGCGCTTGGCTTCTCGCCCGACGAATGGACGCCACTGGCAACCGTGTTCGAGAGCTATTCCGATGCGCAGCTTGTCGAGGCCGGGCTGGTCATCGAGAACGAAGGCAAGCGCTACGACCGGTTCCGCGGCAGGGTGATGTTCCCGATCCGAAACCGGCGCGGCTCGGTCATCGGGTTCGGCGCTCGCTCGCTGGATGGTTCGGAGCCCAAGTACCTGAACTCTCCTGAAACGCCGCTGTTCCACAAGGGCCGCGAGCTTTACGGGCTGTTCGAGGCGCAGGAGGCGATTCGTCGCAAGCGGCGCGTCATTGTCTGCGAGGGTTATCTGGACGTGATCCAGCTTGCGCAGGCGGGCTTCGAGGAAACGGTTGCGGCGCTGGGCACCGCAGTGACTTCGCACCACGTCGGCCAGCTGCTTCGTCTTTCCGAGCAGGTGATCTTCGCCTTCGACGGTGATGCCGCCGGGCGCAAGGCGGCAAGACGTGCGCTGGAGGCAGCGCTGCCCGTGGTGGACGACACGCGGCGCATGGACTTTGTGCTGTTGCCGGAAGGAGAGGATCCGGACAGCCTGGTCAAGTCGCAAGGTGCAGAGGCTCTTGCCGCGGAGATCGGCCAGGCGCTGCCCCTGTCGCGCTGGTTCATTCGCTCGCTTGCTGACGGTAAGGAGCTCGGTACCGCCGAGGGCCGCGCCGCGCTGCTGGCCGAGGCGAAGCCGCTTGTTTCAACGATGCCGGCCGGCGCGCTTCGTCTGCAACTGTTGCGCGAGGTCGCGGAAGTTGCGCGCAGCGCCCCCGCCGACGTCGAGGCTCTGTTCGGGCTGAAGCCCTGGCGACGGTTGCCGGAACAGACGCGTGCCGGGAACCGACGGCAGTCGGCGGACACCGCCGACTTGAAGGAGCACATCCTGCAGCGCCTGCTGGCCTATCCCGACCTGGTCGCGGAGTTCGAGAGCGGGATTACGAGCGATATTTTGCATGGCGAAACGCCAATCGACAGGCAGATTGCCGAAGTCTGGCGGACAGCGACGGCTGCCTCGGGGCTGACCTGCGGCGCACTGCAGGAACTGCTCGCAGAAAGCGATTTTGCGGAGCGTTACAGGGACATGGCGGCCAAGACCCTGCTGGCCGAGGCTGATATCGAGGCCAGCCGTATCGAGCTGGCCGCCGCCTTCGCCAAACTGGAACTGCGCAGGCTGAACATCGAGCTCGAGTCTCTTGCCGGCCAGCAGCAGCCCGATCCGGAGGCATTGGCACGGATCCGCGCTTTGGCCGAACGTCGAGCGCGGCTCATGGCGGGGGCGGATGCCGAGGTGCGCGGCGGCAAGGTTGCCCGGTGAACAGGCAGGCGACTGAGCAGCGGCTGATACAATTTAACGTTCTGCGGGCAAGGCGCGAATGATTCTCAGCGCCGCGGGTTGAACAGGCCGATCGCGAGCCGGAATGAGACGAGCGCAAGCAGGCTGTGCGCTTCGCTTCCGGGATCGGGACGGCTTTGCGGCAGCAGATGCGCCGCGGCAATTGACCTTCCTGGTTCAGGCCCAATATCTGGACCAGCGACGCCCGGCGCAGTGGTTAGCGGCAGTTGAGCGTTCGATGTTCATATGCGACCACAGCCCGCGGCGGCTGTGGTGACGCACTTCAGTACAGGTGAGCGGATGGCAAACAAGGTGACTCCGGGCAGACAGTTGGCAAAGAAGCCGACCTTGCGGACAAAGGCGAGCGTGGTCGTCGCCAAGAAGAAGACCGACGCCGCGAAGCCGGCGCCACGTAAGACCAGGCCGGCTGATGAGGCCACCGAAAAGCGCAAGGTTGCGGCGGCCAAGCCGGTTGCTCCCGTGCTGGCGGTTCCTGCGAAGGGCAAGCCCGGGCGCAAGCCGAAAGCGCAGAAGGAAGCGCAGGGTATGCCTGCCGATGGCGTGGACGCAGTTCCGGAGGCCGGCGACGACGCGGTCGATGAGGCGGTCCAGGTTGCGGAGAAGATGACCCCGCGGCAACGTGCCAAGGATCGCCGTGCCAAGGAGAAGGCGCTGCAGGAAGCGCTCAAGCGCATGCCGCCGGGGCCTCAGGAGGACTTCGAGGCCCGCCGCAACAAGCTGAAGGCGCTGATCAAGCTGGGCAAGGAGCGCGGGTTTCTGACCTATTCGGAGATCAACGACCACCTGCCCGACAACCTCGTCGACGCGGAGGCGATCGACGCGATCATCAGCACGTTCTCCGACATGGGCATCCAGGTGTTCGACCAGGCGCCCGATGCCGAGACGCTGCTGATGACCGAGAACGCCCCGTCGGCGACGTCCTCCGAGGATGCCGAGGAGGAAGCCGAGGCGGCGCTTTCGAACGTCGATACGGAGTTCGGCCGGACCACCGATCCGGTGCGCATGTACATGCGTGAGATGGGCTCCGTCGAGCTGCTCACCCGCGAAGGCGAGATCGAGATTGCCAAGCGGATCGAAGACGGCCTTAAGCACATGGTGATGGCCATTTCGGCGTGCCCGACGACGATCGCGGAGATCCTTGAGCATGCCGACCGGATTGCCGCCAGCGCCACGCCTATCGACGAGGTCGTCGACGGCCTGGTCGACGACACCGAGGGCTTTCCGTCGGCTGCCGCGGGCAGTGCCGACGACGAGGAAGAGGAAGGCGAGGAGACCACCGACCTTGGCGCCAGCGGCATGACCGCCGGGCAGCTCGAGGAGCTGAAATCGCGCGCGCTCGAGAGGTTCGAGACCGTGCGCAAGCTCTTTGACAAGATGCGCGTGGCCTTCGAGAAGGAAGGCTACAAGTCGCCCGGCTACGTCAAGGCGCAGACCAAGATCCTCGACGGGCTGATGGGTCTGCGCTTCACGGCCAAGATGGTCGAGCGGCTGTGTGACTCGTTGCGGCGCCAGGTCGAGGAGGTGCGCAGCATCGAGAAGCAGATCTACGAGATCATGGTCAACAAATGCGGCATGCCCCGGCCGCAGTTCCTCAAGCACTTCCCGGGCAACGAAACGAACACGCGCTGGGTGACGCGCGAGGCCGAGGGCGGCCATCCGTACTCGGAGGTGCTGACCCGCAACCTGCCGGCGGTGCACGAATTGCAGGGCAAGCTTTCCGACCTGCAGAAGCGCATCGTGCTGCCGCTCAAGGACCTGCGCGAGGTCTACAAGCAGATGGCCACCGGCGAGGCAAAGGCGCGCAAGGCCAAGCGCGAGATGACCGAGGCCAACCTGCGGCTGGTGATCTCGATCGCCAAGAAATACACCAACCGCGGCCTGCAGTTCCTGGACCTGATCCAGGAGGGCAACATCGGCCTGATGAAAGCGGTCGACAAGTTCGAATACCGCCGCGGCTACAAGTTCTCCACCTACGCGACGTGGTGGATCCGCCAGGCAATCACGCGCTCGATCGCCGACCAGGCGCGGACGATCCGGATCCCGGTGCACATGATCGAGACGATCAACAAGATGAACCGGATCAGCCGGCAGATGCTGCAGGAGACGGGGCAGGAACCGGATCCGGCCACGCTCGCCCTGAAGATGGAGATGCCGGAGGACAAGATCCGCAAGATCATGAAGATCGCCAAGGAACCGATCAGCATGGAGACGCCGATCGGCGACGACGACGACTCGCATCTCGGCGATTTCATCGAGGACACGACCACGGTGGCGCCGACCGACGCCGCGCAGTACTCGAGCCTGTCGGGCGTGACCAAGGACGTGCTCGACTCGCTGACCCCGCGCGAAGCCAAGGTGCTGCGCATGCGCTTCGGCATCGAGATGTCGACGGACCACACGCTGGAGGAGGTCGGCAAGCAGTTCGACGTCACCCGCGAGCGGATCCGCCAGATCGAGGCCAAGGCGCTTCGCAAGCTGCGCCACCCGAGCCGGTCGGACAAGCTGAAGAGCTTCCTCGAGTAACGGTCCAGGACCACGGTGCCGAATTCAGCCTCAGGGCCTCTAGCTCATGCCTGGTTAGAGCAGCGGACTCATAATCCGTTGGTGCTTGGTTCGACTCCAAGGAGGCCCACCAGTCAGTCAGGAAGCGGCTGCGCTGCGAGGGGCGGCCGCTAACGGATGTCCGACTACCACGACTTCGACCACTTCGGACTCGACCCGCGCATCGTCGGGGCGGTCAAGAGCATGGGCTATTCGACGCCCACGCCGATCCAGAGCAAGGCAATACCGATTGTGCTGGCCGGCCGCGACGTCATGGGCGCCGCGCAGACGGGCACCGGCAAGACCGCGGGCTTTGCGCTGCCGATCATCCATCGGCTGCTGCCGCAGGCGAGCAGCAGCATGTCGCCGGCGCGCCACCCGGTGCGTGCGCTGATCCTGGCGCCGACCCGCGAGCTCGCCGAGCAGGTCGCCGAGAACGTGAAGATGTACATCGCCGGCACGCCGCTGCGTTGCGCGACGGTCTACGGCGGTGTCGACATGGACCCGCAGACGCAGGCGCTGCGGGCCGGCGTAGAAATAGTCGTCGCCACGCCGGGGCGGCTGCTGGACCACCTGGGTTCGAAGAACACTTCGCTGTCGCAGGTGCAGGTGGTCGTGCTCGACGAGGCGGACCGCATGCTCGACATGGGCTTCTTGCCCGACATCTCGCGCATTCTCAACCAGCTGCCCAAGGAAAGGCAGAGCCTGATGTTCTCGGCGACGTTCTCCGAGGAGATCAAGAAGCTCGCCGCCAATTTCCTGCATGACGCGGTGCTGGTCGAGGTGGCGCGTCGCAACGCCACGGCCGACAACGTCCAGCAGGAGTTGTACCGCGTGCACGAATCGGAGAAGACCGGCGCGTTGCTGGAGCTTCTGCGCAGCCGGGAACTGAAGCAGGTGCTGGTGTTCGTGAACACCAAGATCGGCTGCCGGCGTCTCGCGCGCGAACTGCAGAAGCAGGGCATCAATGCGGAGGCAATCCACGGCGACAGGTCGCAGGACGAGCGCACGAAAGCGCTCGACGGCTTCAAGCAGGGCGCGATCGACGTGCTCGTGGCGACCGACGTGGCGGCGCGCGGGCTCGACATCGTCGAGCTGCCGGCGGTGATCAACTACGACGTGCCCTATGCGCCGGAGGACTACATCCACCGCATCGGCCGCACCGGCCGGGCGGGTGCCTCCGGGCTGGCGATGACCATCGCCACCGGCGCCGAAGACCGCGCCGTGGCCGGAATCGAGCGGCTGATCAAGCGCACGATCGAGATCCGGCCGATCGAGGTGCGTCGCGCGCAGCGCGGCGAACGTCATGACCGGGGTCGCGAACGAGACCGCGAGGCCCGCGGCGAGCGCTCGCAGCCGGCGGCGCCACGACGTCCGGCGCCGGCCGACGATTTCTTCGACAAGCCGTACGAGCCGACCGGTAGCGAGAGCGCGACCGCGCCGGCCGACGACGAGGCGGCCGCGGCGGTCGCAACGGGCAAGAAGCAGGCAAAGGTCGCTGCATTGCTCGGCGGCAGCAAGCGCTGACGCGCTGCGTTGGCGAGCCGCCCGCGCCGGCTGCCACCGCGGCAACGAACGCGGCATGGCGCGCGGTTTGTGCAACGCATAATCGGGTTGCCGACGCCAGGCGCGAGGCCGCACGCCCTGCGTGCGTACGTGCGGCCGAAGGATGACGAGGAGGCCTGACCGACGATGAAGCTCGCCCGCTTTGCCCGCATCCGCATCGCCCACGCACCGACGCCGCTGGAACCATTGCAGCGGCTGACGCAACTGCTGGGTGGCCCGAACCTATGGATCAAGCGCGACGACTGCACGGGTCTTGCAACCGGTGGCAACAAGACGCGCAAGCTCGAATTCCTGATGGCCGATGCGCAGGCACACGGCGCGGACACGGTGATCACGCAGGGCGCCACACAGTCGAATCATGCGCGGCAGACGGCGGCGATCGCTGCCAGGCTCGGCCTGCAGTGCCATCTGATTCTCGAAGACCGGACGGGTTACCGGCATGACGACTACCGTCGCTCCGGCAACGTGTTTCTCGACCAGCTGTTCGGCGCGCGGCTTTCCGACGTGGCGGGCGGCACCGACATGGACGCAGCGATGGCGCGACTCGCTGAGCAGCTGCGCAGCGACGGACGGAAGCCCTACGTCATTCCGGGCGGCGGCTCGAACGCGATCGGCGCGCTTGGCTACGTGACCTGCGCGCTCGAACTCGTCGATCAGGCCAACGACCGAGGGCTCGACATCGACACGTTGGTCACCGCCACCGGCAGCGCCGGTACGCAAGCGGGGCTGGTGGCGGGCCTCGAAGGCGCACGCGCCGGTATCCCGGTGCTGGGCATCGGCGTGCGCGCGCCGAAGGCGCCGCAGGAAGACAAGGTATTCCGGCTCGCCGAGCAGACCGCGGAACTGCTCGATATCCCCGGCGCGATAACGCGCGATGCCGTGGACGCCAACTGTGACTACGTCGGCGACGGCTACGGCGTGCCGACGCCGGGCATGATCGAGGCGGTCACGCTGCTCGCGCGCAGCGAAGGCATCCTGCTCGACCCGGTGTACTCGGGGAAGGGAATGGCCGGCCTGATCGACCTGATCCGCCAGGGTCGGTGGCGCAAGGGCCAGAACGTCGTGTTCCTGCACACCGGTGGCGCGGTCGGTCTGTACGGCTACTTGCACGCAATGCCTGTTGCATAGGTGAGCGGAGCGCGCGGCGATGCTCGGCGTGATTGGTGGCATGGGACCGGCGGCGACGGCGGATTTCTTCGCCAAGCTGATCGAGGAAACGCCGGCGGCACGTGACGAAGACCACATCCCTACGCTGATCGTCTCCGACCCGCGCGTGCCGGGCCGGCCGGTGGCGATCCTCGAGAACGGCCCATCGCCTCTGCCCGCGCTGCTTGCGATCCGCGACAAGCTGATTGCCGCCGGCGCCACGCTGCTGGCGATGCCGTGCAACACCGCCCACTACTGGTACGAGGAGCTCGCCCGCGACTGTCCGGTGCCGTTCGTCAGCATCGTCGAGGCGAGTTGCGATGCCGTGGCAGAGATCGCTGCGCCGGGAAGCGCGATCGGCCTCGTCGCCACCCGCGCCACGCTTGCTGCCGGGATGTTCGGGCGGCAACTGCAGATGCGTGGCTATTCGGCCATGCTGCCCAGCGAAGACGAACTGGCCGGGGCGATCCTGCCGTCGATCCGGGCGGTCAAGGAGGGCAAGGCCGAAGCGGCCGGCGTGCTGCTTGCGCCCGCCGTGCAGGCTCTCCTCGATCGCGGCGCTGCCACCATCATTCTTGCGTGCACCGAAACACCGATCGCGCTCGATGCAATCGGCTCGCCGCTGCTGGCGCGTTGTGTCGATTCGAACCGGGCGCTGGCGCGGGCCTGCGTGAAGCGCTGGATGGGCCGTGCGTCCGATCGCGCCGATCAGTCCGCCGCCTTGCGCAGCGCCTGATCAAGATCCCAGAGGATGTCGTCGATCGACTCGACGCCGACCGACAACCGGATCATGTCGGGCGAAACGCCCGCCTTCAGCTGGTCTTCCTCGGAAAGCTGCCGGTGCGTGGTCGAAGCCGGGTGGATCACGAGCGACTTCGCGTCGCCGATATTGGCCAGGTGCGAAAGGAACTGCACGCCGTCGATGAACTTCTCGCCGGCGGCGCCGCCGCCCTTGATGCCGAAGGTCATGACGCCGGCGGCGCCCGGCTCCCCGTCGACCGATCGCAGGTACTTCCGGGCCAGCGCGTAGTAGGGGCTCGACGGCAGCCCCGGCCAGTTGACCCACGCCACCTGCGGGTGAGCGGACAGGTACTCGGCCACGCGCCGCGCGTTGACACAGTGCCGCTCCATGCGCAGGTGCAGTGTCTCCACCCCCTGCAGCAGCAGGAACGCCGAAAGCGGCGACAGTGCTGCGCCGTTTATGCGCAGTACCTCCATTCTTGCCTTCATCGTGTAGGCGAAGTCGCCGAAGGTCTCCCAGAACTTGACGCCGTGATAGCCCTTCGACGGCAGCACCATGTCGGGGAACCTGCCGTTGCCCCAGTCGAACCGGCCGCTTTCGACGATCGCGCCGCCGAGCGTCGTGCCGTGGCCGCCGAGGTACTTGGTCACCGAATGCACGACGATGTCGGCACCGAAGTCGAACGGCCGGCACAGGTAGGGCGAGGCCATCGTGTTGTCGATCATCAGCGGCGCGCCGTGCTCGTGCGCGACCGCCGCGACCGCCTCGATGTCGAGCACGTTGATCTTCGGGTTGCCGAGCGTCTCGCCGTAGACCAGTTTCGTGTTCTCGCGCAGGGCGCGGCGGAAGTTCTCCGGTTCGTCGGGATCGACGAAGGTGACTTCGATGCCGCGCTTGCGCAGCGTGACGTCGAACTGGGAGTAGGTGCCGCCATAGAGCAGGCTGGAGGCGACGATGTGGTCGCCGGGCGCGAGGATCGCGTCGATCGCGGTCATCTGTGCCGCCATGCCGCTCGCCACGCACAGGCAGGCACGGCCGTTCTCGAGAGCGGCGATGCGCTCCTCGAGCATCGCCACCGTCGGATTGCTGATCCGCGAGTAGACGTTGCCGAAGGTCTGCAGGTTGAACAGGCTCGCCGCGTGGTCGGCGCTGTCGAAGACGTAGCTGGTGGTCTGGTAGATCGGCGCTGCACGGCTGCCCGTCACCGGGTCCGGCAGCTGGCCGGCGTGCAGGCAGAGGGTTTCGATGCCGTAGGGGTGGTCGCTCATGGCTCTCAGTAGGGCAATTGCCGCGGCCGTCGACTCGAGATGACGCGCGTGTTGACGCCTGCCCAGGCGAGCCCGCCGAAAAGCCGGCCATGCTCGATCTTGACGCAGCGATCCATCACCACGTCCAGCCCGGCGGCACGTGCCTTTTGCGCGGCGGCTTCGCTGACGATGCCCAACTGCATCCAGAGGCACTTCGCGCCGGCAGCGATCGCTTCGTCGGCGATCGCACCGATGTCCTCCGCACGGCGGAAACAGTCGACCAGGTCGATTTTCACGCCGCTGGCCGCGGCCGCGGTGACGCTCGGATAGCAGCGGCGGCCAAGCACCTCGGGATACTTTGGGTTGACCGGAATCATCGTGTAACCGTGCTCGAGCAGGTACTTGCCGACGAAGTAGCTCGGCCGGTGCCACTCCGCCGAGATGCCGACGACGGCGATGTTCCGGCATCGGCCAAGGATGCGGCGCAGCGTCGCGATGTCAGTGTCGTCGGCCATGATCGATCCCGCCACGATTATGCCGGCCGCCACCGGCTGCGCCAGAGCTCGACGGCTGTCCGCAGGAACGCGTCGACGGTGTCGGCACCCAGCGCGGGAAAGCCGAGGTGGCGCCAGGCGCGCTCCAGTTCCGCCAGTGGACGTCGTGTATCGAGTGCGGCGGCGCCGGTCTGCTTCGACAGCTTTTCCCCGCGTGAATTGGTGAGCACCGGGACGTGCAGGTAGCGCGGCGTGGGCAGCCCAAGCACGCGCTGCAGCCAGATCTGGCGGGGCGTGTTGTCGAGCAGGTCCGCGCCGCGAACGACGTCCGTTATCCCCTGTTCGGCGTCGTCGACGACCACCGCGAGCTGATATGCCCAGAGTCCGTCAGCGCGCCGCACGATGAAATCGCCCACTTCGCCTGCCAGGTCCTGCGCGTAAGCGCCGCAGGCGCGGTCGGCGAACTGCACCGTCTCGTCCGGGACCCGGACGCGCAGGGCGCGCACCGCGCGTCCGCCGGTGCCGCCCCGGCACGTGCCGGGATAGACATGGGCCGGCAGCCCAAGCCGCCGCTGCGCCGCGGCAATCTCGCGGCGCGAGCAGGCGCACCCGTACACGAGTCCCGCATCGACGAGCCGGTCGAGCGCCTGCTGATACAGCTCGCCGCGCCTGCTCTGGAGCACGGGCGGCTCGTCGCCGGCCAGGCCGAAAGCCGCAAGCGCGGCGAGGATCCGCCGGGCGGCGCCGGATTCCTCTCGTGGCGGGTCGAGGTCCTCGATCCGCACCAGCCAGGTGCCGTCGTGCGCCCGGGCATCAAGCCAGCTGGCGAGCGCCGCCACGAGCGATCCGGCATGCAGGTCACCGGTCGGCGAGGGGGCGAACCGGCCGCGATAGACAGCCGAACTGCTCATCCGTTTGGTTTGCGCAAGTAGCCGTCGATCCGGCGAAAATACCGCGTTATGAGTACCGCGAACCCGCGATCGCGCCGACCGTGAAACCGAATCACGAACGTGTTTCGTCGCAACTGGCCCGACTTTCGATGGAGACGGGCCATTACTCGTGGATCGGCAATGTAGTCCTGGCCGTCCTGTTCGCCTTCGTCTACTGGCGCGACCAGCAGGTACCGGACGCGTTCTACTGGTGCGGAGCGCTGGCGGTGTTGTTGCTTTCGCGCGGTCTGTTCTGCGGGCGCATGCTCGGCGATCCGTCCGGCCCGCGGCCGGTGGCCCGGTTCGTCTATGCCGGCTTCGCAGCCGCTGAAGGGCTCGCGTGGGCGGCTGCACTCATCCTGTTCAGGGCCGCCGATCCGACGGCATTCCTGCTGCAGTTCGCGCTGACGCTCGGTGTGGCGATCGGCATGCTGACCCCGTTCGGGTCGATGCCGGTGCTCTGGCTGGCCGGCGTGCTGCCGCTGGCCAGCGGCCAGGTCTTCGCTCTGCAGGCCTCCAGCGTCCCCTACGTCGACCTCGCGTTGATGTCCTGGGCGGCCCTGCTGGGGCTGGCCGGGTACGCCGGAGCCAAGCTGCACCTTGGCGTCAAGGGGACCCTGACGCTGCAGATCGAGAGCGAGAGCGCCGCAAACGCACAGGGGCAGGCGCTGGCCGATTTGAACAGCAGCCGGGAGCAGTTGCGGCTGGCGCTCGAGGCCATCGACGCGGGCGTCGCGGACACCAATGTGGTCACCGGGGAGCGCTTCTTTTCGGTGCGCTTCACCGAAATCCTCGGCTACACCGACCGCGCGGCGTTCCTGCGCGACTACAGTTTTTCGGACTCGCTCCATCCGGAGGACCGCGCCCGCGTGCTGGCGGCGCGGCGCGCCCATCTGGAGCAGGGTTCGCCGTTCCGGCGCGAGTTCCGGGTCCGCAATGCGCACGGCGACTACATCTGGGTGCAGGCGCGCGGCGAGTCGCTGCGCGATGCACGCGGCCAGGCCATCCGCTTCGTCATGTCGATCGTCGACATCACGAAGCGGCGCGAAGCGGAGTTCAAGCTGGTGGCCAGCGAACGTCGCTACCGGGCGCTTGTCGACGCCACGCCGTCGTTGATCTGGACCTGCGATCGGGCCGGCAAGATCACTCTCGTGTCGGGTCGCGCCTGCCGGATGATCTACGGTTACGAGCCGCGCCAGGTGATCGGCCGCCACGTCACCGCGTTCAGCGCTCCGGAATTCACGAGGCGCACGTTCCTGCGGCGCTTCATGCCGGTCTTCCGGGGCCGTCCGGTGTTCGACGTCGAGGCGATCCAGGAGACCCGCGACGGAAAGATCCTGCACGTGACGGTCAGCGCGATCCCCACCTTCGACGCTGACGGTGAGCTCGATTCCGTATTGGGCGTATGCACCGACATCACCACCCAGAAGCGCCGGGAGCGCGAGCTTGCCGTTGCGCTGCGCAACCAGCAGGTGATCTTCGATGCGGCCGGCGAGGGCATCGCCTTCGTGCAGGCGGGCAAGATCGAAAGTGCGAACGGCGCGCTGGCCAAGATGCTCGGCGTATCGCGTTCGTGGCTCGATGGCCGGCCGGCGGTCGAGATGGTCGCCACCGCCGCCGACTGGCAGCGGATCCTCGAGGTCACGCGCGCGGCCGCGCAGCGCGGCGAGTCGGCCAACCACGAGGTGATGCTGCGCGCGCCCGATGGTGCCGCCGCGTCAAGCGGTGTCTGGGCGCAGCTGACAGCGCGCCTGGTCGGTGACGACGATGAAGCCGAGGCGATGATCCTGGTGCTGACCGACATCACGCCGCTGAAGCAGCGCGAGGAAAAGGCGTGGCACCAGGCCAACCACGACGAGCTGACCGGTCTGCCCAACCGGCGCCTGCTGGTCGAGAACGCGCGGCGCCTGCTGTCCGTGGCCATGCGGCGCGAGCGACTTGCGGCCGTGATGGTGCTCGACCTCGACGGCTTCAAGGAGGTCAACGACGCCTTCGGCCATGCCTATGGCGACGCGATGCTGCGGCGGGTCTCGATGCGCATGTCCATGGCCCTGCGCGAGTACGACCTGCTCGCGCGCACAGGCGGCGACGAGTTCGTGATCCTGCTGCCGGAGGTCGACGACCTGGAAGGCGCCCGCATCGTGGCCGAGAAGCTGATCGCTGCGGCCAGCGAGGACCTCGAAATCGGCGACCGCCTTTCGCACATGAGTGCCAGCGTCGGCATTGCCGTCTTTCCGGGCGACGGGCAGGACTTCGATTCGCTGCTGCGCCAGGCCGACGCGGCGATGTACGCCTCCAAGCAGGCGGGCAAGAACCGCTGCACGTTCGCCTCGTCGCCGGAGACGGAACCGCTCATGCCAGCAACGCCGCCCGGACTTCGGCCGCACTGAGCTGCGCAAGCCACCAGTCGATCGCCTTGCCGCGGGCATCGGCCCGCCAGGCGCCGTACAGCACGACACGCTCGCCGTGCTCGCGCTCGCTCTCGGTGGCGCGTATCACGAGTTCGCCCCCCGCCAGATGCTGGCGGATCAGGTGCAGCGGGAGGAACCCGACCCCGAGCCCGGCAGCCTGGGCGGCGATCTTGTCGGCCATGCTCGGCACGGTGATCGTATCGGCAGCGCCGAGCAGGCCCGCGGCGCGGGGCGCGAGCCGCTGCGAGGTGTCGCCGACGACGATCTGCCGGTGTGCGCGCAGTTGCGAAGCGGACAAGGGGCCGGGCGCGGCGGCCAGAGGATGCCCGGGCGCCACGGCGAAGACGAATTGCGCTTCCCCGAGCCGGCGCGTTCGAAAGCCGGCGCCATGCGGGCTCGGCGGGCCGCCCGCCGACGCGCCGATCGCGAGGTCGCAGCGCCCGCTGGCCAGCGCATCCCAGGTGCCGCCGAGCACTTCGTGGCTGATCCGCAGCTGTGTCGGCGCCGCGTCGCAGAATGCGCCGATCAGCGGCAGCAGTCGGTCGAACGGAACCACCGAATCGAGCGCGATGCGCAGTTCCCGCTCCCACCCCCGTGCGACGCGCTGCACGCGCCGGCGCAGATCGTCGGCCGCAGCAAGCAGCTGGCGACCTTCGCGTAGAAGCTCCTCGCCGGCGGGCGTCAGCCGGGCGCGGTAGCCGCGGCGGTCGAACAGCAGCGCATCGAGGTCCTGTTCCAGCTTGCGCGCGGCGTAAGTAACCGCCGAAGGCGCGCGCCCGAGTTCCGCGGCAGCGCCGGCGAAGCTGCCGCGACGGGCCACCGCATCGACAAGCAGCAGCGAATCGAGGGACGGCAGGGGCTGTCTCATGTCGTTCAATCACACAGAATGAGTCGTTCGAATTCTATTAGATGAAATCCGCGCTCTGGGCAGGCATCATTGACGTTCTGCTTAAAAAAATCGTTCGGTGGAATTGAGCAAGCCCGCCGAACCTTCTTTAAGGAGCGTTCATGATCGAGTTGCGCCGGAGCCGGGAGCGAGGCTTTGCCGACCACGGCTGGTTGAAGTCGTTTCACAGTTTCTCGTTCGCCGACTATCACGACCCGCAGCACATGGGCTTCGGGCCGCTGCGCGTCATCAACGAGGACCGCGTCGCGCCAGGGGCCGGCTTCGGGACACACGGGCACCGCGACATGGAGATCATCAGCTACGTGCTCGATGGCGAACTGGCGCACCGCGACAGCATGGGTAATGGCTCGGTGATCCGCCCCGGCGACGTGCAGCGGATGAGCGCGGGCAGCGGCGTGCGTCACTCGGAGTACAACCACGCCGCGGACAGGACGACGCACTTCCTGCAGATCTGGATCGAGCCGAACGTTGCCGGCATCGCACCGAGCTACGAGGAAAAGCGGTTCAGCGACGCCGACAAGCACGGCCGCCTGCGCCTGATCGCCTCGACCGACGGTGCCGATGGATCGGTACGCATCCACCAGGATGCGCGGCTGTACGCGTCACGGCTGTCGCGCGGTGACTCGCTGACGGCGGAACTGGGTACCGGTCGACTGGGCTATCTGCACCTGGTCCGCGGCTCAGTGACGATCAACGGCCAGACTCTGGCTGGCGGCGATGCGGCGAAGATACGCGACGAGCACCTGCTCACGATCAGCGCGGAGGACGATGCCGAGCTTCTCTTCTTCGACCTCCCGGCGACCCATTGAGCGCCCAGCGGTGCCTCCGCGATCGGACCATCCAATGCAAGGAACAGACCAATGAACGGAAACGCATCCAACGCCGCCACCCTGCTCGGCCGATTCCTGCTCGCCGTGCTGTTCGTCGTGGGCGGCTTCTCGAAGATCGGCGGGTTCGACGGCATCGCCGGCTACATCGGCTCGAAGGGGCTGCCGCTGCCGCAGTTGCTCGCCGTCGGCACGATCGTCCTGGAGATCGTCGCCGGGCTGGCCTTGATCGCGGGCCTGAAGGCCCGCTGGGCCGCAGCGGCCCTGGCCGTATTCACCTTGCTGGCAACCCTGCTCTTTCACAATTACTGGGCCATGCCGGTGGAACAGCAGCGGATCCAGTACCTGCTGTTCAGCAAGAACATCGCCGTGATCGGCGGGCTGCTGATGGTCGTCGCCTTCGGTCCGGGCCGGTGGAGCCTCGACGCGCGACAGCGCGCGTGACGGTGACCTTCCGGTCAGCTCAGCCCACTCGCTGGCGCAGGAAGGCGGCGATCGCCTCGATCTCCTCGGCGCAGACCGAATGCGGCATCGGGTACTCATGCCAGTCGACCGCGTAGCCGAGTGAGGTGAGCACGTCGCGCGAGTGGATCGCGCGCGCGATCGGAACGACCGGGTCGCCCGTGCCATGCGCCATCAGTATCGGGACATGCGCACTGGCAGCGTGCCGCTCCGTCGCCAGCCGGTCGGCCAGCGGCAGGTAGCCCGACAGCGCCACCAGAGCGGCGAGCGGCGCCGACTGCCGCAAGCCGGCCTGCAGCGTGATCGCCGCGCCCTGGGAGAAACCGGCCAGGACGATGCGCGCGCGTGGCGTGCCGCGTTCCACCTCGAGTTCGATGAGCCTCTCGACCGCGGCCTGCGAGGTGCGGACACCGTCCTCGTCCTCGCGGTGCGCCAGGTCGGCGGTGCGGATGTCGTACCAGGCGCGCATCACGAAGCCGTTGTTGATCGTCACCGGGATCATCGGCGCGTGTGGAAAGACGTACCGCGCGGCCGGCGCGCCGTGCGATTCGAGTTCCTTGACGACCGGCACGAAGTCGTAACCGTCGGCCCCCAGCCCGTGCAGCCAGATCACGGTGGCCGATGGCGATCTGCTCGTCTGCAGTTCGACGCATTCGAGCAGTCCGTGATCGTTCACGTCGTTCCCTTCGCGCGTCACTTCGACCGCAACGCCGACTTCGGCCGGAAGCTCCGGACCACTGCCTCGTGGGTCTCGACATACGGCCCGCCGATCAGATCGATGCAATACGGCACGGCGGCGAAGATCCCGGCGGCGACCGTGTTGCCGTCGGCGTCCTTCAGGCCTTCGAGGGTCTCAGCGATCGCTTTGGGCTGGCCGGGCAGGTTGATGATCAGCGCGGCGTGATCACCGCTCTCGCGCAGCGCCGCCACCTGCCGCGACAGGATCGCGGTCGGGACGAACTGCAGCGAAATCCGCCGCATCTGCTCGCCGAAGCCGGGCATCTCGCGCGTCGCGACGGCCAGGGTTGCCTCCGGCGTGACGTCGCGCCGTGCCGGCCCGGTGCCGCCGGTGGTGAGCACCAGATCGCAGCCCACGGCATCGACGAGTTCGACCAGCGTGGCTTCGATCACGCCGCGCTCGTCCGGCACGAGCCGTTCGTGGTGCTGCCACGGGGAGGCCAGCGCTCGCGCCAGCCAGTCGCGTAGCCCGGGCAGGCCCTTGTCTTCATAGGTGCCGCGCGAGGCGCGGTCGGAAATCGACACCAGGCCGACGATCAGTTCGTCCGGATGGTTGCGCTGTGCCCTCATCCCCCCTCCACCCTGTTGAGGTACTGGTCGTGCAGCCATCGGTACAGCTGCCGCGCATGCCTGGCCGGACGACCCTCCTTGTGCTCGCGCCGGGCGGCTCGGATCATCGCGCGCAGCTGCTGAACGTCAGCGCGAGGCAGGTCGGCCAGCACGTCGTCGAGCGCCGCGTCATCGGCCAGCAGCGCATCGCGCATCCGCTCGCAGCGATGCATCAGCGCCACGGCCTGCTTCGATTCACCGGTGGCGTCGTCGATCGCCGCGCGCAACGGCTCGGGGTCGACCTGCCGCATCAGCTTGCCGATGTACTGCAGCTGGCGGCGCCGCCCCTCGTGCGAAGTGATGCGCGCCGCCTCGGCGATCGCCTCGCGCAGCGGCTCCGGCAGATCGATCCGCGCCAGTTCGGCGGCCGACAGCCGCAGCAGCGACTCGCCGAGCGCCTGCAGCGCCGTCATCTCGCGCTTGCGCTGCGACTTGCTGGGACGCTCGGCCGCGGGCTCGGCCGGCGGCGGGGCGCGAAAGGAGTCTCGATCGATCATCGCTGGCTATCATAGCCAGCCGATTCCGCGTTCCTGTCGCACCTATCGCCGAGAAGCCCTGAATGAGCTCACTGTTCGCGCTGTCCGATGACCAGCTCCGCGCCGCCGCCGGGCAGGCGCTCGATCTCGCCCGCGGGCTCGGTGCCAGCGACGCGGTGGCGGAAATCAGCGAGTCGGTCGGGCTGTCGGTCAGCACTCGCCGGGCGCAGGTCGAGACGATCGAGCACACGCGCGACAAGGGGCTGGGCATCACCGTTTATATCGGTACCCGGCGCGGCAACGCGTCGACCTCGGACTTCGCGCCGGCGGCGATAAGGCAGGCGGTCGAGGCGGCGTACAACATCGCCCGTTTCACCGCCGAAGATCCGGCCGCCGGACTGCCGGACGAGGACACTCTCGAACGCGCGCCGCGCGATCTCGACCTCTTTCATCCATGGGACCTGCAGGTCGAGGAGGCGATCGGGATCGCGCAGGCGGTCGAGCAGGCGGCGTTCGCGGTCAGCCCGCGGATCGTCAACTCCGAGGGCGCGAACGTGTACACGTCGTCGGGGCACTTCGTGCTGGCCAATACGCGCGGCTTCTGCGCCGGGTTTCCGTTCTCGCGGCATTCGCTGTCAGTCACGCCGATCGCGCAGGACGCGCGCGGGATGCAGCGCGACGACTGGTACAGCTCGTCGCGTCTGGCCTCGGCGCTGGCCTCGCCGCAGGCGCTCGGCGACTACGCGGCCAGGCGCGCCCTGGCGCGGCTGTCGGCGCGCAAGGTGAAGACGCGCCGCGTGCCGGTGCTGTTCGAGGCGCCGCTCGCCTGCGGACTGCTCGGCAGCTTCGTGCAGGCCGCCAGCGGCGGCTCGCTGTACCGGAAAGCGTCTTTCCTCGTCGATGCGCTGGACAGGCCGCTATTCGCGCCGCACGTGTCGATCCACGAGGACCCCTATGTGCCGCGCGGCATCGGCTCCGGTGCGTTCGACGAAGAAGGGGTTCGCGGCCACAAGCGCGACGTGGTGGCCGACGGCGTGCTGCGCGGCTACTTCCTGTCGACCTACTCGGCGCGCAAGCTCGGCATGAAGAGCACCGGCAATGCCGGCGGTGCCTACAACCTCGAACTGCGTTCGACGCTGACCGCCCCGGGCGACGACTTCGAAGCGATGCTGCGCAGGCTCGGCACCGGTCTGCTGGTGACCGAACTGATCGGACAGGGCATCAACTACGTCACCGGCGACTATTCGCGCGGCGCGAGCGGCTTCTGGGTGCGCGGCGGGAAGATCGCCTACCCGGTCGAGGAAATCACGATCGCCGGCAACCTGCGCGACATGTTTGCGCAGGTGGTCGCCGTGGGATCCGATCGCATCGTGCGCGGCGGAAAGGTCTCGGGGTCGGTCCTGATCGACGGCATGACGGTGGCCGGGGGCTGAGGGCCGGATCTCCGGCCGGCGGCCGCGGCGCTGGCGGCAGGTCTACAATCGCCGCCGAGTCAGGCGGACCGGTCGTGACGGCTCACGCTGAGCTCTTGCATACCCACCGCACAAGCAGCCACCAAGGAGCATCCATGGAACGTCGTTCGTTCATTCGCAAGGCCGGCCTGGGGGCGGCGGCGACAGCCGCAGTTGCCGCAGCGCCGAGTGTTCGCGCCCAGGCCTCGGTCCGCTGGCGCCTGGCATCGAGCTTTCCCAAGAGCCTGGACACGATCTACGGCGCAGCGGACGTGTTCGCCAAGATGGTCAGCGACAACACCGGCGGCAAGTTCCAGATCAGCGTCCACCAGGGCGGCGAGCTGGTACCGGCCTTCGGCGTGGTCGATGCGGTGCAGAACGGCACCGTCGAGTGCTGCCATACGGCGCCGTATTACTTCTTTGGCAAGGACGAGACGTTCGCCTTCGATTGTGCGGTGCCGTTCGGCCTGAACTCCCGCCAGCAGACCGCGTGGATGTACGACGGCAACGGCATGAAGCTGATGCGCGATTTCTACAAGAACTACAACATGGTCAATTTCCCGATGGGCAATACCGGCGCCCAGATGGGTGGCTGGTATCGCAAGGAAATCAACAGCCTTGACGACATCAAGGGCATGAAGATGCGCATCGGCGGATTCGGCGGCAAGGTGCTGTCGGCGATCGGCGGCGTGCCGCAGAACATCCCGGCCGGCGAGATCTACCCGTCGCTGGAAAAAGGCACGATCGATGCCACCGAGTGGGTCGGCCCTTACGACGACGAGAAGCTCGGTTTCTTCAAGGTCGCCAAGTACTACTACTACCCGGGCTGGTGGGAAGGCGGCCCGCAGCTCTCTCTGTACGTCAACACCAAGGCGTACGAGGCGCTGCCGGCCGACTACAAGGCGGCGATCGAGGGCGCTGCGTCGCATGCGCACATCGTGATGCAGGCGCGCTACGACGCGCGCAACCCGGCGGCGCTGAAGCGTCTGGTTGCCCAGGGGGCGGTTCTGAAGCCGATGCCGCGCCCGGTGATGGAAGCGGCGTTCAAGGCATCGAACGATGTCTACAGCGACCTGGCTGCCAAGAACCCGAACTGGAAGAAGGTCTACGAGGACTGGACCAAGTTCCGTGCCGACCAGGTCTTGTGGTTCCGCATCACCGAGCGCGAGTTCGACAACTTCATGTCCGCACAGAGGCTGTAGGCGTTCGAGCCGGAAAGGAAAAAGCCCCGCATCGCGGGGCTTTTTCATTGGCGCGGCGGGTTACTTCTTCTTCTCGTCCTCCAGCGATCGCAGGATCGCCTTCATGGGGTCTTCGGCCTCCGCCGGGGCCTGGCTGTCAGCGCCCGCCTTGGACGGCGCATCGGCGGCCTTGGGCGGCGCCAGACCCTTCATCGGATCGTATGACTTGTACTGCGTGCCGGTCGGAATGTCGATCTTGATGCTGTCGATGTCGATCTTCTTGCTCTTCTCGATGTCGCCGACGACCATGTTCGGGAATGCGATGACGAGGGCCACCATGATCATCTGGATGCAGACGAAAGGCACGGCGCCCCAGTAGATCTGGCCGGTCGTGACCTTGGCGATCTTCCTGCCGGTGGGCTTGTCGACGTAGTCTTCGCGCGCGGCCACGCTGCGCAGGTAGAACAGGGCGAAGCCGAACGGCGGGTGCATGAACGAGGTCTGCATGTTGACCGCCAGCAGCACACCGAACCAGATCAGGTCGATGCCCAGCTTCTCGGCCACCGGGCCGAGCAGCGGCACGATGATGAAGGCGAGCTCGAAAAAGTCGAGAAAGAACGCCAGGATGAACACCATGATGTTCACCACGATCAGGAAGCCGACCTGGCCACCCGGCAGATCCGTGAGCAGATGCTCGACCCACTTGGCGCCGTCGACCCCCTGGAACGACAGGTTGAACACGGTCGAGCCGATCAGGATGAAGATGACGAAGGTCGACAGCTTCGCCGTCGTGTCCATCGCCTGCTTCATCAGCGACCACGACAGCCGCCTGCGGGCCACCGCCATGACCAGCGCGCCGGTGGCGCCCATGGCACCGCCTTCGGTGGGGGTCGCCACGCCGATGAAGATCGTGCCGAGCACGAGGAAGATCAGCGCCAGCGGCGGGATCAGCACGAAGGTGGTGCGTTCGGCGATACGCGACAGCAGGCTCAGCCGCAGCACCCTGTTGATGACCGACAGCAGGAAGGCGGCGCCGATGCCCGCCATCAGCCCCAGTACGACGATCTCCTCGGTGCTTGCTTCGGGGTAGTGGCCCGTGTACCAGTACTCGAAGCCATAGGCCGCTGCGGTGGCGGCGAGCACGAGCATGCCGAGCGACTTCAGCCCGCTCGAGCCGTCGTCTTCCCGGATCGTGCGTGCCTCGGGCGGCAGCGCGGGCGCCCATTGGGGGCGAACCATCGTGACGAGGACGATATAGCCGGCGTAAAGGCCGGTCAGGATGAAGCCCGGAATGAAGGCCCCGCGGTACATGTCGCCGACGCTGCGGCCGAGCTGGTCGGCCATGATGATCAGCACCAGCGACGGCGGAATGATCTGCGCCAGCGTGCCCGAAGCGGCGATCACGCCGGTGGCCACTTTCCGGTCGTAGCCGTAGCGCAGCATGATCGGCAGCGAGATCAGGCCCATCGAGATGACCGAGGCGGCGACCACGCCGGTGGTGGCCGCCAGCATCGCGCCGACGAAGACCACCGCGAAGGCCAACCCGCCGCGGATCGGTCCGAACAGCTGGCCGACCGTATCGAGGAGGTCCTCGGCCATGCCGCTGCGCTCGAGGATCAGTCCCATGAACGTGAAGAACGGCACCGCCAGCAGGGTGTCGTTCTGCATGATGCCGAACAGCGCGCAGGGGAAGCGCCTGGAACAGCGTTTCGTGCAGCAACCCGAGTTCGATGCCGATGAAGCCGAAGAACAGCCCGCAGGCAGCCAGGCTGAAGGCAACCGGAAATCCGAGGAGCAGGAAGAAGACCAGTCCCCCGAACATGATCGGTGCCATGTTCTGGGCGATGAACTGGATCATTTGCCATCTCCCTCGGCCATCGAGCGGATCTCCTCGGCGAGCTCCTCCTCCGCCGACTTGCCGTGCTTCGACGACACGGGAGAGGCGAGCAGGCCCCTCAGGAAGGCGATGCGCTTGATCAGCTCCGACACGCCCTGCAGCGACAGCAACGTGAAGCCGATCGGCATCAGCAGGTAAACCGGCCAGCGGATCAGTCCGCCGGCGTTCTGCGACATTTCACCTGATTCGAAGGCCCGCACGAACAGCGGCCACGACAGCCAGCCGATCAGGATCATGGCCGGGAGCAGGAACACCAGCAGCCCAAAGATGTCGATCTTCGCCTGCGTGCGCAGGCTGGTGTGGCCGTGAAACACGTCGATGCGGACGTGCTCGTTGCGCAGCAGCGTGTAACCGGAGCAGAGCAGGAAGACCGCCGAGAACAGGTACCACTGGATCTCGAGCCAGGCGTTCGAGCTCATGTCGAAAAGCTTGCGCACGATCGCGTTGCCGGCGCTGATCAGCACCGCGACCAGCACCAGCCAGAGCACGGTGCGGCCGATCCGCTCGTTCAGCCAATCGATTGCGTTCGAGAATCGCAGCAGCGCCTGCATGAACGCCTCTCCTTGAAAAAGCCTGCGCCCACCGTCCACGCCATCGACGGCACGGGTCTGGCATCGGTGCGCGGCGCGATTCTATGCGCGAATTGCGGCCGCAGGCCGCAACGGCGCTAGCGTCTGCTCAGCACGTCCCGCCAGCGGGAGACCTGCGTGCGCACCTGACGCGGGCTGGTGCCGCCGACATGATCGCGCGCGGCGAGCGAGCCGGCGAGCGTCAGCCGATCGAAGACGTCGCCATCGACCTGCGGGGCGAGCGCCTGCAGTTCGGCGAGGGGCAGCGCGGCCAGGTCGCAGCCGCGCTCGACCGCCAGCCTGACCGCCTTGGCCACCGCCTCGTGTGCGTCGCGGAAAGGCAGTCCCTTTTTCACCAGGTAGTCGGCAAGATCGGTGGCGGTCGAATAGCCTTCCTCGGCGGCGCGCCGCATCGCCGCCCTGTCGGCCTCGATGCCGGGGATCATTTCCGCGAAGGCGCGCAGCGTGTCGAGCACGGTGTCGACGGTGTCGAACAGCGGCTCCTTGTCCTCCTGGTTGTCCTTGTTGTAGGCGAGCGGCTGGCCCTTCATCAGCACCAGCAGGGCGGTCAGGTGGCCGACCACGCGGCCGGTCTTGCCGCGGGCGAGCTCCGGAACGTCGGGGTTCTTCTTCTGCGGCATGATCGACGAGCCGGTGGTGAAGCGGTCGGGCAGCCGGACGAAGGCGAAGCGCGGGCTCATCCACAGCACCAGTTCCTCCGCCAGCCGCGAAACGTGCGTCATCACCAGCGTCGCCGCGGCAACGAACTCGATGGCGAAGTCGCGGTCGCTGACCGCGTCGAGCGAGTTCTCGCAAAGCGCTTCGAAGCCCAGGCGATCCGCGACGAACGCCCGGTCGATCGGGAACGTCGTGCCGGCCAGGGCCGCGGCGCCGAGCGGCAGCCGGTTGACCCGCCGGCGCGCATCGAGCAGCCGCTCGCGGTCGCGCTCGAACATCTCGACGTAGGCGAGCAGGTGGTGGCCGAAACTTACCGGCTGCGCTACCTGCAGATGGGTGAAGCCCGGCATCACCGTATCGACATGCGCGGCAGCCTGCTCGACCAGCGCGCGCTGCACGGCGCCGAGCGCGCCCACGATGCGGTCGATTTCGGCGCGCAGCCAGAGCCGTACATCGGTGGCCACCTGGTCGTTGCGCGAACGGCCGGTGTGCAGCCGCTTGCCCGCGTCGCCGACCAGTTCGGTCAGCCGCCGCTCGATGTTCAGGTGCACGTCCTCGAGCGCCAGCTGCCAGTCGAACTCGCCGCGTTCGATCTCGCCGCGGATCGTCGCGAGACCGCGCTCGATGTCGGCCAGGTCCGCCGTCGACAGCACGCCGACCCTGGCCAGCATGGCCGCGTGCGCGAGCGAGCCCTCGATGTCGGCCAGCGCGAGTCGCCGGTCGAAGGCGACGCTGGCGGTGTAGCGCAGCACGAAATCGGCGACCGGTTCGCTGAACCGGCCCGACCAGCCGCTGTGTTTCCGATCGAGGGAAGAGGAGTCTGCTGACATAATTCGCGGCGCTATCGTTCGGTGGGCCAGGGCGCTCGGCCGGCCCGGACTTCGGCGGGGAGGAACAGTCTTGCCGGCTGCATCAAGCCAGCGGCAGTGTAAGAGCTTGTCGCGCGTGCTTCCCTGGAAGGCGATCACCCGTCCGCGGCTCCGATGATTCCGAAGAACGCGACAGGACACACCGCCGCTAGCCGCGAGGAAACCGCGGCGCCGACGCCGCAGCAGGTCGTGCCCGACGGCTGCAACGTCGGCGTCGTGCTGCGTGTCGCGCTCGGCGCCAACGTCGTGCTGGCGCTGGCCATGCTGGTCAGCCACCCCCACTGGCGGGCAGCGTCGGTCCGCTTCGTCGAGCTGTCGGCGCTGCTCGAGCCGGCGCTGCTGATGTCGCTGCTGGCCTGGTGCGCCTTGCGCCGCTTCCTGCCGCCGCTTTCGCCCCTGCCCAGACAGCGCCTGCTCGCCTGGCTGACGCCGGTGGCCTGCACCGCCGCAATGCTGCTGATCATCGAGCCGATCGGGCCGGATCTGCTGGTCGGCCCGCCGTGGTCCGCGCTGCTGGTGGCGCTCGTCGCCGGGATCGGCGTGCAGCACTATCTCGAATTGCGTGCGCGCGCCTTTTCGCCGGCAGTGACCGAGGCGCGTTTCCAGGCCCTGCAGTCGCGCATCCGGCCGCACTTCTTCTTCAACAGCATCAACGCGGTGATCGCCGTCGTGCGCTCCGATCCGCCGCGCGCCGAGCGGATGCTCGAGTCGGTTGCCGAACTGTTCCGCGCCGTGATGGGCGACGTGCGCAAGCTGGTGCCGCTCGACCAGGAGCTCGATCTTTGCCGCCAGTACGTCGAGATCGAGCAGACGCGGCTCGGCGACCGGCTTCACGTCGAATGGGACATCGGCGCGGTCCATCCGCGCGCGCGGGTGCCGCAGCTGCTGCTGCAGCCGGTGATCGAAAACGCGGTGCGCTATGGTGCGGAGCGCCTTGCCGGCGATTGCCGCATCGTCGTGCGCATCCGGCAGCTCGGCTTCCGGCTCGAGATGTTCGTCAGCAATCCGGTCGCCAAGGACCCGCTGCAGCGCGAGGGCAACCAGATCGGGCTGGCCAACATCCGCGGCCGCCTGGCTTTGATCTACGATCTCGAAGGCGAGTTGGCGACGCGCGTGCGCCATGACCGATTCGAGCTGACAATGACCATTCCTGTTGAGAAGCGAGCGAACGGATGACCACGAAGATCCTGATCGTCGACGACGAGCCGCCGGCGCGGATGCGGATGCAGCAGCTGCTGGCCGAGATCGCGACGCAGTTTCCGTCGCAGGTGGTGGCCGCCGTCGACAGCGGTCCGGCCGCGCTGGAAGCGGTCGACCGCGACGCGCCCGACATCGTGCTGCTCGACATCTCGATGCCGGGGATGAACGGCATCGAGGTGGCGCGCCACCTCGCGGTGCGCGACGAGCCGCCGGCGGTGATCTTCGTCACCGCGCACGACGAGCACGCGCTCGAGGCGTTCGAGGTGCGCGCGCTCGACTACCTGCTCAAGCCGGTTCGTGCCGATCGCCTGGTGGCGTCGCTTGCGCGCGCCAGCCGGCTGAAGCAGAACGAGCCGCGGCTCGAGGAGGTCGCTCGCGCGCTCGGCAGCCAGCGCACGCACCTGACGATCTCCGAGCGCGGGCGCATGTCGCTGGTGCCGGTCGAGGACATCGTCTTCCTGCGTGCCGAACTGAAGTACGTCACCATCCGCACGCCGCAGCGCGAGCACCTGACCGAGGAATCGCTGACTTCTCTGGAAGAGGAATTCGGGCCGCGCTTCGTGCGCATTCACCGCAACACGCTGGTCGCGCGCAAGTCGATCCGCGGCTTCGAGCGGGTGCGCGGCGCGGTCGACAACGAGGGGGAAGGCGGCGAGGGGCACTGGGAGGTGCTGCTGAAGGAACTGCCGGACCGCCTGCCGATTTCGCGCCGGCAGTGGCCGCTGGTCAAGCAGACGACGCTCGCCTGAGGCAGGCGTCGCTCAGCGATCGGCGAAGCGCTGTACCGGCACGCCGGCCACCGAGACGCGCAGCATCAGCAGCCGGCCGGCGCCGGGATGGCGCGCCAGAGACGCCGCATCGAGGCCGCGACGCGCGCTGGTCACGAACAGCGTCTGCATGTCGGGGCCGCCGAAGCAGGGCATCGTCGGCCGCGGCTCGGGCAGGTCGATGCGCTGCACCAGCTTGCCGTCGAAGTCGAAGCGATTCAGGCACGCCGCGCTGATGCCCGCGCTCCAGTAGCCGCCGGCAACGTCGCAAGCCCCGCCGTCGGGCCGGCCGAGCTCGTCGGTCAGCGTGCATATCGAGGTGCGGCTGCCGACCGTGCCGGTGGCCGGATCGAAGTCCCAGCGGTCGATCGTCGGTCCGCGCGAGTCCGAGTGGAACATCGCGCGGCCGTCGGCCGACCAGGCCAAACCGTTGGAAACGCGGTAGCCGGTGCTGATGCGGCGGCAGCGCCCGTCGGCGCTGATCCGATAAAGGCTGCCAACCGGGGCGCGCTCCGGGCTTTCCTCCATGGAGCCGACCCAGAAGGCACCGTCGGGCCCGACTTTGCCGTCATTGAGCCGATGATCGGGGCGATCAGGTTCCGGGCGTACGAGCAGGTCGAGCTCGCCGGTCGCCGGCGTGAAGAAATACACGCCGTCGGCCAGGGCCAGCAGCAGGCGGCCGGAGCGGGCAAGCCCGATCGAGCAGACCTTTTGCGGCAACTCGATTCGACGGTGTCCGCGAGGGGCCAGCCCGGCATCGGCGCCGACTTCGAAATCGAGCGCGTGAAGGTCCTTGGCTTCCAGGTCGACCCACCAGAGCCGGCCGGTCTGCGCGTCCCAGGTCGGTGCCTCGGCCAGCTCGAACGGACCGAGCGGCGTGCCGCCGGCGTCGGCCAGCACGTGAGGGGGCTGCAGGATTTCGACGGGCGTCAGGGACGTCATCTGGCCGTTTGCCGCGCCCATGGGTCAGGGCGCATGGCAGTGCAACATTCCCAACCTTACACCCGGGCGGTCCGCGATGAGGCGCGCGATTTCACATTGCGCACGAGACCTCTGTCCCGATCCTCCGTTCAGCCCGTGTTGCGCAGTCCGGCGGAGATGCCGTTGATGGTCAGGTGGATGCTTCGCTTGGCGCGCTCATCGATGCGCCCGCCGCGCGATGGCGCTTGATCAGTTCGACCTGAAGGTGGTTCAGCGGTTCCACGTAGGGAAGCCGATGGCGGATCCTGAGCGCGAGTTCGGGGCTCGATTCGAGCAGTGCACGCTGGCCGCTGATCGCGAGCCAGTGTTTGACGGTGAGTTTCCACTCGTGCTCGATCGCCGCGAAGATCTTGGCGCCGCGCCTGCGATCGGCCGCGAGCTTGGCGCATAGCGGCTGGCGATCGCCAGATCGGTCTTTGCCAGCACCATCTCCATGTTCGAAGTCAGCGCGCGGAAGAACGGCCATTCGGCGAGCCATCCGACCCAGCAGCTGGTCTGCGCGCGCGCCTTGCGGCCGCGGTTCCGGCGCGACCTCAGGAAACCCTTCGATGCCGCTGCCGAAGCCGAACCATCCCGGCAGCAGGACGCGGCACTGGCCCCAGGAGAACACCCACGGAATCGCGCGCAGGTCCTCGATGCGTCCGGTGTGCTTCCGCGCCGCCGGACGGCTGCCGATGTTCAGTTCGGTGATCTCGTCGATCGGCGTGGCGCTGAAGAAGTACTCGGCGAAGCCTTCGTGCTCGTAGACCAGGCGCGCGATAGGCCCGATGGGCGTGCTCGGCGATCTCTTCGAGCGCGGCCTCGAAGCCGCGTGCGCGCGCCGGCGTGTCGGGCTGCGAGCAGGCTCGCCTGCAGCACCGCCGAGACGAGCAGCTCGAGGTGGCGGCGGCCGATGCGCGGATCGGCGTACTTGGCGTGGATGATCTCGCCCTGCTCGGTCAGCCGCAGCTGGCGCCGCCAACGGTGCCCGGCGGCTGCGCCAGGATCGCCTCGAAGCTCGGGCCGCCGCCGCGGCCGACCGTGCCGCCGCGACCGTGGAACAGCCGCAGCCGGACGCCGTGCGCGTCGAACAGCGCCGCAGCTGTGCGCGTCGCGCTGGTACAGGCTCCAGTTCGACGCCAGGAAGCCGCCGTCCTTGTTGCTGTCCGAGTAGCCGAGCATCACCTCCTGCATCGGCCGCCCGCCGACCGCGGGCACGAGCAGGTGGCGCAGCCCGGGATGCTCGAGCAGCTCGCCCATCACCTGCGGCGCGCGCTCGAGATCGTCGATCGTTTCGAACAGCGGCACGACCATCAGCGCGCAGCAGCGCAGCTCGGTGCCGGTGAGCAGGCCGCACTCCTTCTGCAGCAGCGCGACCTCGAGCAGGTCGGACAGGCGCTCGGTGTGCGAGACGATGTGCTTGTCGATCGCAGCGGTCGCCGAAGCGTTCGCGCAGCTCGCGCGCGGTATCGAACACCGCCAGCTCGGCCTGGGTGCGCTCGCTGTAGGCGAGGTGCGGCGACGACCAGCGGGCGCGTGTGCGCCAGTTCGCGCGCCAGCAGGCGAACGCGCTGCGTCTCGGCGAGGCGGCGGTAGTCCGGCGTCAGACCTCGGCGGCGGCGAGCAGTTCGGCGACGACCGACTCGAAGACGTCGGAGCTCTGCCGCAGGTCGAGGGTGGCGCCATGAAATCCGAATACGCTGACGGCGCGTGCGCAGCGGCGCCAGACGCGGGCGGATCAGCGCGCCGGCGCCGTGGCGCGTCCAGCGATTCGGCGATGACGCCGCAGGTCGGCGCCGAACTCGTCCGCGCGACGCATAGGGCTGCGGCAGCGCCGAGCGCGGGCCGCGCGCGAAGGTCCAGCGCCGAGCGCCTGCGCGGTCGCCAGCAGCCGCGCGTAGACCCCGGTCAGGGCGCGCCGGTACGGCTCGTCGAGACGGTGCGGCGAGGGTCCGGGCTGCGCTCCGCAAGCCGCGCCAGCGCGGGCTCGACCCGGGTCAGCATCGCCGACAGCGGCAGCTCGGCGCCCAGCGCGTGCACCTCGCTGCGCGTAGTGCTCGAACATCACCTGCGCCTGCGCAGTCAGCGCGCGGCGCACCGTCTCGGCGTGAACGTGCGGATGGCCGTCGCGGTCGCCGCCGATCCACGATCCCAGGCGCAGGAACGACGGCAGGGGCGAGCGCATCGAAGCGCTCCTCCAGCTCCTCGTACACCGACGGCATCTGCGGCACGAAGGTCGAGCGCCAGTAGGCGAGCGCGTTGTCGATCTCGTCGAAGACGGTGAGCCGGGCCGACCGCAGCATGCGCGTCAGCCACAGGGTCGCCACCTGCGTGGCGAGCCCGCGTTCCGCCGCGGCGACGCCATCGCGGTCGCCGAGGGCGCTGGCCTGGTCGCGCGCACCGAGGGCGGCGGCGATGGCGCGCTCGGTGTCGAGGATGCTCTTGCGCTGCACTTCGGTCGGGTGGGCGGTAAGCACCGGCATGACGTCGGCGTCGACGAGCACGCCGCGCACGCGCGATGGGGCAAGGCCGCGAGCGGTGAATCGCTGCGCCGTGTCGGCGATGCTCCGCGCGGCGGCACGGCCCTCGCGGTCCAGCTGGCGCAGCTGGCGGACCTGCGCCAGGTCCTCGGCAATGTTGGCCAGCAGGGAGAAATAGCTGAACGCGCGCACGACGTTCATCGTGTCGTCGGGTGACAGTCGTTTGAGCAGCCGGTCGAGCAATCGCGCGTCTTCCTGGCCGCCATGACGGCGGAAGCGCGTGGCGGTCTGCCGGATCTCCTCGACAGCGCCGAACAGCGCCTCGCCCTCGAAGTGCCTGAGGGTCGCGCCGAGCAGCCTGCCGAGCAGGCGGATGTCGTCGCGCAGGAACGATTCGTGGCCCGGCATTTCGTGCGGCTGCGGCAGGGTCGGATATGTCCGCGCGATCAGGCGGACCCGCGGTGCGCCGCGGGGCTGCGCACCGATCGTGACGGGGTCAGGTGGCGCAACCGGCTTCGACGGCATTGGCCGCGCCGATGCGCTCGGGCGCAGCGATGCGATAGCCGTATTTCACTGCCGTCATCTCGGCGAGGATCGCGACCGCGATCTCTGGCGGCGTGCGCGCGCCGTTCTTCAGTCCGACCGGCCCGTGCAGGCGCGCCAGCTGCTCGTCGCTGACGCCGAATTCCTTCAGCCGCTCCTTGCGCTTGGCCTGGTTGCGCAGCGAGCCGATCGCGCCCACGTAAAAGGCCGGCGACTTCAGCGCCTCCATCAGCGCCAGGTCGTCGAGCTTCGGATCGTGTGTCAGCGCGAGGACTGCGGTGTGGCTGTCGGGGCGCTGCTCGGTCACGGTGTCGTCCGGCATGGTGCGCAGCAGTTCGGTGCCCGGAACCAGCCAGCCGTCGGCATACTCCTCGCGCGGATCGCAGATCGTCACCTGGTAGTCGAGGGCGAGCGCGATCTGCGCAACGTAGTGCGTCAACTGGCCGGCGCCGATCACCAGCAGCCGCCAGCGCGGGCCGTGGGCCGTGACCAGTCTGTCGTCGTCGAACACCAGCAGGTCGGCGCCGGTGCCGTCGGCCAGCGTGACATTGCCGGTCTTCATGTCCAGCGTGCGCACCGTCTGCCGCCCCGCCGCCACTCGCGCGAGCAGTTCGGCGACCCTCGACTGGGGTCCGAGCGGCTCGAGGATCAGTTCGATCGTGCCCCCGCAGGGCAGCCCGAAGCGGAACGCCTCCTCGGCCGTCACGCCGTAGGTGACGCGCTGCGGCATCTCGGCGGCGAGCGCCTTGCGGCGGACCCGGTCGACGAGGTCGTCCTCGATGCAGCCGCCGGACACCGAACCGGCGACCAGGCCGTCGTCGCGGATGACGACCAGCGAGCCCACCGGACGTGGCGCCGAGCCCCAGGTCCGGACGATGGTCCCGAGTACGGCACGATGGCCGCCGCGCAGCCAGTCTTCGGCCCGCTTGAGTACCTGTGCGTCGACGTTGTCCATGAGACGTTCAGTGCCCTGCCTCGGCGGATTCTAGTAGCCGCCGAAAGTTCACACGCCTTTGCGCATCGCAAGAATGCGTAGGCGCTCAAACCTACCTTGCGTATTCCAAGATCGGCGCAGTACAGTCGGTCGCCATTCCAACCAGCGCGAGCGAGCGGGGCGCACCGGCTTGCCGCGAAGCAGACAGAGGAGACATTGATGCGCGTAGCGCTGTCCTTCCAGGTCAACGGCAAGCCGGTTTCGGCGCAGGTCGAGCCCGACACGCTGCTGTCGACCTTTCTCCGCGAAGAGCTGCGGCTGACCGGCACGCACATCGGCTGCGACACCGGCCAGTGCGGCGCCTGCACGGTGCTCGTCGACGGCCAGGCCGTGAAGAGCTGCAACGTGCTTGCCGCGCAGGTGCACGACGCCAAAGTCACGACGATCGAGGGCATCACGCCGGACGACGGATCGATGCACCCGATGCAGGCTGCGTTCAAGGCCTGTCACGGCCTGCAGTGCGGCTTCTGCACGCCGGGCATGGTGATGAGCGCGATCGACCTGGTGACCCATCATCCGCACGGCACCGAGCGCGAGATCCGCGAAGGGCTCGACGGCAACTTCTGCCGCTGCACCGGCTACCAGAACATCGTCAAGGCCATCGCGCAGGGCGCGAAGGCGATGGGCGTCTGAGCGCGCGCGATGTACGCGACCCTGCGGGTCGCACGTGCATCGCGCGCGGTTGAGTCAGGCACGCGGGCTTGGGGCGGCCCGGCGCCCGCGTGCATTGGCAGTCGCTCCGCGACTGCATAACGAACGATGGAGACACGTCATGGGCGACCCGAAGGCAGGGTTCATCGGCAAGGCGGTGGAGAGGAAGGAGGACTACCGGTTCCTGGCCGGGGTGGGGCAGTACACGGACGACGTGGCGCTGCCGAACCAGACTTACGGCTACTTCCTGCGCAGCCCGCACGCGCACGCGAAGATCGTTTCGGTCAATACGGCAAAGGCGGTGAAGGCGCCGGGCGTGTTGGCCGTGCTCACTGGCCAGGACTTCGAGAATGTGGGCGGGCTGCCCTGCGGCTGGCTGATCAACAATATCGACGGCACGCCGATGAAGGAGCCGAAGCACGCGGTGCTGGCGGCCGACAAGGCACGTTATGTCGGCGACCAGGTCGCGCTGGTGGTGGCCGACACGTTGACCCACGCCAAGGCTGCGGCGGCGCTGATCGAGGTCGACTACGAGATCCTGCCGGCGGTCGTCGGCACGGCGACAGCCAGCAGGTCCGGCGCTGCGGTGCACGACATCGCGCCGGACAACGTCTGCTTCGTCTGGGGCTGCGGCGACAAAGCGGCCACCGATGCCGCATTCGCGAAGGCGGCGCACGTGACGAAGCTCGAACTGGTCAACAACCGGCTCATCCCCAATGCGATCGAGCCGCGTGCGGCCAATGCGATGTACAGCCGCGCCGACGAGTCGTACACGCTTTACGTAGCCAACCAGAACCCCCACGTCGAGCGGTTGCTGATGACCGCCTTCGTGCTCGGCCTGCCCGAGAACAAGGTGCGTGTGATCGCGCCCGACGTCGGCGGCGGCTTCGGCTCGAAGATCTACCTGTACGCGGAGGAGACGGCGCTGGTGTTCGCCGCCAAGAAGGTCGGCCGGCCGATCAAGTGGACCGCCGAGCGCAGCGAGAGCTTCCTGTCCGATGCGCACGGCCGCGACCACGTGGCCGTGGCGGAACTGGCGCTCGATGCGGATGGCAAGTTCCTCGCCCTGCGCGAGTACGCGACGGTCAACCTGGGCGCGTACCTGTCGACGTTCGCCACCTGCGTCCCGACCATCCTGCACTCGACGCTGCTCGCCGGCCAGTACACCACGCCGGCGATCTACTCGGAGATCACCGCGGTGTTCACCAACACCGCGCCGGTCGATGCCTATCGCGGCGCCGGGCGTCCGGAGGCGACCTACCTCGTCGAGCGGCTGGTCGAAACCGCCGCGCGTGAGATGAAGATCGACCCGGCCGAACTGCGCCGGCGCAACTTCATCAAGACGTTCCCGTACGCCACGCCGGTCGGCCTGACGTACGACAGCGGCGACTACGAAGCGACGCTCGCCAAGGCGATGGAAGTCGCCGATGTGAAGGGCTTTGCCAAGCGCAAGGACGCGAGCGCCAGGAAGGGCCTGCTGCGGGGCCTCGGTTACGCCTCCTACATCGAGGCCTGCGGCATCGCGCCGTCGAGCGTCGCCGGCGCGCTCGGTGCGCGCGCCGGGTTGTTCGAAGCTGGCGAGGTGCGTGTGCACCCGACCGGCACCGTGACGGTGTTCACCGGCACGCACTCGCACGGCCAGGGCCACGAGACCACCTTCGCGCAGGTGGTCGCCGACCGGCTCGGCATCGGCATCGACGCCGTCGACATCCAGCACGGCGACACCGACAAGATCCTGTTCGGCATGGGCACCTACGGCAGCCGTTCGTTGGCCGTAGGCGGCACGGCGATCGTCATGGCGGTCGACAAGGTGATCGCCAAGGGCAAGAAGATCGCTGCGCACCTGCTCGAAGCGTCGGACGCCGACATCGAGTTCACCGACGGCGAGTTCCGCGTCGCCGGGACCGACCGCAAGAAGACCTTCGCCGAGGTCGCGCTGACGGCCTACGTGCCGCACAACTACCCGCACGACACGCTCGAGCCGGGGCTGAACGAGAACGCCTTCTACGACCCGAGCAACTTCACCTACCCGGCAGGAACCTACATCTGCGAGGTGGAGGTCGACCCGGACACCGGCCGGGTGACAATCGACCGCTTCGTCGCCGCCGACGACTTCGGCAACGTGGTCAACCCGATGATCGTCGAGGGGCAGGTCCACGGCGGGCTGGCGCAGGGCATCGGCCAGGCGTTGCTCGAAGGCTGCGTCTACAACGAGGACGGGCAGCTGGTCACCGGCAGCTACATGGACTACGCGATGCCGCGCGCCGACGACCTGCCGAGTTTCGCGGTCGAGACGGTCAAGGGCACGCCGTGCACGCACAACCCCCTCGGCGTCAAAGGCTGCGGCGAAGCGGGCGCGATCGGTGCGACGCCGGCGGTGATCAACGCGGTGGTCGACGCGCTTGCCCACCTCGGCATCCGCGACGTGCCGATGCCGGCCAGCCCGCACAACGTCTGGAAGACGATTCAGGCGGCGCAGAAGAAACACTGAGGCGGAGAACACTCATGCACCATACCCATTACCATCGTCCGATCTCGGTCGCCGAGGCCGTCAAGCTGATTGGCGAGCACCCCGACGACAAGGTGCTGGCCGGCGGGCAGTCGACGCTGCCGTCGATGAAGCTCGGCCTGCTCGCACTGGAGGGCTTCATCGACCTGTCGGGCATCGGCGAACTGCGAGGCATCCGCGCCGAGGGCACCAGCGTGCGCATCGGCGCGATGACGACGCATCACACCGTGGCCATCTCGAAGGACGTGCAGGCGATGATTCCGGCGCTTGCGGCGCTTGCCGGGGGCATCGGCGACCGCGCAGTGCGCAACCGCGGCACGATCGGCGGCTCGCTGGCGCACAGCGATCCGGCCGGCTGCTACCCGGCCGGCGTGCTCGGCCTCGGCGCGACGATCCACACGAACTCGCGGCAGATCGCGGCCGACGACTATTTCAAGGGACTCTACGAGACGGCGCTCCAGCCCGGCGAACTGATCACCGCGGTCAGTTTTCCCAAGCCGGAGAAGGCGGCCTGGCTCAAGTTCAAGCAGCCGGCGTCTCGCTTCTCGATCGTCGGCGTCTTCGTCGCCAGGACCTCGGGCGGCGTGCGCGTGGCGGTGACCGGCGCCAGCGCCTGTGCGTTCAGGGTCAAGGCGCTCGAGGACCGACTCAATGCCAGGTTCGTGCCGGAGTCCTGCGACGGCGTCGTGATCCCGCCCGACGAATTGAACAGCGACCTGCACGGCAGCGCCGAATACCGCGCACACCTGATCGGCGTGCTCACGAAACGCGCGGTCGCGGCGGCCACCTGAGGCGGGATCGCGTTCAGCAGTAGCAAAGGCGCCGCACGCGGCGCCTTTGCACTTCCAGGAGACCCAGATGGCCAGCGTTCCCTTCAAGCCCCCCGGCTACCAATCGGTGACGCCGTATCTTGCGCTGCGCGATGCAAAGACGGCGCTCGATTTCTACGCGCGTGCCTTCGGCGCCGAACTGGTGCTGAAACTCGACATGCCCGACGGCTCGATCGCCCACGCCGAGATTCGCATCGGCGACTCGATCCTGATGATGTCCGAGGAAAATGCCGAGTGGGGCAACCGCAGCCCGCTGGCGCTGGGCGGCTCGCCGGTGTCGATGATGATCTACGTGCCCGACGTCGATGCCGCTTTCCGCCGCGCCATCGAGGCCGGCGCCACCGAGATACGTCCGGTCGAGGACCAGTTCTACGGCGACCGCACCGGCACGCTGAAGGACCCGTACGGCTATCAGTGGACGCTCGCCACGCACATCGAGGACGTGTCGACCGAAGAAGCGCAGCGGCGCATGGCGGCGCTGACCAGGTAGAAATCGGGGTCAGACTCCAATTTCATCGTCCGCCCGGCATGCTCGACCGCGCTGTTGTGGCGCGCGGCCTGGCCTCGCATGGCCGAAGTCGAATGGCGTGTCCGGCGACGATCGGCTAACGTTCCTTCATGAATACGCCCGCTTCGATCGACGCCACCGCCGCGCTGCTGGCGGAACACAACTACGTCGCCGACCGCCAGCTCGCGACCGCGGTGTTCCTGTCGCTGAAGCTGAAGCGCCCGCTGTTCCTCGAAGGCGAACCCGGCACCGGCAAGACCGAGATCGCCAAGGTGCTCGCCGCCGGGCTCGCTGCGGAGCTGATCCGCCTGCAGTGCTACGAAGGGCTGGATGTCAACGCCGCGGCCTACGAGTGGAACTACGCGCGGCAGATGCTGGAGATCCGCCTGGCCGAGGCCCGGGAGACCGCCCGCGACCAGCTCGCCGGAGGGCCTGTTCACCGGCCGCTTCCTGATCGAACGGCCGCTGCTGCGCGCGCTGCTGCCGCACGCGGTGCCGCCGGTGCTGCTGATCGACGAACTCGATCGCACCGACGAGCCGTTCGAGGCCTACCTGCTCGAGGTGCTGTCGGACTTCCAGATCACGATCCCCGAGTGGAAGACGATCCAGGCCACCGAGCCGCCGGTGGTGATCATCACCTCCAACCGCACGCGCGAGATCCACGATGCCGTGAAGCGCCGCTGCATCTACCACTGGGTCGACTACCCCTCGGCCGCGCGCGAGCTGGAGATCGTCCGCCGCAAGGTGCCCGACGCGAAGGAAGCGCTTTCGGCGCAGATCGTCGCCTTCGTGCAGAACCTGCGGCGAATCGACCTGTACAAGCTGCCTGGCGTGTCGGAGACGATCGAGTGGAGCCGTGCGCTGCTGGCACTCGACGCGGTGGCGCTCGACGCCGACACCGTCAACAACACGCTCGGCGTGCTGCTGAAATACCAGGACGACATCGCCAAGGTGCAGGGCAGCGAGGCGGCGCGCCTGATCGAGCAGATCCGGCGCGAAGTCGCGGTCTGAATCCGCACGACGGCACGGTCCCCGATGTTCCTCGGTCACTACGCGGTGGCATTGGCGGCCAAGCGCGCCGCGCCGGCGACGTCGCTCGGCACGCTCTTTCTTGCGTCGGTATTCGTCGATCTGCTGTGGCCGCTGCTGCTGCTGGCCGGCGTTGAAAGGGCGCGCGTCGATCCGGGCATCCGCGGCCTCAGTCCGCTGGTATTCGAGCACTATCCGGTATCGCACAGCCTGTTGATGATCTGCGCCTGGGCGCTGCTTGCCGGCGGCGCGTACTACGTGGTGGCCCGCGACCGGCGTGGCGCGGCGATCGTCGCCCTGCTCGTCGTGAGCCACTGGCTGCTCGATGCCGTGGCGCACCGTCCGGACCTCGCGCTCGTTCCGGGCGGCGCTGTACGTGTGGGCTTCGGCCTGTGGAACGCGCCGCTGGCGTCGGCCGTGGCCGAGCTGGGATTGTTCGCCGGCGGCGTGCTGCTGTATCTGCGCGCCACCCCTGGGCAGAAGCGCTGGCGGCTGGCGGCGCTCTGTGCGCTGCTGCTGGCAATCTTCGCGGGCGATCTCCTCGGACCGCCGCCGCCGTCGATCACCGCGGTCGCCGTGGCGGGCCTGGCACAGTGGCTGCTGGTTGCCGCCGGCTGGTGGGTCGACCGGTCCGGCGCGCCGGGCCCGGCAATGGCTCTGCCGGCGCACTGATGCTGACGGTCTCGACGGAGTCGCCGCCCGGACGCCTGGCTGAGAACGTCGTGCACTTCGCGCGCGTGCTGCGCGCGGCCGGCGTCCCGCTCGGCACGGACCGCGTGCTGCTTGCGCTGCAGGCGCTCAAGGTGGCGGGCATCGAATCGCGCGGCGACTTTCATGCCGTGCTGGCCGCCTGCCTGATCGATCGCGCCCAGCATCGGCTGCTGTTCGAGCAGGCCTTTCACATCTTCTGGAAGGATCCGGACCTGCTGGGCCAGATGCTGCGCCTGCTGTTGCCGCAGGTGAGCCAGAAGAAGGGGGGCACTCCGCCCGCGCCACCGGAAAACCGCCGCCTCGGCGAGGCGCTGGCGCCGGCGCTGCCGCGGCCGCCGCCGGAACAGGAGACCGAGCGCATCGAAATCGACGCGCAGCTTTCGTGGACCGACCGCGAGCAGCTCCGCAAGGCCGATTTCGACACCATGAGCACGGCCGAGTGGGCGGCGGCACGGCGCATGCTGGCGACGATCGCGCCGTTCTTCGTGAAGCTGGCCACCCGCCGCGACGCACCGAGCATGCGCGGCACCCGGCTCGACCTGCGCGCGCTGTTGCGCGAAAGCGCGAGGCGCGGCGGCGACATCGCCGAGCTGCCGCGGCGGCAGCGGCGCAGGCGCAACGAGCCGCTCGTGGTGATCGTCGACATCTCGGGCTCGATGAGCCGCTACTCGCGCATGTTCCTGCACTTCCTGCACGCGCTCGTGGGCAGCCGCGAGGCGGCCGACTATCGCATCCACGCGTTTGTCTTCGGCACGCGGCTGACCGATATCACGCGCCAGCTGCGCAACCGCGATCCCGACGAGGCCATGGCCGAGGTCGTGCGCGCCGTCGACGACTGGTCGGGCGGCACGCGCATCGCCGCCTGCCTGCACGAGTTCAACCGGCACTGGGCGCGGCGCGTGCTGTCGGGCAGCCCGACGGTGCTGCTGGTCAGCGACGGGCTGGAGCACGCGGCAATCGACGAGCTCGGCCGGGAGGCGGAGCGGCTGGCCAAGTCGTGCCGGCGGCTGGTCTGGCTCAATCCGCTGCTTCGCTACGAGGCGTTCGAGCCGAAGGCGCGCGGCGTGCGCGCGCTGCTCGCACACGTGTCAAGCTTCCTGCCGGTGCACAACATCGAGAGCCTGGAGCGGCTGGCGGAGACGCTGGCCGGCGCCGGCCGAATGCGCAAGGAGCTCGCCCGATGGAACTGAAGGGAGAACGGTTGCTCGCCGCCGATCGCGCCACGGCGTGGGCGGCACTGAACGACACGGAGATGCTCAGGAGCTGCATCCCCGGCTGCGAGAGCATCAACGCCACCGGAGAGAACCAGTTCGAGATCGCGATGACCGCGGCGGTCGGGCCGGTGAAGTCGCGCTTCAAGGGCAAGATGGCGCTGGCGGACATCGACGCGCCGAATGCGTACACGATGAAGTTCGACGCTTCGGGCGGGCCGACCGGCTTCGCGCGCGGCGAGGCGCGGGTGACCCTGGTCGAGCAATCAGCGCAGCAGACGAAGCTCTCCTACGTCGCCAACGCGCACGTCGGCGGCAAGCTGGCGCAGGTGGGATCGAGGCTGATCGACGCAGCTGCCGGGGCCACCGCCGACAAGTTCTTCGAGGCCTTTGGCGCGCAGCTGGCGGCGCGCGCGCTGCCAGCTGCGGGGGCCGCGCCTGCAGCGCCCGTCGCGCCGGCCAGGATCGGCTTCTTCAGCCTGCTGCTGGCGTTCCTGAAGCGGCTGTTCGGTCGCCGCTGAGCGCAGCCGCGATCGACATCAACGCGCCAGGCGCTCCGTCACGCGCCTGAACAGGTCGAGATAGCGCGCGGCAGCTTCGTCCCACGAGAAGTCCTGCGCCATCGCGCAGCGCATCACCTGCCGCCAGCGCGGCGGATCGGCGTGGAGCCGCTGCGCACGATGCAGCGTGGCGTGCAGCGCCGCCTCGGTCGCATTGGCGAAGGTGAAACCGGTGGCGCGGTCGGCCTGCAGGTTCGCCTCGGTGGCATCGACGACCGTGTCGGCAAGCCCGCCGACGGCGTGCACCACCGGCAGCGAGCCGTAGCGCAGCCCGTAGAGCTGGGTCAGACCGCAAGGCTCGTAGCGCGACGGCACCGCGACCACGTCGGCGCCGGCGATGATCCGGTGCGAGAGCGCGTCGTCGTAGCCGAAGCTGATCGACACGCTCTCGGGCAGTTCGCCCGCGAGCTGGGAAAGCTGGCGTTCCAGCTGCGGATCGCCGCTGCCGAGCAGCGCGAGCTGCATGCCTTCGGCCGCTGCGCTCCGCATCACCTGCAGCAGCAGGTCGACGCCCTTCTGGTAGGCGAGCCGCGTCACCACGCCGATCAGCAGCGCGCGCGGATCGACGCGCAGTCCGAGCGAACGCTGCAGAGCCTCCTTGACCTGCGCCTTGCCGGCGAGGTCGCTGCTGTCGTAGCGGGCCTCGAGATGCGGATCGGCGGCCGGGTTCCACACCGCGGTGTCGACGCCGTTCAGGACGCCGGCCAGAACCGGCGCGCGGCGCATCAGCAGGCCCTCGAAGCCGCAGCCGAATGCCGAGGTCTGGATCTCGCGCGCGTAGCTCGGGCTCACCGTCGTGAGCTGGTCCGCGTAGTACAGGCCCGCCTTCATGAACGAGCCCCTGCCGTGGAACTCCAGGCCCTCGGGCGCAAAGCTCGAACGCGGCAGCTGCAGTTCGGCGAGCAGCACTGGATCGAACTCGCCGACAAAGGCCAGGTTGTGCACCGTGTACACCGAGGCGGGCCGCGGCCCGGGGTGCAGCGCAAGATGGGCGCAGGCCAGCGCCGCATGCCAGTCGTGCGCGTGCACGATGTCGGCGTGCCAGTCCCGATCGACGTCACCCCAGCCGAGGTGCGCAGCCACCCAGCCCAGCAGGCCGAAGCGGCGCGGATTGTCGGGCCAGTCGCTCCGTTCGGGGGTCAGGTAGGGATCGCCCGGCCGGTCATAGAGGTACGGCGAATCGATCAGGTACACGGGCACGTTGAGGCCCGGCAACCGGCCGTGCCGCACTTCGACGGTCGCCGCCCCGAAAGTGCTGCCGAGCCGGGAGACCACGCGCGCGCCCTGCAGCGCGTCGCGCAGCGGCGGATAGCCCGGCAGCAGCAACCGCGCATCGGCGCCGCCGCGCGCCAGCGCGGGCGGCAGCGCGGCGATTACGTCGCCGAGCCCGCCGGTCTTCACCCACGGGAAGACCTCCGCGGCGACCTGCAGGACGCGCAGTCGATCGCGCGCGGCCATCGATCAGGACAGCTTCGCCAGCATGGGGCGGGTGATCAGCGTCACTCCGCCCGGCGTGCGATGGAATCGACGGGCGTCCTCCTCGGGGTCCTCGCCGACGATCATCTCGTCCGGGATCTGGCAGCCGCGGTCGATGACCACCTTGGTCAGTCGCGCGCGCCGGCCGACCTGCACGCTCGGCAGCAGCACCGACCAGTTGACCTGCGACCACGAGTGCACGCGGCAGTTGGAGAACAGCAGCGAGCGGAACAGGCCACCGGAGATGATGCAGCCGCCCGAGACCATCGACTCGATCGCAATGCCGCGCCGGTCGGCCTCGTTGTGCACGAACTTCGCCGACGGCAGCTGCTCCTGGTAGGTCCAGATCGGCCAGGCGCGGTCGTACAGGTTCAGCTGCGGCTTGGTCGCGGTCAGGTCGATATTGGCCTCCCAGTAGGCGTCGATCGTGCCGACGTCGCGCCAGTACGGCGCCTCGCCTTCCTCGCTGCGCACGCAGGCTTCCTCGAACGGCTGCCCGAAGGCCACGCCCTGCGCGACGGCTGCCGGCACCAGGTTGCGGCCGAAGTCGTGCGCCGAATCGGGATCGGCGGCGTCGCGGGCGAGCTGCTCGTACAGGTAATCGGCATCGAAGACGTAGATGCCCATGCTGGCCAGCGCGCGGTCGGGGCGGCCGAGCATCGGCGGCGGCTGCGGCGGCTTCTCGACGAAATCGACCACCCGCGCGTTCTCGTCCACCGCCATCACGCCGAACGCGCTCGCCTCCCCGATCGGAACCTCGAAGCAGGCCACGGTGCAGCGCGCGTCGTGCTCGACGTGGAAGCGCAGCATCGATCCGTAGTCCATCTTGTAGATGTGGTCGCCGGCCAGCACGACGATGTACTCGGGGCGCTCGCTGCGGATGATGTCGAGGTTCTGGAACACCGCGTCGGCGGTGCCCTGGTACCACGTTTCCTCGTCGACGCGCTGCTGTGCCGGCAGGAGGTCGAGCCACTCGTTCAGCTCCGGCTTCAGGAACGACCAGCCGCGCTGCAGGTGGCGCAGCAGGCTGTGGCTCTTGTACTGCGTCAGCACGCCGATGCGGCGCAGGCCCGAGTTCAGGCAGTTGGACAGCGTGAAGTCGACGATGCGGAACTTGCCACCGAAGTAGACGGCCGGCTTGGAGCGGATGTCCGTCAGTTCGTGCAGGCGGCTGCCGCGTCCACCGGCAAGCACCAGGGCGAGGGCGCGCTTGGGCAGCTGGCTGACCGCAAACGGTTCGAGTTTCATGCTTCTTCCCCGTGCGAGTGACGATCCAAGCGTAGCGCCGGCTGCCGGGCGCAGCCAGCCGGGGTCGGTGGCGAAAAGACGCTGATTTGACTGCGCGCAATGGGCCGGCGCGGCGACCGGCGCTGGCGCGGTCACTCGGGCTTCAGAAGATTGCGCCGCGGGCGTCGATGCGCCAGACGTCCTCGACCTTGTTGCTGCGAACGGCGACGATCCAGTCGTGCAGGTTGACCGTCGGATCGCAGTGGCCCGGCACGAGCAGGGCCTTCGCCCCCAGGGTGACCGCCGGCCCGCTGTCGTCGATGCGGGTGAGCACCGAATGCTCGTCGCTCACCGAGCGCAGTTGCCAGCCCTCGAAGGTGGGCTGCGCCGGTCCCGAGTCGGTCGAGAACGCCTTCAGGCCGGCATCGAGCGTGGCGCGGTCGCCGCGCGTGCTCATCACGGTGGCGAGCAGGAACAGCGCGTACTCGAACTGCGGCACCTCGGGGTCGGGCATGTTGCGCGCGTAGTCGACATCCATGAAGACGAAGGAACCGGGCTGGATCTCGTCGTAGGTCTTGCCGCCGGCGTCGTACATGAACGTGCCGGTGCCGCCGCCGGTGACGATTTCGCACGGCAGGCCTGCGTTGCGCATCAGCGCGCGTGCCTCGGCCGCCTTTGCCGCCGCGATCAGCGCGGCGCCGCGGCGCTCGGGCACGCCGCGCCGGTGCTGCGCCGAGCCGGCGTAGGCCTGCAGTCCCATCAGTGTCAGGCGCGGGTGGCGCATCACTTCGCGCGCCAGTTCGACCGCGTCGGCCGGCGTGCCGACGCCGGCGCGGTTCTGGCCGACGTCGAGCTCCACGTAGACGTCGAGCTCGGCGTCCTCCTCGGCGCACACCAGCGAAAGCTGGCGCACGACGCCGACGTCGTCGACGCACAGGCCGACGCGCGCACTGGCGAAGAGCTTCGCCAGCTGTGCCAGCCGGCGCAGCTTGCGGACGCCGACGATCTCGTTGGTGATCAGCACGTCGCGGACGCCGCCGCCGAGGAAGATCTCGGCTTCGCCGATCTTCTGGCAGCACACGCCGATCGCCCCGGCGGCGATCTGGCGGTGCGCGATCTGCAGCGACTTGTGCGACTTCGCGTGCGGCCGCACGCGCACGCCCGCCGCCGCGGCCGCGGTCATCATCCGCTCGAGGTTGGACTCGAAGCGGTCGAGGTCGAGGATCAGCGCCGGCGTGTCGACGTCGGCGAGGCCGTCACCCGGTTGCGCCGGCATCCAGTGCGAACTCATGGGCGTCGAGTCTAGCCAAGCGTCGGGACGCCGCAGGACGGAGGCAAGCGGATCGCGCATGTGAAGTGCGTTCGATTCGGTGCCGCCGTTGTGGCGACCATACGGGGACGGAACGCTATTGAACCGCGCGGCCGGGCTGCCGTCATCACGGGGACGCGGGGTTGCCGCTGTCCTCTCCCGGTGCCGGAAGCGCCTGCCGCGCATTCATTAGACTGACCGGCTTGTTTGCCGAACAGGCGGGAAAATGAGCATCAAGAGCGACAGGTGGATCCGCCGCATGGCGGAACACGGCATGATCGAGCCGTTCGAGCCCGGGCAGGTACGAGCGGTCGACGGCAGGAAGATCGTCAGCTACGGCACGTCGAGCTACGGCTACGACATCCGCTGCGCGCGCGAATTCAAGATCTTCACCAACATCAACAGCACCATCGTCGACCCGAAGGCGTTCGACCCGAACTCCTTCGTCGATTTCGTCGGCGACGTGTGCATCATCCCGCCCAACTCCTTTGCGCTGGCGCGCACGGTCGAGTACATGCGCATTCCGCGCAACGTCCTGACGATCTGCCTCGGCAAGTCGACCTACGCGCGCTGCGGGATCATCGTCAACGTCACGCCGCTGGAGCCGGAGTGGGAAGGGCACGTGACGCTGGAGTTCTCCAACACCACGCCGCTGCCGGCGAAGATCTACTCCGGCGAGGGCTGCGCGCAGGTGCTGTTCATCGAAAGCGACGAGGTCTGCGAGACCAGCTATCGCGACCGCGGCGGCAAGTACCAGGGCCAGACCGGTGTGACGCTGCCGAAGGCGTGAGTTCGCCGACCGCAGCGCGGGTGCTGCGGTCGGCGGCTTGCCGGTGAAGGGTCGCCGGGCGTCGTTTCGCCCGGCGGGCTGCGGCGGCGGGGCGCGCGTCAGCCGAGTTCGATCGGCACGAAGATCCGCTGTTCATCGCGCTGGATCAGCAGCGCCACCTGCCTGGGCTTCTTGGCGAGGGCGCTGCGGATCTGCTCGGCGCTGTCGATCGGCTTGCCGTTGAGCGACAGCACGATGTCGCCGGGCCGGATGCCGGCACGCGCCGCCGCGCCGTCGACGTCCTCGACCAGCAGGCCGTGATCGGCCTGCACCTGGCGCTTCTCGGCCGGGGTCAATGGCCGCACTGCCAGGCCGAGCCTGCCCGGTGCGCCGTCGGCCGCGGCCTGCTCGGTGGCGGAGGGCTCGGCGGCACCGAGCTTCACCTCGAGGTCGCGGGTCGCCCCGTCTCGCCAGACCTTCAGCCGAACCTTCTGCCCCGGCGTGGCCATACCGACCCTCGTCGAGACGTCGCTGCCGGTGCGCACCGGCTCGTCGTCGATGCGCGTGATCACGTCGCCGGCCTTGAGGTCGGCCTTCGCCGCCGCGCTGCCCGGCACGACGCTGGACACCACCGCACCGTCGGCCTTGCTCATGCCGAACGACTCGGCCAGCGGCTGGCTCAGGTCCTGCAGCATGACGCCGAGGCGCGCGTGCTCGACCTTTCCGTGGCTGACGATCTGGTCCTTGACGCGCAGCGCCACGCTGATCGGGATGGCGAACGCAACGCCCTGGAACCCGCCGCTTTGCGAGTAGATCTGCGCGTTGATGCCGATCACGCGCCCGCCTGCGTCGAACAGCGGGCCGCCGGAGTTGCCGGGATTCACCGCAGCGTCGGTCTGGATGAACGGCACGTACGCGTCGCCGGGCAGCGAGCGGCCCTTGGCGCTGACGATGCCCTGGGTGGCGGTCTGCTCGAAGCCGAACGGCGACCCGATGGCGAGCACCTGGTCGCCGACCTGCACGTCCCCATCGTTGCCGAGGGCGACGACCGGCAGGCCCGTGGCATCGACCTTGAGCACGGCGATGTCGGTCAGCGCGTCCGAGCCGAGCACCTTGGCGCGGAACTCGCGACGGTCGGATAGCTTGACCGTCACCTCCTTGGCGTCGCGCACGACGTGCGCGTTGGTCAGGATCAGTCCGTCGGAACTGATGATGAAGCCCGAGCCCTGGCCGCGGAACGGCATGTTGCCCTGCGGGCCCGGGCTGAATCCGGGCAAGTCCGCGGAAGAACTGGAAGAACGGATCGCCGGACAGGTCGGGCATCTGCTGCGAGTCGACCTTGCGTGCACCCTGCACGGTGATGCCGACCACCGCCGGGCCGTAGGCCTGCACGATTTCACGGTAGTTCGGCACGGACCCGGCAGGGACCGCTGCGGGCGCGGCGGCTGTCGTCGTCTCGTTCGCGGCCGTCGCGGTCGCGCTCGTGGCGGGGCGATCGAGGATCTCCTTGACGCTCAGGGCGCCGGCGCTGCCGACGGCGAGCAGGCCCGCGGCGAACAGGGCGGCGGAGACAGGTTTCAGTTCCATGGGGCTCCTTTGTCTGAACTCGGTTTCGCGACGGATTCGCTTGACCGCCACGGTAGGAGCGCCCGGTGAGCCTCCGGTTAGGCGCGGGTTAGGCGAAAGTTAGGCGCTGCAGACCCGAAGCGGCAGGCGCACTTCGGCCCGCAGCCCGCCGAGCGTCGAATCGGCGAGGACGACCTGCGCGCCGTGCCGCTGCGCGATCGCGCGCACGATCGCCAGGCCCAGGCCGCTGCCGGTCGACTCGCCGCCGTCGCGGCGGTAGAAGCGGTCGAACACGCGCGCGCGCTCGGCCGGCGGAATGCCGTGCCCGGAATCGTCGACGCGCACGATCGCATGCGACGCCTCGCCGGTCACCTGCACCAGGACCCGGCCGTCGCGGCCGGCGTGACGTACCGCGTTGTCGACCAGGTTGCGCAGCAGGATGCGCAGCGCGGCCGCATCCCCAGGCACGATCTGCGGCCGCGGCGCGTCCAGTTCGAGGTCTACCGCGCTGGCGGCCGCCAGCGGCACCATGTCGGCGGCCGCCTGCCGCGCCACTTCGGCGAGGTCGGCATCGGCGAACGCGGTTTCGGCGCCGCCGGGCTCGGCGCGCGCCAATGCCAGCAGCTGCTCGACCAGGTGTCGCAGGCGGTCGGTGCCGCTGGCCAGCTCCTGCAGCGCCTGCGCGCGCGACGGCTCGTCGGAGGCGCGTCGAATCAGGTCGAGCTGCAGCTTCAGCGCCGTCAACGGCGACCGCAGTTCGTGGGCGGCATCGGCGACGAACGATTTCTGCGCGTCGAAGGACTTGCTCAATCGATGCAGCAGCGCGTTGAGCGCCGCCACCAGCGGCGCGATCTCCGAGGGCAGGCCGGCGACCTGCAGCGGCGCCAGCGATTCGGCGTCGCGGGCGCGAACCGCGGTGACGAGGCTGCGCAGCGGTGCCAGCGACAGGCTCACGAGCCACCACACCGCCAGCGCCACCAGCGGCGCGGCGATCAGCAGCGGCGCAACGCTGCGCCAGGCCGCCGCCGCCGCGAGCCGTTGCCGCACCGACAGCGGCTGCGCGACCTGGATCACACGGCCGCGCGAAGCGGTACTGAACACGCGCCAGCGCCGCCCGTCGATGTCCATGTCGGCGAAGCCGAGCACCACGCTCTGCGGCAGGCCGGGCCGCCGGTGCGAGGAATAGGTGATCGAGCCGTCGCCGGTCCAGACCTGCACGACGTAGTCGAATGTCGGGTCCTCGAGCGTGGCCCGCTCGTCGTCGGCGATCGCGCCCTGGTCGCGCAGCGACAGCGCCATCTGCCGCAGCTGGTAGTCGAAGATCTGGTCGGTCTCGGCGAGCACGCTGCGGTAGCTGATCGTCGCGACCGCCACTGCCGCCACCGCCGCCAGTGTCAGCAGGAACAGCAGCAGGCGGCCGCGAAGCGATGTCACGCGGCGGCCTTCGGCGCGCCGACGTAGTAGCCGATGCCGCGCACGGTGTGGATGAAGCCCTCGCCAAGCTTGCGCCGCAGCTGGTGCACGTAGACCGAGATCGCGTTGCTTTCGAGCTCCTCGCCCCAGCCGTAAAGCCGGTCCTCGAGCTGCGCGCGCGACAGGATCGCGCCGGGGCGAAGCATCAGCGCCTCGAGCACCGCGTATTCGCGTGCGGAGAGCGCAAGCGGTACGCCGTCGCGGCTCACTTCGTGCGTCGATGGGTCGAGCGTCACGCTGCCGACGGTAATTGCCGGTTCGGCACGGCCGCTGTGGCGGCGGACCACGGCACGCATGCGGGCGAGCAGTTCGTCGAGCTCGAACGGCTTCACAACGTAGTCATCCGCGCCGGCATCGAGCCCCTGCACCCGGCTCGCCAGTGCGTCGCGTGCGGTCAGTACGATGACCGGGGTCTTCTCGCCTCGAGCGCGCATCAGCTTCAGCACCTCCATGCCATCTCGCTGCGGCAGCCCGAGATCGAGCAGCACGAGGTCGAAGCGTTCGGAAATCAACGTGGCGTCGGCGGCGCGGCCGTCGCGCACCCAGTCGGCTGCGTAGCCGCACTGGCGCAGCGCGTTGCGCAGGCTCTCGCCGATCATCCGGTCGTCTTCAACGAGCAGCAGCCGCATGTCTCCGCTTCAGCGCGCCAGCGCGCGGAATCCTCACCGACAGTGTGTCCGCTCCATATTAGGCGGTCATTAAGCCGCGCCGCCGAGGCGCCCGCGTGCGCGGCTTTCAGCGCGGCGGGTCGCCCAGTCCGCGTCGCGCCTCCCGGCCGACGAAGATCGCAGCGCCGCCGAACAGCGCCATGACGATCCACTCGACCGGCGCGCGAAGCCCGCCGGCGACGCTCAGGCCGGCAAAAAGGACGAAGGCGGGCATCAGCGCCAGTAGCACGACCAACCAGATGCTGAATCTCATGTCTCAGGACCTCCTGTGCTGCGGACGGTTCACTGCCGTTGTTTGACCGTGAACCGCGCGCCAGGTTTTCCGGTCCGCACCGGCGTGTGGGTGCAGAGGAGGCCTCGTGACTCCCGCAGGAGCGGGTCGTGCGTGCACGGCTGGCCGGGGCGGCCCGGCCCGCGGGGCGCCGCGGCAGCGCCTTGCCGCGCGTGGGTGCCAGGAGACACCCAGCGATGGATAATCGCCCTCTTGCCCACACCCGGCGCGTCGGTTTCCCATGCGATTCCGTTTTCCGATTGTCATCATCGACGAGGACTTCCGCTCCGAGAACGCCAGCGGGCTCGGCATCCGGGCGCTGGCCAAGGCGATCGAGGGCGAGAGCGTCGAGGTGATCGGCGTCACCAGCTACGGCGACCTGTCGAGCTTCGCCCAGCAGCAGAGCCGCGCGTCGGCCTTCATCGTGTCGATCGACGACGAGGAGTTCACCGTCGGCGGCGACGACGATGTCAACCCGGCGGTGCGCAGCCTGCGCGAGTTCGTCCGCGAGATCCGCCGGCGCAATGCCGGCATCCCGATCTTCCTGTACGGCGAGACGCGCACCTCGCGCCACATCCCGAACGACGTGCTGCGCGAGCTGCACGGGTTCATCCACATGTTCGAGGACACGCCGGAGTTCGTGGCCCGCTACATCGTGCGCGAGGCGCGCGCCTACCTCGACGCCCTGGCGCCGCCGTTCTTCCGCGCGCTGACCCACTACGCGCAGGACGGCAGCTACTCGTGGCACTGCCCGGGCCACTCCGGCGGCGTCGCGTTCCTGAAAAGCCCGGTCGGCCACATGTTCCACCAGTTCTTCGGCGAGAACCTGCTGCGCGCCGACGTGTGCAACGCGGTCGAGGAGCTTGGCCAGCTGCTCGACCACACCGGCCCGGTGGCGGCCAGCGAGAAGAATGCCGCCCGCATCTTCGGCTGCGACGACCTGTACTTCGTCACCAACGGCACCAGCACTGCGAACAAGATCGTCTGGCACTACATGGTCGCCCCGGGCGACGTGGTGATCGTCGACCGCAACTGCCACAAGAGCGTGCTGCATGCGATCGTCATGACCGGCGCGATCCCGGTGTTCCTGATGCCGACGCGCAACCACTACGGGATCATCGGGCCGATCCCGCGCGCCGAGTTCGAGCCGGAGTCGATCCGCCGCAAGATCGCCGCCCACCCACTGATAGAGGGCGACCCCGGCAAGCCGCGCGTGCTCACCATCACGCAGAGCACCTACGACGGCATCGTCTACAACGTCGAGACCATCAAGGGCCTCCTCGACGGCGTGATCGACACGCTGCATTTCGACGAGGCGTGGCTGCCGCATGCGGCGTTCCATCCCTTCTACCGCGACATGCATGCCATCGGCGCGGGGCGGCCACGCAACAAGGTGTCGATGATCTTCTCGACGCAGTCGACGCACAAGCTGCTCGCCGGCCTGTCGCAGGCCTCGCAGATCCTGGTGCAGGACTCGGAGGCGGAGAGCCTCGACGACTTCCAGTTCAACGAGGCGTACCACATGCACGTGTCGACCTCGCCGCAGTACGCGATCATCGCCAGCTGCGACGTGGCGGCCGCCATGATGGAGCCGCCGGGCGGCACCGCGCTGGTCGAGGAGTCGATCGCCGAGGCGCTCGACTTCCGCCGCGCGATGCGCAAGGTCGGCGCCGAGCTCGGCGAATCGTGGTGGTTCAAGGTCTGGGGGCCCGACCGCCTCGCCTCCGAGGGCGTCGGCCGGCGCGACGACTGGTTCCTGAAGGCGGGCGACAAGTGGCACGGCTTCGGCAAGGTCGTCGCCGGCTTCAACATGCTCGACCCGATCAAGGCCACGGTGATCACGCCGGGGCTGAACCTCAACGGCTCGTTCGCCGACCCGGGAATCCCGGCGGCGATCGTCACCAAGTACCTCGCCGAGCACGGCATCATCGTCGAGAAGACCGGCCTGTACTCCTTCTTCATCATGTTCACCATCGGCATCACCAAGGGCCGCTGGAACACGATGGTCACGGAGCTGCAGCAGTTCAAGGACGACTACGACAACAACCAGCCGCTGTGGCGCGTGCTGCCCGAGTTCCTGCGCGCGCATCCCGCCTACGAGGACAAGGGCCTGCGCGACCTGTGCGACGAGATCCACGCCGTCTATCGTGAAAACGACATCGCGCGCCTGACCACCGAGATGTACCTGTCGGAGATGGTGCCGGCGATGACCCCGGCCGCCGCCTACGCGAAGATGACGCACTGGGAAGTGGAGCGGGTGCCGATCGATGCGCTCGAGGGCCGCGTCTCGGCGGTGCTGCTGACGCCTTATCCGCCCGGCATTCCGCTGCTGATTCCGGGCGAGCGGGTCAACGCCAGCATCGTCAACTACCTGAAGTTCGCGCGGCGGCTGAACGAGCGCTTCCCCGGCTTCGAGACCGACATCCACGGCCTGGTCAAGCAGAAGACCAACGGGAAAGTCGAGTACTTCCTGGACTGTGTGCGGAGCGGGTAGCTCGCCCGCGGTGGCGGACGGCCTAGATTTTCTGCGTGGTGTCGACCGAGAACACCTCGACGGCTTGCGCCAGCCCTTTCAGCGGCACCGTGCCGAGCACCTCGACCTGCACGTCCGGCGGCAGCGCCGCCAGCGTGCGGCCGTCGATCAGGATCGTGCGCTGCGCTTCCTTGGTGTGCGCCTCGAGCCGCGCCGCGAGGTTGACGGTGTCGCCGACGCAGGTGTAGGTGGCGCGCTGCTGGGTGCCGGTGTAGCCGGCCACCATGTCTCCGGTGGCGATGCCGATGCCGATGTGGATCGGCGCCTTCTGCGCCGCGCGTGCGCTCGGCGTTGAGCAGCTCGATCATCTCGATCATGTCGAGCGCGGCGCGCACCGCGCTGGCCGCGGCGTCGGGCAGCGGCAGCGGCGCGCCGAAGATCGCCATCAGCCCGTCGCCGATCATCTGGTTGACCACGCCGCCGCTGGCCGCTGATGGCGTCGAACATCAGCGTGTAGTAGGTGTTGAGCAGCTCGATCGTCTCGTCCGGCGGCTGCGTCGCGCACATCGCCGTGAAGCCGCGGATGTCGGTGAACATCACCGTCGCGCTGACGCGCTTGCCGCCGAGGGAGAAGCCCGACTGCTGCAGGTCCTGCGCCACTTCCGCGTGGCGAAGCGGCGCACCAGTTCCTTCTGCTGGTCGCGCAGGCGCTTCTTCTCGAGGCTCGCGTCGATGCGGGCCTTCAGCAGCACCGGGTTGACCGGCTTGTGCAGGTAGTCCTCGGCACCGAGCTCGATGCAGCGCACGACGCTGTCCATGCCCTCGAGCGCCGAGGTCACGATCACCGGCAGGTCGCGCAGCTGCGAGTTGGCGAGCAGGCGCTCGAGCACCTGGAAGCCGTCCATCTCCGGCATCTCGATGTCGAGCAGCACCAGGTCGAAGGGCTCGCGCTCCAGCATCTCGAGCGCGACGCGGCCGTTCTCGGCGCCGACGCCCTGGTGCCCCTGCAGCTCGAGGCGCGCGGATCAGCAGCAGGCGGTTGACCTTGTTGTCGTCGACCACCAGCAGGCGGGCGCCGCGCTTCAGCCATGAGCGAGCTCCTTCAGCGCCGCCGCAGCGCGCTCGTACGCTGCCTCGAGGTCGGCGAGCGCCGCCGCGTCGCGCGCCGGGTCGGCGTCCAGTCCCCCGAGCTCGATTTCGCGCGCCATCGCCCCGAGCGCCGTGGCGCCGAAGGTGTTGCTGTTCGACTTGAGCGAATGCGCGGCGCGGCGGAATTGCTCGGCATCGGCGGCATCCGCTCGCGCGCGCGCAACTCGGCCAGCATGGCGGGCGCTTCCTCGAGGAAGGTGTCGACCAGCTCGGTGACGAAATCCGCGCCTGCCGTCTCCTGCAGTTCGCGAAAGACGGCCAGATCGATGACGGTGTCGGTCATTGTCAGCCTCCCTTGCGTGCCGGCACCTGCGATCAGCGCCTCGACCAGCTGATCGACGCGGATCGGCTTGGTGATGTAGTCGTCCATGCCGGCGGCGAGGCACATCTCGCGGTCGCCGTCCATCGCGTTGGCGGTCATGGCGACGATGCGCGGCCGCTCGCCGGACGGCCACTTCGCGGTGATGCGGCGCGACGCCTCCAGTCCGTCCATCTCGGGCATCTGCACGTCCATCAGCACCACGTCGTAGGTCTGCCGCTGCCACCGATTCGATCGCCTCGATGCCGTTGCACGCGAGGTCGGCCCGATAGCCCATCTGCTGCAGCAGTCGCAGGGCGAGCTTCTGGTTGACCACGTTGTCCTCGGCCAGCAGGATGCGCAGCGGGTGGCGCGCGGCCATGCCGGCGTCGAGCTTGGGCCTGGCCCGGCTCCTCGCTCGGGCCAGCCGCGGCCTCCGGCGCCAGCAGGCTCGACCAGCGTGTCGAACAGCTGGACTGGCGCAGCGGCTTGGCCAGGTAGCGGCGAACAGGCCCTCGGCGTCGCCGCCTCGCGCCGGCCGAGCGAGCTGAACAGCACCAGCGGCAGGCTGTGGCGCCTGCGCGCGGATCTTCGCGCGCCAGCGTCGGCACCGTCCATCTCGGGCATGTGCATGTCGAGGATCGCGAGGTCGCACGCTGCGGCCCTCCGTCGAGCCAGCGCAGCGCCTGCTCGGGCGAGCCGGTATCGGCGCGGCACCATGCCCCACTTGGCGGTCTGCAGCGCGAGGATGCGCCGGTTGGTGGCGTTGTCGTCGACGACCAGCACGCGCTTGCCCTTGAGCTCGGGCTGCGCGCCGATGAACTCGCGCCGCGCGTCGCCGGCGGCATCTCGGCCAGCGGCGCGCGGATGCGTGAAGATGAAGCGTCGAGCCCTGGCCCGGCCCCGCGCTCTCGGCCCACATGCGTCCCGCCCATCAGCTCGGCCAGGCGCTTGCTGATCGCCAGCCCCAGGCCCGTGCCGCCGTACTTGCGCGTGGTCGAGCAGTCGGCCTGGCTGAAGCGACTGGAACAGGCGCCGCATGCCTTCGGGCGTGAGGCCGATGCCGGTGTCGCGCACCGCGAACGTGCAGCTCGGTCCCGCCGTCGCCGGCGCCGGCGCGCGCCACGCGTCAGCACCACTTCGCCCTGCTCGGTGAACTTGACCGCGTTGACGAGCAGGTTGAGCAGGATCTGGCGCAGCCGCGTCACGTCGCCCCTGATCGCGGCCGGCACCTCGCCCTCGAACAGATAGGCGAGGTCGAGGTGCTTCTCGGCGGCGCGGCCGCTGACCAGGTCGAGCGCCGACTCGACGCACTCGCGCAGGTCGAACGGGTGCGCCTCGATGTCCATCCGCCCGGCCTCGATCTTCGAGAAGTCGAGGATGTCGTTGATGATCGTCAGCAGCGCGTCGCCGGAGTCGCGGATCGTGGCCGCGAAGTCGCGCTGCTCGGCGGTCGAGCCGGCGTGTCGAGCAGCAGGCCGCTCATGCCGATCACCGCGTTCATCGGCGTGCGGATCTCGTGGCTCATGGTGGCCAGGAACGCGCTCTTGGCCTCGTTGGCGGCCTCGGCCGCGGCGCGCGCTTCCTGCGTCTCGCTGGAACAGGCGCGCGTTCTGGATCGCGATCACGCCCTGGTCGGCGAAGGTCTGCATCAGGCTGACGTCCTTCTCCGAGAACGCGAAGGCAGCTTCCCTGGCGGCCGCAATGCAGCCGATGCGCCTGCCCTCCCAGATCATCGGCGCGACCACCAGCGAACCGGTGCCTGTCTTCTGCGCGAAGCGCCGCACGAGATCGGGAACGGCCTCGCCGGTGCCGCTTTCCGGGTAGTAGAGCGGTCGACGCGAATCGAAGGCAAGTCCCAGCACCGTCCGCTCGATCGGACGGGGGTAGCCGCGCATGAATCGGCTGCGGCTGTGCGCTGCCCCGGACCGCGCCAACGTGCACCTGTTGCTGTTCATCGACCACCAGAACGGCCTTGCCGTCACTCGGGATCAGGCGCTCGCAGCTGTCCAGGATCTTCTCGAACACCGGCTTGGCGTCAGCCACCGAGCTGCTGATGACCTGCAGCACCTCGGCGGTGGCGGTCTGCTGCTCCAGCGCCTCCTTGGTCTCGTTGAACAGGCGCACGTTCTCGATTGCGATCACGGCCTGGTCGCGGAACGATTCGGCGAGGGCGATTTCCTTCTCGCTGAACGTGCGCGCCCGCTTGCATGCCAGCGCGAGCACGCCGACGCAAGTGTCGCCGCGGATCAGGGGCAGATAGAGCGCCGAGTTGATGCCCAGTTCCTCGTGTCTGCCACGTTCATGCTCGGGCAGATCGACGACCGACCAATCCGGAACGTGCAGCATGGCCTTGCTGACAATGGCTCGCGACGGGAAGTTCAGTCTCGTATCGACAGGCAATTTCGACGGGCCTGGAATCGCAATCGGGCCGGCGGGCGTCGCGCCAGCCGCCGGCGAATACGAGTCGCCGTCGCAGCGCTGAACGAACGCCATATCGCACGCCAACAATTGCGCAGCCGTGCTGACGATGGCCTCGAACACCGGTTGCACGTCGGTGGGAGAACTGCTGATGACGCGCAGGATGTCGGCACTGGCGGTCTGGCGCTGCAGCGCTTCCTGCGTCTCCTTGAACAGGCGCGCGTTCTGGATCGCGATCACCGCCTGGTCGGCGAAGGTCTGCAGCAGCGACAGTTCCTTGTCGGAAAACGGCCTGGGCGGCAGCCGCATGACGCAGATCGAACCGATGCCGCGATCCTCCCACAGCATGGGCACGTAGACGAGCGAGTAGTTGCCGAAGCGTTCGATCAGCCGCCGGTTCAGGTCCAGATCGCGGCCCCGACCCTGCGACTCGGCACTGGCATCGGGCACGTGCAGCGCCCGGCGCGCGCGCAGGACCCAGCCGGTCATGCTCTTTTCCACCGGCTTGATGTCGGAATGGTCGACGCTCGCCGCGATCGACCCGCGCCAGGCGGCGGTGCGCACCATGCCGTCGTCACCGACGACGAACATGCTGATCTGGTCGGTCGCAAACAGCCGCTCGCAGCTGTCGAGGATCTTCTCGAACACCGGTGCCGAGTCCGCCACCGAACTGCTGATCACCTGCAGCACTTCAGCGGTCGCGGTCTGCTGCTGCAGCGCCTCCTGCGTCTCCCTGAACAGGCGCGAATTCTGGATCGCGATCACTGCCTGGTCGGCGAAGGTCTGCAGCATCGCCAGTTCCTTGGCCGAAAACGGACCCTTCGCGCGGGCCACGCCCACGGCGCCGATGCCGCGCTCCTCCCACAGCATCGGCGCGAAGGCCATCGACTGGTAGCCGGCTACCTTCGAGACCTCGCGCACCACGCGCGGCACGTCGTCGCCGTGGATCACGTCGGGCCAGTGCACGACCTTGCGCGTACGGATGGCGCGGCCGGCCGGCGTGCGCTCGACCGGCGCCGGGAAGGTGGCCGCCACCGCATCGTGCGCGCTGCCGACATAGGCGGCGATCTGCAACTGGCCGTGCTCGTCGACCACCAGCACGTCCATCTCGTCGCTGCGGAACAGGTGGCGGCCGCTTTCGAGGATCTTGTCGAACACCGGCTGGGTGTCGGCCACCGAACTGCTGATCACGCCGAGGATCTCGGCGGCGGCCTGCTGCTGCTCCAGCGCCTCCTTCGTTTCGTTGAACAGGCGCACGTTCTCGACGGCCACCACGGCCTGGCGAGCGAAGGTGCGCAGCAGGGCGACCTCCTTGTCGGCGTACAGGCCGATCTCGGCGCGGTTGACGGTGACGGCGCCGATCACCTGCCGGTCGCGCAGCATCGGGACGCTGAGTCCGCTGCGGAAGCCGGCCAGCTCGCAGGCCTGTTTCAGGGCCGGCGCGTAGTCGGCGTCGGGCAGGGCCAGCAGGTCGGCCACGTTGACGACGTCACGCTGCCTGATCGCCCGTGCGGCGATCGAGGTGCTGTCGTGCAGGCGCTGCGGCCACGCCGCGCGCAGCGCCTCCGAGCCGGCCTCGTTGACGCCGTGCAGCGCCACCAGCTGCAGTTGCTCGCCGTCGAGCCGCGTCACCAGGCAATAACGCGCCGCGGTCAGCGACGACGCGCGCTCGGCAATGATGTCGAACACCGGCTGCACGTCGGTGGGCGATTCGCTGATCACCTGCAGCACGTCGGACGTGGCCGTCTGGCGCGCCAGCGCCTCCTGCGTCTCGTTGAACAGGCGCGCGTTCTCGATCGCGATCACCGCCTGGTCGGCGAAGGTCTGCGCCAGGGCGATCTCCTGCTCGTCGAAGGCGCCCGTAGTGGCGCGCAGGATCGTCAGGCAGCCGATCGCCCGGCCTTCGCGCAGCAGCGGCACGAACAGGCACGACTTGTAGCCGAGCGCGATCGCCAGCTGCGGCATGCGGGGAACTGCCTGGCCGCCGTGGCCGTGTCGGCCACTGCGACCAGGCGCGAGTCGAGAATGCAGGTGCCGGCCCCGCTGCCGCGGTCGAGCGGCCACGGCTTCAGGATGTTCTCCTCGTGATCGTCCGTATCGCTCGCGTAGGCCACCGACGCGATCATGTCGCCCGTTGGCATGACCAGGGCGACCGTCTTGCCGGAGAACAGCCGCCGGCAACTGCGCACGATGGCGTCGAACACCGGTTGCGTGTCGGTAATCGAACTGCTGATGACGCGCAGGATCTCCGCGGTGGCGGTCTGCTGCTCGAGCGCCTCCTTCGTTTCGTTGAACAGCCGCGCGTTCTGGATCGCGATGACCGCCTGGTCCGAGAACGTTCGCAGCAGCGCCAGTTCCTTGTCGGTGAACGGTCGCGGCGGCTGCCGCAGGACACAGATCGAACCGATGCCGCTGTTTTCCCACAGCATCGGCGAATAGACGGCCGAGTAGTTGCCGATGAGATCGACCATCCCGCGCACCCAGGCCGGAGCGTCGTCCGCCTCGACGGCCTTTGCGGCATCGGCAACGTGGTAAGTGCGGCGCTCGCGGATCACGCGCCCGGTGAACGTCTGTTCCAGCGGCATCGGCGGCGTGCGCGACAGCGTTTCCATCGCGGCGCCGCGCCACGCGCGCACCTGAACGAGCCCGTCGTCGCCGGCGACGATGATTCCCAGCTGGTCCGTCGAAAACAACCGCTCGCAGCTGTCGAGGATCTTGTCGAAGACCGGCGCGGTGTCGGCCACCGAACTGCTGATCACCTGCAGCACTTCCGCCGTGGCGGTCTGCTGCTCGAGTGCCTCCCTCGTCTCGTTGAACAGGCGCACGTTCTCGATGGCGATGACGGCCTGGTCAGTGAACGTGCTGAGCAGGCCGATGTCGTTGTCGCTGAAGGCGCCCGACTCGGGGCGCAACACGACGAGCGCGCCGATCGCCTGGCCGCCTCTCTGGAGCGGCGCGTAAAGCCCCGAGCGGAAGCCGTCCGCCAGGCCCATCTGCCGCACCAATGGGTACTGTGCCGCGCCTTGCTCGAGGCTCGGCAGGTGGATCATGCGCATGTCGGCGAGGCAGGCGCCGACGGCGCTTCCCCGGTCGATCGGGCGTGTCTTGCCGGTCAACGTGCCGTTGCTCGCGTGGGCGCGATACTGGTCCCCCTCGGTCAGAAAGAGGACGACCCGTGCGCCACGCATCAGGTTGCTGCAGTTCTCGATGATGGCGTCGAACACCGGCTGGGCGTTCGTCATCGAGGTGCCCAGCACGCGCAACACCGCTGCCGTCGCCGTCTGCCGTTCGAGTGCTTCGCGGGTCTCGTTGAACAGGCGGACGTTCTCGATTGCGATCACGGCCTGGTCGGCGAACGTTTCCAGCAGTTCGACCTGGCCGGCGGCGAACGAGCCCGGCGCGCGGCGCGTCACGCTGATCATGCCGATCGCCTGACCTTCCCGGACCAGCGGCACGTTCACTGCGCTGCGATAGCCGCGCCTGCGCGCCAGTTCGCGCAGGGACGTGCGAGATCCGCGCGTCGGTTTCGGTGTCCTCGACCTGGATCGGCGCGGTCGCGCGCATCGGCTCGAACATGTAGTCGGCGGTGATCGGCCTCGGGAAAGAAGCCCTTCAGCGCCTCGGCGCCAGCCACGTCGGTCGCTGTGTAGGCGGCGAGGTGAACCGTGTCGCCGACGACCCGCTGCACCGTCGCCGAGAAGCCGCCCACAAGCTGCCGCGCGCTTTCGACGATGGCGTCGAGCACCGGCTGCACGTCGGCCGGCGAGCGGGCGATCACCTTGAGAATTTCCGCAGTGGCGGTCTGCCGCTCGAGCGCCTCCTTGGTCTCGTTGAACAGGCGCACGTTGTGGATGGCGATCACCGCCTGGTCGGCGAAGGTCTGCACCAGCCCGATCTCCACCGGCGAGAACGGCCGCACTTCGTTGCGCAGCAGCGCGATCACGCCCTCGGGTTCGCCGGCGCGCAGCAGCGGCACCGCCAGCACGGTGCGGAACCCGTAGCGCGCCTGCAACTCGCGGATGTCCGGATACTCGCTGTCGATCACCGGCAGCACGTCCTCGACGTGCACGCAGCGGCGCTCCAGCACGGCGCGGCCGGCCACCGAGGTCGACCGTTGCGGAAGCACCTCCACCTGCTCGTCCGACCAGTAACCGGGCCCGTAGCTGGTCATCGCACGCAGCTTGCCTTCGGCCATCAGCCAGACGCGGCTGCCCTCCGCGCGGCAGATTTCGCCGGCACGCTGCGCTACCGCATCCATCACCGGCTGCACATCGGTCGGCGACTCGCTGATCACCTTCAGGATCTCGGCAGTCGCCGTCTGCCGGGCCAGTGCTTCCTTGGTCTCGTTGAACAGGCGAGCGTTCTGGATGGCGATCACCGCCTGGTCGGCGAAGGTCTCGAGCAGCGCGATCAGGTCGTCGGCAAACGCGCCTGGTTCCCGCCGACCCACCGTGATCGCGCCGATTGCCTGCCCGCCGAGCAGCATCGGCACGGCTAGCGCGCTGCGCCATTCGCCCGCCTTCGCCGCCGCGCCGAGCTTGTATTGCTCGTCGAGCAGGAAGTCGGTGATCTGCACCGGCGCCCGGGCGAGGATGCAACGGCCGTTGATAAACCCCGGGGCCAGTTTCCTTGGAAAGACCGCGCGCATGTCGGCCTCGGCCTGCAGCGAAGTGCCGCGGTAGCCGACCATGTGCACCAATTCGCCGTCGAAGCGCGTCGTGGCTCCGAAGCTGGCTCCGCAGAGCAGGCGCGCGCGCTCGGCGATGGCGTCGAAGACGGGCGTCACGTCGGTCGGCGACTCGCTGATGACCTTCAGGATTTCGGCGGTGGCGGTCTGCCGGGCCAGCGCCTCCTTCGTCTCGTTGAACAGGCGCGCGTTCTGGATCGCGATTACCGCCTGCTCGGCGAAGGTGCGCAGCAGAGCGACTTCCTTGTCGCTGAACGGCTGGACGACGTCTCGACCGACGAAGATGCTGCCGATGCCGCGCCCTTCCCACAGCATCGGCGCGAAGATGATCGACCTGATTCCAGTCAGGCGGCAGCCGCGCCTGACGTACTCGGGCACGTCGGGATCCCCCTCGACATCCGGGTAATGCATCACCCGGCGTGCGAGGATCGCGCTGCCAGAACCGGATTCGCTGGTGAGCGGCAGCGGGAAGATGGTCTCGAAGTTCTTCCGGTTGGGCCCGGCGTAGGCGCCCAGGTGGATGGCACCTTCGTCGCCGACCAGGTTGATGCCCGTGTCGAGGCCGCCGAAAAGTCGCCCGCAACTCGTCAGGATGCGCTCGAAAACCGGTGCGGCGTCGGCCACCGAGCTGCTGATGACGCTCAGCACCTCCGCCGCGGCGCGCTGCTGCTCCAGCGTCTGTTGCGTCTCGTCGAACAGGCGGGCATTTTCCAGCGCAACGCCCGTGCTGGAGGCCACCGTTGATAGCAGGCGCACGTCGGCCTCGCCATACGCCGCATCGCGTTCGTGGTTCTCCAGCACGATGAATCCGGAAAGGCGCTCACCGGCGAAGATTGGGATGGCGACCCCGGAACGGCTCATGTCGGTGCCCGGCACCACGAACAGCTCCCACGCCTGGTACTCGTCGCGGCTTGTCCATACGACCGCCTGACGTGCTTTCGCCGCCTTGAACCAGCGCCGGCCCGCGGCCACTTCGCTGAGGTCGAAGGACTGCTGCTGCAGGCGCACACCGTGCTCATAGGCATACAAGACGTGCAACTTTCCAGCCGCCTCGTCGACCGAGGAGATGCTCAGGTTGCCGGTGGCGAACAGCGCGCGCAGCTTGTCGCCGACGAGGTCGATGATGGCCTGGTAGCTCAGCTCAGCGGCGATGCCCTCTTGCACCCTGTTGATCAGCGCCAGTTCGTCGTCGCGCTGCGCCAGGCGCGCGTTGCGCTCGGCCAGCTGCTCCGCGAGTCCGTCTGCGGCACGCCGGTTGGCCAGGGCCACCGCGGCCTGCGAGGCCAGCAGTGCCAGCGCATCGCGCTCGGTCTCGTCGAACCGACCGACGACGCCTTCGATATCGGCATACAGGAATCCGAGCAGTTCGTGCTGCGCGATCAGCGGCGCGATCACGCACGAGCGCTGATCGATGGCGGCGGCGCCCTCGGGGCCGTGGCGCAGGCTCACGGCGCGCCTCCGGCGGGCTTCTTCAAGCCACGGCGTGATGGCGCGGAGCAGGGCAGCGGCGTGCTCGCCCGCCGGCAGCTGTGCGCCGGCCAACTGCAGACCCGCGGCGCCGTCGAGCACCACGAGCACCCGCTGCGCGCCGGACCCTTTGGCCGCCTCGTCGATCAGGAACCGGTGCAGCGCCGGGGTACTCACCTGCTCGTTCATGCGCACGCCGACGCCCGCCAGGCGCAGTTCGCGCTCTGCTTCGGGCGTGCGGCGGCCGGTGCGCCGCGCAGCAGACCTTCCTGCCGGGTGGGGCGCCGCAGAACTCCGGCTGCTCGATCGCTTGCGCGCCATGGCTGGTCCACCCTGTCAGGCTGCGTCACGAAAACGGCAGCCGATGGTACACACGGCAGGCCGAGATACGCGAGGATCGGTGCACAATGTGCTGCGCGGAGCGCGTTTCCTGCCTCGTGTATCCTGACATCTCGCTTCGATACACCGACGCGGGAGAGTGCCGGACGGTTTGCCGATCCGGCCGCCGAAGGCGCAACTCACCCGTAATCGCTCAGGTCACAGAACCGCGTCGGGCGGCGGCGACTCTGGAGAGACCGGAACGTTCCGGCGCCGAAGGGGCTCAGAACTCTCAGGCAAAAGGACAGAGGGGTGCAGGCTGGCGCGAGCTGGCCTGCGCCCCTTTTTCATTCTGGTGCTCGCACATGCTCAAGAGAACGCCCCTTTACGACACGCACGTCGCGGCCGGCGCGAAGATGGTCGACTTCGGCGGCTGGGAGATGCCGGTCAACTACGGCTCGCAGATCGAGGAGCACCATGCGGTGCGTCGGCATGCCGGCATGTTCGACGTCTCGCACATGCGCACCGTCGACATCGAGGGCTCCGGCAGCCGCGACTTCCTGCGCCGCCTGATCGCCAACGACGTCGCCAAGCTGGGCCCGGGCAAGGCGCTGTATTCGTGCATGCTGCAGGCTGACGGCGGCGTGCTCGACGACCTGATCGTCTACTGGCTGGGCGGCGACCGCTATCGCGCGGTGGTCAATGCGGCCACGGCGGAGAAGGATCTCGACTGGATGCACAAGGTCGCGCACGACGACCGGTACGCGGTCTCGATCCTGCCGCGGCGCGAGCTGGCGATGGTCGCGGTGCAGGGGCCGCAGGCGCGCGCGCTGCTCAAGGAAGTGCTCGAGGGCCTCGACGGAGATGCCGCCGCGGTGATCGACGGTCTCAAGCAGTTCACCGCGAAGATGGTCGACGAGTTCTTCATCGCACGGACCGGCTACACGGGTGAGGATGGCTGCGAGGTCGTGCTGCCCGCCGACGAGGTTGCGGATCTTTGGCAGCGCCTGGCGGCGGAGGGCGTCGCCCCCTGCGGCCTCGGCGCACGAGACACGCTGCGCCTGGAAGCGGGCATGAACCTGTACGGGCAGGACATGGACGAAACCGTCTCGCCGCTCGAATCCGGCCTGGCGTGGACCGTCGACCTGAAGGAGCCGCGCGAATTCATCGGCCGCGCCGCACTGGAGAAGCAGCGGGCGGCAGGGAGCCTCCGCCAGCTCGTCGGGCTGAAGATGACCGAGCGCGGCGTGCTGCGCGCGCATCAGAAGGTCACGACGGCGCATGGCGACGGCGAGATCACCAGCGGCACCTTCTCGCCCACGCTCGGCTGCTCGATTGCGCTGGCCCGGGTCCCGGCCGGCGTGGCGGTCGGCGACACAGTCCAGGTCGACCTGCGCGGCAAGCCGGTCGCTGCGCAGGTGGTCAAGTTTCCGTTCGTTCGCAATGGCAAGGCGCTTGTTTGAAATCGTGACCGGTGATCCGTGGCCGGTCACTCTCCCGAGGAGCAACGATGTCGATCCCCGCTGAATTGAAATACACCGAGTCCCACGAATGGGTCCGCCGCGAGGCCGACGGCCTGCTGACGATCGGCATCACCGACTTCGCGCAGGAATCGCTCGGCGACATGGTGTTCGTCGAACTGCCGGAGGTCGATCGTGTGCTCGCCAAGGGCGAAGCCTGCGCGGTGGTCGAGTCGGTCAAGGCGGCTTCCGACGTCTACGCGCCGGTGGCGGGCCAGGTCGTCGCAGTCAACGCGAAGCTGGCGGAGCAGCCGGAACTGATCAACACCAACGCCTTCGAGGCGTGGATGTTCAAGCTCAAGCCCGCCAACGTCGCTGATGTCGAGGGGCTGCTCGACGCGGCGCGCTACCAGGCCAACATCGAGGCGAAAGAGTGACGGCTTGAGAGAGACGCAATCCGTGGATTCGTAAGGACGTGTCATCCCCGCGAAAGCGGGGATCCAGCGTCTTCGAAGCGAAAGACGTTGGGTTCCCGCTTGCGCGGGAACGACACCCAGAGAAGCACGATTCTGACCAGGGGATCACCCAGATGAACGACCGACTGCCGCAGCCCACGCTGGCAAGCCTCGAAGGCCACGACGAATTCGTCGCCCGCCACGTCGGCCCGAACGACGACGAGATCGGCGAGATGCTCGCCGCCATCGGCCACGAATCGCTCGACGCGATGGTCGACGCGATCGTGCCGGCGTCGATCAGGCTCGATGCGCCGCTCGCGCTTCCGGCGGCCATCAGCGAGCACGAGGCGCTGACGCGCCTGCGCGCGATCGCCGCGAAGAACCAGGTGTTCAAGAGCTTCATCGGCATGGGCTACTACGGCACGCGCACGCCGCACGTGGTCCTGCGCAACGTCCTGGAGAACCCGGCCTGGTACACGGCGTACACGCCGTACCAGGCCGAGATCTCGCAGGGCCGGATGGAGGCGCTGCTGAACTTCCAGACCATGGTCTGCGACCTGACGGCGATGGAGATCGCCAACGCCTCGTTGCTCGACGAGGGGACCGCGGCGGCGGAGGCGATGACGCTCGCCAAGCGCTCGTGCAGGAGCAAGTCGAATCTCTTCTTCGTTTCGGCCGACTGCCACCCGCAGACGATCGCCGTCGTGCGCACCCGTGCCGAGCCGCTCGGCATCGAGGTCCAGGTCGGCGATGACGACGCGGCGGCCGCTGCCGACGCGTTCGGCGTGCTGCTGCAGTACCCGGCCGGCACCGGCGACGTGCGCGAGTACCAGGCGATCGTCGACGCGGCGCACGCGCGGGGCGCGCTCGTGACCGTGGCCGCCGACCTGCTGGCGCTCGCGCTTCTCGCGCCGCCGGGAGAGTGGGGCGCCGACATCGTGGTCGGCAACAGCCAGCGCTTCGGCGTGCCGTTCGGCTTCGGCGGCCCGCATGCGGCGTTCCTGGCCTGCCGCGATGCCTTCAAGCGCTCGATGCCCGGGCGGCTGATCGGCGTGTCCGTCGATGCGCAGGGCGCGCCGGCGTACCGGCTGACGCTGCAGACGCGCGAGCAGCACATCCGCCGCGAGAAGGCGACCTCCAACATCTGCACCGCGCAGGTGCTGCTGGCGGTGATGGCGTCGATGTACGCCGTCTACCACGGCCCGCAGGGACTGAAGCGGATCGCGCAGCGCGTGCACCGGCTCACCGCGATCCTTGCCGCCGGGCTGCGGCAGGCCGGGCTGGCCGTCTCCGACAGTTTCTTCGACACGATCGAAGTACGCGGCATCGATGCGGCGAAGGTCCACGGAGCCGCGCGTGCGCAGCAGGTCAACCTGCGCGAACTCGGCGCCGATGCCGTCGGCATCTCGCTCGACGAGACCAGCACGCGCGCGGAGGTCGAACTGCTGTGGCGGATCTTCGGCGTGCAGGCGGACGTCGATGCGCTGGATGCTGCGGCAGGGGACGCGTTCCCGCGGGCGCTCGCGCGCCGCTCGCCGTACCTGACGCACCCGGTGTTCAACACCTACCACTCCGAGCACGAACTGCTGCGCTACCTGCGGCTGCTGTCGGACAAGGACCTCGCGCTCGACCGCACGATGATCCCGCTCGGCTCGTGCACGATGAAACTCAATGCGACGGCCGAGATGATCCCGGTGACGTGGCCGCAGTTCGCGCACCTGCACCCGTATGCGCCGGCGGAGCAGGCGGTCGGCTACCGGCAGATGATCGACGAACTGGAGCGGATGCTCGCCGAGTGCACCGGCTACGACGCGGTGAGCCTGCAGCCCAACTCGGGCGCGCAGGGCGAGTACGCCGGCCTGCTGGCGATCCGCGCCTATCACCGCGCCCGCGGCGAGTCGCAGCGCGACGTCTGCCTGATCCCGGAATCGGCGCACGGGACCAACCCGGCCAGCGCGCACATGTGCGGCATGCAGGTGGTGGTGGTGAAGTGCGACGCGAGGGGCAACGTCGACGTCGCCGACCTGCGCGCGAAGGCCGAGCAGCACGCGGCGAAGCTGGCGGCGCTGATGGTCACCTATCCGTCGACGCACGGCGTGTTCGAGGAGGCGATCCGCGAGATCTGCGAAGTCATCCACGCGCACGGCGGGCAGGTGTACACCGACGGCGCCAACCTCAATGCCCTCGTCGGCCTCGCCAAGCCCGGCCAGTACGGCTCGGACGTGTCGCACCTGAACCTGCACAAGACCTTCTGCATCCCGCATGGCGGCGGCGGCCCGGGCGTGGGGCCGGTGGCCGTTCGCTCGCACCTTGCGCCGTACCTGCCGGGACGGCTGGACGCCGATGGCGATGTCGGCATGGTCTCCGCGGCGCCGTTCGGCTCGGCCGGCATCCTGCCGATCTCATGGATGTACGTGACCCTGATGGGCGGGGCGGGACTCACGCGCGCCACGCAGGTCGCGCTGCTCGCCGCCAACTACGTGGCGAAGAAGCTGGCGCCGCACTACCCGGTGCTTTATTCGGGTCGCCGCGGCCTGGTCGCGCACGAATGCATCCTCGATCTCAGGCCGCTCAAGGACTCCTGCGGCATCAGCGCCGAGGACGTGGCCAAGCGGCTGATCGACTACGGCTTCCACGCGCCGACGCTGAGCTTCCCGGTGCCCGGCACGCTGATGGTCGAGCCGACCGAATCGGAAAGCAAGGTTGAACTCGACCGCTTCATCGACGCGATGGCGGCGATCCGCGCCGAGATCCGTGCCATCGAGGAAGGGCGGAGGGACCGCGACGACAATCCGCTGAAGAACGCCCCGCACACCGCGGCGATGGTGATGGCCGAGACGTGGGCGCACGACTACTCGCGCGAAGAGGCCGCGTTCCCGGTGCCGTCTCTGAAGCGGCAGAAGTACTGGCCGCCGGTGGCGCGGGTGGACAACGTCTACGGCGACCGCCACGTGATGTGCTCGTGCATTCCGATGAGCGAGTACGCCGAGGACGCCACGCCGGCACCGGCCTGAGTCCGGGGGCCGTCGCTTCGAGCCGGTCGAGCGCAAGCCATGAGCCGCAGCGTCACAGCAGGTTCGCGCGCCTCGGGCTGACGCATGGCATGTCCGGAGCCGCGGCTGCTTGGTTGGGTTGGCGAACCGTTCGCGGCGTGCAGGCCGTGCGCATCGTTCTGCTGGCGTGCGTCGTGATGCTGTCCGGCTGCGTCGAGCGCATGTTCTTCTATCCGGACTCGGCCCGGTACGCGCAGCCGCAGCAGTTCGGCCTGCCGCACGAGGACGTCTTCATCACCACCGCCGACGGGCTGCGCCTGCACGGCTGGTGGCTGCCGGCGCGGGGCACCGCCCTCGGAACCGTGCTCCACCTGCACGGCAATGCGGCCAACATCGGCAATCACCTGCCGCTGGTGGCGTGGCTGCCGGCCTCCGGCTTCAACCTGCTGATGCTCGACTACCGGGGCTTCGGCCGCTCCGAGGGCCGGCCGACGCTCGACGGCGTGGTCGAGGATGCGGCCGCTGCGCTTCGGTACCTGCGCGCGCGGACCGACGTCGACCCTGAGCGCCTGATCGTGCTCGGCCACAGCCTCGGCGGCGCGACGGCGCTGCGCCTGCTGGCGCGCGACAGCGTCGGCGTGCGGCTGGCGGTGATCGAGGCCGCCTTTGCCAGCTATCGGGGTATCGCGCGCGACGCGGCGCTGCGGTCGGTGGTGCTGGCGCCGCTCGTGCCGCTGGCCCTTCCGGCGTTGCCCGACTCCACACACGATCCGCTCGCCGCGCTGCCGGCCCTGCGCGTGCCGCTCGTGATCGTGCACGGCACGGCCGACGAAGTGATTCCGTTCTCCCACGGCGAGCAGCTGGCGGCGGCGGCGCCGGCGGGCACCGAGTTCATCCGCGTCGACGGCGCCCGCCACATGGAGTCGCTGCTGCACAACGACGTGCAGCGGCGCGTGCTCGAGGCGATGGTCGCGGCGGTGCGCTGACGGCGGTCGTCGCACCGTTTCATGCGGCGATTTCGGCGCTTCGTCGGCGCAGCGCGCGCTTAGGGAATATTTAGCAGCGCGCCCGGCGTCGTCTGCCTAGACTCCCGCCATCCTGAATCATTCCCGGCCGGCATCGACGGCGGCCGGGCTTTCCCGAGACCATGTCTTACCGAATCTGGTGGCTGATCGCGTTCTTCGCGCTGGGCATCGGCATTGCGATCGAGCTGGAGACGCCTTCCGGCAGTGAAGCCGGGGCGCCGGCGGCCGAGGCGCGGGCGCCGGTGGCCGCGCCGCCACGTGCCGGCGGCTTGCCTGCCGCGCCCGCACCTGCGCAAGCTCGACTCTCGCCCTTTGCACGACACGGCGCCGGATGACATGCTCCGCCGATGGCGGTAAGCGTCTTCGACCTGTTCAAGATCGGCATCGGCCCTTCCTCGTCGCACACGGTGGGACCGATGCGCGCGGCGCGGCTGTTCGCGGCGCGGCTGGAGCACGAAGGCCTGCTGCCGAAGGTCGATCGCGTCGTGGCCGAGCTCTACGGCTCGCTCGGCGCCACGGGCAAGGGCCACGGCACCGACAAGGCGGTGCTGCTCGGGCTGGAAGGAGAAGAGCCCGACCGGGTCGACGTCGAAGGCATCGAATCGAGGCTCGATGCGATCCGCGGCGCGCGCCGGCTGACGCTGCTCGGCATACACCCGGTCGCTTTCGACAGCCGCAACGACCTGCTTTTCTACCGCAAGCTCACGCTCGACGGCGCCCCGCTGGCGCACGCCAACGGCATGCGCTTCATCGCCTTCGACGAGAGCGGCCGTGAACTGGCCCGGCGCGTCTACTACTCGGTCGGCGGCGGGTTCGTCGTGAGCAGCGAGGTCATGGCCGACGGCTCCGCGCAGAAGCGGATCGCGCCGGACACGACGATCCTGCACTTCCCGTTCCACACCGGTGACGAACTGCTGCAACTGACGCAGCGAGAAGGCCTGTCGATCGCGCAGGTCATGCGCGCCAACGAACGGCACTGGCGCAGCGACCCCGAGATCGACGCCGGCCTGCTGGCGATCTGGCGGGCGATGCAGGACTGCGTCGCCCGCGGCCTGCGCCATGAGGGCGAACTGCCGGGCGGCTTCCGGGTCAAGCGGCGCGCGCCGGCATGGCATCGGCGGCTGACCTCGAATCCGGAGGCGGCGCTGCGTGATCCGCTGGCCGTGCTCGACTGGGTCAACCTGTATGCGCTGGCGGTCAACGAGGAGAACGCCGCCGGAGGGCGCGTGGTGACCGCGCCGACCAACGGTGCCGCCGGCATCGTTCCCGCGGTGCTGCACTACTACGCGCGTTTCGTCCACGGCGCGAGCGAGCAGGGCGTGCTCGACTTCCTGCTGACCGCCGCGGCGATCGGCATCCTGTACAAGGAGAATGCGTCGATCTCCGGCGCCGAGGTCGGCTGCCAGGGCGAGGTCGGCGTGGCCTGCTCGATGGCCGCCGGCGCGCTCGCCGCCGTGCTCGGCGGCAGCGCCGGAGCAGGTGGAGAACGCCGCCGAGATCGGCATGGAGCATCACCTCGGGCTCACCTGCGATCCGGTCGGCGGGCTGGTGCAGATCCCGTGCATCGAACGCAACGCGATCGCCAGCGTCAAGGCCATCAACGCCGCGCGCATGGCGCTGGCCGGCGACGGCACGCACTACGTGTCGCTGGACCAGGTGATCAAGACGATGTGGGAAACCGGCGCCGACATGAAGACCAAGTACAAGGAAACGGCGCGCGGCGGGCTGGCGGTCAACGTGATCGAGTGCTGACGCCGCGCGGCCGGGCGCCGCGCAGAGAGCGGAGCCGGACCCCCTCGCTCGAAGGGCAAGAGGCACGTCGCCACGGGCATGAACATCCAATGCACCTTGTGACGATTGCGCCAGCGCTCCTATCCTTCCCGGTCTGCGCGCCGCAGATTGCTTCGGGCGGTACTGTTCGTCTCGGCAAGGAGGTTCCATGAGGCTCAAGAAGATTGTCGAGGCGGCCGACGCGGTCGCGGTGATTCACGATGGCGACGTGGTCGCCTCCGCCGGTTACGGTGGCAACGGAACGCCCGATCAACTGTTCGTCGCGCTCGAGCAGCGTTTCGTCGCGACCGGCACGCCGCGCGGGCTGACACTCGTGTTTTCCACTGGGCAAGGCGACATGAAGGAGCGCGGGCTCAACCGTCTGGCGCACGAGGGACTGGTGCGACGCGTCATCGGCGGCTACTTCGGGCTGTCGCCCCGGATCGAGAACCTGATCGTCGAAAACCGTATCGAAGCCTACAACCTGCCCGAGGGCGTGCTGACGCAGATGTTTCGCGACATCGGCGCCGGCAAGCCCGGAACGCTGTCGCGCGTGGGCCTCGGAACCTATGTCGATCCGCGCCAGGACGGCGGCAGGATGAACGCGATGACCACCGAGGACATCGTGCGGTTGATGGAGATCGACGGTGAGCCCTATCTCTTCTACAAGGCCTTTCCCATCAACGTGGCGCTGATCAGGGGTACGACGGCCGACCCGGAAGGAAACATCACGACCGAACGCGAGTCGCTCGCCCTGGAGAATCTGGCCCTGGCGATCGCCGCGCGCAACTCCGGCGGCATCGTGCTGGCGCAAGTCGAGCGCATCGGGGCGGAGGGATCGCTTGATGCGCGCATGGTGAAGGTACCTGGCGTACTGGTGGATTGCGTGGTGCTCGCCGAACCCCAGCACCACATGCAGACCTACGGCACGCAATTCAACCCGGCCTTCTCGGGTGAGCTGCGCATTCCGCAGGAGCAGGTCCTCGGCGTGGCACTGAGCGACCGCAAGATCATCGCGCGCCGGGCGGTGCTCGAGCTCGCGCCGTACTCGGTGATCAACGTCGGGGTGGGTTCGGTTCCGGATCATGTGCCACTGGTGGCGGGCGAGGAGCGGGTGCAGGACCTCGTGACCCTCACGGTGGACCCCGGAATCATGGGCGGCATACCGGCGAGCGGACTGGACTTTGGTGCCGCGGTGAACTACCAGGCGGTGATCGACCACAGCAGCGCGTTCGATTTCATCGACGGCGGCGGCCTGGACGCCGCATTCCTCGGTTTCGGGGAGTGCGACGCGGGCGGCAACGTCAACGCCAGCCGATTCGGCAAGCGGGTGCCCGGCTGCGGGGGATTCATCGACATCACGCAGAATGCCAAGAAGCTGGTGTTCGTCGGCACCTTCACCTCAGGCGGCCTGGAACTCGCCTTTGCCGATGGCCGAATCACGGTCGCAAAAGAGGGGAAGTTCCCCAAGTTCGTCGAGCGCATCCCGCAGATCACGTTCAGCGCCGAGCAGGCGCGCCGCCGCGACCAGGAGGTGCTGTACGTCACGGAACGCTGCGTGTTCCGCCTGGGAGAGCAGGGCTTGACGCTCACGGAGGTGGCGCCGGGGATCGACATCGAGCGGGACATCCTCCAGCGCCTGCCGTTCAAGCCGGCGATCGAGGGGCCAGGCGAAATGGACAAGGCCATCTTCCGACCGGCCTCCATGGGGCTGCGCGAACGCATGCTCGACATTCATATCGAGGATCGCCTCAGCTACGACGCGGCGAGCAATACCGTCTACATGAACTACGCCGGCATGCGCGTTCGCAGCGAGGCGGATGTGAAGACCATCATTGACGCAGTGGACCGCCTGCTCGGACCGCTGGGCAAGCGCGTGCACTCGGTGGTCAACTACGAGCGCTTCTCGTGCGACGACGATGCATTCGAGGCGTACATGGACGCGGTCAAGTATGTCGAGAAGACCTACTACCTGAGCGTCAAGCGCTACACCAGCGGCGCGTTTCTGCGCCACAAGCTGGGCGCCGGGTTTGCGAAGCGCGATATCGTGTCCGAAGTCCTCGCGACCGCTGCGCCGGGGACGCCCGGGAAGGAAATCGAGCGGAGCGATGCCGGCTACACGTTGCCCGAGTTTCTCGCCCACGCCATCGCGCTCGAGAGCGAGGCTGCCGACCGGTATCTCGAGCTCGCTGACATGATGGAGATGCATCGCAGTAACGAGGTCTCCTCCTTGTTCCGCGACATGGTCCGCTTCTCCCTGATGCACCGCGACGAGATCATGGCGCGGGTGGGCGCGGTCGAGTTGCCCAGGCTCAGGTCGTGGGAATTCCGCTGGCGCGCGCCGCCGGAAGTGGGCGGCGAGACGACCGTCGACTACTTGCTCGAGCCGTTCAACGCGCTCCAATATGGGCGGGACAACGAAGTGCGCGGCATGGAGTACTACCGCACTGTCGCGGAGGAGGCCACCGATGCCGAGGTGAAGCGTCTGGCCGAGGAGTTTGCCAAAGAAGAGGCCGAGCACGTGGCGGCCATCGACAAGTGGCTGGCCCGAACGCCCAGGCCTTCCTCGTCCTCGTAGTGCACGGCGATGCCCGAACGTCGCGCCCAAAGCTTCGCGACTCGGGAGTCAAATCCGGGCCGCCTCCTTCAACAGATGCCGCTTCGGTGGCCTCGGCAGATCGCATCGCGGGCGCGGATCCCGCGTGTCCGCGGCCCGGCAGGCGTCAGTGCTTCTTCATCGGCTCGCCGCGCGCAGTCGGCGCGCGCACGGTGGCCTTGACCTCGATCGCTTCGCGCTTGCCGGCGGATTCGACGACCAGCGTCACCGGCACGAGCTCGCCTTCCTTCATCTGCTGCTTCAGGTCCATCAGCATCACGTGGTAGCCGCCGGGTTTCAGCTCGACCGTGCGTCCCGCCGGGAGGTCGAGGGCCGGCACGGCGCGCATGCGCATGACGTTGTTTTCGAGCTTCATCTCGTGGATCTCGACCACGCCGGCTACCGGTGAACGCGCTTCGACGAGCTTCGCGTCCTGCGCCGACTTCAGCTGCATGAAGGCCCCGGTCGCCATCTGGCCCGGCACGGTGCCGCGGATCCAGGGGTCGGTCACGGCCACCTGGGCGGCGGCGGGAACTGCTAGCAGCAGCGTGACGGCGGCGGTGGCGAGGGGTCGGATCGGGCGCATCTTGGAGGTCTGTCTGTGAAAGGCCGGCGCGCAGCGCGGACAAATTGGCTGACGTGCCGAGCATACCGACCATCATGCCGAATGGCGGCCTGCGGACCGCATGGGTGTAGAGGAATGATTCGGTAAGCTTCGCGCCTCGTTTCAGAGGGGAAGCAATGCAGTACGTCTACACCATGCGGCGCGTGTCGAAGACCGTGCCGCCGAAGCGCGTCATCCTGAAGGACATTTCGCTCAGCTTCTTCCCCGGCGCCAAGATCGGCGTGCTCGGCCTGAACGGCTCGGGCAAGTCGACGCTGCTGAAGATCATGGCCGGCCTCGACCCGAACTTCGACGGCGAGGCGGTGCCGATGCCGAACCTGAAGATCGGCTTTCTGCCCCAGGAGCCCGAACTCGACCCGGCCAAGACGGTGCGCGAAGAGGTCGAGGCGGGCCTGGGCGAAGTGATGGAGGCGAGGCAGAAGCTCGACGAGATCTACGCCGCCTACGCGGAGCCCGATGCCGACTTCGACGCGCTGGCGGCCGATCAGGCGAAGTACGAGGCGATCATCGCCACAGCAGGCGCCGACACCGGGCACCAGCTCGAGATCGCCGCCGATGCGCTGCGCCTGCCCGACTGGGACGCGCCGATCGAGCACCTGTCCGGCGGCGAGAAGCGGCGCGTGGCGCTGTGCCGGCTGCTGCTGTCGAAGCCCGACATGCTGCTGCTCGACGAGCCGACCAATCATCTCGACGCCGAAAGCGTCGAGTGGCTCGAGCAGTTCCTGCTGCGCTTTCCCGGCACGGTGGTCGGCGTCACCCACGACCGCTACTTCCTCGACAACGCGTGCCAGTGGATCCTCGAGCTCGACCGCGGCTACGGCATCCCGTGGCAGGGCAACTACAGCTCGTGGCTCGAGCAGAAGGAGCAACGGCTGGAGATGGAGTCCAAGCAGGAGGCGGCGCGCATCCGCACGATGAAGCAGGAACTCGAGTGGGTGCGCCAGAACGCCAAGGGCCGGCAGGCCAAGAGCAAGGCGCGCCTGGCCCGCTTCGAGGAACTGTCGAGCTACGAGTACCAGAAGCGCAACGAGACGCAGGAGATCTTCATCCCGGTCGGCGAGCGGCTCGGCAACGAGGTGATCGAGTTCGTCGACGTGACCAAGGGCTACGGCGACAAGCTGCTGATCGACAAGCTGAGCTTCAAGGTGCCGCCGGGGGCGATCGTCGGCATCATCGGACCGAACGGCGCCGGCAAGTCGACCCTGTTCCGCATGATCACCGGCAAGCAGGAACCCGACTCCGGCACGGTGAGGATCGGCCCGACGGTGAAGCTGGCCTTCGTCGACCAGTCGCGCGAGTCGCTGGAGAACGAGAAGACGGTGTGGGAGGCGGTCTCCGGCGGGCAGGACGTTCTGACCGTCGGCAAGTTCGAGATGCCGTCGCGCGCCTACCTCGGCCGCTTCAACTTCAAGGGCGGCGACCAGCAGAAGATCGTAGGCACGCTGTCCGGCGGCGAGCGCGGCCGGCTGCACCTGGCGACGACGCTGATCGCCGGCGGCAACGTGCTGCTGCTCGACGAGCCCTCCAACGACCTCGACGTCGAGACGCTGCGCGCGCTGGAGGACGCGCTGATCGAGTTCCCCGGCTGCGTGCTGGTGATCTCGCACGACCGCTGGTTCCTCGACCGCATCTGCACTCACATCCTCGCTGCAGAGGGCGATTCGCAGTGGAGCTTCTTCGAGGGCAACTACCGCGAATACGAGGACGACAAGAAGAAGCGGCTCGGCGAGGAAGGCGCTGCGCCGCACCGCATCCGCTACCGGCCGCTGAAGTAACGTGTCCTGCTTCGGTCGGCGTCGGACCCGGGAGGTGTTGCATGGAGCCGGTTGACCTGTTCGTTATCGGCGGCGGCAGCGGCGGCGTGCGCGCCGCGCGGATGGCGGCGCAGCGCGGCGCTCGGGTGGCGCTGGCCGAGTCCGGTGCGCTCGGCGGCACCTGCGTCAATCTCGGCTGCATCCCCAAGAAGCTGTACAGCTACGCGGCGCACTACGGCGAGGCCTTCGAGGAGTCGCACGGCTTCGGCTGGAGCGGCCCGGCGCCCGCATTCGACTGGGCGACGCTGAAGCGCAACCGCGCCATCGAGATCATGCGGCTCAACGGCGTCTACGAGAAGCTGCTGGTCGGCGCCGGCGTGCAGTTGATGCGGGGCCGCGCGAGGCTGCGCGACGCACACACGGTTGAAGTCGACGGCGAACGTGTCGGCGCGAAGAACATCCTCGTCGCCACCGGGGGCGCGCCGCACCGGCCCGAGTTCCCGGGGCAGGAACTGGCGTTGACGTCGAACGAGATGTTCGACCTCGAGCCGTTTCCGCGGCGGCTGCTGGTGATCGGCGGCGGCTACATCGCCTGCGAGTTCGCGACGATCTTCGCCGGACTGGGCAGCCGGGTGACGCAGCTTTACCGCGGCGCGCAGGTGCTGCGCGGCTTCGACGACGACGTGCGCGCCTTCGTCGCCGCCGAGATGGTCAAGAAAGGCGTCGACCTGCGGCTGAATGCAAACCTCGCGTCGCTGCGGCGCGAGGCGGGCAGCCTGAAGGCGACGCGCGAAGACGGCGGCTCGCTCGAGGTCGACGCAGTGCTGGTGGCGACCGGACGCTGGCCGAACGCGACCGGCCTCGGACTGGAGGCGGTCGGCGTGAAGCTGAACGAACACGGCGCGATCGTCGTCGACGAAGCGTTCCGCACCACGGTGCCGCACATCCTTGCGGTGGGTGACGTGATCGATCGCGTGCAGCTGACGCCGGTGGCGCTGGCCGAGGCGATGGCGGTGGTCGACCGGCTGTTCGGCGAAGGCGGGCGCAGGATCGACTACGACAACATTCCCACGGCGGTCTTCACCCATCCCAACATCGGCACCGTGGGCCTGACCGAGGCGCAGGCCCGGCAGCAGCATCGGCCGGCTTCGCATCTACCGCAGCGAATTCAGGCCGCTGAAACACACGTTGTCGGGCTCGACCGAGCGGTCGCTGATGAAACTGGTCGTCGACGACGCGACCGATCGCGTGCTCGGCGTGCACATGGTCGGCGCCGACGCAGGCGAGATCGTGCAGGGCTTCGCGGTGGCGCTGAAGGCCGGCGCGACCAAGGCGGTGTTCGATGCCACGATCGGCATCCACCCGACGGCCGCCGAGGAGTTCGTCACGATGCGCGAGCCGGTGGCCTGATGCGCGACCGCCGAGCGGTCGGAGTAAGGCGGAAGCCCGCCTAGCGCCTGCCGCGGGCGCGTATCCAGTCGAGCTTGGCCGTGTACAGCTCGCGCTCGCGGCGCGTGGTGCTCGCCTCCAGCGCACGCGCCATGTGCTCGCGCGCCTGCTCGACGTTGCCCAGCCGGAAGTCGACCACGCCAAGCCAGTAGTGGAACTCGTGGTTGTCCTCGTCGCGCGCGAGTTCGCGGCTGAACATCGCCTTTGCCGCATCGAAGTCGTGCTTCTTCATCGCGGCCATGCCGAGGTTGAAGTAGTAGAACGGCGGCTCAGGTTCGATCTGCGCCAGCCGGCGCTGCAGCGTCGCCGCATCTGCCATCCGGCCCTGCCGGGTGTACGTCGTGGCGAGGTTCGCCAGCGCCGTCCGGTTGTCGTCATCGCGCTCGAGCACGTGGCGGAACACGGCAGCCGCCTGAGGCAGGGCGCCGCGGCGGAGGTAAACGACGCCGAGCGTGCTGAGCGAACCCAGGAAGGCGGGGTCCTGCAGCACGGCCTCGCGCGCCCACGCGTACGCGTCATCGATACGCCCGTCGACGAGCGCCTCGACGGCGCGGTTGTTCATGAACATGGCAAGCACCGTTGCCTCGGCGATCTCGCGGGTGCGCAGGCCCTTCAGTTCCTCCGGCGGCAGGAAGTCGACCGTCATGTCTTCAGCCACCGGATAGCGGGGATCAACGAAGCGCCGGCCGACGGTGACGTTCACGTGTCCGCTGCGCAGGATGAGATTGCCGCTGCGGCTGATCGTCTCCTCGAGATAGGCGCTCTGGTAACGCACCTGCAGCCCAAGTTCCCTGGCGAAGGCCGCCGTCATCACGACCAGCGACAGGCAGTTGCCGGCGCGCGCGTCGAAAGCCTGTGCCGCGGTGCGGGTCATGCCGGTGTCGTAGTCGATCTTCAGCTCGCCGGTGGTGTATAGCGACTCGAGCAGGCCACGTGACACACCCTTGCGGCGCAGTTCGGCAATGACGTCGGGACGCTGCAGGTACTGCCGCATCGGTTCGCTGATCGCGAAAACAGCATCGGCGCCGATGCGCTCCGATGGCGCCGCGAACAGGCTGTCGTCGAGCAGGGCATCCGGCGGCGGCGCCAACCCTTGCGGGCCGGCGCAGGCGGCCAGGACGCAGCAGAGCGAAAGCAGGAGCCAGTTACGCATGGGGTCGCTCCTTGGTCGGCAAGGAATCGGACCGTCGTGATGGCAACACGTCGAGACCGTATTCTGCACCCATGCGTTGCGGCGCGGGCACCCGGTCGTCGAGACGCGGTATCAGCGGCGGGTACGCCGGCGAGGAAGGCGCCGGCTGAGGCTCAGGCGCGCCGCGCGTAGGTCACGAAATCGACCGCGAACCCCCGCCCGTCGCTGGCCGGCAGGTGCTCTCGCTTCGTTTCGATCCATTGAGCTTGATCGAAGGGCGGGAATTCGCTGTCGCCCTCGAAATCCGCGTCGATCTCGGTGACGATGAGCCGCTGAGCGCGGGGCAGCACCTCGCGGTACAGCTGAGCGCCGCCGATGACGAACACCTCGTCCGTGCCCGCGCAAAGCGCCAGCGCTGCGTCGAGGCCCGGCGCAACCTCGGCACCGGCAGCGGTGAAGCCCGCCTGCCGCGACACGACGATGCTGCGTCGGCCCGGCAAGGGCCGGCCGATCGACTCCCAGGTCTTTCGACCCATCACGATCGGGTGTCCCATCGTCATGCGCTTGAAGTGCGCCAGGTCCTCGGGCAAGCGCCACGGCAGCGTGCCGCCGCGCCCGATGACGCCGTTGCGCGCGCGAGCGACGATCAGGGTGATGCGGGGCAGGCTGCTCATGGCGAAGGGCGGCGAAGCAGGGCCGAGGCGATGGCGAGGATAACGAACAGCGCCGCGACCCAGTCCTGCCAGCGCGGCACTTCGCCGACGATGGCGATCGCCGTGACGGTCCCGACCACCGGAACCGCCATGATCGAGAACGCGCTGGCCGTCGGCGGCAGCGTGCGGGCGAGGTCGAACCACACGACCTGGGCAATGCCGTAGTTGATCACCACGCCCCAGGCGAGCGCCGCCCACATCGGCGCCGAGAACTGCCAGCGCGGCCACGGCTCGACGAGAGGCGCGATCAGCCAGAACGCGATCGACGACAGCAGCATCATCCACACGGTGATGGCCTGCGTGGACAGCACAAGCCGGGTGCGGCGCATCCGGATCGTGCCGAGCGCCCACGAGAGCGCGGCGATCTGCATCCAGACGACGCCGAGCGGTCGTCCGGCGAGCGCGACCAGTTCATGCGCCAGCAGCAGGGCGATGGCAAGCAGCGCGCAGGCCATCGCAACGAAAACACGCGCCGTCAGCCGCTCGCCGAAGAAGAGCACCGCCAGTGCGGCGGTCCAGATCGGCATCGTGAAGCCGAGGATCGCCGCGCGTCCCGAGGCGAGTTCCTGCACGCCGAGGATCGAGAACAGGTGCCAGCCGAGCACATTGGGCGCGGCAAGCAGCGCAACCGGCAGCCAGGCACTGCGTGGCAGCCGCACGTCGCGGCCGCGGGCGGAGAACCAGGCGAGCAGCAGCAGCGAGCCGCCGGTCATTGTCGCCGCCCGGAAATAAAGCGGCGACAGCTCGCGCAGCGAGAACTTCATGATCGGCCAGTTCAGGCCCCAGGCCAGCGTGAGGCCGATCAGCCCGGCCAGGGCGGCGCCGCGCAGCAAGGTCAGGAACTCCGAGGCAGGTTCTAGACCGCCACCGGCGCCTTGATGTGCGGGTGCGGGTCGTAGTCGACGATCTCGAAGTCGTCGTAGGCGTAGTCGAACAGCGTCGGCGGCCGGCGGCGGATGACGAGCTTCGGATACGGCCGTGGCTCTCGCGTCAGCTGCTCGCGCACCTGATCGAAGTGGTTCGAGTAGATGTGGCAGTCGCCGCCGGTCCAGACGAAGTCGCCGACGTCGAGGTCGCACTGCTGCGCGACCATGTGTGTCAGCAGGCTGTAGCTGGCGATGTTGAAGGGCACGCCGAGGAAGATGTCACAGGAGCGTTGGTACAGCTGGCACGACAGGCGACCCTCGGCGACGTAGAACTGGAACAGCAGATGACACGGCGGCAGCCGCATCTTCGGGATGTCGCTGACGTTCCAGGCGGAGACGATCAGCCGCCGCGAGTCGGGGTTCGCTCTGATCTCGCGCAGGACGCTGCCGATCTGGTCGATATGGCCGCCGTCGGGCGTCGGCCACGAACGCCACTGCACGCCGTAGACCGGACCGAGTTCGCCGTGCTCGTCGGCCCATTCGTCCCAGATCGTGACCTTGTTCTCGTGCAGGTAGCGCAGGTTCGACTCGCCGCGCAGGAACCAGAGCAGCTCGTGGATGATCGAGCGCAGGTGCAGCTTCTTGGTGGTGACCAGCGGAAAGCCTTCGCCGAGGGCGAAGCGCAGCTGATAGCCGAACACCGAGCGTGCTCCGGTGCCGGTGCGGTCGCGCTTGTCGACGCCGTGCTCGAACACATGGCGCATGAAGTCTTCGTACTGGCGCATGGCGCGCGATTCTACTGAGCGTCGGCCCGCTCCTGCCGGCTGACCTCGCGCAGCTTCATTTCGACGTACGCGCTGCGCTCGATCTCGTGCAGTTGCCGCGGATAGCGCTCGGTCGCGTCGAACCAGCGCTGCAGGCTCGCATCCAGCCGCTGCGGGGCCGGCAGGTGCTGCGCGGCGAGGTAAGCGTCGATCGCGAGGTAGTAGCGCATCACATTGCGTTCGATCACGCCCTGCAGGCCGTCGACGTAAAGCGGCGCTCCATCGGCCTGCCGCCCTACGACGCTGAATCCGACCTTGTCCCAGCCCAGTGTCGCCAGATAGGCGTGCGTCGCCAGGTACGCCAGCGCCCCGTACGAGTAGGCATAGGCCACGTGCAGCAAGGAACCGTCCTGCAGCGGCACGACCTCGACGTGCAGCCGATAGTCGTGGGTGTCGAGCGGACCGGTCGGAGCGCGCAGGACGACATTCAGGTAGTCGTCGCCGGCGTAGGCAAGCTCGAACGCGAATCGGAGCCAGTGCACGCTGGCCAGCGGCTGGTCGTATTTGCGTCCGATGCCGACATCGAGGACGTCGCCCTGCGGCCCGCGAGCCGGCCGGCAGTACTTGACGTTCAGGTGCAGGACCAGGATGCGGCACCACCCGTCAGTACGCTCGAGGGCGCCGCGTACCTGCGCGTAGGTCTGATCGACAAGCGCATACACGTTTCCCTGCAAGCGGCCGGAGGCGTCACTCGCGGTCAGGTACAAGGGCCCATCGAATGGCTTCTGCTCTGGCCGGCTGCGCATTTCGGCGAAGCGCTGGCGCAGGCCCGCTGCCGCTGCGGTTGGCGGATCCTCCGCAGCGCTGGCGAACGGGTCCGGCGCGAGCACGACGAGCAGGACCAGTCGTGCGGCGGTCTGAGCGATCCAGCTTCCCATTGCAACCCAGCATGCGTCTGGCGGGAACGATGCGTCTGAAATCGTCGGCGCATCGGGTTCGCAAGTCGTGCCCTGGGTCAATACTCTGAGCAGAGGCGCCAGATAGGCGTGATTACGCACGCATTTCTTCGAACAGCGCCAGAAGGTGGGAGTCGATAGATTGCGCCTGCTCTTCAACTTCCTTCTTCCGGGCCAAGCTTGCCGGGTTACGGCCGCGTCTTGGCACCGCCCCTCTTAGAGGAGACAACATGTCAGCAGCATCGATCAACAGCGGGCGTCGTCGCGTCCTTGCCGGCGGCGTAGGCGTCTTCGCTGCCTCCAGTCTCGGGGCCTTCGTGCATCCGGCCTGGGCGCAGGCCAGGCCGCTGCCCCAGTACGTGGCGTGGAAGAACGCGGCGAGCATGATCGTCCACTCGCCGAATACGCTCGAGACGAAGCGCGCCGCGCTGGCGAAGAATCTGATCACTGCGGAGCACGATCTCTACGTCCGCAACAACCTCACGCCGCCGAGCGACTCGATCGTCGCCGACCGGGATGCCTGGGAGGTCGCGTTCGAAGGTGTCGGCAAGCCGCGCACGTTGAAGGTCGCCGACCTGAAGGCGATGGGCAAGACCGACGTGACGATGGTGCTGCAGTGCTCGGGTAACGGGCGCGCGTACTTTCCGCACAAGCCGAGCGGCACGCAGTGGAGTGTCGGCGCCGCCGGCTGCGTCACCTGGGGCGGCGTTCCGCTCAAGCGGGTGGTTGCGTCGCTTGGCGGTGTGCAGGCCGGGATGGTCTACCTCACCGGAACGGGCGGCGAGACGATTCCTGCCGGAATCGATCCGAAGACCGTCATCGTCGAGCGCTCGGTGCCGGTCAAGGCCCTCGACGACGCGATGCTCGCGTGGGAACTGAACGGCAATCCCATCTCGCTTGGCCACGGCGGTCCACTCCGGCTGATCGTGCCGGGCTATACCGGTGTCAACAACGTCAAGTACGTCAAACGCATTGCGTTCACGGCACAGCAGACCGATGCGCGCATTCAGGCGGGGCGGTACCGGATCGTGCCGCTCGGCGGCAAGGCCAATCCGACGCTTCCATCGGTCTGGGAAATGTCCGTCAAGTCGTGGATCACGCTGCCCGCACCGGAAGCAGGCTCTGTTCCCGCCGGGTCGGTGTGGATCCAGGGCGTGGCGTTCGGTGGAACGACCGCGGCGAAGAGCGTCGAAGTCTCGATCGACGGCGGCAAGACCTGGCGCACCGCGTACTTCGTCGGCCCCGATCTGGGCAAGTTCGCGTGGCGGCAGTTCGTGCTGCCGGTGCGCCTGAAGCCGGGCACGTACATGCTGGCCAGCCGGGCGACCGACGCGAACGGCAACGTGCAGCCCGAGAAGCGGGTTGAAAACGCGTCCGGCTACAACAACACGAGCTGGCGCGACCACGCGATCCAGATCACCGTCGCCTGATGACGGTCGCTGAGCAAGCTCGCCGCGTCGTCCCTGGCTGGCGCGGCTGCGGCGCGGTCGTGCTGCTTGCCGCGTCGCTCCTGCTGGCGCCGCTCGTTGCCGGGGCGCAGGCAGGTGCCGGCAAGGACGAAGCGGCCCGGAAGCTCTTTACTTCGACCGCTCAGCCGCCCTGCGGCCTGTGCCACGTGCTTGCCGATGCCGGCACGTCGGGAAGAATCGGCCCGAGCCTCGACGAACTGAAGCCCGACGCCGATCGCGTGACCCGCGCGCTCAGGCAGGGTGTCGGCGTGATGCCCGCCTTCGAAGAGTCGCTGACCGACGAACAGATCGCCACGCTCGCGCGCTACGTCGCGCGCGTGACCGGCGGAGCGAAGTAGGGCGGACGCCGGTTCGTCGGACGAGGCGCGAGTCGTCCCGCCGCGCGATGTGGCGCGGCGGTTCAGGCGCCGATCCGCGCGGCCAGGTCCTCGAGATCGGCGGCCACCACGTCCCATGCCTCCTCGGCGCGCAGGTCGGTGCTCTGCGCCGGCCCGTACTCGGTGGGACGGGGAATGAAGCCGGTGCGCAGCCCGCAGCTGCGCGCGGCCCGCAGATCGCCGTTGTGTGCGGCCACCATCATCACCTGCTCAGGGGCGAGATCGAGCTGGCGTGCGACCCCGAGGTAGGTGTCGGGATGCGGCTTGTAGCGCTGGAAGGTCTCGGCCGAGAAGATGTGATCCCACGGCAGTCCGGCGCGCCTGGCCATGTTCGCCAGCAGCGAAATGTTGCCGTTCGACAGCGGCGCGATGAAGTAGCGCCGCTTCATGCGCGTGAGGCCGGGGATGCTGTCGGGCCAGGGATCGAGCCGATGCCAGACGCGGTTGATGTGGGCACGCTGCGCCGCTGTCACCTCGATGAGGCCGAGCATCGGCAACAGCTCGTCGAGGCACTCGTCGTGCAATTCGTCGAGCTTGCGGAAGGCGATCTCGCCGCTGCGCACGCGCTCCATCTGCGGCTGGTAGCGGGCGCGCCAGAGGTCTGCCAGCCGCAGCCAGTCGGCCTGCAGGCGTTGCGTCGGTCCCCACGCGCCAAGGTCGCGCGCGATGCTGCCGCGCCAGTCGACCACGGTGCCGAAGACATCAAAGACGACGGCCTGGACATTGAGAGTGGGTTCGGGCATCGGCGTTGCAGAAGGGTGATCGTGCGGGCGATGCTACGCGCCGTCCCGCCAGCGGTGTTACGCGGGAACGATCGGAGCCGGCGTCGCGACCTGTTATGGCGATTGCAGGTAGCCCGGATCCGGCACGCACGGATTCCAGCTGCAGTTAGCAGAGCCCGGCGGCCGCGGGTGAGCGCTGCTGCAGCGCGCCATGACAGGCGTTCACGAAGGGGTGAAACCTTATCCCTTGTCCTCAGCAGGCGCTGACTGAAGAATCCGTGCCACTGCATCTCTGTCGCCGATCGCGGCGACTCTTCGATGCTTTCAGCCACATCGAGGAGGACTGGATGGATAGCAAGGTTCAACGTCCATTGTCCGAGCGGGCCTATCGGATCCGCCGCTACGCGTTGCAGATGGGGGAGATCCAGGGCCAGGGATACATAGGCCAGGCGCTTGGATACGCCGACGTACTGGCGGTTGCCTACGGGCACGCGCTCAACTACCGGCCGAAAGAACCGATGTGGGAAGGCCGTGATCGCTTCCTGCTGTCCCATGGCCACTACGCGATCGCCCTCTACGCGGCGTTGATCGAGGCCGGAATCGTCGACGAAGATGAACTGCAGACCTACGGCTGCGATGACAGCCGGCTGCCCATGTCGGGCATGGCGAGCTACACGCCGGCCATGGAGATATCGGGTGGCTCCCTCGGCCAGGGTTTGGCGATCGCGGTTGGAATGGCGCTCGGGCTGCGGCAGAAGAAAAGCGCCGCCTTCGTCTACAACTCGATGTCCGACGGAGAGCTCGACGAAGGCGCAACCTGGGAGGCTGCGCTGTCGGCCGCCCACCACGGGCTGTCGAACCTGATCTGCCTGATCGACGTCAACAACCAGCAGGCTGACGGCAATTCGAACCGGATGCTCGGTTTCGAGCCGCTGGTGGACAAGTTCAACGCATTCGGCTGGTACACGCAGCGCGTCGACGGCAATGATCTGGCGGCGGTTGTCAATGCGTTCGACGCGGCGCGGCAGCTGGAGGCTGCCAAGCCGCGTGCGATCGTCTGCGACACGCTGATGGGCAAGGGCGTGCCGTTCCTCGAGAAGCGCGAGAAGAACCACTTCATCCGAGTCGATCCGCCGGAATGGCAGCAGGCGATTGCGGTTCTCGACGCGGCGCACGCGGCCGGAGCGACGAAATGAACACGGTTACCGAGCAGAAGCCCCGCCTGACCACGGCGGCAATGATTGCCTCGATCGCCGCGGACGATCAGCGCGTCACGGCAGCGCCGTTCGGCAAGGCGCTGGTCGAACTTGCCCGGACTCGGCCCGAGATCGTCGGCATGACCGCGGACCTTGCCAAGTACACGGATCTGCATCTTTTCGCGCAGGCGTACCCGGAGCGCTTCTTCCAGATGGGCATGGCCGAGCAGCTTCTGATGGGGGCGGCCGGCGGCATGGCCAAAGAGGGATTCACGCCTTTTGCGACCACCTACGCGGTGTTCGGCTCGCGCCGTGCCTACGACTTCATCCACCAGGTGATCTGCGAAGAACGCCTGAATGTGAAGATCTGCTGCGCGCTGCCGGGACTGACGACCGGCTATGGTCCCAGCCACCAGGCCACCGAAGACATCGCGATCATGCGCGGCGTCCCCGGGCTCACCATCGTCGATCCGTGCGACGCGCTGGACATCGAGCAGGCCGTTCCGCAGATCGCGGACCATGACGGCCCTGTCTACATGCGCCTGCTGCGCGGCAACGTGCCGCTCGTGCTCGATGAGTACGACTACAGGTTCGAGCTCGGCAAGGCGAAGATGCTGCGCGACGGCAGGGACGCGCTGATCGTCTCCAGCGGCTTGATGACGATGCGTGCTCTGGAGGCGGCGAAAATCCTGGCCGCGGCAGGCATCGAGAGCGCCGTGCTGCACACGCCAACGATCAAGCCTCTCGACGAAGCCGCGATCCTGCGCGAAGCGTCGCGCAGCCGGCGCCTGGTCGTCGTCGCCGAGAATCACTCGGTCGTCGGTGGACTGGGCGAAGCCGTTGCAACGCTCCTGATGCGTAGCGGCACGGCGGCGACTTTCCGGCAGATCGCTCTCCCGGACGAGTTCCTCGCCGCAGGCGCGTTGCCGACCTTGCATGACCGCTATGGCATCTCTGCCGCGGCCGTGGCCTCGCGCATCCGGTCATGGCTCTAGAAAGCGATTCGGGCACCACTCAGCGGATTTCACGTACCGAGCAGCGTTTCCTGCCCGGATTCACACAAGCTTCACCCACAACGTAGGAGGCACACAGATGAAATCACCCACCCGTCGGGTCGTGCTGGGTCTGGCCGCAGGCCTGATGGCCATGCCGCTGGCGTTCGCGCAGGCACCGATGAAACTGACGCTCGGCCATAACGCCGGCCCGGGCAACCCCAAGTCGGAGGCGGCGATCAAGTTCGCCGAAATCGTCAAGGCGAAGAGCAACGGCCGTCTGAACGTGCAGGTCGGCGCGGCGGCTCAGCTCGGCGACGATCTGACCATGATCTCCGCGCTGCGTACCGGCACGCTCGACATGAGCATCAACTCGCAGGGGCCGCTGTCGTCGGTGCTGCCGGAGCTTGCGGCTCTTGGCCTGCCCTTCCTGTTCTCCAGCCTGCCGGAGGCGTGGAAGGTGCTCGACGGCGCCGTCGGCCAGGACCTGGCCAAGCGGCTGGAGCCCAAGAACATGATCCTGCTCGGCTGGATGGACAACGGCATCCGCCAGACGACCAACAACAAGCGGCCGGTCAACGTGCCCGCCGACCTGCAGGGCATGAAACTGCGCACGCCGGCCGATCCGGCCACCGTCGACCTGTTCCAGGCGATGGGGGCGCTGACCCAGCAGATCAACTTCGGCGAGTTGTACGTCGCCCTGCAGCAGGGCGTCGTCGACGGCCAGGAGAATCCGCTCGCCAACATCTTCTCGTCGAAGCTGTACGAGGTGCAGAAGTTCCTGTCCTTCACTAACCACAAGTACGAGTGCATGCCGTTCGTCATGAGCAGCATCACCTGGGCGCGGCTGTCGCCGGCCGACCGGGAAATCATCAAGGCCGCCGCAGTGGAGGCCACCGCCTACGAGCGCAAGCTGATGTTCGAATCGGACGAGAAGCTGCTCGGCGAGTTCAAGAAGATGTCCCACCTGGCGATCAACACGCCGCCCAGCCTGGCGCCGTTCAAGGCCGCCACGGAGAAGGTGTGGGACGACTGGGAGAAGAAGCCGTTCGGCGACTTCGTCAAGTCGCTGCGCGCCACGCGCGGCAAGTAGGCAGCGGGCACGGCAGCGCAACCGCGAAGCGGCGGTCGGCACGGCCGCCGCTTCGCGTACTGGCGAATTGGAGTCGGGAGGCGCGACAACATGGAAACCGAATTCAGCGGCTGGCGGGCGGCGCTGCTCGCCGCGGCGCGGCTGGTCGACGTGTTCGTCGGGAAGGTATGCAGGTCGGTCCTCGTGATCACCGGGCTGGCGCTGCTGGTCGTGCTGATCGGCACCGTGGCGGTGCGCTACTTCCACGGCGCCAGCGTGCGTTACGACGCCGAGCTCATCGCGCTGACCTATCCGATCTTCGTCTCCGCCGGCATCGCCGAGGCGGCGCGGCAAGGGGCGCATGTCGCCACCCAGATCATGCTCAAGGTGCTGAACGACGTCTGGCGGCCGCGGCTGGCCGTCTTCATTCACGCCGTGACGGCAACCGCCTATCTTTACCTGGCGTGGTACGCGTTCCTGAACGCGCTGATCGCGCACGACGAGCGCAGCACGATCCTGCGCGTGCCGGGCAGCGTCGGCTACGGGAGCCTGTCGGTCGGCCTGGCGCTGATCGGAATCTGCAGCCTGGCCGCCATCGTCCGCCTGCTCATCGCGGGTGAGAAGGTCAAGGTCGACTTCGCCGCTTCCGGACCGGGGGTCGTATGAGCGCCGTCATGGTCATCGTCTTCCTGCTGTGCCTGGCGCTGTCGTTTCCGGTCGCGCATGGGCTGCTCATCGGTTCGACGCTGGGCCTGATGACCTCGGACCACCTGCCGCTGTTCGCGGTGGTGCAGCAGTTGTACGCGCCGACGCAGAGCTTTCCGCTGATCGCGATCCCGTTCTTCGTGATGGCGGGCGAACTGATGATGTCCGGCAAGCTCGGCGAGCGGCTGATCGAGTTCGCCACCGACCTCGTCGGTCGCTTCCGCGGCGGCCACGCCATGGTGAGCGTGCTCGGCTCGACGCTGTTCGGCGGCGTGTCCGGCTCGGCGGTGGCCGACGCCACCGCGCTCGGCGCGGTGCTGGTGCCGTGGCAGAAGAAGATGGGCTATCCGCCGGCGTTCTGCGGCGCGACCATCGCCGCCGCCTCGACCATCGACATCCTGATCCCGCCGTCGATTCCGCTGATCCTCTTTGCCCTCGTGTCCAACGCCTCGATCGGCGCGCTGTTCTTCGCCGGCATCGTGCCCGGCCTGATGCTGGCGGTCGGCTTCCTCGCGGTATGCAACATCAGCGCCCGTTTCCGCGGTTTTCCCTACGACACGGAACCGGTCGCCTGGGGGACGATGGCCAGGCGCGGCCTGTTCGCGCTGCCGGCACTGCTGCTGCCGGTGTTCATCCTGCTGGCGCTGCGCTTCGGCGTCGCCACGCCGACCGAGATCAGCACCATTGCCGTCGTCTACTCGATGCTGGTTTCGGCGTTCTTCTACCGCGACCTGACCTGGGCCCGCGTGAAGAAGTCGCTGATCTTCGCCGGTGTTGCCTCCGGCGTGGTCATGCTGCTGATCATGACCTCGACCATCGCCGGATGGATCCTGACGCTGGAGCAGGTGCCCGACCTGTTCATCGAATGGTCGAAGGAGACCTTCGACACGAAGGTCGGCATCCTGCTGATGATGAACGCCATCATGCTGTTCACCGGCATGTTCATGGACCTGCCGGCGGCGATCCTGCTGCTCGGCCCGTTGTTCGTGCCGCTGGCGGTCACCTTCCAGATCGACCTGGTGCAGCTCGGCGTGATGATGGTCGTCAACCTCGCCATCGGCCTGTACTCGCCGCCGGTGGGCACGACGATGTTCATCGGCGCCATGCTGTCGAAGGCGAGCATCGGCGAGACGGTCAAGGAACTGATCCCGTTCTATGTCGTCGCGCTGCTGGTGCTGGCGCTGATGACCTACGTGCCGGGGCTGACGCTGCAACTCTGAGCCAACCTTGCCGCCGCCGTTCGGCGGACGCTGCCACGAGACCGAGACATGACCCAGCAGACGATCGCCTTCATCGGCATGGGCGCGATGGGCGCACACAGCGCGCGGCGGCTGGCACAGGCCGGCTTCCGCGTCCAGGGCTTCGACGTCCGCGCCGAGGCGCTGCAGGCGCTGGCCGCCGTCGGCGGCCACCCCTGCGCCAGCGCCGCGCAGGCGATGCAGGGCGCGCGGCATGCGGTGCTGTTCGTCGTCAACGGCAGCCAGGCCGCGCAGGTGATCTTCGGGCCGCAGGGGCTCGACGAGTCGGCGCCGGAGGGCACGACGATCATCTCCTGCGTGACGATGGCGCCGACCGAGGCGACGGACCTCGCCCGGCGCTGCGCCGAGCGCGGCTGGACCTTCGTCGACGCGCCGGTCAGCGGCGGCACGGTCGGCGCGGAGCAGGGCACGTTGACGATCATGGCCTCCGGGCCGGCAGCGGCGATCGAGCAATGCCGGCCGATCATGGAGACCATGGGCAGCCGGCTGGTGATCGTCGGTCCCAAGGCCGGTGACGGCGCGATGGTCAAGACGATCAACCAGCTGCTGTGCGGCGTGCACCTGGCCGCCGCCGGCGAGGCGATGGCGCTCGCGCGCCGCGCCGGGCTCGACCCGCAGGCGGTGTGGGACGTCGTGAGCCAGAGCGCCGCCGGCTCGTGGATGCTCAGCAACCGCGGGCCGCGCATGGTGGCGCGCAGCTTCGACCAGCCGACCAGCACGGTGGACATCTTCGTCAAGGACCTCGGCATCGTCGCCGACGTGGCGCGCGGCCTGCGCTTTCCCGCCGCGCTTGCGGCCTCGGCGTTGCAGAGCTTCCTCGGCGCGAGCGGGGCCGGCAACGGCAGCCGTGACGACGCCGCCGTAACCCTGTTCTACGAGAACTTCGCGCCGCCGAAACCCGGCGGCTGACAGCCGCACGAGGAGTCCGCATGAACCTGTATCGAATGCTGGCGGCGCGCGCCGCCGAAGGCAAGCCGCTGCGCGTCGGCCTGATCGGCGCCGGCAAGTTCGGCGCAATGTACCTGGCGCAGGTACCGCGCACGCCGGGCGTGCATCTCGTCGGCATCGCCGACCTGTCGCCGGCTGCCGCACGGGTCAACCTCGAACGCGTCGGCTGGCAGCCGGAACAGTTCGGTGCCGGCTCCCTCGACGACGCGCTGGCCAGGGGCCATACGCACCTCGGTGACGACTGGCAGCAGCTCGTCGCGCACCCGGGCATCGACGTCATCGTCGAGTGCACCGGCCATCCGCCCGCGGCGGTCGAGCACTGTCTCGGCGCGTTCGCCCACGGCAAGCACGTCGTCAACGTCACCGTCGAGGCCGACGCCTTCTGCGGGCCGCTGCTGGCCCGCAAGGCCCGCGATGCCGGTGTCGTCTACAGCCTCGCCTACGGTGACCAGCCGGCCCTGATCTGCGAGCTCGTCGACTGGGGGCGTGCCTGCGGCTTCCCGGTGGTCGCAGCGGGACGCGGCCACAAGTGGCTGCCGCACTTCTCCGAGTCGACGCCGGACACCGTGTGGAACAACTGGGGACTGACGCCGGAGCAGGCCAGGATCGGCGGGCTGAACCCGAAGATGTTCAATTCGTTCCTCGACGGCTCGAAGCCGTCGATCGAGAGCACCGCGGTGTGCAACGCGACCGGCCTGGTCGCGCCGCCGGATGGGCTGACGTTTCCGCCGGCCTCGGTCGACGACATCCCCTTCGTGTGCCGGCCGATCGCCGAGGGCGGCGTGCTGCACCAGAAGGGCCAGGTCGAGGTCATCTCGTCGCTGGAGAAGGACGGCCGCGTCATCCCCTACGACATCCGCATGGGCGTGTTCGTCGTCTTCGAGGGCGACACCGAGTACATCCGCAACTGCTTCAGGGAGTACATGGTGCGCACGGACCCGACCGGCCGCTATGCCTGCCTGTACAAGCGCTGGCACCTGATCGGCCTCGAACTGGGCATCTCGGTGGCCTCGGTCGGACTGCGCGGCGAGCCGACGGGTGCGGCGACCTGCTTCAACGCCGACGTGGTGGCGACCGCCAAGCGCGACCTGAAGGCGGGCGAAGTGCTCGACGGCGAGGGCGGCTACACGGTGTGGGGCAAGCTGTTCCAGGCCGAGAAGTCGCTCGCCTTCGGCGGCCTGCCCCTCGGGCTGGCGCACGACGTCAAGCTGGTGCGCGACGTCAGGAAGGGCCAGTCGGTGTCATGGGCCGACGTGAAGATGGATGAAAGCCTGCCCGCGTACAAGCTCCGGCGCGAGATGGAAGCGCTGTTCGCGCCAGCGCGGCGCTAGGCGGCGCCGCTGCGGCGGGCGTCGTACTCGTTGATGCGGTCGACCTTCGGCTTCGAGCGGCCGCCGTCGAAACTCGACTGCAGCCACTTGTCGACGATCGCCTTGGCCAGTTCCGGTCCGATCACGCGCGCGCCGAGCGTGATGATCTGCGCGTCGTTGCTGCGGCTGGCGCGCTCTGCCGAATAGGTGTCATGGCACTGGGCGGCGCGGATACCGGGGACTTTGTTGGCCGAGATTGCCATGCCGATGCCCGTGCCGCACAGGAGCACGCCGCGCAGGTGCTCGCCCTTCGCGACGCTCTCCGCTACCGCGAAGGCAACGTCCGGGTACAGCACGGGCCTGTTGTCGTGTGTGCCGAAGTCGGTGACCTCATGACCCGCGGCAATCAGGTGCTTCTTGATCGTTTCCTTCAGCTCGCAGGCCGCTTCGTCGCAGCCAATCGCCAGTTCCATCTCAGTCTCCCAGCTGTCGCCGCAGCGAACGCGCCATCGATTGCAGGATCAGGAAACACGAGGTCGCACCGGCGTCGAGCACGCCGATCGAGCGCGGGCCGAGCCGCGCCGAGCGGCCGACGCGCGCCTGCATGTCCTTGGTCGAGTTCTTTCCTGCCTCGGCCGCCTCGCTCATCGCTTCCAGGGCAAGAGTGAACGGTGCGCCCGCAGCCTGCGCAGCGCGGAACGCATCGAGCGCCGGAACCAGCGTGTCGACAAGCGTCTTGTCGCCGACCTGCGCATTGCCCATGCTCTGCACGCGCGCTGTCGCAGCCTGCAGCGCGTCGCCGAAAAGGGCGGCGTCGAGCTGTCCGTAGGGGGCTAGCGTCTGCGCGAACGCGCCGAAGAACTGCCCGTACAGCGGCCCCATCGAACCGCCGATGTCGTCCATCAGCGCCTGCGACAGTTGTTCGAGCGCCGTCGGCAGATGCTGAGCCTGGCTGCCGAGTGCATCGAGCCGTTGGCCGCATCCGGTGAACCCCTTGCTCATGTTGATGCCGTGGTCGCCGTCACCGATCGCGCCATCGATCTCGCTCAGATACCCGCGATGCGCGTTGATCGTCGCGATGAGATCGCGCACTACGACGCCAGCCGTAGCCATCGCGACAGCTGGACCAACCACCGTCCGTGCCGCCGCCGCCGCGGGCGCTGCCGGCATCGCCGCACCGGCGCGGGAAGTTGCCGTCGCCCCGGGAGGCGCGGCCGTAGCGGGCTCGCCCGCCACCGCACTGCCGACCGTCATTCCTGCGCTGCGGCACGGCGCTTTCAGGCATGTTTCGAGTTCATCGTCGAGACGCATGACGGTCAGCGTGACGCCGAACATCTCCAGCGAGGTGAACAGGTTGCCGATGTGATTGACGGCGATGCGGATGCCCTGCGCCTGCAACCGGCGAGCCACCTCGCCGTACAGGATGTACTGCTCCATCAGAGGTGTTGCGCCGAGGCCGGAAATCAGCACCGCGACTCGATCGCCCGCAATGAAGGGCAGGTCGGGCAACACCACGCCGAGCATCAGGTCGGCCATCTCGGAGGCGCTGACGGTATTTCGCACGTCGATGCCCGGCTCGCCATGATGGCCGATGCCCACTTCCATCTTGCCGTGCTCGATCGTGAAGTTGGCCTTGCCGACCGCCGGGATCACGCAGGCCGACAGGCCGATGCCGATCGAGCGCGTCGAATCGATCGCCTTCTGCGCCACCGCGATCACCTCGTCCAGTGACGCGCCCATCGCCGCCTTGGCGGCGCCGATCTTCCACATCAGGATTTCGCCGGCGACGCCACGGCGCTTGGCCTCGTCGCCTTTCGGCGCCGAAGGCACGTCGTCGTTGGCAATCACGGTCCTGACCGTCAGGCCCTCGCGGCCGACGGTCTCGATCGCCATGCGTACGTTCATGTTGTCGCCGGCATAGTTGCCGTACAGGCAGGCCACGCCGCTGCCGCCGTCGGCCGCCCGCATCGCGTCGGCGAAGCTCTTCGCCGTCGGCGAAGAGAAAATCTCGCCAATCGCCACGGCATCGACCAGTCCCTCGCCGACGTAGCCGAGAAACGCGGGCTCATGCCCCGAACCGCCGCCGGTAACGATTCCGACCTTGCCTTTCTCCGGCGCGGCGGCGCGCTTGACCACGCGCGGGTTGCCGGTGCCGACGACCCGGCCCTCGTGTGCCGCGAGCCATCCCTTGAGCATGTCCTCGACGACCTGGTCCGGACTGTTGATCACGCGGTTCATCGCGAGTCTCCGATAGGGGGCTGCTCAGGCGGCAAGCGCGGCGCGCTCCAGGTGCTGCCGGACGAACTGCAGCGCGGCCTTCAGCGTGGTTTCGATGTCGCCCAGCGGCACGCGGTAGACAGCGCGGCTCGGCCTGGCATCCGGTCCACGGTGCAGGCGCATCGGAATCTCGATCGACAGGTCAAGGTCCGTCTTTGCGATCGCCTCGACGATGCCGGCGCAGCCGACCTGTCCCTCGCCCAGCGGCGTGAAGAAGAAGCCGTCGGCATTCGCCCGCACGTCCTTCACGTGGGTATGCACGCAGTGGGGCATCGCGGCCAGTGCATCCGCGGCGGGATCGATGGAGGGACGGTGCGAGATCGTATTGCCTGCGTCGTAGTTCAGTCCCACGCGCGGATGATCGATGCGCGCCAGCAGCGCCGCGGCGTCGGCCGCGGTGTTCAGCAGATTGTCGGAGCCGTCGCCCGGGTTCTCCAGCCCGATCCACATGCCCAGCTTCTCCGCGTGCGAGGCAAGCTGGGCGATGTTGGTGTAGAAGCGGTGCTCGTTGCTGCGCGCCGCGGCATTGGTATTGATGACCCGCGCGCCGAGCGCGCGCGCGAAATCCATGCGGCCGCGGAATACTTCAAGCGCGTCGGGCCGACCCAGGTCGATGTGAGAGGAGAACGCGTGGCAGGCGATTCCGGCGTCACGCAGCCAGGCGGCGTACTGCTTGGCCTGAGCCGCAGTGAACGCACTCTCGTCGAACGGCTCCGTGTAGCCGACGATGAATGCGGGCTCGACGTGCGTGGCGCCGATCGAGGCAAGGCTCTCGAGCAGGCGCGGAAACGGGTAGCCGTCGAATGGGGCGGCACTGAGCGAAACGATGCGCGTGCGGCCGCCGCCATTACGTTCGGGCAGGATGGGATGCTTCATGGACCTCCTTCTAGAGCGCTTCCGCGGCGAACAGGCAGGCCGTCCGGCTGGCGCGGCAGTCCCGCTCGCTCCCGCCGCAGCACCGAGGGGCGACCAGGTTGTCGTCGCCCTAGTGGATCAGCATGCCGCCATTGACGTCGAGCGTGATGCCAGTGCAGTACCCGGACAGGTCGCTCGCCAGGAACACTACGCAGCCGGCGACGTCGTCCGGGTCGCCGATGCGCGCCAGCGGAATCTGCTCCAGGATGCCGGCCTTGCGACTCTCCGGGATCTTCCCTTTGTTGATGTCGGTCGCGATCAGGCCCGGCGTAAGGCAGTTGACGCGGATCCCGTTGCCGCCGTACTCGCGCGCCATCGCACGCGCCAGGCCGAGCACGCCCGCCTTCGCAGCCGAGTAATGCGGCCCGCCCAGAATGCCGCCGCCGCGCTGCGCCGACACCGATGAAATGCAGATGATCGAGCCGCTTTTCTGCGCCAGCATTGCCGGCAGCACGGCCTGCGACGCGAGCAGCGTACCGCGCAGGCTGACGTCGAGGACCGCGTCGTAGTCGGCCTCGGTGATATCCAGCGTCTTGCGCGGTTGGGTGATCCCGGCGTTGTTCAGCAGAATGTCGATGCGGCCGAACTTCGCAAGGATGGCCTTGGCGGCCTGTTCGCAGGAACTCTTGTTCGTCACGTCGGCTACCACGCCCAGGTGCTCGGCGCCGAGTCGTGCAGCCGCGCCGACCGGGTCGGCCTGCGCCAGATCGAGTATCACCACCTTGGCGCCATGCGCCGCCATCATGCGGGCCGACGCAAAGCCAAGGCCGTTCAGGCCCGCGCCACCGGTAACAACAGCCACCTTGTCTTTCAACAGCATTGCGGTTTCTCCGTCGCGAGCAGGTTGGCGCATTCTTCGTCTCGGCAGTTGTGGACTCAAGCGATGAGATTTTCACCTACTGCTGAATTGCTCTCATGTGGCAGCACAACAAATGCGCACCTCCCTGCCGCCCTTGCCTGCGCTCTCCGCGTTCGAAGCGGTGGCGCGTCGCCGCTCCTTTGCGCTGGCCGCGGCCGAACTTAGCCTCACACCGTCGGCCGTCAGTCATCAGGTGGCGCGGCTGGAGGACTTTCTCGGCGTGCGCCTGTTCGACCGCACAACGAGAGGCGTTTCGCTGAGCCCCGCCGGCGAGGCTTATCTTCGGCGAGTGGCTGGCGCGCTGGGCGCGATCGGTGCAGCGACCGACGACGTTCGGAAGGGCGTGCGCAACTCGCTCTATGTCCACACCAGCCCGACCTTCGCGAGCCTTTGGCTCATGCCGCGCCTGGGACACTTTGCCCAGGAGCATCCCGGAGTTTCGGTCTTCCTGTCCGCATCGCCGACGCACTCGGACTTCGCGCTCGGGCAGGTCGATGTCGACGTTCGCTACGGCGTGCCCAACTGGCCAAACCTCACCGTGCGGCCCATCTTCGACGAGCCCATTCTTCCGCTGGCCAGCCCGACGTTCATCGAGCGCCATCGAATCCGCGACCCGGAGGACTTGCTGCACGTTCCGCTGATTCAGTCGACTGTCAGCGTGGTGCAATGGAGCGACTGGTTCTCGGCGCGTGGATTCGACCAGGGTCCGGAGCGATATGCGCTGCGGTTCGACCGCGCGTCGCTTTCCCTCGATGCCGCTGTTCAGGGGCTGGCGGTTGCTCTGGAAAGCGCAACGATGGCGCAGGGATTCCTCGACAGTGATCAGCTGCGCACGATCTTTGACAAGGCATGGTCCATTTCAGTGCGCGCACATTTTGCCGTCTACCCGCCACGCCACGCGCAACGGCCGGAGGTCGCCAGTTTCCTTGGCTGGCTCAGTAAGCAGGCCGGCAGCAACTGACGCGCGGCCCTTGATTGGCTGCAAGAGGTCTCGCGGGCCGAGTCCCTTGCCGGCGAGGCGGCGGGTCGGCAGCCCGCGTGCATCGTCACGCCGCGAACTGCAGCGCCGCCAGTCGCGCGTACAGGCCGCCGCGGGCGGCGAGTTCGGCGTGCGTGCCGGCGTCGACGATGCGGCCGTGGTCGAGCACGAAGATGCGGTCGGCGCGCTGCACGGTGGCCAGGCGATGCGCGATGACGATCGTCGTGCGCCCTTGCATCGCCACTTGCAGGGCCGCCTGCACCGCGCGCTCGCTCTCGGCATCGAGCGCGGACGTGGCCTCGTCGAGCAGCAGCAGCGGCGCATTCTTCAGCATGGCGCGGGCGATCGCCACGCGCTGCCGCTGGCCGCCGGACAACCGCAGGCCGCGCTCGCCGACGAAGGTGGCATAGCCGTCGGGCAGTCCGCGCACGAACTCGTCGACGAACGCGGCGCGTGCGGCGGCGAGCGCCTCGTCGTCGCTGGCATCGGCGCGGCCGTAGCGGATGTTCTCCAGAACGGTGCCGGAGAAGATCACCGGTTCCTGCGGCACCACGGCGATGCGCGCGCGCAGGTCGGCGAGCCGAAGCCGGCGCAGCTCGACGCCATCGAGGCGCAGGCTGCCGGCGTCGATGTCGTAGAAGCGTTGCAGCAGCTGGAAGATCGTCGTCTTGCCGGCGCCCGACGGGCCGACCAGCGCGACGTTCTCGCCCGGCGCGATCGTCAGCGACAGCCCGTCCAGCACCGGCTGCTGGCGCCGCGACGGATAAGCGAAGCGCACCGCATCGAACTCGATGCGCACGCCGCCGGACGAAGCAGGCAACGGCTGCGGTGCGAGCGGATCGGTCACCGCCGAGCGCGCGTCGAGCAGTTCCATCAGCCGCTCGGTGGCCCCGGACGCGCGCAGCAGTTCGCCCCACACCTCGGCCAGCACCGCGACGCTGCCGGCCACCACCGCGATGTACAACGCCGTCTGGCTCAGCTGGCCGGCGGTGATCGTGCCGGCAAGCACCGACTGCACGCCACCGTACAGGCCGTACAGCAGCGAGCCGAACACGCCGATGATCACGAACGCGGTGAGCATCGCGCGCACGCCGGTACGGCGGATCGAGGCGGCAAAGGCCTGCTCGTTAGCCGCGCCGAAACGGCTCGCCTCAACGGCTTCCTGCGTGAAGCTCTGCACGACCGGGATGGCGTTGAGGATCTCGCCGGCAATCCCGCTCGTATCGGCGATGCGGTCCTGGCTGGCGCGCGACAGCCTGCGCACGCGGCGCCCGATCAGCACCGCCGGCAGCACCACCAGCACGATGACGCCGGCCACGGTGAGCATCAGCCGGGGGCTGGTGGCGATCAGCATCGACAGCCCGCCGACGAACAGCACGGCGTTGCGCAGCCCCATGCTGATGCTGGAGCCGACCGCGTTCTGGATCACCGTGGTGTCGGTGGTCAGGCGCGACAGCACTTCGCCGGTCTTCAGCGTCTCGAAGAACTGCGGGCTCTGCTGCAGCACGTGGGCGTAGACGGCCTGGCGCAGGTCGGTGGTCACGCGCTCGCCGAGCCAGGTCACCATGTAGAAGCGCGCGGAGGTGAAGACGCCGAGCGCCACCGCGACGCCGAACAGTCCCAGGAAGTGGTTGCGGATCGCAGCCAGCCGCGTACCGGCGTCGGCGCCTGGTGCGAGTGCCAGGCCGCCGTCGACCAGCAGCCGCACCGCGTAGGGCAGCGCCAGCGTGCTGGCTGCGGCGAGCAGCAGGAACAGCAGGGCGAGCGCGATCTGCCGCCGGTAGCTGCCCAGGAACGGCAGCAGCGCGCGCAGCGGCCGAAGCCGCGCGGCCGGCGGCGCGGCGGAAACGGAGCCGGCCGCTTCGCTCATCCGCCGGCGAGCCCGCGCAGCACGCCCCAGGCGGCGGCAATCATCAGGCCGGCCCAGGCGACGAAGGCGAGGACGAAGCCGCCGCCACGCGACTTCGGCTCGCGCAGGTAGGCGGCGGCGTACCAGATCCGCCCGACGAGCCAGACGCCGCCGAGGGCGGTCGCGACCGGCGGACCGACGAAGAGCGCGCACAGCCACAGCGCCGGCAGGAAGATCACCGTGTTCTCGAGCGTGTTCATCTGCACGCGGAAGGCGCGCTCGAACATCTCGTGGCCGGTCGTGGCCGGCGCGGCGACGCGGTACTTGCCGCGTGCGCGGCCGACGATCGCGACGGCGGCGAAGCACAGCGTGAGGGCGGCCAGCGTCACGAGTGCCGGCCAGTGCATGGTGTTCATCGGTGAAGGGAAGGGTCCGGTTCGCAGCGGCGCATCGTAAGCCAGCGACCGCGGATGCGACGCTGCTACAGCCGGATCGGCTCGAGATAGCCGGTCATCTCCAGGTAGCCGCGGCCGACGCGGCGGCCGCCTTCGAGGAGTTCGCTCGCGCCCTCCCAGTACACCGCGCCGGCGGATGCGCGCGAATCGAGTTCCTGGTCGGCGAACAGCGGTCGCGTTTCGAACGTGCGCGGGCCGACGCGGATGCGCTGCGCCACCGGCCACGTGGCGCGCGTGCGCGGCGAGGTCCAGCGTTCGAGCGGCTCGAAGGCCACCTGGTCGGCGGCGTACACGCGCGGCGCGGCAGCGCCCGCTTCGCGCAGCGAGGCATAGGCGTAGAGCGTCGCGCCGCTGTCGCGACGGCGGATCCGGAAGGCGGTGAGCGCCGCGCCGCCGTCGAGGTTCACGCCGGTCCAGTCCCACCCCGCGGCGTCGGGATCGAGCAGCGTGCTCGACCATTCGTGGTCGAGCCAGGCGGTGCCGGCCAACTTCCCTTCGAAGCCGTCCCGCCGGAGTGTCGCCTGAACCTGCAAGTGCGGCTGCGAGTAGTAGTAGCTCGCCTGGGCCGGTTGCGGTCCCTTGCGCGAGAAGCCGCCGTCGCCCTGCAGCAGCAGCGGCTGCGAAGGCCGTGCGGTGAACTGCAGCGCGAAGCCGCGGGCCGGCATCGTGCCTTCGTAGACCCCGTCGGCGCGGCGCTCGAAGCGCCAGCGATCGAGCCGGACGTCGGTGTCGCTCTCCAACGCGCCAGCGATGCCGAATCCGGCGCGCGCGATGCGTTCGTCCTTCAGCAGGCTGCCACGCGCGGGATCGGCGATCGCCGCGTGCGCGATGATCAGTTGCTGCGCGGCAAAGCGGCTCGGGTTGGCCGGGTCGATGCCGGTGCGGGTGCGGAAGAACGTGATCTGGAAGCCGATTGGCTGCGGCGCGGCATCGAGCCAGCCGGTCAGGTACCACCATTCGGTGCGGTACTCGGGGTGCGCACCGTGGTCGCGCGGAAAGACAAGCGGGCGTGGCGTCACCGCCGGATACTCGACGGCGACCGCGCGCGCCAGCGGCAGTGCGGCAGCAGCGAGAAAGGCGCGGCGCTTCACCAGTCCGCCCGCACGGCCAGCACCGCATCGGGCGCCACGGCGCGCCGCCCGGCGGCGAGTGCGGTCAGCGCCGCGGCCGCGAGCAGCGCAACGATCAGCCCGGCCACCAGCAGCAGCGGCACGCGGAAATCCATGCTCCAGTGGAACGACTGCGGGTTGACGAACTCGACCAGGATCCACGCGATCGCCAGTCCCGCCGCGAGCCCGATGACGATCGCCAGCCCGGTGACCAGCAGGCCCTCGATGGCGAGCAGCGCGAGGATCTGGCGGCGCGTGACGCCGAGATGGCGCAGCATGCCGAACTCGCGCATGCGCACGATCGCCTGCGCTGAGAACGTGGCAGCGATGCCGGTGAGCCCGATCACGATGGCGGCGATCTCGAGGACGTAGGTGACGGCGAAGCTGCGGTCGAAGATGCGCAGGCTGATGGCGCGGATCTCTCCGGCGGAGACGAATTCCGCGCTTTTCGCCTGCATCCGCGGCTGCAGCCCGGCGATCACTTCGGTGGCGCTGGCGCCCGGCGCCAGCCACAGCGCTGCCTCGGTCGGCGGCGCGCTGCCGGCGATCCGTTCGTAGTCGGCGGCGTCGATGATGATCGCGCCGAACTGGCGCGCGTAGTCGCGCCAGATGCCGGCGACGACGAAGGTCTGCGCCCTGCCGGCGATCGGCAGACTGATGGCCGCGCCGATGCGCGCGCCGTAGATGTCGACGATCGCCTCGGAGACCCACGCCGGTGGCGCCATGCCTTCGCGCCAGGGCAGCGCTGCGCCGGTCAGCGGCAACTGCCGCGCAGCGTCGGCGCGGTCGATCGGCCGGGCGATCAGCGAGACCGGTGCGCGTGCCGGATCGAGCATGATCTTGAGATTCAGGGAGAACTGCGCGCGCGCCACCTGCGGATGGCCCGCGAGGGTGCGCTGGTCTTCGCTGCTGAAGGTGGCCGTGGTCCCGCCGAGGCTGCCGGCAGCCGCCGTGGCGGCACGCACGTAGACGTCGGCCGGCAGCACCCGCTCGAGCCACTGATCGACCGAAACGCGGAAGCTCGCCACCATCGTCGCCATGGCCACCATCAGCGCGAAGCTGGCGACGATGCCGGCGGCGCCGATCGCGGCGAATCTGGGCGTCGCCGCGAGCCGCGTGGCAGCCAGCCACCATGGTGCCCCCTGCGGCGCCAGCCGGCGCTGCGACAGGGCCCGTTGCAGGGGACCGAACAGCCACGGCGCGACGAGCGGCTTGACGAAGATCGCCGCCACCAGCAGCACGGCAATCGACAGATACGCTCCGAGCGGTATCCCCTGCACAGGCGGCGCCCACAGCAGCAGTGCGGCCAGCGCGATCAGCAACGCCGCGGGCCAGGCCCGTTGCGCGCGGACGTCGCGGTCGAGTCCGGAGCCCGCCTTCAGCGCCAGCGCCGGCTCCGACGCGGCCGCATCGCGCGCGGGCAGCCAGCCGCCGACGGTTGCCGCCGCCACTCCGAGTGCAAAGAAGAGCAGCGTTGCGGCGGTGTCCACGTGCAGCGGCGGCTGCACCCCGGTGAAGAAACCGCCGCCGAGGTCGCCGCCGAGCAGGCGCAATGCGACCTTGGCCACAGCCAGTCCGATAACGATGCCGAACGCGGCACCGACGACGCCCAGCAGCGCGGATTCCGCCAGCAGCAGGCGCTCCACTTCGCCACGCGTGGTGCCGATCACGCGCAGGAAAGCCAGTTGCGTGCGCCGCGCCGCCACGCCCTGCGCCTGCAGCGAGTAGACGAGGAAGGCGCCGGTGAACAGCGCCACCAGCGCCAGCACGTTGAGGTTCACCCGGTAGGCGCGCGACAGGTTCGACACCCGCGTGGCGGCGCCTTCGGCGGTCTGCAGGCTGACGCCGGCCGGCAGCCGCCACTCGGCCGTCGCCTGCTGCGGTGTGGTGCCGGGCGCGAACTGCACGTCGATGCGCGTGAGACGACCGAGCCTGTCGAGCCGCCACTGCGCAAAGCCGAGATCCATCACCGCGACGACCTGCCCGGCGCGCGCCGCGGGAAGCCGACCGGCGATGCGCAGCCGCTCGATGCGGCCGCCGACCTGCACGCCGATCGTCTCGCTCGGCGCGAGTTGCAGCATTTCGAGCGCCGGCCGGCGACAGGTACACGCCGTCGTCGAGCAGGGCGAAGCGCTCTTCCTTGTTCGCGGGTTCGCCGATCGTGTGCGGGGCCAGCAGGGCAGAACGAAAGACGTCGACACCCTGGATCGGCAGCGATCGGCCGCGCAGGCGGTGCGGTTCGACGATCGGCGCCTCCACGTCCAGCACGGGGCTCGCCCATTCGACCGCAGCAGAGCCGGCGACGCGCGAGTAGACGGCTTCGTCGAAGCCTTCGCGCGGGCCGACCACCGAGGCATCCGCCTGGCCGCTGGCCTGCCGGACGGCGGCGGAGAATTCCTCCAGCGCGGAGGCGTTGATCAGGTGCACCGCGTAGCCGAGCGACACGCCGATGGCGATCGCGACGACCTGCACGGCGACGCGCAGCGGGTGGCCGCGCGCGTAGCCGCCGATTACGTGGGCAAGCAGCCAGAGCATGCGTGAGGTCGAGTGATGAGCATCGGCTCTCGTCGGGACGCGCAGTGCCGTGCGCTATCGCGGCTGCAGCCTGCCGTGGTCGAGGCGCAGCACGCGGTCGGCCGTGGCGGCGGCGTGTGTCGAGTGCGTGACGAGGATGCCGGCCGCGCCCTGCGTCTTGATCGTCCGCGCCAGCAGCTGCAACACGACGTCGGCGGTGTCGGGGTCGAGGTTGCCGGTCGGCTCGTCGGCCAGCACCAGCGCCGGACGATGCACCAGCGCGCGCGCCACGGCGACGCGCTGCAGTTCGCCGCCGGACAGTTCGCGTGGCGGCGATTCGCCGCGGTCGCCGAGGCCGACGGCCGTCAGCAAATCCATCGTGCGTTCCCGTCGCTCCGCGGGGCCAATGCCGAGCAGAACGAGAGGCAGCTCGACGTTCTGCGCGATCGTCAGGTGCGGCAGGATGTGGAAGGCCTGGAACACGAAACCCACCCGCCTCCGCCGAAGCCGCGTGCGCGCGTCCTCGTCGAGCCGCGTGATGTCCTCGCCGCCGATGACGATGTGGCCGGCGTCGGGGCGGTCGAGACCGGCGACCAGGTTCAGCAGCGTCGACTTGCCGGCGCCCGATTCGCCGACGACGGCGACGTACTCGCCGGTGGCCAGGTCGAGATCGAGGGCGTCGAGGATCGGTCGCGGGCCGAAGCGCCTGGCGAGGCCCTTGATGGAAAGCATGGCGGCCATTGTAGGCAGCGGCATCGAATATGCTTCCGCGGACAGGAGGATCCATGGCCACGCAGGACGCCGTCACCATCGCCGACATTCACGCCGCCGCCGAGCGGCTGCGCGGCCAGATCGAGGAGACGCCCTGCCTGCATTCGCGCACGCTGTCGCAGATCACCGGCGCGGAGGTCTACCTGAAGTTCGAGAACCTGCAGTTCACCGCCAGCTTCAAGGAGCGTGGCGCGCTGAACTGCCTGGCGCAGTTGAGCGACGAGCAGCGTCGGCGCGGCGTGATCGCGGTCTCCGCGGGCAATCATGCGCAGGGTGTCGCCTATCACGCGCAACGCCTCGGCGTGCCGGCGGTGATCGTGATGCCGCGCTACACGCCGATGGTCAAGGTCGAACGCACGCGCGGCTTCGGTGCCGAGATCGTGCTGGCCGGTGAGAACTTCGACGACGCCAAGGAGGATGCGTTGAAGCTCGTCGAGGCGCGCGGCCTGACGATGGTGCATCCGTACGACGATCCGCGCGTCATCGCGGGGCAGGGCACGATCGGCCTGGAGATGCTGGCCGCCCAGCCGCAGCTGGATTGCCTGTGCGTGGCCATCGGCGGCGGCGGGCTGATCAGCGGGGTGACGCTGGCCGCGCGCGCGGTCAAGCCGTCGATCGAGGTGATCGGCGTGCAGACCGATCAGTTTCCGGCCATGTATGCGCTGTTCAAGGGCGTGGACATGCCGTCGGCAAACGCCACGCTGGCCGAGGGCATCGCGGTCAAGTCACCGGGCCTGGTCACGCGCGAAATCGTCAGGCGGCATGTCGATGACATCGTGCTGGTGTCCGAGGGCGACATCGAGCACGCGATCGTGCTGCTGCTGGAAATCGAGAAGACGGTGGTCGAGGGCGCGGGCGCCACCGGGCTGGCCGCGCTGATCCGTCACCGCGAACGCTTCGCCGGCAAGAAGGTGGGGCTCATTCTGTGCGGCGGCAACATCGACCCGATGGTGCTCGCCGACATCATCGAGCGGGGCATGGTGCGTGCCGGCCGCCTGGCGCGCATCCGCATCGCCACCCGCGACGTGCCGGGCGAACTGGCGCGCGCGGCGACTCTGGTCGCGCAGGCCGGCGCCAACATCGAGGAGGTCGAGCACCAGCGGGCGTTTACGACGCTGCCGGCGCAGAACGCGCAGCTGGAAATGGTGATCCAGACGCGCGGCCCGGAGCACATCGCACAGGTGCTGCAGCGCCTGCGCGAGGCGGGCATGGCGGCCGACCTCGATCCGTACTGATGCTCGGCGGTGCGGTTCCGCGAGTCCGCAGCCACGGCGCGGGCACGCGCATGGGAGAAAGATGAGCAAGGCGAAGCCGCGGCGGCCGCTGTTGATCGAACTGGACGCGACGCCGGGATCGTCGATCGGGAAGTTCGCCCCGCACGAGGCGACCGAGTTCCTCTCCCGCATTCGCGTGTTGTGCGGGAGCGACGGCAGGCTGTTGCTGGGCATGGACTTGGTCAAGGACAAGGCCGTGCTCGAGGCCGCCTACGACGACCCGCTGGGCGTCACCGCGGCATTCAACCTGAACATCCTGAACAGCGTGAACCGGATCCTCGGCTCAGACTTCGACGTGCGCCAATGGCGCCACGTTGCCCGCTATGACGAGGCGCGAGTCGAGGATCGAGATGTACCTGCAGGCCAAGAAGGACATCTCGGTACGACTTCCCGACGGCCCGCGCGCATTCCGCGCAGGCGAGAGGATTCCATGCCGAGAACTCGTACAAGGCCGCCAGCGCCGACCTTGTGGCACTGATGACCATCAGCGCCGGCCGGGAACCCAGGTGCTGGTTCGACGGCCAGCGTCGATTCGCGGTCGCGCTCGCTAGCGCGACGCGACGCGGGGCATCAGGCGAAGACTGAACCGCCAGGCAGCCGCCGCCGACGAACGACATTTCCACGCTGCTCAGCGTGCTGATCGAATCATCCTGCTGGACCGGCGCTTCGACGGTGATTTCGGCGGTTTTGGCTTCGGCGGCTTGGCGAACGATGGTTTCCATGATTCAATCCTAAAAATGCGTTACTTGTGGGTGATCGATTGCGTCTGCGCTATCGATAGGCGGGATGCTCAACGAAGCTTCGCGCCAGATCGATGCCTCACATTTGGTATGCAACCCTGTTTATGCGAGTGTCTGACCCAGCGACTTGATGATCTGACGTCGCGCTTAAGCGGGATGGCGGCCGACGAGGCGCTTTCCCTGCTGGATGAAATCGCGGCCGCGCTGCGTACCGCGCTCAATGCCCCGGACGCCGACGCTCATCGCCTGTTCGCCTCCGCAAAGAAGGCGCTGCACGGGCTGCCTCTCGAGGTGACGTCCGGCACCCGGGTCGAGGCCCTGCTGCTGCTGGCGCAGTTCGCTTATGTCTCGGGACAACCGTTCACCGGTCTGGAGCATGCGAGCCTGGCGGTCGACTGCGCCCGCCGTCTGCAGGACGAGGCTGCGCTGCGCAAGGCGCTGACCTTCCACGGCATCCTGCTGGCCGATACGGGCAACATCGCGACCGCGGTCGAGTGCTACGCGGAGGCGCTCGAGCTGGCCGAACTGCTGCACGACCTGCGCGCCGAAACGCCGGTGTGGGTCAACCTGGGCACGGCGCTCGGCTATGCCGGGCCAGCTGAACGACGCGGTGGCCTGCTTCGAGCGGGTCGTTGCGCTTGTCCGACGCCGACCCGGCGGTCGCCTCGTTCAGGCCGCCCGCACTGGCAAACATCGCGGCGATCTGTCTGTACCTGCAGGAGCACGCCAAGGGACTGCGCAGCATCAAGGCGGCGATCGAATGCGCTGGCGAGCCGCAGACCACTGCGGACAGGCTCAACCGCGTGCTTGCCGAGAGCTCGTATGCTCGGCTGCTGCTCGAGGTCGACAGTCTCGACCGCGCCAAGGAGCGGTGCGAACTCGCCAAGCGGTTCGCGAGGGATTCGAAGTCCGAGCGCGCCGAGCTGCTGGCATCGCTCGCTGAAGGCCTGTGCGAAGTCCACGCCGGCCTGATCGACCTCGGCACCTCTCGCCTGTCGCAGTCGCTCGACCGGGCGCGGGTGCTGAAGTCGGCGCTGCGCGACGCGCTGCTGGCGATGGTCAAGGCGCAGGAAGTGGCGGGCAAGCCGGACGTCGCGCTCGTCTACCTGCGCGAACTGATGATGCACACGAAGAAGACGCAGCAGGAAAACGCGCTGCGTCACCATCGGCTGCATCTGGAGAACCTGGCGCGGCAGCAGCAGGACTCCGAAGACACGGTGATGGAGCGCCACGAGCAGTCGCTGCGCGGCAAGCTGGCCGAGCAGGTGGCGCAGCAGGAACTGATGCGCTCGCGCATCGAGATGCTCGAGCGGCTGGCGGTCACCGCCGAGTTGCGCGACGACTCGACCGGCGAGCACTCGTACCGCGTCGGCCGGCTGTCGTCGCTGCTCGGGCAGGAGTACGGCTGCGACGACCAGACCTGTTTCATGCTCGACCTCGCCGCCCGCCTGCACGACATCGGCAAGATCGGCATTCCGGACGGCATCCTGCTGAAGCCGGACCGGTTGAGCGAGGCCGAGCGCGAGATCATGAAGACGCACGCCACGGTCGGCGCCGAACTCCTGGCGCAGAGCGAGATGCCGCACATGCAGATGGCCGAGGACATCGCGCGCTTTCACCACGAGTGGTGGGATGGCTCGGGTTATCCGAACGGCATCGGCGGTGCGGCCATTCCGATCGCCGCGCGCATCACCGCGCTGTCCGACGTGTTCGATGCGCTGACCCATCGCCGGCCGTACAAGGAGCCTTGGCCGGTGGCGCGGGCGCTCGACGAAATCGCCTACCTCAAGGGGCACCAGTTCGATCCGGAACTGACCGACCTGTTCCTCGCGCTGGTCCGCCGGCTGCAGCGCGAAGTCGGCGACCTCGACGAGTACCTTGGCCAGGCCGCGCGCCTGTCGCCCTTCATCCGTGCGCGCGAGAAGATCGCCAGCACGCTCAGGCGCTCCGGCGGCCGCGACACCGGCTATCGGACCCGACTCGACGCGCAGCGCTGAAGTCGCCGATTGACCGGGGCCGTTGTCCCCGGCGCGACCTCACGTCGCATGCCGCGTTCATCGGCGGCTTCCGAGCGGTCCAGCGAGCAGCGGCTACGTGCCGGCGCCGAGCCTCACCGTGCGATCGACCGCGCGCACCGTCTCGGGCCGGTGGCTGACGATCACCATGCTCATGCCCAGCGTTTTCAGGCGATCGGTGATCTCTCGCTCGCGCGCCAGGTCGAGCTGATCGAACGCCTCGTCGAGGAACAGCACCTCGGGCCGGCGATACAGCGCGCGCGCCAGCAGCACGCGCTGCTTCTGGCCGCCCGACAGCGCCACGCCCAGGCTGCCGACGATCGTGTTGTACTGCATCGGCATCGCTTCGATGTCGTCGGCGATGCCGGCCAGCCGCGCGCATTCGCGCACGTGAGCGGGATCGTGCTGCGGATCGAAGAAGCTGATGTTGTCCTCGAGCGTGCCGACGAAGAGCTGGTCGTCCTGCAACACGACGCCGATGCGGCTGCGGTAGACGGCGCGGTCCCAGTCGCGCACGTCGCGGCCGGAGTAGGCGAGCAGGCCCTCGGTGCGGTCGAGCAGTCCGAGAAGCACCTTGACCAGCGTCGTCTTGCCGGCGCCCGACGGGCCGACGATGGCGACGGTTTCGCCGGGCCGGACTTCGAAGTCGACGTTGCGGAAGGTGAAGCCCTCGATGCCGTAGGCGAAGCCCAGCCCCTTGCCCTCGATCGTGAGCGGCGCGGCGCCCGGGGTGAAGCTCGCGACGGGCACGTGTTCCGGCTCCGCCAGCGCGATGTCGGCGATGCGCTCGGCGTGCAGGTCGAGCATGCGGAATTCGATGGCCTTGTCGACCAGGTTGCTGATCCGGGTGATGAACAGCAGCTTGAAGGCGAGGAACCCGAACAGCATGCCGACCGAAAATCGCCCGTCGATCACCAGCAGCGCCGCCAGCCAGATCACCGCCACGTTCTCCAGACCGAAGATCAGCCCGTTGGCGGCGCGGTGGATGATGGCCAGGTTCTGCACCTTCACGCCCGCGTTGGTGTGCTCGACGACCAGGTTCTGGTATGCGCTGCGTCGCTGCGTCTCGCGCAGGTTCAGCTTGATCGCCAGCATGCCGCGCAGCGTCTCGATGAAGTGGGTGTTCGATCGCGCCTCGTGCGCGATCTGCTCGTCGGCCGCCCGCCGCTGCGGGCCGTAGAAGATCCAGCGCACCAGGCCGTAGGCGGCGGCCGCCGCTACGACGATGGCCGTCAGCAGCCCGCTGTACCAGAACATGACCGCCAGCGTCAGCAGCACCATCGCGCCGTCGATCAGCGTCTCGACGAAGGCGAGCGTCAGGGTCCGCTGGATCGCGTCGACGCTCTTGAAGCGCGAAAAGATGTCGCCGATGTGTCGTTTCTCGAACCAGGCCAGCGGCAGGCGCAGCAGCTGGCCGAACAGCGTGTCGAGCAGGCGCAGGTTCAGGTGCGTGGACAGGTAGACGCCGAGCCACGCACGCACGGAGGTGGTGGCCACCTGCATCAGCACCAGCAGCGAGAAACCCATGCCGAGCAGGGTCAGCAGGTCGCGGTCGCGGCCGACGATGACCCGGTCGATGACCAGCTGCACGAAGAACGGCGAGGCCACTGCGAAGACCTCGAGCGCGACCGACAGCAGCATCACCTGCGCGATCGTGCCGCCCATCCCGCCGGCGGCCGTCAGCAGCTGCCAGGCAGTGATTCGCTCGCGCTCGTCCTGCCTGGCAAATCCCTCCGCCGGCGTGAACTCCATCGCCACGCCGGTGTAGTGGCGCGAGGCCTCCGCAAGCGGCAGCACCCGCTTGCCGCGCGCTGGATCGAGCACGGTGATCCGGCGCCCGTCGGCCTTGGTCAGCACCACGAAGTGGTTCATGTCCCAGTGCAGGATCGCCGGCAGGCGCAACTTGCCAAGCGCGTCCAGCGGCGCCTGCACGCCGCGTGGCGACAGTTTCATCGTCTGTGCGATGGCCGCGATGTGCTGCAGCGTGACGCCCTTCATCGACGGCGCCAGGCGCATGCGCATCGCCGCCAGGTCCGAGCGATGGCCGTGATAGGCGGCGATCATTGCCACGCAGGCGATGCCGCACTCGGGCGCCTCGGACTGCAGGATCAGCGGAACGCTTCTACCGAACAAGACTGCTGCCTCGCGTTTCGCGCCCGGGCGCGGTTGCGCCGGGCGCCTGCCGCGGCCGGATGGCCGCCCCGGTCCGTGCCTGTGTTCCACTCATTGCATGCGCCCGCGCAGTTCGAGCACCGGCTCGAAGATCCACTCGAACACGGTGCGCTTCTCGAGCAGGATGTCGGCGTTGACCAGCATGCCGGGCCGCAGCGCGAGTTCCTGTCCGCCGGCGGCCACGGTCTGCCGCTCGAGCTCGACGTCGATCCGGTAGACGGGCTCGCGTGCCGTCATCGGTCCAACCTTCTCGCCGGGCGACCACACCGTGCGGCTGACGTTGCGCACCTTGCCGTGGTACTGGCCGAAGCGCTGGAACGGGAACGCCTCGTAGCGAAGCACGACCGCGTTGCCTGGTTGCACGAAGCCCACCGCACGCGTGGGAACCAGCAGCTGCGCCTCCAGCCCGCTGCCGGCCGGCAGCACGGTCGCCAATGGCGCGTCGGCGGCGAGCGACGCGCCGCGCGAAACCGCGATGTTGGTGACGGTGCCGGCGATCGGCGCGCGGATCACGGTCTCGCGGCGTGTCTCCTCCTGCACCAGGCTCTGCTGCAGCTCGCCCTTCTCGCGCATCAACTGGTCGATCTGCTGCCGCGCGCGCAGGTCGACCGCGGGCAGGTCGCTCTGCGCGCTGCGCAGGTCGCGCGCGATGGCGGCCCGCCCGCGGCGCAACGTCTCGAGCTTGACCTGCTGGTCGAGCTGCTCGTTGCGCTTGGCCGCCAGGGCGGTGTCGGAGACGAAGCCGTCCTTGACCAGCTGCTGCGTGCGCTGGAAGTCCTCGCGCGCCGAGGCGACGCGAGTCGCCTGCAGGCGGATTTCGGTATCGGCCTGCGCCAGCTCCTTGCGCAGGTCGTCGATGCGCCGGTTGAGCTGCTCTTTCTGCTGCTGCGCGAGCAGGCGAACGTTCTCGGTTTCAGCCTCGAGGTTCGCCGATCGCTGTGACAACTCACGCTGCATCAGGTCGGCCGACGTTGCGCCTGAGGCCGTGCCGCGTTCGAGCGACAGCCGCGCGATCGCGGTGCCGGCAGCGACTTCGTCGCCTTCGCCGACCATCAGTTCGGCCAGGGTGCCGGCTTCCGGCGCCAGGATGCGCGCTGCGCCCGCATCCAGCGCGAGAAAGCCCTCGACGCGCTCACGGCGCGTGTACTCGCCCCAGAACATGAAGCCGATGATCAGCGCCGCGAACGACCCGGCCAGCAGGGTGAAGATCCACGTGGGCACGGGCCGCGCGATCGAAACCTCGCCCAGCAGCTTTTCGCGCTGGGCGTCGATCGCTTCCTGTCGGAACAGCCTGCGCATCTAGGCGTCGTTATCGCGCGGAACCTACGGCGCCGCGATTATGCGCGATCGCTCGCGCCACGGCGACTGCGCATCCGGCCGCGCGCCCGACCGTCGCCGATGGGAAGTCGGGGTCCGGCTGTCGTCGCGTCGCGTGACGCGGCCGCCGGCACTCAGAGTCGCACGGACACGCGCGGCGCGCCGGCCTTCAGCTCCCCGATCACTCGCGCATCGTCGAAGCCTTCGTCGCGGAAGACCTGCAGCACGGCGCCGGCCTCGGCCGCATCGCACGCCACGAGCAGGCCGCCGCTGGTCTGCGGGTCGGTGAGCAGCGCCTGGTCGACGAGGTCCGGCGCCACCGAGATCGACATCGTGGCCGTAGCCGGCCCAGTTGCGAGCCGACGCTCCGGTGATGAAACCCTGTTCGGCCAGCGGACGTGCCTCCGCGAGCAGCGGCACGTCGGCGATCCTGACCTGCGCGGCCAACCCGGCGCCACGGCAGATCTCGAGCAGGTGGCCGAGCAGCCCGAATCCGGTCACGTCGGTCAGCGCGTGGACGCCGGCCAGTTCGGACAGTCGCGGGCCGGGCGTGTTGAGCTGCGTGGTGACGGCGATCATCTGCGCATAGCCGTCGGCGCCGAGGCGATCCTTCTTCAGCGCGGCCGAGTAGACGCCGACGCCGATCGGCTTGCCCAGCACGAGCACGTCGCCGGCGCGGGCCGCGCTGTTGCGCTTGATCCGGTCCGGATGCACCAGCCCGAGCGCAACCAGGCCGTAGATCGGTTCGACCGAATCGATCGTGTGGCCGCCGGCGATCGGAATCCCGGCGGCGGCGCAGACGGACTCACCGCCTTCGATGACGCGGCGAATGACGTCCAGCGGCAGCCTGTCGACGGGCATCGCCAGCAGGGCGAGCGCCATGATCGGCGTGCCGCCCATCGCATAGACGTCGGAGATCGCGTTGGTCGCGGCGATGCGGCCGAAGTCGTACGGGTCGTCGACGATCGGCATGAAGAAGTCGGTCGTGGCGATCAGCGCCTGCTGGTCGTTGAGCCGGTACACCGCGGCGTCGTCGGCTGTTTCGATGCCGACCAGCAGCGCCGGCGGAATCGTGCCGCTGGCCCCCTTGAGGATCTGGCTGAGGATGCCGGGCGCGATCTTGCAGCCGCACCCGCCGCCGTGCGAAAACGAGGTCAGCCGCAGTGCCGCTGCGTCAGGTGCATTCATCGCGGTCTCGGTGTCGGAGCATGCAGGCAATTATCCACAAGCCGCAGCAGCGACGCCCGTTCGCGCTCCGGGCCGAACAGCGGCGCGCGCCGCTCGCAGCGCTGCCGCAGGCGCCGCAGAAAGCCCGGCCCGCGCGCCGCGCGCAGGACCAGCGCGCGGGCCGCATCGACGTCGTTCTCGGTGAACAGCCCCGGGTAGTCCACGCCAAGCAGGCCGGCGTTGCCGTCGATGCCGCTGGCGAGCACCGCCGTGTGCGAGCGCACCGCCTCGATCACGGCCTGTGCGCCGCCTTCCATGTTCGATGGGTGCAAAAGCAGGTGGCTGGCACGGATGATCTGCCGCGCGCGTGCCCGCGACAGGCCGCCCAGCCATCGGTAGCGCGGGTCGCGCAAGGCGACCTCCGCCGCTTCGCGTCCAAGCGCGGGATCGACCGCGGCGCCGACGTGGCGGATGCGCAGCGGCAGGTCTGCCGGAAGTCGCTCGAGCAGTGCCCACACCAGCTGCGGATTCTTCTCGTCGCGCAGGTGACCGACCACCGCGATGGACAGGTGCCGCGTCGGCTTGCGTGCCACCGGCAGCGAACGGGCCGATTGCAGGATCACTTCTGCCTTGTCCTGAACGTAGACCGGCAGCCGGCGCGGACCGAGTTCGTTGAGGACGACGAGCTTCGAGGCCACATCGAGCGAGCGGCGCGCCTCTTCGCTGACGGCGAGATCGCGGTACAGGTCGGTCCCGGTCAGCACCACGATGAGCCGGCGGTCCGGATGCGCGGCGGCGAAACGGTCGATCGACTCGGCCGTGCGCCGCGCGTGCAGCGCGATCAGCAGGTCGCAGGGTGATCCGTCCCACGACTGCACGACGGCGACGTGGCAACGATCGGCAAGAAAGCGCGCCCAGCGCGCGGCGGTGTGCCAGTTGCCGTTGTTCGCCGCGGCGAGGTAGGGCGTGACGATCGTCACCCGCGGCCTGCCGCGGTTGCTCATCTGTGCTCTGGTATCGCGGACGCTATTCGACGCCGACCGCGGCCAGCCCGAAGGCCACCGAGCGGAAGCCGCAGTCGACGTGGACGATCTCGCCGGTCATCCCGGAGGCGAGATCGGACAGCAGGAACGCGGCCACGTTGCCGACCTCCTCGATCGTCACGTTCCGCCGCAGCGGCGCGTTCGCCTCGTTGAATGCCAGCATGCGCGAGAAGCCCTTGATGCCGCTCGCGGCGAGCGTCTTGATCGGGCCGGCCGAGATGCCGTTGACGCGGATGCCGCGGGGCCCGAGGTCGCTGGCAAGGTACCGCACCGACGCTTCGAGCGACGCCTTCGCCAGTCCCATCGTGTTGTAGTGGGGCACGACCCGCTCGGCGCCGAGGTAGGTCAGCGTCAGCAGCGAGCCGGCGCGGCCTTCGAGCAGCGGCAGCGCCGCCTTGGCCAGCGCCGGGAAGCTGTAGGCGGAGATCTCGTGCGCGATGCGGAAGCTCTCTCGGGACAGACCGTCGATGAACTCGCCGGCGATCGCCTCGCGCGGGGCGAAACCGATCGAGTGCACCAGACCATCGAGTCCGTCCCAGCGCTCGCGCAAGCCGGCGATCGCGCCGCTGATCTGGGTGTCTTCGCCGACGTCGCAAGGCAGAACGACGTCGGAGCCGAACTCGTCGGCAAACTCGCGGATCCGCTCGCGAAAGCGGTCGCCGACGTAGGTGAAGGCGAGTTGCGCGCCTTCGCGGTAGCAGGCCTGCGCGATGCCGTAGGCGATCGATCGGTTGGAGAGCAGGCCGGTGATCAGGATGCGCTTGCCGGAGAGGAAGGCCATTTGTGCGAACGGAGATGAAAACCGGCCCGCATGGTACCGGCAGCAGGAATCAGCGGCGGCGCGCGCTCGTTCGCTGCGCCACGGCGGTGCCGGATCGTGTGCCGCCACCGCCCGAGACGGCGAGGCTGAGCCGCTGGCCGGCGAAGAGCTGGCGGCTGCGCAGCTTGTTCAGTTCGACGATCTCATCCATCGTGATGCGGTAGCGGCGCGCAATGCCGCTCAGCGTGTCGCCACGGCGAACGCGGTAGGTGATCACGCGCTGCGCGCCCCGATCGGGAAGCAGCGACAGCGCCGCTTCGAGCTGCTCCGGTGCGACATCGTCGGTCATCGTTTCGTCGCGCGGTATGAGGATCGTCGATCCCGCCGCCAGCCTGTGCCGCTTCGGGATCCGGTTCGCCTCGCGCAGGTGCTCGGCGCTGACGCCGACGCGCGTCGCGATGTTCTCCACGGTGTCGGTGTTCTGCACCGAGTACGTGGTCCAGCTCGCCAGCGGCTGGCCGGTCGCTTCGAAAGCGGCAAGGTTGGCGAGGAAGACGTCGGCGCGGTCGGCGGGCAGCAGCAGGTTCGCCTCGCCGGCGCCGATGATCAGCGGCCGGTTGAACGATGGATTGAGCTCGCGGAACTCGTCGACCGGCATCTCGGCCAGGCGGGCGGCGGTGTCGACGTCGATATCGCGCGTCTTGCGCAGCACCGCGAAGTACGGCTCGTTGCGGATCGCCGGCAGTTCGACGCCATGGGCAGCCGGGTCGCGCACGATGTTCTTGATCGCCTGCAGCTTGGGCACGTAGCCCTGCGTCTCGCGCGGCAGCCTCAGGCGTGAATAGTCGGTCGACTGCCCGCGCGCACGCGCGCGACCGACGGCGCGGGCCACGCAGCCTTCGCCGCAGTTGTAGGCCGCCAGCGCAAGCTGCCAGTCGCCGAAGTCGTCGTACAGCTTCTGCAGGTAATCGAGCGCCGCGCGGGTCGACTCGACGACGTCGCGTCGCTCGTCCTGCCACAGGTTCTGTTCGAGCTGGTACAGCTTGCCCGTCGACGGAATGAACTGCCACAGGCCGGCCGCCTTGGCCCGCGACTCTGCCTCCGGCTGCATCGCGCTTTCGACGAAGGGGAGCAGGGCGAGCTCGGTGGGCATGCCGCGCCGCTCGATTTCCTCGACGATGTGGAACAGGTAGAGGTTGGCGCGCCCCGCCATGCGGCCGAGGTAATCGGGCCGGGCCGCATACCAGCGCGTGCTGCTGGCGGCGGCGCGATTTTCCAGGTCCGGCATCGCAAACCCGCGACGGATGCGCTGCCACAGGTCGATGCTGGAATCGGAGGCCGGCAGGGGCTCCAGCCGCGCGGAATCGGCCGGGTGCTCCGAGGACAGTTTCTTGAGCAGCGTGCCGAGCGGGTCGGGCTGGGTCAGCCCGCTGCTCGATGCCGCCGCGCTGGCCAGCGTTCCGGCGGCAGATTCGACGGCTGGCGCTCCGTCCTGCGCCGCGGCGACCAGCGGAACCGCGATCATCAGCAGCAGTGCCGTGGCGATGCGGCCGATGAGCTTCGACTTCGGCATCACGATTCTTGTTCGGAGGACCGCGCGAGTATAGGCGCGGATGCGGCGGCGCGGGCGATCAGTAGCTGTTCTTCCACTGCCTCAACACCGCGAAGACGTCGGCAGCCGACGAGAGCCGACGCCCTGCGCGTGCCTCGGCAGTGCCCTTGACCGCGGCCACGTCGCAGCGAAGAAACGGATTGGTGGCGCGCTCCTCGCCGATCGTCGACGGCAGCGTCGGCACGCCGCGGGCGCGCAGCGCGCTGCAGGCCTGCTGGCGCACGCGCAGCGCGCCGCTGTCCGGCTCGACTGCGAGCGCGAAGCGCAGGTTCGAAAGCGTGTACTCGTGGGCGCAGTAAACGCGCGTGTCGTCGGGCAGTCTCGCCAGACGTTCGAGCGAGTCGGACATCTGCTCGGCCGTGCCCTCGAACAGGCGACCGCAGCCGGCGGCGAACAGCGTATCGCCGCAGAAAAGCCAGCGCAGCGACGGCGCGTGGTAGGCGATGTGACCTCGCGTGTGGCCGGGCACGGCGAGAACATCGAATTCGACGCCGAGCACCTCGATCCGCTCGCCTCCCGCGAGCGCGATGTCGCGCGACGGAATCGGCTCGTCGCGCGGCCCGTAGACGCGCGCGCCGGTGGCGCGAACCAGCGACTCGACCCCGCCGACATGGTCACCGTGGTGATGCGTGACTAGAATGGCCGCCAGCGTGAGGTCGCGCTGCCGCAGACGGCGCAGCACCGGTTCGGCATCGCCTGGATCGACGACCGCGGCCTGCGATCGATGCGCAATCAGCCACAGGTAGTTGTCGTCGAATGCCGGAATCGGTTCGACGGTGAAATCGGGATCGGACTCCATTTTTCCGGGAAGCAGCACGCGGATGGGCAATAGACGGATTGTCGGCGATGTCGGCGCCGCTTCCCAGCGGTCAGGCGTGACGGCGTGATGCACCAGGCAGAGCCGGGCGACGCGCTGTCGGCCTTCCTGCGATCGCCGCCGGGACGCTACGCGCTTGCGTGGGAGCAGCAGCACCTGAATGCCTGCGTGGTAGACATCTTCGGCTACCACGCGCTGCAACTCGGGCTGCCGGAAATCGACGCACTGCGCGAGAACCGGATGCCGCTCCGATTCTGTGCCTCGGACCGCCTGCTCGATGCCCGGCTGCACAACGGCGACGGCGAGCACACGAAGGTCGCGGTGATCAACCGCTACGAGGAACTGCCGTTCGCCAGCGCCTCGATCGACCTGGTGGTGATGCCGCACATCCTCGAGTTCGCCCACGAGCCGCACCAGGTCTTGCGCGAGGTGGATCGCGTGCTCGTGCCGGAGGGGCACGTCGTGATCACCGGATTCAATCCCGGCAGCCTGTGGGGGCTGCGGCAGATGAGCGCGCGGCTGGGCCTGTCGGCGTACCTGCCGCGCGCAGGCCAGTTCATCGCGTTGCCGAGGCTGAAGGACTGGCTGAAGCTGCTGTCTTTCGAAGTCAATCGCGGCCGCTTCGGCTGCTACGCGCCGTGGGCGCGCAGCGACAAGTGGCTGGCGCGCTGGCGTTTCATGGAAAAGGCGGGCGACCGCTGGTGGCCGGTGCTCGGCTCCGTGTACCTGCTGACCGCCATCAAGCGCGTGCGCGGCATGCGCCTGATCGGACCGGCGTGGAAACGCAAGGAGGAGCGGTCGCGTGCACTGGTGCCGGTGGCAAACCGGTCGCTGCTCGTCACCCAGGATGCCGTGAGCGTGTGCGTCGAGGAGGACGAGGACGCGGCCAACGACGCAGCGGTACGAGCGCAGCGGCCATGAGGCACGATCGCGGCGTCAAGCTCGTAGCGGATCCTGCTCATTCGGGCACGACGGACCCGGAACTCACGCCGCTCGGCGGCGCGCAGCCCCAGGTCGAGATCTGGACCGACGGCGCCTGCAAGGGCAATCCCGGTCCCGGCGGCTGGGGCGCGCTGCTGCGCGCCGGAGTGCACGAGAAGGAGCTGTACGGCGGCGATCCGGCGACGACCAACAACCGGATGGAACTGACCGCCGTCATCGAGGCGCTGGCGTCGCTGAAGCGGCGCTGCCGGGTGATCGTGCATACCGATTCGCAGTACGTGAAGCTGGGCGTCACCGAGTGGCTGCCGACCTGGATCCGCCGCGGCTGGAAGACCGCGGGCAACAAGGCGGTGAAGAACTCCGATCTCTGGAAGCGGCTCGGGCAACTGGCCACTGCGCACGACATCGACTGGCGCTGGGTCAGGGGCCACGCCGGCGTGCCGGGCAACGAGCGCGCCGACGCGCTCGCCAACAAGGGCGCGGCGGCGGCGAGCGGGCGCTGATCCGCTTCGCGGCCAGACCGCGAGCCGAGTGCTACATTTTGCCGTCCAGGGCGCAGCGTGCTGCGCCCGTTTTCAATGGCGCTTCCCGATGGCCAGACATACGGTGACCGTGGTGGCATTGCTGGGCCTGCTCGCCGCGGGCGGCGCAGCGTACCTTTTCAATCAGCACACAACGTTCGGCGTTTTGAGTCCGGCGAAGGACACCTCAGGCAAGGCCGCCGACGGCAAGGGCGCCGACGCCAAGGGACCGGGAAAGGGGCCGGGCGGCCCGGCGCCGGTCGAGGTGGTCGAGCTGAGGCCCGTCCCCGTGCAGGAATCGATCACCGCCATCGGCTCGCTGCGCTCGAACGAAAGTGTCGTGCTGCGACCCGAGGTGTCCGGGCGGATCGCGACGATCGGCTTTCGGGACGGGCAGCCCGTGCGGCGCGGCCAGCTGCTGGTCGGGCTCGACGCAACGCTGAACGAGGCCGAGGTCGCGCAGGCGCGCGCCGAGTTCGACCTGGCGACCAGCAGCCTGAGGCGCACCGAAGACCTGGCCAGCAAGAGCTTCGTCAGTTCGAGCGCCCAGGACCAGGCCGCTTCGAACGTTCAGGTCGCGGAAGCGAAACTGAGGCTCGTCGAGGCGCGGCTGGCGAAGATGCGCATCGTCGCGCCGTTCGACGGGGTGGTCGGCCTCCGCAACGTCAGCATCGGCGACTACGTCAAGGACGGCGCGGAGCTCGTCAACGTCGAAGACATTCGCACGCTGAAGGCGGATTTCCGGTTGCCGGAGCGTTACTTTCCACAATTGAAGGCGGGCCTGCTGGTCGAACTGACGGCCGACGCGCTGCCGGGCTCCCGCTACGCCGGCGCCATCGACGCGATCAATCCCCGCGTGGACGCCAGCGGCCGATCGCTCGAGGTTCGGGCGCGCCTTGACAACTCCGATGGCCGGCTTCGCCCCGGCATGTTCGCGCGCGTGAAGGTGCTGCTGGGCGAGCGGCCCGACGCGCTGATGGTGCCGGAGGAGGCGGTTGTTCCGCTCGGCGACGACTTCTTCGTCTACACGGTCGCCGACGGCAAGGCGAAAAGGGTGCGCGTGAAGCTCGGCGTGCGCCGCGAAGCGCAGGTCGAACTGCTCGAAGGCGTGCGTGCCGGGGAGCAGGTCGTCACGGCCGGCATCCGCGTGCAGAGGGACGGCCAACCCGTGCGGGTGATCGGCGCGGCGCCGGCCCTGCCGGGTGGCGCCACGGCGGGCGAAGCCGGTTCCGGCGCGGCCCCGGCGGGCGGCAGCGGCAACGCCGCGCCGTCGGAAGGCAAGGGCGCGGCCGTGCCAGCGAAGGGTTGAACGCGGGGTCGCCGATGTCGCTGTTCGAGATCTGCATCCGCCGACCGGTGCTGGCCAGCGTGCTGTCGCTGCTCGTGCTGGTCATCGGACTCATCTCGTACACGCGACTTGCGGTGCGCGAGTACCCGAAGATCGACGAGCCGGTGGTGAGCGTGCAGACGACCTACACCGGCGCGTCGGCCGAAGTGGTCGAATCGCAGATCACCAAGGTGCTGGAGGACTCGCTGGCCGGGATCGAGGGCGTCGAGCTGATGACCTCGTTCTCGCGTTCCGAGCGCAGCAACATCAACGTGCGCTTCCGCATCACGCGCGATCCCGACTCCGCCGCGGCCGACGTGCGCGACAAGGTGGCGCGCGTGCGCGCCCGTCTCCCGGACAACGTCGACGAGCCGGTCATCGCCAAGGTCGAGGCCGATGCCTTCCCGATCATCTGGATGGCAGTCACGCAGGGCGCGCGCAGCCCGATCGAGGTCTCCGACTACCTGGCCCGCTACGTGAAGCCGCGGCTGTCGGTGCTGCCGGGTGCGGCGGACGTGTGGATCTTCGGCGAGCGACGGGTGGCGATGCGCATCAACGTCGACCGCGACCGGCTGGCCGGCTACAGCCTGACCGTGCAGGACGTCGAGGAAGCGCTGCGCCGGCAGAACGTCGAGCTGCCGTCGGGCCGGATCGAGTCGGCCAAGCGCGAGTTCACGATCGTCGCCGCCACCGACCTGCAGACGGTGCGGCAGTTCGAGGACGCGATCATCGCCAATGTCGGCGGCTATCCGGTGCGGCTGCGCGACGTGGCCGCCGTGGCCATCGGTGCGCAGGACGAACGCGTGATCGCCCGCTTCAACGGCGAGCCGTCGATCAACATGGGGGTGGTCAAGCAGGCCACCGGCAACCCGCTCGAACTGTCGAAGGCGGTGCGCGCCGAGATCGCCAGGATCAACGAAACGCTGCCGCCGGGCATGAGGATCACGGTCGCCTACGACGCGTCGGTGTTCATCGACCGCTCGATCGATTCGGTGTTCACGACCGTGGCCGAGGCGGTCGTGCTGGTGGTCCTGGTGATCTTCTTCTTCCTGCGCAACCTCCGCGCGACGCTGATTCCGCTGGTGACGATCCCGGTGTCACTGGTGGGCGCCTTCGCGCTGATGTACGCGTTCGGCTTCACCATCAACACGCTGACGCTGCTGGCCATGGTGCTGGCGATCGGCCTGGTGGTCGACGATGCGATCGTCGTGCTGGAGAACATCTTCCGCAACATCGAGGCCGGCGTGCCGCGCGAGGAGGCGGCGATCAAGGGCATCAAGGAAATCGGCTTCGCAGTCATCGCGATGACGCTGACGCTGGTGGCCGTGTTCGCGCCGCTGGCGTTTTCCACCGGCCGGACCGGGCGGCTGTTCATCGAGTTCGCCCTGGCGCTGGCCGGTGCCGTGCTGGTTTCCGGATTCGTGGCGCTGACGCTGTCGCCGATGATGTGCAGCAAGCTGCTGCACCACGAGACCAAGCACGGCGTCGTGTACCGGGCCATCGACCGCTTTCTCGACGGCCTGACCCGAGGCTACGCGAGGTCGCTCGCCTGGGTGCTGGCCCATCGCTGGACCGCCCTGATCGGCTGGATACTGGTGGTCGCGGCAGGCGGCGGGCTGTTCACGCTGCTGCCGTCGGAACTGGCTCCGCTGGAGGACCGTGGCGTGATCTTCGGCCGCCTGCAGGGCCCCCCGGGTGCGACCGTGGACTACACGTCGGAGGCACTGCGCGCGGTCGAGAGTTACTACGACGGGATCCCCGACGCTGCGGCGTACAACGCGATTGCCGGGTTCCCGACGGTCGAGTACGGCAACGCGATCCTGCGGCTGAAGCCGTGGGAGCAGCGCACGCGCAAGCAGCAGGACATCGCGCGTGAACTCAACCAGAAGTTCGCCACGCTGCCGGGCGTGATCGGCTTCGCGGTCAACCCCCCGTCGCTCGGCCAGTCTTCGCGGCGATTGCCGATCGAGTACGTCATCATGTCGCAGGTGCCTTATCCGGAGCTCGACCGGATCGTTGCCCGGTTCCTCGCCGAGATGGCGAAGTATCCCGGCGTGCAGAACCTGCAGTCGGACCTGCGGCTCAACACGCCGGAGCTTCGCGTCGCCGTCAACCGCGACAAGCTGTCCGACGTCGGCGTGTCGGTGCAGACGGTCGGCCTGACTTTGCAGACCATGCTCGGCGGCCGGCAGGTGACGCGCTTCAAGCGCGACGGCGAGCAGTACGACGTGATCGTGCAGGTGGCGCCGCGCGACCGCACGCGGCCCAACGACATCAGCGACATCTACGTCCGCGCCCGCGACGGCTCGATGGTGCAGCTCGCCAACGTGGTCGACGTGCTCGAAGGCGTCAGCCCGCAGTCGCTCAATCACTTCCAGCGCCTGCGTGCGGTGACGATCAGCGGTCAGCTGGCGCCCGGCTATGCGCTCGGCGACGTGCTGCCGGTGATGGATGCGACGGCGAAGCGCGTGCTGCCGTCGTCGGCCGCCACGGATCTGGACGGTATCTCGCGCGAGTTCCGCGACACGCGCGGCAGCATCTACCTGACCTTCGTGCTGGCGCTGATCTTCATCTACCTGGTGCTGTCGGCACAGTTCGAGAGCTTTGCCGATCCGTTCGTGATCATGCTGTCGGTGCCGCTGTCGATGACCGGCGCGCTGCTGGCGCTGTGGGCGACCGGGGGAACGCTGAACATCTACAGTCAGATCGGACTGATCACGCTGGTGGGGCTGATCACCAAGCACGGCATCCTGATCATCGAATTCACCGAGCAGTTGCGCGATCGCGGCGAGGATATGTTCGCTGCGGTCCGGCACGCCGCCGAGCTGCGGCTGCGGCCGATCCTGATGACCACCGGCGCCATGGTGCTGGGCGCCGTGCCGCTGGCGATCTCGGTTGGCGCCGGAGCGGAAAGCCGCAAGCAGATCGGCTGGGTGATCGTCGGTGGACTGCTGCTGGGCACCGTGCTGACGTTGTACGTGGTGCCGACCATGTACACGCTGATGCGGCAACTGGTCGAGCGCAAGGGGCGCGGCAGAGCGAAGGTGGCGCATCCCCACGCGGCAGCGGCGGAATAGGGCGTGCGCCAGATCTTCCTCGACACCGAGACCACGGGCCTGGCGGCGCGCGAAGGGCACCGCATCATCGAGGTCGGCGCGATCGAGATCGTCAGCCGGCGCATCACCGAGCGGCGGCTGCACCACTACGTGAACCCCGAGCGCGACAGCGACGAGGGTGCGCTCGCCGTTCATGGTCTGACAAAGCATTTCCTCTCCGACAAGCCGAAGTTCGGCGAGATCGCCGACGAACTGCTCGCCTTCGTCCGCGACGCCGAGATCGTCATCCACAACGCCACTTTCGACCTCGAGTTCCTCGACGAGGAACTGAAGAGGCTGGCACGGCCGCCGTTTGCCGAGCACTGCGCCAAGGTGACCGATTCGCTGACACTGGCGCGCGAGCTGCACCCCGGCAAGCGAAATTCGCTCGACGCGCTGTGCGAGCGTTACGGCGTGTCCAACCGCCACCGGACGCTGCATGGCGCGCTGCTCGACGCCGGCCTGCTCGCCGAGGTCTACCTGGCGATGACGCGCGGCCAGGACAGCCTGGTCATCGATCTGGAGCAGGGCAGCGAGGCTGTCGACTCGGCACCGCTCGATCTGTCGCGTCTGCGCGTGCTCGCGGCCGGCGCAGACGAGGTTGCTGCGCACGAGGCGGTGCTCGACCGCCTCGATCAGCAGTGCAGGCCGGGCGCCGTGTGGCGCCGAGCACTCAGCGCGGCGGACTGAGACGGGCGAGGCTCTCGCGCAACTCCCGCTTGAGCACCTTGCCGGTGGCGTTCTTCGGCAACTCGTCCATGAAGACGTAGCGTTTCGGCCGCTTGAAGCGGGCGATGTGCTCGAGGCAGAACGCGTCGAGCGCCGCCTCGTCGGGCGCGTTGCCGGGTTGCACCGTCACCGCCGCCACTGCGATCTCGCCCCAGTCGGCGTCGGGCAGGCCGATCACCGCCACCTCGCGTACCTGTGGATGGCGCAGCAGCACCTCCTCGACCTCGCGTGGGTAGATGTTCGAGCCACCGGAAATGATCAGGTCCTTGCTGCGGTCGACGAGGGTCAGGTAACCCTGCGCGTCGAGGTGGCCGAGGTCGCCGGTGTGCAGCCAGCCGCCGGCAAGCGTCCTGGCCGTCGCCTCCGCGTCGTTCAGGTAGCCGCGCATCACCATCTCGCCGCGCACCGCCACTTCGCCGATCTCGCCCTCGGCGATCGGCCGGTCCCGCCCGTCGAGCACCGCGAGTTCGACACCGGTCTGCGCGCGGCCGACCGACGCCAGTCGCTTCATTCGCCGACCATCGTGATCGTCGACGTGCTCGGCCGCCGGCAGCACGGTGATCGTCATCGGCGCCTCGCCCTGCCCGTAGATCTGCGTCAGCCGCGGCCCGAAGCGGTCGAGCGCGCGCAGGCAGTCCGCCACGTACATCGGTCCGCCGCCGTAGATGATCGATTTCAGCCCCTGCGCTTCGCCCTGCATGCCGTCGACCAGGCGCATCACCATCGTCGGCGCAGCGAAGAACTTCACCTTCGGAACGAGGGCCAGCACCTCGTCGATCTCGGCCACCTCGAAGCCGCGCGACGCCGGCACGAGTTGCGTGGCCGCCGCAGCGACGTTGGGCAGGATGTAGATGCCCGAGCCGTGCGACATCGGTGCCGCATGGAGCAGGTGGTCGCCGGCGGCCGCCGCATCGACGTCGGCCAGGTAGTTCAGCGTCATCGCCAGCAGGTTGCGGTGCGTGAGCATCACGCCCTTGGGCCGCCCGGTCGTGCCGCTGGTGTAGAAGAGCCAGGCGAGGTCGTCCGGGGCGACGTCGGCGACCGCTGCGGGCGCTTCATGCAGCAGGGACCGGTACTCGCGAGAGTCGACGTCGATGAAGGTGGTGGCGCCGGCCGTGCGCGCCGCATCGATCGCGCGGCCGTCGACGTCGTCGGTGACGAAGCACGCGCGCGCGCCGGCGTCGTCGAGGATGAAGGCGATCTCCTTCGCGTGCAGTTTCACGTTGATCGGGATCGCGGCCGCCCCGGCTGCCCAGCACGCATACAGGAGCTCCACATAGGCGGCGTTGTTGCGCATCAGCAGCGCCACCCGGTCACCCGGCGCGATGCCGAGGCGCGTGTGCAGCGCGCCGGCCAGCGCAAGCGTGCGTCGCGCGAGCCTCGCGTAGGTGTGCTCGGCGCGGTCGCGCTCAATCACCGCCGGCTGCCCGGGAAGCCGCTGCGCGCTGCGGAAGAGGTGCAGGGCGAGGTTCATGGCGCTCTCGATTCTAGGCGCGCTGCCTCATGTAAACTCCGCGCCTGCCTGAACGGCCGGGTGGTTAGCTCAGCGGTAGAGCACTGCCTTCACACGGCAGGGGTCACAGGTTCAAACCCTGTACCACCCACCACTACTCGCACTGACCTGTCGCCGCGCCGCGGGATTGATAGCGGCGTATCGCGTGTCGCCCCGCCGATGTCCACCGCTCGATGTCGCCGTCCAGGCCGTAAGGCACAGGGTCGATATCATGCGGGCCGCCGCCGGCCTCAACCAAGGAGTACTTCCGTGAAACGATTTTCCGCCGCGCTTGCTGCGCTCCTGGTCCTGCCCGTCATCGCGTTCGCGCAGGGCGCCTCGCCGCCGCTGGATGGCCGCCTGAAGAAGATCCGCGATTCGAAGTCGATCGGCATCGCCTACCGTGTCGATGCCATCCCGTTCTCCTTCGAGGACGCCAGCAAGCAGCCTTCCGGATACACGATCGACCTGTGCCGCCGCGTCGTCGGGGCGCTGGAAAAGCAACTCGGCGTGACGGAATTGAAGGTCCGCTGGGTTCCGGTCACGGTGCAGAACCGGTTCGAGACGGTGGCCAAGGGACAGGCCGACATGGAGTGCGGTTCGAGCACCGTGACGCTCGGCCGCATGAAGGAAGTGGATTTCTCCAGCTTCACGTTCGTCGACGGCACCGGCCTGCTGGTCAAGGCGAGCCTCGCGGCGAAGGGGCTCGGCGATCTTGGCGGCAAGAAGATCGGCGTGATCGCCGGCACCAGCAACGAGAAGGCGCTGAGCGAAGCACTGACGAGCCGCGTGGTCAACGCGACCGTGGTGCCGGTGAAGAGCCGCGAAGAGGGCCTGGCACAGCTGGAAGGCGGCGCGATCGACGCGTTCGCGAGCGACCGGGTCCTGCTCATCGGGCTGGCGTCGAAGGCCAAGGACCCGAAGTCGCTCGCGCTGCTCGCCGATGCGCTGTCCTTCGAGCCCTATGCGATCGCGCTGCCGCGCGGCGACTGGCAGATGCGCCTGGCGGTCAATTCGGCGCTGGCGCAGATCTACCGCAGCGGCGCGGTCGGCGAGATCTTCGGGCGCTGGTTCGCCGCCTTCGGACGGCCCGGCCCGGTGATCGAGATGGCATACCTGTTCGGCGCCCTGGCCGAGTGACCGGACCGTCCGGCTGCCGAATCGCGGCCGACGCCATCGCCAGGAATGTCCGATGAACGCAGCCACCGTCCGCACGCGCATCGCCCCGAGCCCGACCGGGATGCTGCACCTGGGCACCGCGCGCACGGCGCTGTTCTCGTGGGCTTTTGCGCGCCATCACGGCGGCCAGTTCATCCTGCGCATCGAGGACACCGATGTCGAACGATCGACCGAAGAAGCGGTGCGGGTGATCATCGACAGCATGGCGTGGCTCGGACTCGAGTACGACGAGGGGCCGGTGCGCCAGACCTCGCGGCTGCCGCGCTACCGCGAGGCGATCGAGCAGTTGCTGGCCGGTGGCCGGGCGTACCGCTGCTATGCCAGCCGCGAGGAAATCGACGCGCTGCGCGAGGCGCAGACGGCGCGCGGCGAGAAGCCGCGCTACGACGGCCGCTGGCGGCCGGAGAACGCGCACGGAAAGGTGCCGCCCGCGGGCGTCGCGCCGGTGATCCGCTTCCGCAATCCCGATGCCGGCGAGGTCGCGTGGAACGACCTCGTCAAGGGGCCGATCAGCATCGCCAACAGCGAGCTCGACGACCTGGTCATCGCGCGCGGCGCCGATCTCGTGCCGACGTACAACTTCGCGGTGGTCGTCGACGACATCGACATGAAGATCACCCACGTGCTGCGCGGCGACGATCACGTCAACAACACGCCGCGGCAGATCAACATCTACCGCGCCCTCGGCGCGCCGCTGCCGGCCTTCGGCCACCTGCCGATGATCCTCGGCCCGGACGGGCAGAAGCTGTCCAAGCGGCACGGCGCGGTCAGCGTGCTGCAGTACGACGCCGACGGCATCCTGCCCGAGGCGCTGTTCAACTACCTGGCGCGGCTCGGCTGGAGCCACGGGGACGACGAGAAGTTCACCCGCGCACAGCTCGTCGAGTGGTTCGACCTCGACCACGTGAACCGCGCGCCGGCGCAGTACAACCCGGACAAGCTGCTCTGGCTGAATGGCGAGTACATCAAGGAGGCGGACGACGGCCGGCTGGCGGAACTGGTCGCGCCGCGCATCGAGGCGCGCGGCGGCGCGCTTGCAGGCGGCCCGCCGGTGGCGAGCGTGATCGCGCTGCTGAAAGACCGCGCGCGCACGCTCAATGAACTCGCCGATGCGGCGCTGCTGTTCTACGGCCCGTATGCACTCGACGAAGGGTTGCTTCGCCAGCACGTCTCCGGCTCGGGCGTCACCGCGCTGCAGGCCTTCGCCGCACGCGCGGCGTCGGTGGAGTGGAGCCGCGCGGCGCTTTCGGCGCTCATCAAGCAGATCATCGGCGAGCACGGCCTGAAGATGCCGCAGCTCGCCGTGCCATTGCGCGTCGCGGTCACCGGCCGCACGCAGACCCCGTCGATCGACGCGGTTCTGGAACTGGTGGGGCGCGAAACCGTCCTGGAGCGGCTGGACGCTGCGCTGAAGCGTGTCGGCGTCGTCGCCTGATCCGGCGCCGGTACCGCATTTCGCAAGGCGACCAACCTTCGCCGCGTCTGATTTGCCTGCTGTGCCGCCGTCGCTATAATGCGCGGCTCTTGCGTTGGGGGTATAGCTCAGCTGGGAGAGCGCTTGCATGGCATGCAAGAGGTCAGCGGTTCGATCCCGCTTACCTCCACCAACGAATAGGCTTGCACGAGAACCGGAAGCCGACCGCTTCCGGTTCTCATGTCCCCATCGTCTAGAGGCCTAGGACACCGCCCTTTCACGGCGATAACCGGGGTTCGAATCCCCGTGGGGACGCCATCAAAACGAGGCAAAAAGAAGCCGGCCAGGTGCCGGCTTCTTTGTTGCATGTGGTCGATTGGAAGGCAACAAGCGCCCCCAATCGGCGCCTTCTCCACGCGTCGCCTTTCTCTGGGCGAAGTCGGCCACCTTCGCGGAACGCCTTTCCAATCACCGCACCGCGTTAAGTTCCTCGCGCGCCTTGGCGAGCTTCTGTTCGGCGGCGACGACGGCCTGTTCGAGCTTGCTGATGCGCTCCTGGTAGGCAGGGCCGGGGCGCACGCCGCCGCGCGCGGTGCCGAGCATCTCACCCGGAAGCGGCGTGCGGCCTTTCTCGAGCTGCTGCTTCGCGGCTTCGAGTTCACGCTCGGCCGCTTGCACGTCGGCGAACGCCTTGTCGATCTGCGCGGACCGGTCGCGCAGCTGGGCGTCGCTGCGCGCGGCGCGCTCCTGAAGCGTTCCGGCCTGGCCATCCTTCCTGGCGGCGGGCGCGGGGGGTGCAGGTGACGGCGGAGGTGCTTCGGTTTCGGAAATGACCTGTGCGCCCGGCGGCGGCTGGTCGGTGAAGAGAATCCTGCCGTCGGGCAGGCGCACCTTGTAGATCTTGGTCTGTGCGACGACGCCGGCACAGAGCAGGCAAGTGAGGATCGCGACGACGAGAGAGCGCATGGCCAGCACGGTAGCTCCGGGAAGGGACGTATGCAACGTGGTGGGGTGGCGGACCCTGTCGGCGGGCGGGTGACGTTTCTACTGGAGCCCCCTCACCCCTGGCCCCTCTCCCGCGAGGGGGGAGGGGAAGGAGAGGTTGGGTGATGGCTCAGGCTGTCGGCGGCAGATCGAGCAGTTCCAGCGGCGCGCGGCCGCTGGCGGCGCTGATGCGGGCGAGGCCGCGCGCGGCGTCCGCGCCGACCATCTCCCACGTGAAGCGCCAGGTCCAGCACGTCGCCGTGCCCGGGGTGTTCATGCGGTGCTCGCTGCCGAGGCCGAGTGCGTCCTGCAGCGGGAACACGACCAGCCGTGCCACCGACTGGCTGACGGCGCGGATCGCGGCCCAGTGCGCATCGCCGGCGCCCGCATCCAGGTAGGCGGCGGCGAACTCGCGCTCGCGGGCCGGTGCGGCGCGCCACCAGCCCGCGAAGGTGTCGTTGTCGTGGGTCCCGGTGTAGGCGCAGGCGTTGGCGATGTAGTTGTGCGGCAGGTAGATGTGATCCGCGTCTTCGCCGAACGCAAACTGGAGGATGCGCATGCCGGGCAGGCCGAACTGGTCGCGCAGCGCCTCGACGTCCGGCGTGATCACGCCGAGGTCCTCGGCAATCAGCGGCAGGCGGCCGAGCGCGCGGTCCATCGCGATGAAGAGATCCGCGCCCGGTCCCGGCACCCAGCGGCCGTCGACGGCCGTCTCGCTGGCGGCCGGGATCTCCCAGCAGCCCGCAAAGCCGCGGAAGTGGTCGACGCGCAGCCAGTCGGCGAGTTCGAGTTGCCGGCGCACGCGGGCGATCCACCACGCGTGACCGTCGCGCTTCATCGCTTCCCAGTCGTACAGCGGATTGCCCCAGCGTTGCCCGGTGGCACTGAAATAGTCCGGCGGCACGCCGGCGACGACGGCCGGCTCGAGCTGCTCGTCGAGCAGGTACAGGTCCGGACGCGTCCAGCAGTCGGCGGAGTGGTGCGCGACGAAGATCGGCAGGTCGCCGACCAGCAGGATGCCGCGCTCGTTCGCGTAGCGGCGGATCGCCTGCCACTGCGAATCGAAGCACCACTGCGCAAAGCGCCAGAAGTCCACGGCCTTCGCGTGCCGGCGGTGCGCCTCGGCCAGCGCGCGCGGATTGCGGCGTGCGAGCGGCGCATCCCACTGCGACCACGGCGCGAAGCCGCGCGCGGCGCGCGTGCTCTCGTCGATCGCCATGAACAGCGCGTAGTCGTCGAGCCAGTGCGCCTGCGCATTGCAGTAGGTGGCGAACGCGCCGCGGTCGGCGGCGTCGGCACAGGCAAAGAAACCCTCCGCCGCGTCGCGCAGCCTGGCCATGCGCCAGTCGGGCACACGACCAAAATCGACACGCTCGTTGCCGAACGGCGCAAGTTCGCCGGTTTCAATGGGCGCCAGCCAGCCCTTTTCAACCAGCGGTTCCAGCGCGACCAGCAGCGGCGAACCGGCGAAGGCCGAGACGCTCGCGTACGGCGAATTGCCGGGGCCGATGGGATTGAGCGGCAGCATCTGCCACACGCTTTGCCCGGCCGCCTGCAGCCAGTCGATGAAGTGATACGCACCGGGCCCGAAGTCGCCGCTGCCGTGAGGCCCGGGCAGCGAGGTCGGGTGCAGCAGGATGCCGGAGCGGCGGCGGTCGAGGGCGGTCATCGAGTCGAGTGAGTCAGTTGCGCGCGAGCAGCACCAGCACCGATTGTGGCGGCGCTTCGATTGTGCCGCCGTCGACGGCGCGTTCGGGTGCTGCCGGTTCGCCGGAGTCGAGCACGCACCGCCAGCGGCCGTCCGGCAGTACGCACTCCTGCGTGCGTGGCCCGGCGTTGAAGACCAGCACGACGGTCTCGGCGCCCGGCGGCGAAATCGTCACGGTCAGGCAATGGCAGTCGGCGGCGTGCCAGCGCGCCGCCGTCATCTCGTGGCCGGCGGGATCGTGCCAGTCGACGTCGCGCCGGCCGTCGGCGCGCAACTGGTCGGACAGCCAGCGGTCCTGCCGCAGCGCCGGCAGCTCGCGGCGCAGCGCAGTCAGCCGTGCGACGAAGCCGGCGAGCAGGGCATCGGCGTCTTGCCAGTCGATCCAGGCGAGCGCGCTGTCCTGGCAGTAGGCGTTGTTGTTGCCGTCCTGGCTGTGGCCAAGTTCGTCGCCGGCGGCGAGCATCGGCGTGCCCTGCGCCAGGAGCATCGCGGCAAGCAGTGCGCGGACCAGGCGCCCGCGCTCCGCGTTGACGGCAGGGTCGGTGGTTGGGCCCTCGATGCCGCAGTTGACGCTGTAGTTGGCGTTGTGGCCGTCGCTGTTGGCTTCGCCGTTGGCCTCGTTGTGCTTGTGGCGGTAGCTCACCAAGTCGCGCAGCGTGAAGCCGTCGTGCGCGCTGACATGGTTGACCGAAGCCAGCGGTGAGCGCGTGCCTTGGTGGAAGCGGTCGCTGGAAGCGAGCAGCCGGCGGGCAAACTCGGCGCGATCGACGCTGCGCATGAGCCAGAACTGCCGCATCCCGTCGCGAAAGCGGTCGTTCCACTCGAGCCAGCGTCCCGGAAACCGGCCGAGCTGGTAGCCGCCGTGGCCGATATCCCACGGCTCGGCGATCAGCCTCGCGCGGGAAAGGGTGGGGTCCTGCGCCAGCGCCGCGAAGAACGGCGCCTGCGGATCGAAGCCATGGGCGGTGCGACCCAGCACGGGGGCGAGATCGAAGCGGAAGCCGTCCACGCCCATCTCGCTGACCCAGTAGCGCAGGCAGTCGAGCACGAACTGTGTCACACGCGGGTGGCTGACATCGACGGTATTGCCGCAGCCGGTGACGTTCTCGTAGCGCGCGGCATCGCCCGGCAGGAGCCGGTACCAGTTGGCGTTGTCCAGACCGCGCATCGACAAGGTCGGACCGGTCTCGTCGCTCTCGGCGGTGTGGTTGAAGACGACGTCGATCACGACTTCGAGACCGGCGCCGTGCAGGGCCTCGACCATTGCGCGGAACTCGCGCCGCGCGGCACCGGTATCGCCGGGCGTGGTCGACAGCCGCGGGTCGGGGCAGAAGAAGCCGATCGTGTTGTAGCCCCAGTAATTGACGAGCCCGAGCCTGGTCAGCCGCTCCTCGGTGAGTGCGTAATGCACCGGCAGCAGCGAAAGCGTGGTGACGCCCAGCTTGCGCAGGTGCTCGATCACCGCCGGGTGGGCCAGCCCGGCGTAGGTGCCGCGGTGGGCCTCGGGGACGTCCGGATGCAGGCGCGTGAAGCCCTTGACGTGCAGCTCGTAGAGGACGACTTCTGCCGCCGGCCGCGGATCGGGGCGCGCGGCGAGCGGGGTGAGCGTTTCGGCCACGCGCGCCTTCAAAGCGAAGGCCGCGTTGTCGCGGTTGTCGAAGCTCGACGCCTCGTCGGCATGCCCGCGCCGGTAGCCGAAGTGCTCGTCGCGCCATTCGAAGCGGCCGACGATCTCGCGGGCGTACGGGTCGAGCAGCAGCTTGTGCGGGTTGAAACGATGCCCGGCTTGCGGCGAGTACGGACCGTGCGCGCGCAGGCCGTAGACCAGGCCGGCGCGCGCCCCCGCGAGGTGTCCGTGCCAGACCCCGTCGGAGTGGCCGGGCAAGCGGTACCGGGCGAGTTCGCTCTGGCCGCTGTCATCGAATACGCACAGTTCGACGAACCGGGCGTACTCGCTCGCCACGGCGAAGTTCACACCGTCGGCCTGCAGCGTGGCCCCAAGCGGATACGGCAGGCCAGTCGTCAGTGGCGGCATTCGTGTGTCGGCGGGCCGAGCCGGCGCAGCTGGCCTGCGCGCGGCTAGACCTCGATGCTCCAGATCCTGCGTGCGTACTCGCGCACCGTGCGGTCGGAGGAGAACTCGCCCATTGCGGCGATGTTGCGGATCGCCATCCTTGCCCACTGCTGCGGATCGGCGAACGCGCTGTCGACCCGTCGCTGCGCCTGCACATAGTCGGCGAAATCGGCCAGCACGAAGTAGTGATCGACGTTGAGCAGCGAATCGACCAGGCCCCAGTAGCGATGCGGCTCGTCGGGCGAGAAGCGTCCCTCGGCGACGGCGTCGAGCACCGCCTTCAGTTGCGGGTTCTCGTCGTAGTGCATCCGCGGCAGGTAGCCGAGCGCGCGTCGTTCGTCGATCTCCTCGGCGCGCAGGCCGAAGATGAAGATGTTCGGCTCGCCGACTGCCTGCGCGATCTCGATGTTGGCGCCATCCCAGGTGCCGATGGTGAGCGCGCCGTTCAGCGCGAACTTCATGTTGCCGGTGCCCGAGGCCTCGGTGCCGGCCGTGGAGATCTGCTCGGAAAGGTCGGCGGCCGGGATGACGCGCTCGGCCACCGACACGCCGTAGTTGGGCACGAACACGACCTTGAGTTGTCCGATGGCGCGCGGATCGGAGTTCACCACGCGCGCCACGTCGTGGATCAGGTGGATCACCGACTTGGCGGCGGCATAGGCCGTGGCGGCCTTGCCGCCGAAGATCACCGTGCGCGGCACGCGCTGCTTCTGCGGCTCGGCGACGATGTCGAGGTAGTCGGCAATCACGCGCAGCACGTTCAGCAGCTGGCGCTTGTACTCGTGCATGCGCTTGACCTGCACGTCGAACAGGCTCGCCGGGTCGATCGTGAGGCCGAGGTCGCGACCGAGCCGCGCCGCCAGCCTTTCCTTGTTCTCGCGCTTGGCCGTGAGCACCGACTCGCGCACCGCGGCATCGGCCTCGAAGCGCACGAATTCACCCAGCAGGTCGAGATCGAGCCGCCAGTTGCGCCCGATGCATTCGTCGAGCACCGACGACAGCGGCCGGTTGGCCAGCGCGAGCCAGCGCCGCGGCGTCACGCCGTTGGTGACGTTGGTGAAGCGGCCCGGGAAGATGCGCGCGTAGTCGGCGAAGATGGTCTGCACCATCAGGTCGCTGTGCAGCTGCGAGACGCCGTTGACGCGATGCGAGCCGACGATCGACAGTGGCGCCATCCGCACGCGCCGCTCGCCGTTTTCCTGGATCAGAGACGCGCGCGCCTGCAGGTCCGGATCGTCGCCGAAGCGTTCGCGCACGAGCAGCAGGAAGCGGTGGTTGATCTCGTAGATGATCTCGAGGTGGCGCGGCAGCAGGTGTTCGAGCATCGCCACCGGCCAGGTCTCGAGCGCCTCGGGCATCAGCGTGTGGTTGGTGTACGAGAAGATCCGCTCGCATTGCGCCCACGCCCGCGCCCACGGCAGGCCGCGCTCGTCGACGAGGATCCGCATCATCTCGGGCAGTGACAGCGCGGGATGCGTGTCGTTCAGGTGGATGGCGGCGTGGTCAGCGAGGTTGTCGAGCCGGCCATGCTCGGCAAGGTGCCGCGCAACGATGTCCTGCAGCGAGGCGCTGACCAGCAGGAACTCCTGCTTCAGCCTCAGCTCGCGGCCGGCGAGCGTCGAATCGTCGGGATAGAGGACCCAGTTGATCGCTTCGGCGCGCGCGCGCGGTCCGGCGGCCGCGTGAAACTCACCGCGCGAGAAGGCGGCGAAGTCGAGCGACTCGACGGCGCGCGCCTGCCACAGGCGCAGCGTCGCGACGCGGTGCGTGCCGTGCCCCGGCACGATGAAGTCGAAGGCGTCGGCCTCGACCGCCTCTGCCGGCAGCCAGCGTCGCGCCTGCGGCGGCCCCTCGACGCGCCCGCCGAACCCGACCGGGTAGCGCACGTCCGGCCGCGCGATGCACCAGTGATCGCCGGCCTGCAGCCATGCATCGGGCTGCTCGACCTGGCGGCCGTCGCGGATCGCCTGGCGGAACATGCCGAACTGGTAGCGCATGCCATAGCCGAAGGCGGGCACGCCGAGCGTGGCCATCGAATCGAGGAAGCAGGCGGCCAGTCGGCCGAGGCCGCCGTTGCCGAGGGCGGCATCGGATTCGTGCTCGAAAAGTTCGGCCAGCGCCTTGTCGCCGCCGACGCCTTCGCGCGCCGCCGGAACGAGGCCGAGCGCATCGAGCGCATTGCCCAGTGCGCGTCCCATCAGGAATTCCATCGACATGTAGTTGACGCGCCGTGCGCGGCAGGCGAAGTCTTCGCGCTGCGTCTCGCTCCAGCGGTTGGCGAGCTCGCCGCGGCAGACGGCCGCCAGTGCACGCAGCCAGCCGCTCGCCGCGGTGGGCAGCACCGGCGTGCCCTGGGCAAAGCGCAGGTGCCGCATGACCTGCTCGAGCAGGGCCTCCTTGTTCATCGGCGAGCGTGGCATCGCTGCGGGTCCCTAGTTCAAGTTTCGTCGCTCGCCGCACCTACGGCCAGAGACGACAGGCGACTGACCGATGTCGGGCGATCGGCGGCGGATTGTATCCACGGAATACGCTCATCCGGCAAGGTGTTGCGCCGGTGCACACGGACGGCGCCGCTAGAATCGATCGCATGTCGGTGCCCTTCGTCCATCTTCGCCTCCACTCGGAGTTTTCGATCGTCGATGGACTGGCGCAGCTCGATGACGTCGCCGCGGCGGCCGCCGGCGACGGGCAGGGCGCGCTGGCCCTCACCGACAGCGCCAGCATGTTCGGCGCGGTGCGCTTCTACCAGGCGGCGCGCGCGCAGGGCGTGAAGCCGATCATCGGCGTCGACGCCTGGATCAGCAACGATACGGACCGCGAGGCGGCGCACCGCCTGCTCCTGCTGGCGATGAATCACGCGGGCTACCTGAACCTGTGCGAACTGGTGTCGCGCTCGTGGATCGAGAACCAGCATCGTGGCCGCGCCGAGATGCGGCTCGAATGGTTCGAGTCGCGCGGCGACGGACTGATCGTGCTGTCGGGCGGGGCGCAGGGGGAGATCGGCGCGCAGCTTGCTTTGGGAAACGTGCCCGCCGCGCGCGCCGCAGCCCAGCGCCTGGCGCAGCTCTTTCCCGATCGCTTCTACATCGAACTGCAGCGCGCCGGCCGCGCCGGAGACGAGGCGCTGGTCCGCGGCGGCGCACGGCTCGCCATCGAACTCGACCTGCCGGTCGTGGCCACCCATCCGGTGCAGTTCATCGAGCGCGGCGATTTTCGCGCCCATGAGGCGCGCGTATGCATCGCCGAGGGCTACACGCTGGCCGATCCGCGCCGACCGCGCCGCTTCACCGAGGAGCAGTACTTCAAGTCGCGCGCCGAGATGGCGGCCTTGTTTTCCGACATGCCGGTGGCGTTGGCCAACGCGGTCGAGATTGCCCGCCGCTGCAATGTCGAACTGACGCTCGGCAAGTCGCAGCTGCCCGACTTTCCGACGCCAGCGGGCGTCACTATCGAGGCGCATTGCCGCGACCTGGCGCAGCATGGGCTCGACGCGCGCCTGCAGGCGCTGTATCCGGAGGAGGCCGAGCGCGAGGCGCAGCAGGCGCGCTACCGCGCGCGGCTCGATCTCGAGCTGGCCACCATCGCGGCGATGGGCTTCACCGGCTACTTCCTGATCGTGGCCGACTTCATCAACTGGGCCAAGCGCAACGGCATTCCGGTCGGGCCCGGACGCGGTTCGGGCGCCGGCTCGCTGGTCGCATACTCGCTCGGCATCACCGACCTCGACCCGCTGCGCTACGACCTGCTGTTCGAGCGGTTCCTGAATCCTGAGCGGGTGTCGATGCCGGACTTCGACATCGACTTCTGCCAGGACAACCGCGACCGCGTGATCGAGTACGTCAAGCACAAGTACGGCGCCGATGCGGTGAGCCAGATCGCCACCTTCGGCACGCTGGGTGCCAAGGCGGTGGTGCGCGACGCCGGCCGCGTGCTCGATCTGCCGTATTCGAAGTGCGACACGCTTTCGAAGCTGATTCCGCACAATCCCGCCGATCCATGGACGCTGGAGCGCGCGCTGAAGGAGGAGCCGGCCTTCGCGGAGGCGGTGGCGGCCGACGAGGAATACGCGGAACTCGTGGAGCTGTCGCGCTCGCTCGAGGGGCTGACGCGCAACGTCGGCATGCACGCCGGCGGCGTGCTGATCGCGCCGGGCAGGCTGACCGATTTCTGCCCGCTGTACTGCGCGAGCGGCGCCGAGGCGGCGGTGGTGAGCCAGTACGACAAGGACGACGTCGAGGCCATCGGCCTGGTGAAGTTCGACTTCCTCGGGCTCACCACGCTCACCATCCTCGACCTGACGCTGCGCTACGTGAAGCAGCTCGACCCGGACTTCGCGCTGACGCTCGAGACGCTGCCGCTCGACGACGCCGCCACCTACGAGATCTTCAAGCAGGCCAACACCGCGGCGATCTTCCAGTTTGAATCGCGCGGCATGCGCGAGCTGCTCAAGCGGGCGCGTCCCGACCGGCTCGAGGACCTGATCGCGCTGAATGCGCTGTACCGCCCCGGGCCGATGGACCTGATCCCGGAGTTCGTCGACCGCAAGCACGGCCGCAGGAAGGTCGAGTACCTGCATCCGTCGATCGAGCCGGTCCTGGCCGAGACCTACGGCGTGATGGTCTACCAGGAGCAGGTGATGCGCATCGCGCAGGTCGTCGGCGGCTATTCGCTCGGCAGCGCCGACGTGCTGCGGCGCGCGATGGGCAAGAAGAAGCCCGAGGAGATGGCCAAGCAGCGCTCCAGCTTCGTCGACGGCGCGCGCGCCAACGGCATCAGCGAAGACACGGCGACGCAGCTCTTCGACCTGATGGAGAAGTTCGCGGGTTACGGCTTCAACAAGAGCCACAGCGCCGCCTACGCGCTGCTCGCCTACCAGACCGCGTACTTCAAGGTGCACTATCCGGCGGCCTTCATGGCGGCCAACCTCTCGGCGGTGATGGACGACACCGACAAGGTCAGGGAACTGGTCGAGGACAGCCGGGCGCTCGGGCTCGCGATTCTCGGTCCCGACATCAACCGGGGCGGATACCGCTTCGAACCGGTCGACACACGGACGATCCGCTACGGTCTCGGCGCGATCAAGGGCACCGGGCGCAGCGCGATCGAGCACTTCGTTGCGGTTCGTGCCGCCGGCGGATCGTTTGCGGACCTGTTCGATTTCTGCGCGCGGCTCGACAAGCAGTTCGTCAACCGCCGCGTCGTCGAGGCGCTCGTGCGTGCGGGGGCGTTCGATGGCGTGGAAGCCGACCGCGCCAGGCTCGCCGCCAACGTCAGCCGCGCGCTGGACGCGGCCGAGCGCGCGGCGGCGCATGCCGGGCAGACCAGTCTGTTCGGCGGCGACGCCGCGGCGCCGGTCGCCGAGTACGTGCCCTGCAGGCCGTGGAGCGAGCGCGAGAGGCTCGCCAACGAGAAGCTGGCTCTGGGCTTCTACTTCAGCGGCCACCTGTTCCACCACTACGAGTCCGAGGCGCGCCGGCTCGCGCCAACGAGGCTCGTCGACGTCCGTCCATCGGCAGGCGCGCGCGCCGAGCCGGTGCGGCTGGCCGGCATCATCGTTTCGGCGCGCATGCAGAATTCGCAGCGTGGCCGCATGTGCATCATCGTGCTCGACGACGGCACGGCCCAGATCGAGCTGACGGTCTACGCGGAGCTGTACGACCGCAAGCGCGCGCTGCTGCGCGAAGACACGCTGGTGTTCGTGCTCGGCAAGGTGCGCTACGAGGAGTTCCGCGAGCGGCTGAAGGTCGTCGTCGACGACGTGATGGACCTGGCCGAGGCGAGGGCGCGCGCTGCCGCGCGGCTGCGCATCGAGGTCGACGGCGCACCCGACCTCGCGCGCTTTCGCGACACGCTGGCGCCTTTCCGGGTCAGCAACGGCAATTTCGCCGCGGGTTGCCGGGTGGTCGTGAACTACCGTAACGGCACGAGCAGCGCCGACCTGCTGCTTTCGGAAGACTGGCGCGTGCGCCCCGAAGAGACGCTGGTCGACGAACTGCGGCAGCAGCCGAAGGTACGCGCGGCCGAGTTCAGCTACGGCTGAGGCCGCGCTGCCGCGTCAGGCGTACTGATCCAGCCCGCGTGCGGCGCGCGTTTCGCCGCTGGCGATCCGCTGCTGCAGACGCTGCCAGTTCTCGCCTTCGCGCGCGCGGTCGTTCTCACGGTGCCACAGATGCAGCACGCCGGTGGCGAAGGCCCCGTTCTTGCGCCGCACCCCGAGGTTGAGCAGTCGCACGGCGAGATCCGAGTCCTCGAAACCCCAGCCCTCGAACGCTTCGTCGAAGCCGTTGACCGCGCTGAAGTCCGCGGCCCAGACGCCGAGGTTGCAGGTGCGGACGCGTTGCCAGCGCCTGCCGAGGAGCTTGCGCAACGGGCCGAGCGGCAGTGTGCGCAGTGGAAGCGTGCGGTTGATGGCGCCGCGTGCGTGCTCGGCACGCCACTGAGCGAGGCTCCAGAGATGGATGGGCACATTGCCGGCCAGTATTTCGCGGGTGAAGGACTCGGCAAGCAGGACGCGATTGCCGGCGACCATCCAGCCGTGCTCGGCGAGCCGGCGGTGCTGTGCGACGAAGTCGGGTCGCGGCACGCAGTCACCGTCGAGAAAGACGATGTACTTGCCGCTGGCCCGCGCTGCGGCCCGGTTGCGCGCCGCGCCCGCACGGAAACCGCGGTCTTCCTGCCAAACGTGCGCGACCGGCACCGGCGCGTCGAGGGCGGTCCGTTCGACAAGCGCGCGCGTGTCGTCGCGCGAGCCGTCGTCGGCGACCAGCACTTCGAAGCCGCGATCATTCTGCGCGAGCACTCCGGCGAGCACTGCGGCAAGCGCGTCCGGGCGGTTGTAGGTGGTGACGATCAGGCTGACGAGCACAGGGCGGGCGCTAGCGCCTGAGGCTGTCCGGCAGCGGCGGCTCCCGGCTCAGCCCGGCCTGGCGCTCGTGCAGCTTGGCATAGCGATAAAAAGTGCCCTCGAAGTTCGACAGTGCGATCACGAAGCCGGCCCAGCCGTCGAGAAAACCGGCGCGCAGGACGTAGTGCCTCAAGAAGGCCGCAACGCCGCGCGTCAGCGCGGTGGCCATCGACGGCCGCCTGCCGCGGCGCTCGAGCCGCTCGACGCCAAGCGTCGAATAGCGCTGCATCTTGTGCAGCACCTGCACGAGGTCGCGAAAGGGCATCTGCGCGATCGGCTCCTGCAGGCGACCGAGCCGGCCGTCGAGCACAAAGGTCTCGTGCACGGCGTCGTCCGTGTAGCGAAGCTTGCCGCGCCGGAACAGTTGCGGCTGCCGGTAGTCGGGGTACCAGCCCGAATGGCGTATCCAGCGGCCGAAGAAGAAGTTGCACCTCGGCACGTGATAGGCATCGGCGGCCGTCGGGTCCTCGATCACGCGCCGGATCTCGGCCGCCGCCGCCCTGGTGCAGCGCTCGTCGGCGTCGAGACTGAAGATCCAGTCGCCGCTCAGCTGATCGATCACGTCGTTGCGCAGCTTGCCGAAACCTTCGAACGGCACCTGGATCACGCGTTGCGTGTATCGCCGTGCGATCTCCACCGTGGCATCGGTCGAGTTCGAGTCGGCGACGACGATCTCGTCGGCCCATGCCACGCTGCGCAACGCAGCCTCGATCTTGTCGGCCTCGTTGAACGCAATCAGGTAGACGGACAGTCTCGGTCTGGCGCTCATCAGGCGGTGGCCGCTTCTTCGGCTCGTTGCGGCCCGCGCTCCGCGTCCGGCCCGAGTGTTCGAGCCGCCCTCGTGTCGTGCCTGGGTCTCATCGGTCGGGAGTCTAAGTGACAGGGCGACGCAAGCTGCTTCGCGCAGGTTTCACTGGTCTGCCAGCAGCATGTCGGCTGCCTCGATGACCCGGGTGCACGGCAGCCGATCAAGGCAGTCACTATGGCTTTCCCGATGCCGGTCGCAGCCTTCCAGCTGGCAGGGCACGCACGGCAGGTCGGGGTTCTGCACCAGCAATACGGAGCCCCGGCGCTGAAGCGGCGCAACATGCTGATAGGGGCGACGCTCGGTGTCGTTGGCCATCGGCCCCCAGATTACCGGGTCGGTGGGTCCGAACAGCGCCACGGTCGGCGTGCCACAGGCCGCCGCCAGGTGAGTCATCGCCGTGTCGGGACCCACGTACAGCGACGCGAGGCGCAGCAGATCGGCGGCCTCTGCGAGGCGCAGTTTGCCGTCGACTCGCAGCGTGCGCTCGCCGCGCAGTGCCAGGCCATCAAGGTAGCGCCGTTCGGCTTCGTCGGGCGCGCCGGTGATCAACACTCTCTGCACGCGCCGCTGCAGGTGCTCGACGAGCCCGCGCCAACCCTCGTCGGTCCAGCGCTTGTAGCGCCAGCGCGGCGACGGATGAACCACCGCGAAGCGTTCGGTCTCCGGGTCGAAGCCGAGTCTTTCGCGCCACTCCTCGGGCTTCGTCCCGGCCGTGGGCGGCACGATCGGGCCGGCTCGCGCCGCGCCGAGCAGCCGGGCCAGGCGATCGTTGTGAACGAGTCTTGGTGCATCCGGCTCGAAGAGGCACCACTGCGAAAGCAGCGCCCGCTTCCATCTCCGCGACGACCTTTCGGCGGCGGCGAACCCGACGCGATGGCGTGCGGCAGCAAAGCCAAACAGCACCGGCGGGGTACCGGTCGACGTGACCACCGCGAGGTCGTAGCGGCGCCACAGCGTACGCATCTGCGCCAGTCGCTCGCGTGCCGACGCCCCCTCGCGTGTCGTGATCACGGCACCGAGGTCCGGGTTGCCCTCCAGAATCGCCTCGGAACCGCTGAACACCAGCATGTCGACCCGGCAATCCGGGTAGAGGCTCTTCAGCGTATTGGCGACGGGCGTGGCGAGCAGGACGTCGCCGAGGTAGCGCAGCGCGATGACGAGCGCGCGGCGAGGAGCGGCAGGCATCGGGTTCATCGCAACCCGAGCTGCCGGTGCACGGCCGCAGCGACGTCGTCGAAGCTCGGCCATCCGTCGGCACCGCCGAGGCGAACCGTCGTCGAGGACCACGGGCCGGTGCGCCGCGCGTCGGTCACGCCGAACAGCGTGACCAGCGGCGCGCCGACCGCCGCGGCGACGTGCGCGGCGCCGCTGTCGTTGGCCACGACCAGGCGGCTTGCTGCCAGCAGCGCGGCGAAGGTGGCGACATCGGTCTCGGGCAGCACGGTCGCGCCCGGGATTGCCGCGCGCACCGCCCCGCTTTCGCCGGGGCCGGGGCATGCGGCCACGCGTGCGCCCCTGGCGATCAGGTCCGCGCACAGCGCGCCGAACCCTCCCCACGCCTTGACCTTGCCTTCGTGCCTGCCGATCGCCACCGGGCAAAGCATCACGTACTCGCCGCCGATGCCGGCGGCCTCGCGCATCCGGCGCGCGCGCTCGATCGCCGCCGGCGCCAGACGCAAGGCAAGGTTCGCAGGCACGGCGGGCACGGCGCCGCCGACGAGCGCGCCGGCCAGCTCGTAGTAGTACTCGACCATGTGCATCGGTGCAGCCGCCTGCTGCCAGCGGGTCGGCACAGGGATCGCCCGCGACAGCAGCAACCCGCGCAGGTCGGTGCGGTAGCCGGTGGAGCGCAGTCGCGCCAGGCGGAAATCGAGCGCGCTGCCGAACGAGTTGGTCAGCAGCAGCGCCGGCGTTCCGGGTCGTCCCTGCCTGCGCAGCGCAGCGATGCGCGCGAAGCGATCCTTCGCGAGCGGCAGCACGGTCCACGGGTACGCCGCGAAGAGTTCGACCGCCCAGCGCTGTCCGGCCAGTGTCAGCGAGTGGCCTCGCGCGGCAAGCAGTTCGAGCGCGGGCAGGGCCATGCAGGCATCGCCGAGGTGATTTGGCAGGCGGACGATCAGATCGGAACTCATCGCAGCGGGGCGCGGCCGCCCTTCGCCTACACTTGGTCGGGGTTTGCCCGAGCGGCAGGCAATCGCCGCGAATTGTATGGGGCCCCGTCTTTGCCGATGGCCGAATCCGACATCCGCCGACCGAGCTTCTACCGCGATCCCGTATTCCGCCGCCTGGTTCGGCTCGTGCTGGAGCACAAGCCGACGCTGGCGGTGGCCGTGGTGGCGATGGCGGTGGCCGCGGCCGCCGATGCCTTGCTGGCGCGACTGACCGGCAATCTGGTCGACGTCGGACTGATCCAGCACGACCCGGGCGCCGGCCTGTGGATGCCGCTCGCGTTCGTCGGCGTGATCGCGCTCAGGGGTGCGGCCGGATTTGGCAGCGCCATCCTGCTGAACCGCATTTCACAGTCCGTGCTCCTGCAACTGCGCGGGCGGATGTTCGACAAGCTGCTCGCCTGGCCGCAGTCCGCGTTCGAGGCGACGCCGTCGGGCCTCGTGACATCGAAGTTCGTCAACGAGGCATCCAATGCGCTGAATGCGGCCGCGGAAGTGATGTCCACGGCCGTGCGCGACTCGCTGACGGTCGTGGCCCTGCTCGGCGTGCTGCTGTACTACAACTGGCAGCTGACCCTGCTCGCAATGGTGGTGGCGCCCGTGATCGGCATCGCGCTGCGCACCTTCTCGCGCCGCCTGCGGCACCTGGCGGTCGGCAGCCAGGCGATGCTCGGCGAGCTGACGAGCGCGGTGCAGGAGACCCACGAAGGCAGCCGCGTGATCAAGGTCTACGGTGCCCAGCAGCAGGAGCGCGAGCGCTTCGACCGGATCAACCACACGCTGCGTCGGTACGCGACCAAGATGCAGGTCGCGTGGTCGGCGGCCACTCCGGTCACGCAGGTCGTGTCGTCGGTTGGGCTGGCGCTGCTCTTCTCGCTTGCGCTGTGGCAGGCGCGGGCAGGCGCGCAGTCTCCCGGTGAATTCGTCACCTTTCTGGCAGCCGCGATCATGGTGCTGAACCCCATCCGTGGCCTGGCCTCGATCAGCGGCCCGCTCGCACGCATGATGGCGGCGGGCGAAAGCGTGTTCGCATTGATCGACTCGGCGGAAGAAGAGGAGACCGGCAGCCGAGAAATCGATCGCGCGGCCGGGCGCGTCACGCTGGATCGCGTCTCCTTCACCTATCCCGGTGGAGCCGAACCCGTGCTCAGGGCAGTCAGCCTCGACGTCGCGCCCGGCGAGACCGTTGCGCTGGTCGGCCCGTCGGGGGCCGGCAAGACCACGCTGATCAACCTGCTGCCACGCTTCCTGGAGCCGACGTCCGGCGAAATCCGCATCGACGGCATCCCGGTCCGTGACCTGTCGCGCGCGAGCCTGAGGCGCCAGATCGCACTGGTATCGCAGGACGTCGTCCTGTTCGATGACACGATCGCCGCCAACATCGCCTATGGCGGCTGCCGTGGTGCTTCGATGGAGCAGATCCGCGCCGCGGCCGATGCCGCCTACCTGCTGCCGTTCATCGAGTCACTGCCGGCGGGATTCGACGCCAGGATCGGCGAGAACGCGGTGAAGCTCTCCGGCGGCCAGCGCCAGAGGCTGTCGATCGCCCGCGCACTGCTCAAGGATGCGCCGATCCTGCTGCTCGACGAGGCCACCTCGGCGCTCGACTCGGAGTCCGAGCGCTTCATCCAGGCGTCGCTCGACCGTCTGATGAAGGGCCGCACCACGTTCGTGGTCGCGCACCGCCTGTCGACCATCGAAGCCGCCTCGCGCATCGTCGTTCTCGAAGCCGGCTGCGTCGTCGAAACCGGTCGCCACGCCGAGCTTCTGGAGCGCGGCGGCCTTTATTCACACCTGCACCGGATCCAGTTTTCTTCTGCCCAGACCACGGAGGTTGCCGCATGAACTCCACTTCACCCGGCACGTCGCTGCCGATCAGCCGTTATCCCGTCCCCGAACTGAAGGACCTGCCCGACGACATCCGCGAACGAATCGTCGCGGTGCAGGAGAAGTCCGGCTTCGTGCCCAACGTGTTCCTGACGCTGGCGCATCGGCCGGACGAGTTCCGCGCCTTCTTCGCCTATCACGACGCGCTGATGGAGAAGGAGAGCGGGGTGACCAAGGCCGAGCGCGAGATGATCGTGGTGGCCACCAGCGGCGTCAACCGCTGCCCGTACTGCGTCGTGGCGCACGGCGCGATCCTGCGTATCCGCGCCAAGAACCCGCGCGTGGCCGACCAGGTGGCCGTCAACTACAACAAGGCGGAGATCACGCCGCGCCAGCGGGCGATGCTCGACTTCGCGATGAAGGTGGCCACCGAATCGCACGCGATCGCCGATGCCGATTTCGCCGCCCTGCGCGAAGCGGGCTTTTCCGACGAGGACATCTGGGACATCGGTGCGGTGGCGGCGTTTTTCGCGCTGTCGAATCGGATGGCGAACATGATCTCGATGCGGCCCAATGAAGAGTTCTACCTGCTCGGCCGCCAGCCGCGGAAGTGACGCGTGAGCGCCGCCGACGGGCAGCTCGCCGCGGCGGCGCGCATGCATGCGCTCGGCCTTGACGCGATCCTCATCGTCAACGCGAAGAGCTTCGTCGAACGCCGCCGGCATGTCGAGGCGCAGCTTGCCCGCTTCGGCCTGCGGGGCGAGTTCATCCACGAGTTCGACGCCGATGAGATCACGGCCGAACTGGACCAGAGCTGGTTCGCGGGCGACGAGCTGAACCGCGGGCAGAAGTCCTGCGCGCTGAAGCACGTCGAAGCGCTGCAGCGGATCGCGGCGCACGGGTGGCAGCGTTGCCTCGTGCTCGAAGACGACGTCGTGCTGGCCGACGGCTTCGTCGAGGGCGTCAGGGCGGCGCTGGCCGAGACGCGCGACCTGCCGCACCCATTCGTCGTCTACATCGGCGCGGGCGGAAACTTCTATACCCCGGCGAGCCGGCGTCAGCCGGGCCGCCGTATCTACGAAGCCGGCAAGGGTCGATTCACCGATTCCTACCTTGCTGGTGCCGAGGAGGCGCGCCTGCGGCTGGCGGCGATCCGCGCGCAGCCGATGCGCAAGCCGATCGACGTGATCTTCGACACGATCGACCGGCAGGCCGGCATCCGGTTCCTGTGGCTGGAAGACCCGGTGGTCGAGCAGGGCAGCAAGTTGGGCATGTTCCAGAGTTCGCTGGAAGCAGCGCCGCCTAACTGGCTGCAGGGGTTGCGCTACCGCCTCGAGCGACTGCGCCGCAGGTATCTTTATCAGCTATGGCGATAGGCCGCGGCGCGCACGAGATCGATGTGACCGGTCCGGGCGCTTCGGCAGCGTCGTCGCGCTGGATCGATGCGGCACGCTGGGCGGCCATCGTCGCGGCGTGCACCGTGATGGTCTCGCCGCCGCTGGGTAACGCGGCGATCGTACTGATGCTCGTCTGCTTCTTTGCCAGCGGGCAGTCGGTTGCGAGGCTAAGTCAGGCGATGACGCAGCCGCTCGCGCTCGGCGCTGCCGTGGTGGTGATCGTGGTCGCCCTCGGAATGCTTTGGAGCGACGTGCCGTGGAGCGAGCGGCTGCGCGCCTTCAATGCCTGGCGCAGATTGTGGGTCATTCCGGTCGTGCTGGCGCTGTTCGGTCCGGCGCTGTGGAGGCTGAGACTGATCGTCGCCTTCGTCGCCGTGTGCGCGGCAGCCGCGATCGTCTCCTTCGGCATCGTCGCGTTCGCCGGGCGCCTGCCGACCGAGTTGCACGACTCGGCGGGTTCCCTGCTCAGGAATCACGGCGCTCAGTCCATGGCGTTTGCAGTTGCGGCCATTCTTTCCCTGTGGCTCGCCGGTCGGCCCGACCTCGGCAGACTCGCGCGGGGCGCGGCGACCGCAACCATGGCCATCCTGGTGCTGAACATGACCCTGGTGACACCAGGGCGCAGCGGGTACCTGGCGCTCGCCGTGATGCTGCTCGTCTTTGCAGCGGCCAGCCTGCGCCGGCGGCGCAACGTCGCGCTGGTAGCGATGCTCGCGCTCTTTTTTACCGGTGCTTTGGTCTTTTCGCCTCTGGCTCGTGATCGTCTCGATCTGGGGCTGCAGGAATGGCGGTCGGCGCAGACCGCCGGCGCAAACGCCTCCATGGGTGTCCGCGCGATACTTTACGAGAACACGTTGGAACTGGTCCGCGAACGGCCCTGGTTCGGACTCGGCAGCGGAGGCTTCGGGCAGGCCTATGCGGCGCACGTGAAGGACAAGTACACGGACTGGCGTGCTTTCACCTCAACCGACCCGCACAGCCAGTATCTGTTCTTCCTCGCCGAGCAGGGGATCTTCGGCCTGCTGGCCTTCCTCTCGTTCATTGGGCTGGCCCTCGCCGACCGAGGCGATGGCGGACGAACGCGAGTCATCGCCGTCGCCATGCTGCTGGCCTGGTGCGCCACATCGCTGATGAGTTCGCACTTCCAGACCTTCACCGAGGGCTACCTGCTCGCCTTCTTCCTCGCCGCGATGCTGGCGCGGCCGGTTGCCGGGTTGGATCGGTTCACCGTCTCGACCGTCTGAACACGGGTCGCCGACGGTGGACGATTGTCCGCTCCGGCGGTGGGCGGCGGTGTGCTTGGCCTGGTAATCGAGGCGGCTAGCGCGCGGGCGGGATGCAGATCACTGTGCCGACGTTGGTCATCGCCTTCGCGTCGTCCGCAATCCGTATGCGGGCCGAGCAGGGCGCCGCGCCGTTCAACTGCAGAAGATATTCGCCGGGCTCGACGCCCTCGGCATAGAACTCGCCGCGCCGCGCGGTGAAGCTATTGATGACATCGGTGCCGCGGTTGAGCGTCAGCTCGCGGAATTCAAGCGGTATCAGCGCTCCATTGCGCTGCTCGGCCAGCACGCCATAGACCGCCTGCATTCTTCGCACAGCGAATTCGACCAGGGTGCCGCTGCGACGGGGTGGCGAAATCACTTTCTCCGAACTCGCGAAGACGTAATCCACCGAGAGGTCCTTGGCGCCGAAACTGATGAAGTTGTCGTAGTACGAGGACAGGTTGGCGGCCACGACTTCGCCAGCAGCGTTGGTCTTGCCCGCGTACCAGCCATTCGCGTATACGGGTACGTCGGCAAGGCCCGGTATCCGGACCAGGGCAAAGCTGTCCTGCACCGGACGCGACACGAACACCGAGCCGCCGACCGCGCCGATGCTGCCGGCGATGAAGGCGCGAGCCAGGCCGGGTTCGCCCTCGGCACGACTGCTGCGCGCGTACTCGGCGCCGAGTTCGGCATGTGCGCCGTTGTATTGCACAAAGCCGCGGCCAAAGGCGCTCGCCGTTTCTTCGCCGCCGATGCGGCCGGCCGTGATGTCGTAGCCGACGCCCTGGCCCTGGGGAATTGACCGCTGCAGGGACAGCGACTGGGTGTTGGCGCCTCGCCCGGCGCCGATTGCGGCGACCGCCGAGGTCTGGCGGTCGAAGTAGTAGCGCAGTGAGAGGAGCGCCAGATAGTTCGACGAGGGCTCCAGCGTGCGGCGGTAGCTGGCCGACAGCAGCGCACGTCCGCCGTGCAGGCTCTTCGTGTAAGACAAATTGACGTTCTCGCTCTGCGCGCCGCCGTAGGTATGCTGGGCACTGTAGGTGGCGGTGACGGTCCCCGCTGCAGGGAAGAACGCCGATACGGAGGCGTACTGGAGGCTGCGCTGGCGGAAGGGTGAGACGCGGTCGGAAAGTTGCGCGAAGTCGCGCGAGAAGTATCGTGCGCCGACGTTGAACGAGAAGTTGTGACCGGTGTAGGAATACGCGGCACTGGTTGCGTAGCCGAGGTTACCGTCGCGGCCTCCCAGGGAAACGCCGCCGGCGATCACGCCAAGGCGCGGGAACTGGTAGGTGCCGAAAGGTCCGACGTTGTACATGTCGCCGCGTCGCCTGACCACGCAGGCCGAGCGTGAGCCGGTTGGTGAAGGCATAGCGGTGAAAGGCCGCCACCGCCAGATTGTCATAGTCGTTGCTTGCGATGCCGTAGTCCCTCCGCAGAGCTCCGAGGTTGTAGCCGTACTCGTGCAGTCCCTCGGCCAGGCCGACGTTGGTGGCGAAGAAGAACGGCTGTTGCAGCACCTGCTCGCGGCCGAACGGGTCGCGGATTAGCACCGAGACGTTCTGCGCACCGGTGACGCCCGGTGATGTTGGTGATGTCGACCGGTCCCGGCTGCACGCGGCGCTGCTCGATGACGTTGCCGTCGACCCGGACCTGGACGGTCGACGGGAAGGCCACCTCGGTCCTGAACGCCGCCGTCGGATACTGGATGAAGTACGGATCCATCGAGTAGTCCTTGGTCAGGCTCACGCCCGCGATCGGCACCGAACTCGAAAGATCGAACCCCGCGGTGAAGAAGTCGCCGAAGGTCAGGCGACGCAGGTTCGGGCGGTCGTCGTATTGCGCGTTGGTGAGCAGCCGGGTCAGCCGGCTCGAGGTGCCTTCGCCCCACTGATAGTCGGTCGTGCTGTAGAAAAGCCAGTTGCCGGCGCGCGCGCCGAGCTCGGTCGCCGCCTGGTAGCGCAGATTGCCGAAGGAATCGTCGCCCTCGGCATTGAAGCCGTAATTCAGGAAGAAGCTGGTGTCGGCCGGGTAGACCACGCCGGCACGGCGCTTCGGTCGCAGATCGATCGTCGTGCCCGGCAACGCGTTTGAGGCGACCTGCAAGTGAAGCGTCACCTTCGCCGCGTCGAATCGGGCTTCGAGCCCTTGAACGTCGGCCAGCCGGACATGAGGCTCGCCATCGACCATGACCGATGCGGCTCCAGGGAGGGCAAGGCCCCATTTCGCAAATTCCGCGGCGGGCACGAAGAAATTGCCGTTGGCATCGCGCAGCAATGCCAGGTCGCCACGATTGACGGCGTTGACAAACACACGCGCGATGAGCCGCTCAGCGGCTGCCGTGGCGGAAGCAGTCCCAGCGGGCTGCTTCGAGTGAGGGTCCGCGGGACCGGCCGATGTGGCGGTAGCCAAGTCCGCGGCGGCCGCCGGGCCGAGAACACCGAAGAGGAGCACACCCGCAACGACTACTGCGCGGCGCAGCCTACTTGCACGAACCCGGCTCGACATCGACCCTGCGCCTCAGGTCCAGGTTTTCGCCCACGACGGAGGCCTCGAGTGCGGCCACCTGCCCGCACAACTCGGGCGGAATTTCGGCCTGCAGCCACTTCGTGACGCCCGCGAGGAAGTAGCGCTCCTGATACCGGCGAATATGCAGCGGTGTTCCGTCCCGCGCCAGCGCTGCCAGCTCGACGCGCTCGGCAGCGAAGTGCACGTTGCCCGCGTTGGCCACGGTCCAGTGGACTTGCCGGGCCTTCATATCCAACCGCGTGACCTCCGCCTTGCGCTCGGCCTGCGCCGGCGCGACGAACACCGGCACGCCGACACGCAGCAGGATGCGCAACGTGGCGCCCACGCGGAGCGGGCGCCTGGTCGGCCGGCGGCAACTGCTCGATGAACAGGCGGTAGGTTTCCTCCCGCGTGACCGGCGCGGCACGGATGCCCACCCGCACGATGCGCGATTCACCGGGTGCGAATCTCGAGTGCCCGCGGGAAGTAGATCAGCCCCTCGGCGGGCTCGTACTGGTCCTTGCCATCGGCATCCTGGCGCCATGCCATTGCCTGCACCTGCATGCGCAACGGCGCCTTGTCGTCGTTGCGGACGACGACCTCGGCGGCCCGGTTGGCACGATCGAGCTCGACCCGCAACGGCAGGATCGCAAACTCCGCGGCGACGATCGAGGCACCGACGCCGCGAGCACGAAGACTGCCAGAAGCGAGAAATGCCTCGACAAGCCTGCGGAGCCGGTTCATCTAAGGAGAAATCTGCAGGTCAGAAGATCGGAATAGGCGCCGACCCGGGCGTTCTGGTAGTTGGCGCCAAGAATGGTTGCAGTGATGTTCCACCGCTGATTGCCGACCCCGCCGGTTACGTAGCTGGCCGCAACCGCGTAGGGGATGTAGGCATTCTGAGTCGCGTGCTTCAGCCGCAGCGGAGCGTTGCCGTGCGATCCCGAGAACGTCCAGGTCGGGCCGTGCCCCGGCGGTGCACGGACGGCATGGCTGGTGGATGCGTTGACATCGGCGGCGAGCGACGGGTCGAGCGCGCCGAACTGGATCAGGCTGGGCAGAGGGGCTCGGAAAGTGCAACTCCTGCGCCACGACGTTATCGCCGGCGACCAGGAGTGCGCCGGCGAGGAGCGTGCGCGGAATCCAGTGCCGGGCAATGTTGGTCTTGTGGCGCATGGACATGGATGGCTCTATTAGACCATCGTGTTCGTTGCGCTGCGAGCACGATCACGTCCGGAAAGAAAGAAGGCCGCTGAATGCGGCCTTCCGCTCTGCGGCCTTCGTCGCAGACGTCAGGGGTTGACGCTGACGAGGAGCGTGCCGCTATACGAGCCCACGGGCTTGTCCTGGAATTCTGCTTCCGCGATTTCGCCGTTTATCGTTAAGTCTTTTGCTTGACCGCTGCCCATGCCTGTACCCGCGCCTTCATTCGATGATGTGATTGTCACGTCCATCGATCCCGCGCCGGTTAGGGGTACGGTGCCTGGAATGGTAAATGTTGGTGCTGTCCCGTTGGAGCAGCGATACTCAACAACTGACGCTTCCAGTTGCTGTAGTCGAACTGCTCGGATCGATGTTGGTGCCGTCATTGGCGATGTTCATCTCGTAGTCGGAGCCAAAGAATTTGCAGACACCGACGACATTGGCCGTCACGGAAACGCTGACGCTGTCCGACGCGGCCACCGGCATTGCCGCTGCAAGTCCAAGTACGCCCGCGGCAAGCAGCGGCCATTGGGCTGCGATTGATCGTTGTCATTGCTGTTCACTCCCAGAATTCAGTTCGAAAGTCCTGACGGTTTGGCGTCGCAAAAAAAGTAGCGCGCCCGCATCGCGCATAGCGCGATTACGTGATGCATGGGGCTGCTATGCAGACAGACGGCAGCTCGCCTGCGCGCAGTCGTAATGAAGTGAATTCCGCCGAGCCGAACGGCTTCGTCCGAACGGACGATTGAGCCGCCGTCACACCAGCACGATGTCGTACTGCTCCTGGCTGTAGACGGTTTCGACCTGCATCGAGATCGGCTTGGCGACGAAATCGGAGAGCATCGCCAGCGCCTGCGATTCCTCTTCGAGGAAGAGGTCGACCACGGTCTGCGAGGCAAGGATGCGGAACTCGCGCGTCTCGGCGAACTGGCGCGCCTCGCGCAGGATCTCGCGCAGGATCGCGTAGCACACGGTGCGCGCGGTCTTGATCTCGCCGCGGCCCTGGCAGGTGGGGCAGGGCTCGCACAGCACGTGCGCGAGCGACTCGCGCGTGCGCTTGCGGGTCATCTCGACCAGGCCGAGCTGGGTGAAACCGTTGACGGTGATCCGCGTCCGGTCGCGCGCCAGCGCCTTGCGGAACTCGACGAGGACCGCGTCGCGGTGCTCGATATTGGCCATGTCGATGAAGTCGACGACGATGATGCCGCCCAGGTTGCGCAGGCGCAGCTGGCGGGCGATCGCCTGCGCGGCCTCGAGGTTGGTCTTGAACACCGTGTCGTCGAAGCTGCGCGAGCCGACGTAGGCGCCGGTGTTCACGTCGATGGTGGTCATCGCCTCGGTCTGGTCGATGATGAGATAGCCACCGCTCTTCAGCTCGACGCGGCGGCCGAGCGCCCGTTCGATCTCCTCGTCGATCTGGTACAGGTCGAACAGCGGCCGTTCACCGGAGTAGTGCTGCAGCTTGTCGGCGACTTTCGGCACGTACTGGCGGCCGAAGTCCAGCAGCGCGTGATAGTTCTCGCGCGAATCGACCTGGATCGAGGTGATCTCGTCGGTCGCCACGTCGCGCAGCACGCGCTGCGCCAGCGACAGGTCCTCGTACAGCAGCGAGGCCGCCGGCGTCCTGGTGGCGGCGTCGCGGATCTGCGCCCAGCGCAGCCGCAGGTAGGCGATGTCGGCGGAAAGGTCGTCCTCGCTGGCGTCCTCCGCGCTGGTGCGCACGATGTAGCCGCCGGTTTCGTCGGTCGGCACCAGCCGGGTCAGCGTCTCGCGCAGGAGGGCGCGCTCGGTCTCGTCCTCGATCCGCTGCGACACGCCGATGTGCGGCTCCTGCGGCAGGTAGACGAGCATGCGGCCGGCGAGGCTGACCTGCGTCGACAGGCGCGCGCCCTTGGTGCCGATCGGATCCTTGACCACCTGGACCAGGATCGAATCGCCCTCGCGGATCAGCCGCTCGATCGGCGGCGGCCGGTCGCCGCCGTGCTGGCGGTGCTCGAGGATGTCGGCCACGTGCAGGAAGGCGGCACGCTCCAGGCCGATGTCGACGAAGGCCGACTGCATCCCCGGCAGCACGCGCGCGACCTTGCCGAGGTAGATGTTGCTGACGATGCCTCGCGAGGCGGCGCGCTCGATGTGCAGTTCCTGCACGACGCCAGCCAGCATGACCGCGACCCGCGTTTCCTGCGGGGTAATGTTGATGAGGATGTCGTCCATGGCTCATAGCGGACAAGGTGTACGCGATGCTTCGCATCGCACGTGCGCCTTGCCCGGAGAAAGTTTGCGCGGCCGCCCCGGGATGGCCCGGCGGCGGCCGCGAAGGTAACTGCCACGAGTGTACGCATCGGCTGCACCGCCGACGCTATGGCAGATCGGCGATGCCGGCCTGCCGTAGAAGCCGGGCAGTCTCGTACAGCGGCAGCCCCATCACGCCGGAGTAGCTGCCTTCGAGGCGCTCGACGAAGGTGGCGGCCATTCCCTGGATCGCGTAGCCGCCGGCCTTGTCGTACGGCTCGCCGCCGGCACAGTAGCGCTCGATCTGCTGCTCGGTAAGCGTGGCGAACCGGACGCTGCAGACCGACTCGGCGCTGAACAGTTCGAGGCGCGTCGCCGGGCCGCAGGCCAGCGCGACGAAGGTGCGGACTTCGTGCGTCCGACCGGCGAGGCGGCGCAGGAAGGCCGCGGCTTCTTCGCGGTTGGCCGGCTTGCCCAGCACTTCGCCGTCGATGGTGACCACGGTGTCGGCGGCCAGTACTGGATGCAGCGGGAGTTGTCGCATGGCGAGGACCTCGACGCCGAAGCGCGCCTTCGCCGTGGCGATGCGGCCGACGTAGGCGGCGGCGTCCTCGTCGGCGTGCGGCGATTCATCGACGTCCGGGCCGCGCGGCGGCAGCAGTCGCAGCAGCAACGGCTCGAAGCGAACGCCGATCTGCCGCAGCAGGTCGCGCCGGCGCGGGCTGCGCGAAGCCAGATAAAGGTCGGCCATTGGCGTCGCTCCCGTTCAATCTCGGTGATAGGGATGGCGGCTGAGAATCGACCAGGCGCGGTACAGCTGCTCGACGAGCAGCACGCGCGCCAGCGCGTGGGGCAGGGTCATGCTCGACAGCCGCAGCAGCGCGTGCGCGCCTTGCCTGAATTCTTCAGTCAGGCCGTCCGGTCCGCCGATCACGAAGGCCGGCGAATCGCCCCGGTCACGCCAGCGGCCGAGCTGCTCGGCAAAGGCGGCGCTGGTCAGGTCGCGACCGCGCTCGTCGAGGGCGACCGCGACGCAGCCGGCGGGCAGCGCGGCGCGAAGCCGCTCGCTCTCGGCGCTGCGAATGCGCTCGGCCGGCCGGCCGTCACGCGGCTCGGGCTTCAGCTGGCGGAGGTCGACGGAAAAATCTGCCGGAAACCGCTTGAGGAAATCGGCGACCGCATCATCGGCCCAGCGCGGTTGCCGCTGGCCGATGGCGATGATCGAGATCTTCATCGGCGCGGCGCCCCTCGCTTGCGGCCGCCGGCCTCGATGCAATCAGGCGGCGACACGTGCGCGCGCCGGCGGGGCGAGTTTCATCCGCACCGGCTTGCCGCCCCAGATTTCCTCCAGTGCGTAATAGTTCCGAACCGCCGGCTGCATGATGTGCACGACGACGTCGCCGAGGTCGACGAGCACCCATTCCCCGGCCTCGGTGCCTTCGACGCTGAGTACCTGGCCGCCCGCACCTTTGACCTTTTCGACCACGCTCGAGGCGAGCGCGCGCGTCTGGCGGTTGGAGGTGCCGCTGGCGACGACGACGCGGTCGAAAAGCTCGGTCAGCGCGGTCGTGTTGTAGACCTTGATGTCCTGCGCCTTGACGTCTTCGAGCGCGTCGACGACGAGGCGCTGCAGTCTGCGTATGTCCATTCCTTCCTTGTGTCTGCCGCCCGCTCGCTGCGCGCCCGCCCCTGAAGGGCCATGCAATGGCCCGGGGCGGCCTGGCGGCAACTGCTAGCGGTATAGATGATGGGCACGAATATAGTCGAGCACCGCGGCCGGCACGATCTCGGCCAAACGGGCATCCCGCGCAGGGGAGGGGGGCTGCGACAGCAGCGCGCGGATCTCGGTGGCCGAGGCATCGACGGGCGTCATCTCGATCTCGACGATGTGACCGTGCGCGGCAGCGCGGACGGCCGACCGTTGCGCCCAGTGGGCGTTGTAGTACTCCTGCAGTGCGTAGCCGGGCGTGAGCACGGCGTCGGCGCGGCGCGCCACGGCCAGGTGCGAAAAATCGAGCAGTCGAGTCCACTCACGCCAGGTATCGAGGCGCTCGAACTGGTCGGAGCCCATGATCAGCACCAGCGAAACGTCTTCGCCGAGTGCCGCACGCAGTTCACGCAGCGTGTCGATCGTGTAGGTCGGACCCCGTCGCTCGACCTCGCGCATGTCGAGCGAGAAGCGCGCTTCGTCGCCTATGGCCGCCAGCACCATCTGCGCGCGGTGCGCGGCATCGGTCATCTCGCCCTTCTGCCACGGCTGGCCGGCGGGGACGAAGCGGACTTCCGCCAGCCCAAGCTGGTCCAGCGCATCGCGCGCCAGCTGCAGATGCCCGATGTGGGCCGGATCGAAGCTGCCGCCGAGCAGTCCGATCGCCAAGGTCACTCCGAGGCCCAGTCGCGCGGCCGCAGGAAATCGGAGTACAGCTTCGCCTCCGGCGTGCCGGGCTGCGGGTGCCAGTCGTACTTCCACTCGACCTTCGGCGGCAGCGACATCAGGATCGACTCGGTACGCCCGCCTGACTGCAGGCCGAACAGCGTGCCGCGGTCGAACACCAGGTTGAACTCGACATAGCGGCCGCGCCGGTAGGCCTGGAACGAACGTTCGCGGTCGCCGTACGGCAGGTCGCGCCGGCGTTCAACGATCGGGGCGTAGGCGTCCAGAAAGGCATCGCCGACCGCGCGCTGCATCGCGAAGCTGCGTTCGAAGCCGAGTTCGTGGAAGTCGTCGAAGAACACGCCACCGATGCCACGCGGCTCGTTGCGGTGCCTGAGAAAGAAGTACTCGTCGCACCAGCGCTTGAAACGCGGGTATTGCGCCGGTCCGAACGGCTCCAGCGCTGCCTTGCACGTCGCGTGGAAGTGGATCGCGTCGTCCTCGAATCCGTAATACGGCGTGAGGTCCATGCCGCCACCGAACCAGTACACGTCCGGCTGGCCTTCGGCGTGGGCGCGGAAGAGGCGCACGTTCATGTGCACCGTCGGCACGTAGGGATTGCGCGGATGGAACACCAGCGACACGCCGAGCGCCTCGAAGGCGCGGCCGGCAAGTTCGGGACGCTGCGCGGTTGCCGACGGCGGCAGCCGCTCGCCGACCACGTGCGAAAAGCCGACGCCGCCGCGCTCGAGCAGGTTGCCGTCTTCGATGATCCTCGTCAGGCCGCCGCCGCCTAGCGGACTGCCCGAAGGCTTCTCCCATGTGTCGGCGAGGAAGGGCTTGCCGTCGAGTTCCTCGAAGCGCTCGACGATCCGGCGCTGCAGGCCGAGCAGGTACTCGCGGACGGACTGGGTATCGACGAACTGGGTCATTTCTTCAGGTGCCTGCCGATGAACTCGAGAACCGCCTCGTACCACGCGACGACGTTGCGCGGCTTGAGGATCCAGTGGTTCTCGTCGGGGAAGACGAGCAGTTCGCTCGGCACGCCGTGGTACTGCAGCGCCTCGAAGAGATTGAGCCCCTCGTTGATCGGGCAGCGATAGTCGAGTTCGCCGTGGATGATCAGCGTCGGCGTCTTCCAGTTCTTGATGTAACGGATCGGCGCGAAACGGTCGAACTTCGCCATGTCGGCATAGGGGTCCTCGCCGCCCATTTCCAGGTACCACCAGGCCGGGTGATCCGTGGTTCCGGTGAATTGCGCCATCGTGGCGATGCTGGCATGCGTGATCAGGCAGCGGAAACGATCGGTCTGCGAGCCGATCCAGTTGGTCATGTAGCCGCCGAAGCTGCCGCCCATGGCCATCGTGCGCGTGCCGTCGATGTCGGGCCGCGCGGCGAGTGCATCGGTCACCGCCATCAGGTCCTGGTAACACTGCGCGCCCCAGACGTTGCCCCAGATGCCCTGGATGAATTCCTGGCCGAAGCCCGTGGAGCCGCGCGGATTCGGCAGCGCCACCGCGTAACCCTGCGCCACGGCCAGCAACGGATTCCAGCGCCAGTGCCAGCCGTCCTGGTCCATGCCGATGGGGCCGCCGTGGATCCACAGCAGCAGCGGCACCGGGCCCCGCGCGTTCTTCGGCTTGACCAGGAAGGAGTGGATCGCGGTGCCATCGGTCGACGTCACGCGCAGGCTCTCGACGGTGGCGAAGCCGGCCTTCTCCTGGCCGGACAGGCGGGCCAGCACCTTGGGCGTGCTGCCGGCGCGTGCGTCGGTGACGAAGCACTCGGGAGCCTCGAGCAGCGTCGAGCGGATGCCCGCGATGCGGCCGTCGGCGAGCGCCGCGAGATCGGAATGCGCGCCGCCGGTGGCGGCTGAGGAGACGCGTTCGACGGTGTTCTCGGCGCAGTCGATGGTGAAGACCGCCGCGGTCCCTTCATCATCGGCGCTGGCGACGAGGCGGCGGCCGTCGGCGCTCCAGTCGGCGAGGTCCGGCCAGCGGTCCCAGTGCGCGGCCAGCTCGCGGATGCTGCCGTCGGCGACGTCGATCAGCACGGCCAGCGGCCGGACGACGACCTTGGGGCTGCGGAACGATCGCGTGCTGGCGACGTGGCGTCCATCGGGCGAGAACAGCGGTGCGTCGAAGTTCACGCAGGGCGCCTCGCCGAGCACCCGCTGCTCGCGCGTTTCGATGTCGATGAGCAGGAGCGTCGTGTCCAGTTCGCGGTCCGCGCCCGGAGTCTGCCTCGTCACCGCGAGCCGGCGACCGTCGGCCGAAACGTCGAAGTGCGGCTCGATGGCGAACTCGTGCCGCGCACCGGGCGTGAGGTCGACGCGGCTGCCTCCGCCGCCGTCGCAGGCGATCACGTGAGTGAAGGCGAAGTCCTCGTTCTGGTGCAGCCAGTGATCCCAGTGGCGCACCGGCTGGTGCGCATAGCGGCGCGCGCTCGGTCCCTTCTTCTTGCGTTCGGCGGCGGTCTCGCGCTGCTTGTCGTGCGGCACGTCGGTCAGCACCGGCGCGAAGAGCACCATGCGGTCGGCCATCTTTGCGCAGCGGAATCCTTCGACGCCAAGCGGCTCGTCGGTCAGCATCATCGGCTCGCCGCCGTCGGCGGGCAGGCACCAGACCTGCATCCGCTTCTCCGCGTCCTCGTCGGGCTTGACCTCGTTCGGTTGCCGGTTGGACAGGAAGCAAAGCGCCCCGTCGTGGCGGAAGCACGGCGCCGCGTCCTTCGAGTCGCCGCGCGTCAGCTGCGTGGCGGCCGAGCCGTCGGTCGGCACCTTCCACAGGTCGGACACGTACTTGGCGCCGTCGCGGTCGAGCCGCTGCACGACCACCGCCAGCCAGCGGCCGTCGGGCGAGGGCGCAAGTGCCGAGACACGCTTCAGGGCGATGTGCTGCTCAACGGTGTAGGTCACGTGAGTTCCGCGAAGATTGATGCCGCCGGCGGCGGCTGTGACGGCGCCGGAGCGCCTTGGGGACCGGACCGGGCGAAGCTCACAGGCAGCGCCGCCGCCGTCATCTCGATCTTCACTCGGTTCGACTGCGCGTCAGTCGCGCGGGCCCGGGGTCGGCCGCCGGTTCATCGCGCGATGGCCGATGTCGGTGCGGCACTGCTGCCCGGCGAAGCGAACCTGCGCCACGGCGTCGTACGCGCGCCGCTGCGCCGCCCGCACGCTGTCGCCGAGCGCGGTTACGGTCAGCACGCGCCCGCCGCTGGTGACGAGCTGCCCCTCGACGAGTTGCGTGCCGGCGTGGAAGACGACGCAGTCCTCCGTATCGTTCGGCAGCGCCATCACCGGGTCGCCCTTGCGCGGTGCATCCGGGTAACCGGCCGCGGCGAGCACGACGCCAAGCGCGGTGCGGCGGTCCCATTCGGCCTCGACCTCGTCGAGCGTGCCGTCGAGCGCATGCTCGAGCAGGTCGACGAGATCCGACTTCAGCCGCAGCATGATCGGCTGCGTCTCCGGGTCCCCCAGGCGGCAGTTGAACTCGAGGGTGCGCGGATTGCCCTTGGCGTCGATCATCAGCCCCGCATACAGGAAGCCGGTGTACTGGATGCCGTCGGCCGCCATGCCCTGCACGGTGGGCAGGATGATTTCGCGCAGCACGCGGGCGTGGATCGTCGGCGTCACGATCGGCGCGGGCGAATACGCGCCCATGCCGCCGGTGTTGGGTCCCACGTCGCCGTCGCGCAGCCGCTTGTGGTCCTGGCTGGAGGCGAGCGCCAGCACGTGCTGGCCGTCGCTCATCACGATGAAGCTGGCTTCCTCGCCGTCGAGGAAGTCCTCGATCACCACCCGTGCGCCGGCGTCGCCCATGCGGTTGTCGACCAGCATCGCATCGATCGCCGCGTGCGCCTCGTCCGGCGTCTGCGCCACCACCACGCCCTTGCCGGCGGCCAGTCCGTCGGCCTTGACGACGATCGGCGCGCCGCGGCGGTTCACGTAGTCGTGCGCGGCAGCCGCGTCGCTGAAGGTCTCGGACTCGGCGGTCGGGATGCCGTGCCGCTTCATGAAGCGCTTGGCGAAGTCCTTCGAGCTTTCGAGCTGCGCGGCGGCCTGGGTCGGCCCGAAGATGCGCAGGCCGCGGCCGCGGAAGACGTCGACGATGCCCGCCGCAAGCGGCGCCTCGGGTCCGACCACGGTCAGTCCGACGTCCATCTTCGTCGCCAGTTCAGCCAGCGCGTCGATGTCGGTGGTGCTGACGTTCCTGATCCTGGCGCTCGGTCCCGTCGTGCCGCGCGCCGTGCCGCCGTTGCCGGGCGCGACCAGCACCGTGGTGACCCGCGGCGACCGCGCCAGCCGCCATGCCAGCGCATGCTCGCGCCCGCCGGAGCCGATGACGAGGATCTTCATTGATCCATCGCCGCCGTCGTGTACACGGCCTGCACGTCGTCCAGGTCGTCGAGCGCGTCGAGGAGCTTCTGCATCCGGGCGGCATCGTCGCCGGCGAGCGCGGTCTCCGCCGCGGCTTTCATCGTGACCTCGGCCACCTCGGGCGACAGGCCGGCCTTCTCCAGCCCCTCCTTGACCGCGGCGAAATCGCCGGGCGCGCAGATCACTTCGACCGAGCCGTCGTCGTTGGCGAGCACGTCCTCGGCGCCGGCCTCCAGCGCCGCCTCCATGACCTTGTCTTCCGAGGTGCCGGGGGCGAACAGGAACTGCCCGCAGTGCTTGAACATGAAGGCCACCGAACCGTCGGTGCCGAGGTTGCCGCCGTGCTTGGTCAGCGCGTGGCGCACTTCGGCCGCGGTGCGGGTGCGGTTGTCGGTCATGCAGTCGATCATCACCGCCGCGCCGCCGATGCCGTAGCCCTCGTAGCGGATCTCCTCGTACGTGACGCCTTCGAGCTTGCCGCTGCCGCGCGCAATCGCCGCCTGCAGCTTGTCCTTCGGCACGTTGCCCAGCCGCGCCTTGTCCAGCGCAAGGCGAAGCCGCGGATTCATGTCGGCTTCGGGGCCGCCGTCGCGCGCGGCGACGGTCACTTCACGGATGATCTTGGTCCACAGCGAACCGCGCTTGGCGTCCTGGCGGTTCTTGCGGTGCTGGATGTTGGCCCATTTGGAATGACCGGCCATGGCGTTTGCGGTGCTGCCTTTCAGAGGGCGGCGAGTCTAACATTCGGTGTGCATCGGCACGCCCTGATGCCGCGGCGTTGCGCGTGACTGCGCTGCGCAATCAGGCAAAAGAACGACAACCCGGGAGGAAACGATGGCTGAACCGCTGATCATCGCCAAGGCGGGCGAGAACGAACTTGCGCTGCTTCCGGCGCTCGCCAACCGGCACGGCTGCATCACCGGCGCTACCGGCACCGGCAAGACGATCACGCTGCAGGTGCTGGCCGAGCGCTTCTCGTCGATCGGCGTGCCGGTGTTCATGGCCGACGTGAAGGGGGACCTGACCGGCATCGCCCGGCCCGGCCAGCCGAGCCCGAAGATGAGCGAGCGACTGCAGCGTCTCGGACTCGACGAGCCGAAGTGGCAGGGTTTCCCGGTCACGCTGTGGGACGTGTGGGGCGAGCAGGGCCACCCGGTGCGCGCCACCGTATCCGACATGGGGCCGCTGCTGATCTCGCGCCTGCTCGGGCTGAACGACACGCAGGAAGGCGTGCTGACCCTGACCTTCAAGATCGCCGACGACAACGGCATGCTGCTGCTCGATCTGAAGGACCTGCGCGCGATGGTGCAGTACGTCGGCGACAACGCGGCGCAGTTCAAGACCCAGTACGGCAACGTCTCGCCGGCCTCGGTCGGCGCGATCCAGCGCGGCCTGCTGCAACTCGAGGAGCAGGGTGCCGAGAAGTTCTTCGGCGAGCCGATGCTGAACATCGAGGACCTGATGCAGACGGCTGACGGCAAGGGGGTGATCAACATCCTCGCCGCCGACAAGCTGATGAACAATCCCCGGCTGTATGCCAGCTTCCTGCTGTGGCTGCTGTCGGAGCTGTTCGAGAACCTGCCCGAGGTCGGCGACCGGGACAAGCCGAAGCTGGTGTTCTTCTTCGACGAGGCCCACCTGCTGTTTGCCGACGCGCCGCAGGCGCTGCTGGAAAAGGTCGAACTGGTCGTGCGGCTGATCCGCTCCAAGGGCGTGGGCGTGTACTTCGTCACCCAGAACCCGCTCGACGTCCCGGAGAAGGTGCTCGGCCAGCTCGGCAACCGCGTGCAGCATGCGCTGCGCGCGTTCACGCCGCGCGACCAGAAGGCGGTGAAATCGGTCGCGCAGACGATGCGCCCGAATCCCGGGCTCGACATCGAGCGGGCGATCCTCGAGCTCGGCGTCGGCGAGGCGCTCGTCTCGCTGCTCGACGCCAAGGGAACGCCGGGCATCACCGAACGCGCGTTCGTGCTGCCGCCGGCCTCGCAGATCGGGCCGATCGAAGTGAACGAGCGGCGCGCGCTGATCAACCGCTCGCTGGTCGCCGGGGTCTACGAGAAGGCGGTCGACCGCGAATCAGCGTTTGAACGACTGAAGGCGCGCGCCGAGGCGGCGCCGGCGCCGGGAGCGAAGGGAGCGCCGGCCACTGCGGCGCCGGCCGGCGGCGGCTTGCTCGGTGGCATCAGCGACATCCTGTTCGGCTCCACGGGTCCCCGCGGCGGGCGCCGCGAGGGCATGGTCGAGGCAGCCGCCAAGAGTGCGGCGCGCTCGGCTGGCTCGGCCGTCGCGCGCCAGGTGCTGCGCGGCGTGCTTGGTTCGCTGCTCGGCGGCAAGAAGTAGGAGACACCCGCACTTGAGACGTTGGTGCCTTCGCCCTTGATGGGCGGGTGAGGGCGGAGGCGGCCGGTACCGATGATGGCGGCAGGCGGAATGGAGATGCTGGCTGCGCTTGAAGCATCGCGCATCGCCGAGGCGATCCGCGACTCGGTATGGGCGTATCCGCTGCTGGAGACGGTGCACATCGCCAGCTTCGCGGCGCTCATCGGCAGCGTGCTGCTGTTCGAACTGCGCGTCTTTGGCGTGGCGAGCGCGATCGGGGTGGTGCCTCTGGCGCGGCTCGCGCTGCGCACGGCCCTCATCGCTTTTGCCTGCGCGGCGATTTCGGGTGCGCTGCTGTTCATTCCGTCGGCGAACGAATTGGCGGTCCATCCGGCATTCCAGGTCAAGTTGGTGCTGATCCTGATCGCCGGGCTCAATGCAGCCGTCTTTCATCTGCGTGGCGGCGTGCGCGGCCACGACGCAGTGGCGCGGCTGCAGGCGCTGGCCTCGCTGGTGCTGCTGCTGGCGGTGCTCGCCGCCGGCCGCCTGATCGCCTACCTCTGAGCCGACTGCGCGCCGGAACGATGAACACTCGGGTCGCGTGCTGCCGCGGCCTCGTTCGCCGCGCGTGTCTCCCGTGTTCGAACTCCGATAAGAGCCAGCCGGGTGCCACGCGCCGGACGCGAGATTGCCGGCGTCAAGGCGGTACCGCCCGAGGTCGTCTCCGGCAGGCTCAGTCGACAGGAATTACGGCTTGCTGCCGTTTCGGCTGCTGTGCAGGTGCGTCCAGTCCACGCCTCGCCGCTCGGCCATCGATTGACCCAGCGCGTCGAGGTCCTCGCCGGCGAGGCAGCGCTGGAGTGCCGCAGCGATGACCGTGTCCTCGATCTCGCAGTGCTCGCGATAGCTGTTTGCAAACCGTTGCACGAGACCTCGATCGAGCAGCGCCGGTTGGCCGGCTTCGATGGCGAGCAGCGTTGCGCGCACTTGCTGCCATAGTTTGCCCAGCTCGACGTGCTCGTTCTCGAGCCGGTCCAGCGCCGCCGTGACTGTCGCCTGGTCGGCTGGGGCTCTTTGCGGCAGAAGGCGCCGCAAGAGCGGGAACAGATCGATCTCCTCGTCCTCGTGGTGGCGCGGGGCGGCCTCGTCGAAGTAGCGGCGGATCGAAGTGGCAGTCACCTGCGCTGCATCGTCCGCGCCCTTGTCCTTCATGTGTTCGTGCAACCGTTCGAGCAGGCTGGCCATCCGCCGCACGCGGTCGTGGCAGGCCAGCCAGAGCTCGAGCGGCTGGTCGAAGCCGGCCGCGGGGGTACGGAAATCGATCAGGGCCACGAGTCCTCCCGCAGCGGCATCAGCCGTGGTCGTGGGTCAGCAGGCGCGCAGTGTGCGGTTCCTGCACGGAGCATGTGCAATGCCGATCCCGGTACGCGTTGATCTGGATCAAGCGCCGCCTCGCCGAACGGTGGGCGCTCAGCCGGCATGCAGAAGCCACAGCGGATCGCGCTGCAACGCGGTGCCGACGATGTATCCAAACACCAGCAGCGCGGCGAGCAGGGCCGCTACGCGGATTCGCTTCGTCCGCCCTCGGCGCAGCGCGATGGTGCCAAGCACGATATAGGCGAGCAGCCCGCCGATCTTGGCCGCCAGCCAGGAATGCGCGATCGGCGACAGCCGGGCGAGCACTGCCATCGCGATCGCCGTTGCGAGCAGCAGGGTGTCGACCACGTGCGGTGCGATGCGCACCCAGCGGGCCAGCAGAAGCGGCGAGTCGGCGAGCATCATCCCGGCGCGGGCGAGGAAGCCTGCGCCGCTGGCGATCACGCAGGCCACGTGCAGCGCCTTCAGCGCTTCATACATGAAGCGGGCAGTCGTTGGCGTTTCATGGCCACCGTCGTGCCGGCGACCTGTCCGGCCGCGTCCTCAGACGGTGGCAAGTACTGGAGCAGGATTCGCGCCCACCCTGGCGGCGGAGTCGGTCTCGCCGAGCAGGAAGCTGATCAGTTCCCGTACCGGGCGGATCTGACTGCCAAAGGGCAGTCTGCCGTCACCGCGGAAGAACAGGCCGCTCATCACGTCGCCACGCAGCGCGGCGGCGAGCTGATGATCGATGCAGAACTGGCCGATCTTGGCGATGCCGTCGCGCAACCCGCACTGGGCCAGGCAGTCGAAGACCATCGTGCAGCGTTTCGGGCCGCGCGCGGCCGCCTTGGCCTGCAGCTTCGGCGCCAGACGCAGGTAGTTCGCCAGCCACGGGGTCAGCACGGCACGCGCCGGCAGGCCGGCCACGCTGATGAACTCGACGATGTCTTCCGGTCTTGCCTCCGCCAGTACGCGCTTGAACTCGGGGTGGGCGTCGCATTCCTCGGTGACTGCGAATGCGGTGCCGACCTGCACCGCCGAAGCGCCGAGCGCAAACAGCTGGCGGACGCGCTGGGGCGTGTTGATGCCGCCGGCGGGAATGAGCGGAACCTTGTCCTCGGCGCCGATCGAGCGCAGCAGCGCGCGCGCCTCGGGGAGCACCTGCTCGAACTCGAAGCGCGGATCGCCGATGTCCTCGATTCGCGCCGCGCCAAGATGTCCGCCGGCATGCTTCGGATGCTCGATGACGATCGCATCGGGCAGCCGGCCCTTGCGTTCCCATTTCTTGAGGATCAGCGCGATGCCGCGTGAGTCGGACAGGATCGGCACCAGCGCCACGCGCGGGTGATCGGACGTCAGTTCGGGCAGGTCGAGAGGCAGGCCGGCACCGACGACGATGGCGTCGATGCCGCTGGCGCAGGCCTGGCGGACGTAGGCGGCGTATTCGGCCACGGCGCGCATGACGTTGACCGCCAGCAGCCCGGCGCCGGCGGCGATCCGGCGTGCGGCGCCGATCTCGCGGTCGAGCGCTTCGAGGTTGGCCGCATTGATCGCCGCCTTCGCGCTTTCGCCGGCACCGATGTTCGTGGTCTTCGCCATCAGGTCGGGATGGTGGCGTCGCAGGTCGACCGACGCGAGCGTACCGACCGCATTGTTGGCCGCGACCGTGCCGGCCAGGCGGTGCGCCGAAATACCCACGCCCATTCCTCCCTGCACGATGGGCTTCAGCGCGCGGCCCTTGAGGAACAGCGACGGCAGTGGCAGAAGCGGTTTCGTCTCGCTCATCGGCAGTGGGTTTCGCGAGGCCCCGCCCCGCACGGACCGGGTTGCGGCCGGCGCCGACCTAGCCCGCAAGTGTCACCACAGCGTCGCGCCGGCTCCTTGAGCCGTGTCAACGATGGTGTGATCTTTACTGGCAGTGAATCTCGGCATCCTTGCGCCGGTACCAGTACCAGGTGCCGAGAACGCAACTCAGATAGAACGCGATGAACACGTACCAGGCTGCGTGCGGGCTGCCGGTCGTCGCCAGAGACACGCCCACGGCCATCGGAATGAAGAACAGCCCGAGCGCGGCGATGGCGGCCGTGAATCCGAGGGCCACTGACGCCTCGATCTCTCCCTCGCGCTTCGCCCTTGCCATGGCCTCGTCACCCTTGCCCCTCGCCCACAGCGTGTGCAGCGCAAGGAATACGCTCGGCACCATGCGGAAGACCGACCCGTTGCCGATGCCGGTGGTCAGGAAGAGCAGCACGAAGGCCCAGAAGAACGCGCCGGCATTCCCGGGACTCGCGCCGTCGGGGAGGAATCCGAATACCGCCAGCGACGCGGCGAACATGACCACGAAGTTCCAGAAAGTCACCCGGCCACCGCCGACGCGATCCGAGAACCAGCCTCCGAGCGGCCGGATCAGCGCACCGAGCAGCGGTCCAAGGAAGGCGTACTTCAGCAACCCGGAGTCGGGGAACTGCGTGGCCAGCAGGGTCGGAAAGGCGGCCGCGAAACCGATGAACGAGCCGAACGTGCCTCCGTAGAGCCAGCCCAGCATCCAGGAGTGCTTGCGGCGGAAGATCGCGGCCTGCTCGCGGAACGTGGCCCGCACGTCGCGGATGTTGTTCATGCCCAGCCACGCGGCCAGCGTGGCCAGCAGGATGAACGGCACCCAGATGTAGCCGGCGTTCTGCAGCCACACCTGGCTGACGGCCGGATCGCTGTAGGCCTGGGGTCCACCGCCCATGACGGCCAGCGCCCCGCCATAGATGCTGACCGGCACGACCGCCTGCATCACGCCGACGCCCAGGTTGCCGGCGCCCGCGTTCCAGCCGAGCGCCGTGCCCTGCATCCGCTTCGGAAAGAAGAAGCTGATGTTGGCCATGCTGGCCGAGAAGTTGCCGCCGCCGAGGCCGCACAGCAGCGCGATCGCCACGAACACCGCGTAGTTGGTATTCGGATCCTGCACGGCGAGCGCCATCCACAGCGCCGGCAGCAGCAGCGACGCGGTGCTGAACACGGTGAAATTCCTTCCGCCGAAGATCGGCACCACGAACGAATACGCCAGCCGCAATCCGGCGCCCGACAGACCCGGCAAAGCGGCCAGCCAGAACAGTTCGCTGGTGCTGAAATTGAAGCCGATCTTCGGCAGCTCGATGACGACCACGCTCCACACCATCCACACCGCGAAGGACAGGAACAGCGCCGGCATCGAGAAGGCCAGGTTGCGCAGGGCGATGCGCCGGCCGGCTGCCTGCCAGAACTGCTCGTCGTCCGGCCGCCAGCCGGCGAGCCAGCCGCCGCGCGTGGCCTGCGGCGCAAGCAGCTGGCCTTCGACCAGCTGGTCGCGCAGCCGGGTGTCTTTCTCGAGGATCTCCCGCCGTTCGTTGCGTGCGGCCGCCCAGGTCCAGATCATCACGCCGGCCAGCACGGCGTACATCAGCATGAAGGCGCTGCTGCGCACGTTGGTGGCATCGGCGGCGATGCCGAACATGATCGGCAGGGAGAAGCCGCCCAGGCCGCCGATGACGCCGACCAGGCCGCCGACCGAGCCCATGTTCTCCGGGTAGTGGTCGGCAAGGCTGCGGTAGACGCTGGCCTTGCCGATGCCCTGCGCGATGCCGACGATGAACACCAGCACGGTGAACAGCACGACGCCAACCGCGATCTCGACGCTGACGTCGCCCTTGATGCCGTGAACGATCAGCGTCGTCGGCGGATAGGAGAGAAAGAACAGGCAGACGATCGACACCCAGAACACCCACCAGGTCACCGTGTCGCCGCCCCAGCGATCGGAGACCCAGCCGCCGAGCGCGCGAATCAGGCCCGAGGGCAGGGTGAAGAACATGGTGATGAAGGCGGCGGTTTTCAGGTCGAGCCCGTATTCGCCGATGTAGTACTTCGGCAGCCACAGCGCCAGCGCAACGAAACCCCCGAAAACGAAGTAGTACGCCAGGCCGAAGCGCCACACGCGGGCTTCGGCAAGCGGCGCCAGTTGCTGGCCAAGCGTGAGGTGCTGCTTCTTCGCCTTGCGCTGTTCGAGCTTGGGATCCGGGTAGGTGAAGAACCAGAACACGATCGCCATCACCAGCATCGCGACCGAGTAGACCTGCGGCACCATGCGCCAGCCGAAGGCCACCACGATCAGCGGCGCCGCCAGGTTGGTGACCGCGGCGCCGGCATTGCCGGCACCGAAGATGCCCATCGCGGTGCCCTGCTTCTCCTTCGGGAACCACGCCGAGGTGTAGGCGATGCCGACCGCAAACGAGCCGCCGGCCAGGCCGACGAACAGGCCGATGACGAGGTACTGCCAGTATTGGGTGGCGAAGGCCAGGCCGTAGGTCGGGATCGCGACCAGCAGCATCTGGATGAAAAAAACGATGCGGCCGCCGTAGCGATCGGTGAGGATGCCCAGCGGCAGGCGAATCAGCGAACCGGTCAGGATCGGCGTGGCCACCAGCAGGCCGAACTCGGTTTCGTTCAGCCCGAGTTCTCTCTTGATCCGGATGCCGATGATCGAGAACATGGTCCAGATGGCGAAGTTGACCGTGAAGGCCAACGTGTTCATCGTCAGGACCGAGTAGCTCTTTCCTTTGTCCGTCATCGCCATGGTCTTGGCTCCGGCAGTTTGAAGGGGTAGTCGCTGCGCGGGACGCGAGGCCGAGCCTCACGCCTCGCGCGCCGGCGGGGCATTGGGACTCATGCCTGACGGATTCCTGCCGCTCGCATTCATCGTGTCGTCAGGACGCAAGCTGGCGCAGGCGCTCGAGGTCGCGCACGCGGATGTGCCGGCCGTGCACTTCGATGAGCCCGAGCGTGGCGAGGTCGTGGAGGATGCGCGACAGGTGTTCCTGGGTCAGGTTCAGCCGCGAGGCGATGACGCCCTTGGCGACCGGCAGCTCGATGTCGACGGCGCCCGGTGTTGACTGCAAAGAAGCTTCGTCCGCGGCCGTCGGCGCGCAGTCGTGCAGCAGGAACCCGATGAACCGCTCGGTCCCGGAGCGAGTGGTGTACGCCTCCACGTCGGCGACCAGCTGGTGCAGCCGGCGCGCCATGCCGGCCAGCATGCGGCGGGCGAAGGCCGGATCGCGGTCGATGTTCTCGAAGATCGTCTCCTTGGGCACCATCAGCAGCAGGCTGTCGCCGAGGGCCTGCGCGGTGACGACGTGCGGTGCATCGAGGAACATCACGGCTTCGCCGAAACTCTGGCCGGGACCGATGATCTCGACCACCTTTTCCACGCCGGTGGGCGAGACGAGCGACAGCTTGATCTGTCCGTACGCGACGATGTAAGTGCCTGCGGCGGGCTCGCCGCGTCGGAACAATGTCTCGCCGCGGGCCAGCCGGAGCTGGCGTGTGCGCTCGGCGATCCGCTCGCGCTCGCCGTCCGACAGTTCCCTGAACAACGGCAGGTGCGACACGAAGGCAACGGTGTCCGGCGTGCTTGTCGTCATCGGGCACAGGTCCGCTGGTGCCGGTGCTGCAGGTTGTTCCGGGGCAAATCGCCTTCAGGCATCGCGGTCGACTCAGTGATCGTGGTGCGCGGCCTGGTGCAGCAGCCCATGGGCGTAATCGCGCAGCGCGTGCTCGAGGCCGCGCTCGGCGAGCCGCGCAGCGATCCGCGGCCGCACCGTGTCGTAGGGCAGGGCGCGCCCCTCGATGCGCCGCGTCACGCGCACCACGTGCAGTCCGTAGCGCGTCTCGACCAGCGTCGGCAAGACGCCGATGCCGGCAAAAGACGTGACGGCCTGCCAGAACTCCGGCACCACGTCGCGGCGCGAAAGCTGGCCGAGATTGCCGCCGACCTGCGCCGACGGGCAGTTCGAGTAGTCGAGTGCCAGAGCCGCGAAGCGCGCCGGGTCCGCGCGCGCCGAGTCCAGCACCTGCTGCGCGCGCTGGCGCAGCTCGATCAGCCGCACGCCGTCGGTGACCGCGAACAGGATGTGGTCGGCCTCGACCAGGTCGCCGCTGCGGAAGAGGTCCGGATGCTCGTGATAGAAGGCGAGGCAGTCGGCCTCGGTCGGCAGCGGCGCCTGCACCTCGCGGTCGAGCAGCGCGTCGAGGAGCCGCTCCTCGCTGTCGCCTTCGAGGCCGAGCTCGCGGGCGCGCGCAAGCAGGCGGTCGCGGATGTCCTGGACGAGCATCGTCAGCGCCGTGCGCGAACGACCTGGTAGGCGCGGCCAAGGTAGGTCAGCGCCGCGAATCCGCTCCAGATGTGCACCAGCCGCGAGAACGGGAAGACGAGGAAGATCGTCATGCCCAGGACCAGGTGCAGCTTGAAGATGGGAGCGACGTCCGTGATGTACAGGGCGGCATCGGCGCGCAACAGGACGACGTGCTGTGCCCAGGTCATCAGCTTGAGCATCTCGCCGCCATCGCGGTGCTGCCACGAGAAGTAGAGCGACACGAGGCCGAGCGTCAGCTGCACGGCGAGCAGCCACAGCACGACCCAGTCCATGGTCGTCGTGGTGGCCTTGATGCGCGGCTCGGTGTAGCGGCGGTGCATCAGGATGATGAGCCCGATAAGCATCACGAAGCCTGCCGACCCGCCGGCGACGATGGCCAGCATCTGCTTGGCCGGCGCCTCGACGCCGAGCGCGTGAAAGACGGGAATCGGCGTCAGCAGGCCGAAAAGGTGGCCGAAGAAGATGCCGAGGATGCCGATGTGGAAGAGGTTGGAACCGACCCGCAGCTGGCCGGTACGCAGCATCTGGCTGGAGTCCGACTTCCACGTGTACTGCTCGCGGTCGAAGCGGATCAGGCTGCCGATCAGGAAGACCGCCAGGCAGACGTACGGATAGATGCCGAAGGCGAGGAAATGAAACGACGTCGTCATGCCACTCTCCGCTGGAACTGGATCGGTTGTTCGGTTGCCGGGCGCGGCGCGGTCGGGCAGGGCGCCGCGGCGCCCATGAAGTCGACCGGTGCGTCGAGCCAGGCCGCATCGATGGCGGCGAAGGAGGTGTCGTCTTCGTCGGCCGCGTCGGCGCCGAGCGGCGGCTCGCCGGCCAGTGCCAGCAGCAGGTCGAGCGCGCCCGCGTAATCGGAGTTGCGCCGGGCCAGCGCGCCGCCGATGGCGCGCACCAGGTGCGTGACCTCCGCCAGGTGCCCACGCGCCTCGCGCGCCGGCAGCAGGGACAGGTATTCGAGGAACGCCGGCAGGTAGTCGGGCAGCTGGTCGGTGTCGAACTCGATACCGGCGGCCCGGTACATCTCGAGCAGATCGACCATCGCCTGGCCACGGTCACGGGAGTCGCCGTGGACGTGCTCGAAGAGGTTCAGCGAAGTGCGCCGGCCACGGTCGAACGTGTCGATGTACAGCTCCTGCGCATCGAGCAGGTCCGATGCGGCCAGACGGTCGAGCAGCGGTGCGACGCCGGCACGCCGCAGCGGCTTCACCGGCGCGGCCGACAGCGCCGCGCTCAGTTCGTCGAGGTGCTCGATGAGCGCGGCGCCCGGGTAGTCGAGCAGCCGCGCCAGTGCGCGCAGAACGATGGCGGGCCGGTTGTCGTTGGCAGCCATCACGCCTCCGCCTTGATCTTGATGACCTTGCGCTTCGACCCGAACAGGCTCTTCACGCCGGTCTTCTCGTCGGCTGCGTTGCCGAGCGAGAAACCGCACGAGCCGCGCAGGTCGAAGGCGTCCTCCGCGTACTCGCGGTGCGTCGTCGGAATGACGAAGCGATCCTCGTAGTTGGCGATCGCCATGATCCGGTACATGTCCTCGACCTCGGCCTGCGTGATGCCGGCCTGCTGCAGGATCTCGGGCCGGTCGACGCCGTCGACATGGCGGCCGCGCATGAAGGCGCGCATCGCCAGCATCCGCTCGAGGGCACGAGCCACCGGCGCTTCGTCGCCGGCGGTGAGCAGGTTTGCCAGGTACTTGAGCGGGATGCGCAGGCTGGAGACGTCCGGGATCTCGCCCTTCATCTCGATCGCCCCGGCCTCGACGCGCGCCTGGACCGGCGACAGCGGCGGGATGTACCAGACCATCGGCAGCGTGCGGTACTCGGGGTGCAGCGGCAGCGCCACCCGCCAGTCGACCGCCATCTTGTAGACGGGCGAATTGCGTGCCGCGGCCAGCCAGGCATCCGGCACGCCGTCCCTGCGCGCCTGCTCGATCACCGCCGGGTCGTTCGGGTCGAGGAAGATCTGCAGCTGGGCGTCGTACAGGTTCTTGCCGTGCTCGACGCGAGGCGGCTTCCTCGATGCGGTCGGCGTCATAGAGCAGCACGCCGAGGTAGCGGATGCGGCCGACGCAGGTCTCCGAGCAAACGGTCGGCTGGCCGGCCTCGATGCGCGGATAGCAGAAGATGCACTTCTCGGCCTTGCCGGTGGCCCAGTTGTAGTAGATCTTCTTGTACGGGCAGCCGGAGACGCACATGCGCCAGCCGCGGCACTTGTCCTGGTCGACCAGCACGATGCCGTCTTCCTCGCGCTTGTAGATCGAGCCCGACGGGCAGGAGGCCACACAGGTCGGGTTCAGGCAGTGCTCGCACAGCCGCGGCAGGTACATCATGAAGGTCTGCTCGAACTCGCCGTAGATCTTCTTTTCCATCTCGGCGAAGTTGGCGTCCTTCGAGCGCTTGGAGAACTCGCCGCCGAGGATCTCCTCCCAGTTCGGCCCCCACTCGATCTTCTCCATCCGCTCGCCGGTGATCAGGCTGCGCGGCCTGGCGGTCGGCGCCGCGGTCATCTCGGGCGCGCTCTGCAGGTGGTCGTAGTCGAAGTCGAACGGCTCGTAGTAGTCGTCGATCTCCGGCAGATTGGGGTTGGCGAAGATGTTCATCAGGATGCGCGCCTTGCCGCCCTGGCGCGGCTGCAGCGCGCCGTTGCGCTTGCGCACCCAGCCGCCGTTCCACTTGTCCTGGTTCTCCCACTCCTTCGGGTAGCCGATGCCGGGCTTGGTCTCGACGTTGTTGAACCAGGCGTACTCCATCCCCGTGCGGTTGGTCCACACGTTCTTGCAGGTGACCGAACAGGTGTGGCAGCCGATGCACTTGTCGAGGTTCAGCACCATGCCGATCTGGGCTCTGACTTTCATGAGGCGTCCTTTAAGAGCAGATGATTTCGCCACGGATGAACACGGATGAACACGGATTGAAAGCAGACGACTCGCTCTTCATCGGTGTCGATCCGCGTGTATCCGTGGCAAATGTCTTTCAGGCATTGGCTGCCGCTGCGGCCTGCGCCATCGCATCGGGCGCGGGCGTGTCGAGCCAGTCGACCTTGGCCATCTTGCGCACGATCACGAACTCGTCGCGGTTGGTGCCGATCGTGCCGTAGTAGTTGAAGCCGTAGCTCTGCTGCGCGTAGCCGCCGATCATGTGCGTCGGCTTGAGCACCGCGCGCGTCACCGAGTTGTGGATGCCGCCGCGCTGGCCGGTGATTTCCGAGCCGGGGGTGTTCACGATCTTCTCCTGCGCGTGATACATCATGCACATGCCGGGATTGACGCGCTGGCTGACCACTGCGCGGGCGGCGATGGCGCCGTTGGAGTTGTAGAGCTCGATCCAGTCGTTGTCGACGATGCCGACCGACTGGGCGTCGGCCTCCGAGAGCCAGACCACCGGGCCGCCGCGGTTCAGCGTCAGCATGATCTGGTTGTCGGTGTAGGTGGAGTGGATGCCCCACTTCTGGTGCGGCGTGATGAAGTTCAGCACCACCTCCGCATTGCCGTTCGGCTTGTGGCCCTTGACCGGGTGCACCGCCTTCATGTCGACCGGCGGCCGGTACAGGCAGAAGCCTTCGCCGAACGCGCGCATCCACGCGTGGTCCTGGTAGAACTGCTGGCGCCCGGTGAGCGTGCGCCACGGGATCAGTTCGTGCACGTTGGTGTAGCCGGCGTTGTAGGAGACCTTTTCGCTTTCGAGGCCGGACCAGGTGGGCGAAGAAATGATCTTGCGCGGCTGCGCCTGGATGTCGCGGAAGCGGATCTTCTCGTCCTCGCGGTGCAGGGCGAGGTGCTTGTGGTCGAGGCCGGTGATCTTGCCGAGCGCCTCCCACGCCTTGACCGCGACGTGGCCGTTGGTCTCCGGCGCCAGCATCAGGATCACCTCGCTGGCGTCGATGTCGGTTTCGATCTTTGCCATGCCCAGCGTGGCGCCGGGTTCGGTGACCGCGCCGTTCAGTGCCTTCAGCGCCTCGACCTCGTCGGCGGTGTTCCACGCGATTCCCTTGCCGCCGTTGCCGACCTTGGTCATCAGCGGGCCGAGCGCGGTGAAGCGCTTGAAGACGTTCGGATAGTCGCGCTCGACCGGCACCATCTGCGGGCCGGTCTTGCCCGGGATCAGGTCGGCCTCGCCCTTCATCCAGTCCTTGACGTCGATCGGCTGCGCCAGCTCGGTCGGCGTGTCGTGCAGCGTCGGCACCAGCACGAGGTCCTTCTCCACGCCAAGGTGGCCGACGCAGACCTCGGAGAACTTCTTCGCGATGCCCTTGAAGATCTCCCAGTCCGAACGCGCCTGCCAGGCCGGATCCACCGCCGTGGACAGCGGGTGGATGAACGGGTGCATGTCGGAGGTGTTCAGATCGTTCTTCTCGTACCAGGTGGCGGTGGGCAGCACGATGTCCGAGTACAGGCAGGTCGTGCTGAGGCGGAAGTCGATCGTCACCAGCAGGTCGAGCTTGCCCTGCGGACCGTGGTCGTGCCACTTCACGTCGACCGGCTTGACGGCGCCTTCCTCGCCGAGGTCCTTGCCGAGCACGCCGTGGCTGGTGCCGAGCAGGTGCTTGAGGAAGTACTCGTGTCCCTTGCCCGAGGAGCCGAGCAGGTTCGAGCGCCACACGAACAGGTTGCGCGGCCAGTTGGCCGGCTCGTCGGGATCGAGGCACGACAGCTTCAGTGAGCCGTCCTTGAGCGACTTCACCGCGTAGTCCTTCGGCTCCATACCCGCCGCAGCGGCGTCGCGGCACACCTGCAGCGGGTTGGTCTGCAATTGCGGCGCCGAAGGCAGCCAGCCCATGCGCTCCGAGCGGGCGTTGAAGTCGACCAGGCTGCCGGCGAACTGGCCCTTGTCGGCCAGCGGCGACAGGATCTCGTCGACCGTCAGTTTCTCGTAGCGCCACTGGTCGGTGTGCGCGTAGAAGAAGCTGGTCGAGTTCTGCTGCCGTGGCGGTCGCACCCAGTCGGTGGCGAACGCCAGCGGCACCCAGCCGGTCTGCGGCCGCAGCTTCTCCTGGCCCACGTAGTGCGCCCAGCCGCCACCGCTCTGGCCGATGCAGCCGCACATCATCAGCATGTTGATGACGCCGCGGTAGTTCATGTCGGCGTGGTACCAGTGGTTCATCGCCGCGCCGATGATCACCATCGACTTGCCGCGCGTCTTGTGCGCGTTCTCGGCGAACTCGCGCGCCAGGCGGATGACTGCCGCGCGCGACACGCCGGTGATGCTTTCCTGCCAGGCGGGCGTGTACGGCGCGTTGTCGTCGTACGACGTGCCGAGATGGTCGCCGCCGAGGCCGCGGTCGACGCCGTAATTGGCCGCCAGCAGATCGAACACCGTGGCGACGCGCACGTCCTGGCCGCCGAGCCTCACGGTGCGCGAAGGCACGTTGCGAACCAGCACGTCCTTCAGCGGGTTGGCGGTGAAGTGCTCGTTCTCCACGCCGCCGAAATAGGGAAACGCCACCGGTGTCGTCGCCGCGCCTTCGGCGCCGAGCAGCGTCAGCGCGAGCTTCGTCTCGCCGCCGCTGCGCACCTCGCGCTTCTCGAGATTCCACTTGCCGACGTTGTCGCCCTGTTCGCCCCAGCGGAAGCCGATCGAGCCGTTCGGCAGCACGATCTGGCCGGTGGCCTCGTCGACGGCGACCGTCTTCCAGTCCGGGTTGTTGCCCTGGTCGAGCTTGTCGTCGAAGTCCGAGGCGCGCAGGTAGCGGTCGGGCACGAAGCGGTTGCCGTCGGCCTTCAGCATCACCAGCAAGGGCATGTCGGTGTACTGGCGGCCGTACTCGGTGAAGTACTCCGACTTCTTCGCGCCGAGATGGAATTCCTTGAGGATCACGTGGCCGAGCGCCATGCCCAGCGCGGCGTCGGTGCCCTGCTTCGGATGCAGCCAGACGTCGGAAAGCTTGGCGACCTCCGAGTAGTCGGGCGTGATCGCCACCGTCTTCGCGCCCTTGTAGCGGACCTCGGTGAAGAAGTGCGCGTCCGGAGTGCGCGTCTGCGGCACGTTGCTGCCCCAGGCGATGATGTACGTCGAGTTGTACCAGTCGGCGGACTCGGGCACGTCGGTCTGCTCGCCCCAGATCTGCGGGCTGGCCGGCGGCAGGTCGCAGTACCAGTCGTAGAAGCTCATGCACACGCCGCCGATCAGCGACAGGTACCGCGAGCCGGCGGCGTAGCTGATCATCGACATCGCCGGGATCGGCGAGAAGCCGATCACGCGATCCGGGCCGTGGGTCTTGATCGTGTAGGCGTTGGCCGCCGCGATGATCTCGTTGACCTCGTCCCAGCTGCTGCGGATGAAGCCGCCGAGGCCGCGCTTGGCCTGGTACTCGCGGCGCTTGGCCGGGTCGCTCTGGATCGACGCCCAGGCCTCGACCGGGTTCAGCGTCTTTCTCGCCGCGCGCCACAGCCGGATCAGCCGCCCGCGCACCAGCGGGTACTTCACGCGGTTGGCTGAATACAGGTACCAGGAGTAGCTGGCGCCACGCGAGCAGCCGCGCGGCTCGTGGTTCGGCATGTCGGGCCGGGTACGCGGGTAGTCGGTCTGCTGCGTCTCCCAGGTGACGATGCCGCCCTTGACGTAGATCTTCCAGCTGCACGAGCCGGTGCAGTTGGTGCCGTGCGTGCTGCGCACGATCTTGTCGTGCTGCCAGCGCTTCCGGTAGCCGTCCTCCCAGCGCCGGTCCTCCTGCGTGACGACGCCGTGGCCGTTCGCGAAAGGCGCCTTCTCCTTGGTGAAGAACAGCATGCGGTCGAGGAAGTTGCTCATTTCAGTTCCTTGATGAAACGCGAAAGGTGAAACGCGAAACGTGAAGGCAAGGCGGTCGGGTTGTCCGGCATTTCACCGTGCGCCTGTCAAGGTTCACTCTCTTACGGATTCTTCACGTAGGCGTTCTTGCGCAGATAGAACCACCAGTTGATCAGCAGGCAGGCGGCGTAGAAGGCCGCGAAGCCGTACATCGCGTACTGCGGCGTGCCGGCGCGAACCTGCGTGCCGATGACCAGCGGCGCGACAAAGGCGCCGTAGGCCGCGACCGCGGAGGTCCAGCCGAGGACAGGCCCGGCCTGCTCGCGGTTGTAGATGACCCCGATCGTTCGGAAGGTCGAGCCGTTGCCGATGCCGCTGGCGGCAAAGATGACGATGAACAGCACGATGAAGACGAAGAAGTACTGTTCGGGCGTCTTCGAGCCGTAGGCCAGCATCATCACGTAGCCGACCGCGGCCGAGGCGATCACCATCGCCACCGAGATCACCTGGGTGACGATCGATCCGCCGACCTTGTCCGAGATCCAGCCACCCACGGGACGGATCAGCGCGCCGACGAAGGGGCCGATCCAGGCGAAGGTCAGCGCGCTCGGCGCGTTGGGGTTCTGGAGGTGCTGCCAGGCGCCGTCGGCACCCTGCACGTGCGAGAAACCGAAGATGACCGTGATCGCCAGCGGCAGCGCCATCGAGAAGCCAATGAACGAGCCGAAGGTGACGATGTACAGCGCGGTCATCGACCACGTGTGCTTGTCGTTGAAGATCGCGAACTGCCGCTGCAGGTTCGCCTTCATGTCGCCGAAGGCGACCAGTTTCATCGCGAACAGCGTGGCGACGATGATCAGCGGCAGCGCAATCCACATGTTCAGCACGCCAATGCCCGTCGGGGCCGGCAGGTACAGGTACAGGCCGATCGCGGACGTCACCAGCGCCACGCCGTAAAGCAGCAGGATCCGGCCCAGCGCGGCGGCGGTCGAACCGATGTGTGGCGAGATCGGCAGCAGGTTGTTCATGCCGAACCAGCCGGCGAAGGCCAGCGGCACCAGCAGCAGCAACCAGACGAAGCCCGCGTTCTGGATGAAGGTCGGCGTGCCGGCGTCGATCTTGCCGATCAGCGTGCCCGACGGCTTCACCAGCGTCATCGGGTCGCCGCCCAGCGCGCCGAAGATCGCGGTGGTCATCACCAGCGGGATCACGACCTGCATCGTGGTGACGCCGAAGTTGCCCAACCCCGCGTTGATGCCGAGCGCCAGTCCCTGCTGCTTCTTCGGAAAGAACGTGTTGATGTTCGACATCGAGCAGGCGAAGTTGCCGCCGCCGATGCCGGAGAGCAGGGCGAGCAGCTGGAACATCCACAGTGGCGTGGTCTTGTCCTGCAGCGCGATGCCGGTGCCGAGCGCGGGGATCATCAGCAGCGCGGTGGTCAGGAAGATCGTGTTGCGGCCGCCGGCAATGCGGATGAAGAACGAGGCCGGGATGCGCAGCGTCGCGCCGGCCAGTCCGGCGATCGAGGTCAGCGTGAACAGCTGCGCCTGGGTGAAGGGGAATCCCAGGTTCAGCATCTGCACCGTGATGATTCCCCACATCAGCCATACGGCGAAGCCGTTGAGCAGGCTGGGCACGCTGATCCACAGGTTGCGGTTGGCGATGCGCTTGCCGGTCGACTCCCAGAACGCCGGGTCTTCGGGTCGCCAGTCGACGATGTCGACCGAACTGGTGGGCCGCGGGGCGGATCCGGCCGGTTGCGTGGCTGCCATGTGCTCTCCCTTGGTTCAGGACTCGTTCCGATCGAGCCTCTGCTGTCCAGCGCCGGCCTCATGCGCGCGGCTGGCGCTGGTTGCGGTCGAAGGCTCCCCGGCGACATTCGACTGTCAACCGGTCCGGCTCGCACCGTAGGGCGGCGTCACCGGCATTTCGCTGATGCAGATCAAGCGCGACCAGCCCCTTCCGCGTCAGAGGCAAGGGTGTCTATTGCTTTGGAGGTAGGCTCGTCGCGCCGTTGGGGATGAGAGCCGGTTGAATTCGATGAACCTGCGGTCGGTCGCCGCCGGTATCGTCGGGGTTCTGCGCGGATGGAGCGGACGCGAATGGGTGTGATCAGGCGAATCTGGAGTCAGTCGATCCTGGTGCGGGTCGGCGTTGCCCTCGGCGTGGTCACCCTGATTGCGCTGACGGTGATCGTCGTCGCGTCGGTCTTCACCGAGCAGTCGACCGGCAAGGCGAGCGCAATCAACATCGCCGGCTCGCTGCGCATGCAGTCGTACGCGCTGGCCACCCGGATCGCCAACCTGCGGCAGGCGCCCGACGACGGCGCCAGCGCGGCATACGGCGCCATCGACGGGTTCGAGGCGCGGCTGCGCAGCCGCATGCTGGTGGACGCCGTGCCGGATGATCCGGCAGCGGAACTGCGCATGGCGTACGAAGGCATCGTCGACGACTGGCAGCGCAACGTGCAGCCGCTGGCCCGCGCGGCGATCGACGATCCGGCGCAGCGCGCCGCGTTCCTGGGCCGCATCGACGCATTCGTCGCCGAGGTCGACCACTTCGTCGTCCTGCTCGAGCGTGACGTCGAGGCGCGCATCCAGTGGTTGCGCCTTTGGCTCGGCGCGGCCTTCTTCATGATCTTCGCGCTGGTGGTCACCGCGGTCGTGTTCCTGCGCGTCGAGGTGTTTCAACCGCTGTCCGAGCTGCTGCGCTCCGCGCGCGCGGTGCGAACGGGATCGTTCAAGGCGCGCGTGAACGCCACCGGCCCGGACGAGATGGGCCAGCTCGGCCAGGCGTTCAACCTGATGGTCGAGCAGCTGGCGCGCCTGTACGGTTCGCTGGAGAAGCAGGTCGCGGAAAAGACCGCCGATCTCGAGCGCAAGAACCGCTCGCTGGCGCTGCTGTACGAGACCACGCAGTTGCTGTCGGAAAAGCCGCTTGACGCCGTCACGCTGCAGAGCGTGCTGGCCAACCTGAGCCGCGCGCTCGGCGCCGAGGACGCGGTGATCTGCGCCCGCCACGCCGGCAGCGCCTTCGGGCTCCCGCTGGCGGGCGACGAGGCCCTGCGGGCCGAGTTGTTCGATCGCAGCCGCTGCGCCCAGTGCTCGAACGACGGGCGGCTCGCCTCGCGCACCGAGATGACCGACCGCGGCGAGCAGCGCATCGTCAGCGTGCCGTTGCTCGACGGCGGCGTGGCCTACGGCATGATGCCGCTGCGCCTTCCACCCGGCCGCGCACTTGAGGCGTGGCAGCTCGAACTGGCGCAGACCATCGGCCGCCATATCGGCGCGGCGCTCGCCGCGGCCGAGCGGCGTGAGGAGCACCAGCGGCTGGCGCTGCTCGAGGAGCGCTCGGCGATCGCGCGGGAACTGCACGACTCGCTGGCGCAGTCGCTTTCGTACACGAAGATCCAGCTCACGCGCCTGTCGGCACTGCTCGGCGGCGGGGGCAATCCGCAGGCCGCGCAGGCCGTGCTCGACGAGCTGCGCGAAGGGGTGTCCAGCGCCTACCGCCAGTTGCGCGAGCTGCTGACCACGTTCCGGATGAAGGTCGGGGGAGCCAGCTTCGATGCGGCGCTGCGTGAGGTGATCGGCGAGTTCGAGCGGCGCTCCGGGGTGGCGACCGACGTGCGTGGCGAACTGGCCGGCGTCGAGTTGTCGGCGAACGCGCAGATCCATGTGCTGCAGATCGTCCGCGAGGCGCTGACCAACGTCGAGAAGCATGCGCGCGCCCGCTCGGTGGCGATCGAACTTTGGCGCGAGGCCGACGGCAGCTTCCGCGTGGCCATCGAGGACGATGGCGTCGGCATCGACACCGAGACCTCGCCGGCGCAGCACTTCGGCCTGGACATCATGCGCGACCGCGCCTCCGTGCTCGGCGGCTCGATCGATGTCGGCCGCCGCGAAGGTGGCGGCACGCGCGTGGCGCTGCGCGTGCCGGCCCGGCGAACGCTCATACCCCCGCTGGTCGCAGCGACCGAGCGCTCGAACCACGAGACCGCCTGAACATGGAAAGCCGCCACACCGTGCTGGTGGTCGACGATCACCCGCTGTTCCGCAAGGGAGTGGTCCAGCTGCTCGCGATGGAGCCGACCATCGACGTGGTCGGCGAAGCCGGCAACCGCGCGCAGGCGGTCGCCCTGGCCGAGGCCCACGACCCCGACCTGATCCTGCTCGACCTGAACCTGAAGGCCGAAAGCGGGCTCGACGTTCTGGCCGCGCTGAAATCCGACGACCCGTCGCGGCGGGTGGTGATGCTGACCGTGTCGGACGCCGCGGAGGACCTGATCGGCGCGATCCGCGCCGGCGCCGATGGTTACCTGCTCAAGGACATGGAGCCCGAGCAACTGCTCGATCGCATCCGCGCTTCGCTGGCCGGCGAGACGGTGATCGGCGAGACGCTCGCGGCGCGGCTCGCCAGCGCGCTGCGGCAGGAGGCGCAGGACTCGGCGAGCGGCATGCGCCGCGACGTCGCGCTGCTCACCGAGCGCGAGCAGCAGGTGCTGCGCTGCCTGGCCGACGGCCAGAGCAACAAGCGCATCGCCCGCACGCTGTCGATCACCGAGGGCACGGTCAAGGTGCACGTGAAGAATCTCCTCAAGAAGCTCAATTTCCGCTCTCGCGTCGAGGCCGCGGTGTGGATGGCGCAGCAGGCGCACTGATTTCCCTGCTCCCTCAAGGGCCTCGGGCCGCTGGCACTCACCGCCGGCGAGTGCTGAGTTGCATTCTTCCTCCGTTTTTTGGACGATGCTGGCAAGCGATTTGCTTGTCATCATCGTGATGCGCCCGCCTGATGTGAGGGGCGCGGTGCGGAATTTTTCACGGAGGCGGTCATGACGACATCGGCAAACCTGCCCGCGGCGCGCCCGGCGATCTCGATCGCCGGCTTCAAGAGCGTCTATCACGTGCCGCGCGTCGAGGAGGCGCTCACGGGCCTGCAGGACCTGGGCGCCGGCGCGAGCGACGCGCTCAAGGCCACCTACGTGAAGATGATCAAGGCGGGCGGCCAGCGCTTCTCGATCAAGCCCTCCGCGCTGCCCGATATCGATGCACTGATCGACGAACTGCCCAATTTTGAGGCGCCGCTGGAGGACATTCGCCGCCAGCTCGCGCTGTGCCTGTCGAGCGACGACCCGCTCGACCTCGAGCCGATGCTGCTGCTCGGCGACCCCGGCATCGGCAAGACGCATTTCGCGCGCAGGCTGTCGAAGCTGCTCGGCACCGGCTATTCGTTCATCGGCATGAGCTCGCTGACGGCGGGCTGGATCCTGTCGGGCGCCTCGGCGCAGTGGAAGAATGCCAAGCCGGGCAAGGTGTTCGAGGCGCTGGTGCACGGCGACTACGCCAACCCGCTGATCGTCGTCGACGAGATCGACAAGGCCGGCGGTGATGCGCAATACGACCCGCTCGGCAGCCTGTACACGCTCCTCGAGCACGACACCGCGCGTGAGTTCGTCGACGAGTTCGCCGAGGTGCCGATCGACGCCTCCGACGTGGTGTGGGTCGCCACCGCCAACGAGGCGCGTTCGATCCCCGAGCCGATCCTGAACCGTGTCAACGTCTACGAAATCGACGCGCCCGACGCGGAGGGCGCGCTGCGCATCGCCCGCGGCATCTACCGGGAACTGCGCGACGAGCACAGCTGGGGCCAGCAGTTCCCGGAGGAGCCGGCGCGCGCGATGATCGACAAGGTGGCGCAACTTAAGCCGCGCGAAATGCGGCGCGTGCTGCTGGCGGCGTTCGGCAACGCCAAGCTGGCGCAGCGGCACGAAGTGCTGCCGGAGGACGTCGCGGCCGAGCGGGTGGTGCGCAAGGCGCGGATCGGCTTCTGACGGGATGTTGCGCCCTTCGGCCGCCGGTAACGAATGACGGCGCCCGCGGCGGCTGTGGCGCCCCTGGTTTACGAAGGCTTGCTGCGATACGGCACGCCGACGGCAGTCCTGCGCCGCGCCTCGCCGGCCGGCGCCATCACTTCGCGTGTGCGGCGGCCACGCGCTGGTACACCGGGCCCCATAGCGGGTGGCCGAGTTCCCTTTCGTTCAGCGCGAACCCCGGATCGGCCGCAAAGGCGCTCTCGAAGTTCGACTCGCATTCCGCGAGCCGATCGAAGGCGCAGGCGATGAAGGCGAGGTACTTGTAGGCGGCGGCCTGGTCGCGGCCGTCGGCGAGTCCTTCGCGCAACGCCTGGCGGAGCGCAGCCTCGGCACGGTCGAACGCGGCGTCCTCGTAGAGGCGGATGCCCTCGATCAGCGACCGCTCTGCGGGCCGCACGTACAGCGCGGCGATGCTGGCGGTCGGGGGAACGGCGGCGACCGGTGCCGGTGGCCCGGTCACGCTCTGGCAGGCCGCCAGCAGCAGCAGGAGCGGGAGGGCAGCCGCTGCCGCGCCGCCGGCCGTCCAGGTGCTGCGCGCGGGCTTCCGTGTGCGCGGCATCGCGCCTGCGCCAGTGCGCTGCGGATCGTGCGGCAATCGAGACATCGCGTGAGCAGCTGCGCGGACGAGGCGACGGTGCGGACGGAAGAGCGTATCGCGCGATGGCACAGCCAGCCAATCCTGCAAAGGGCTGCCCTTCACCCGGTTGGCACCGGCGGCGTGTTTCAGAAGCGGTGCCGCAGCGTCTGGCTCTTCCCGGCCTTGACCTCGATCGTCGCCCTGAACGGCGGCGCATCGCCGTTGCGCACTTCGATCGCGTAGGAGCCCGGCGGAAGCGTTACGTTGGTCAGTGGCGGCGAAACGCCGCGCTTCTCGCCGTTGACCAGCACTTCGCCCCACGGCGCGATGGCGAGCGTGACCACGCCGTCGGCGGGAGGCGCCGTGCGCGCGACCGGTGCCCGTCGCGACGCGGGCGCCGGGGCAGGCGCTGCTTCGGCCTGCGGCGGCGTGGCCGGAATGGCGGGGCGCGCAGGTTCAGGAACGGCGGCGGGCGGGTCGAGCACCACGGCACGCTCCGACGCCGGCTGCGCATCGTGCCGTGCGAACCAGAGCGTTGCGCCGAAGGCCAGCGCCGCGGCGCCGGCCAATGCGAGCCAGACGAACCGGCGCCAGCGTGCTGACGGGACCGGCGAAGCCGCGTGCGCGCCACCCGCGTCCTCTAGGTCGACCTCGCGGCCGCCCACGAATGCTGCAAGGTCGTCGCGCAGCTCGCCTGCGGTCTGATAGCGGGCCTCGAGATCCTTGGCCATGGCCTTGGCGACGATCCGCACCAGCTCCGGCGGCGCGTCAGGGCGCAGCTCGGCGACCGGAGTCGGCTCGTCGCGCACCAGCCGGGCGAGCAACTCGTCGATGGTCGGCGCATCGAAGGCGCGCTTGCCGGTGATCATCTCGTACAGGATGGTGCCGAGCGAAAAGACGTCGCTGCGCGCGTCGATGACGCGTCCCTGCGCCTGCTCGGGCGACATGTAGTTGGGTGTGCCGACCAGTTGCGAGTGCTGCGCAGGATCCGGGTCGCTGCGCGGCAGGGCCACGCCGAAGTCGAGCACCTTCGGCTTCATGTCCCGCGACAGGAAGATGTTGCTCGGCTTGATGTCGCGATGGATCAGCCCGCGCTTGTGCGCGTAGTGCACGGCATCGGCGATGCGCGCCATCAGCGCGGCGGCCTGGCGCACGCCGAGCCGCGACCCGGCGTACAGGTACTCGTGCAGGTCGCGGCCGTGCAGCCGCTCCATCGCGATGTAGGCGAGCGTGCCGGTCCTGCCGGCGTCGAACACCGTGACGATGTGCGGGTGGTTCAGTCCGGCGACCGCGCGCGCTTCCTTGATGAAGCTCGCCTCGGCGCGCTCGCGCGCCGCGTCGTTCACCGCCAGCGGGATCGCCTTGATGGCCACGTCGCGGCCGAGCACCGGATCGTGCGCTGCGTACACGACGCCGTTGGCGCCGCGGCCGAGTTCGCCGACGATCCTGAAGCGGCCGATCGACTCCGGCGGCGGCGCGAGCAGCGCTGCCGGATCCGTGCCGGCGGTGGCGGTCGTCGGAGTCTCCACTCGGAAAATTATCGCACCGGCACGCGCGCCGGACCGCCCGGCGATCCGCACCGACGATGCCGCCGCACGGGCTCCGGGATCAGCCGCGGGAGAAGACGATCGCCTCGCGCGTCAGCAGCCGCGCCTGCGCGTACAGGCACGCAAGCAGCCCGACGACGCAGACGGCAGCGGGCAGCCACAGGTCGAGCGAGGAAAGCGGCTCGCCGCGCAGCGCCTTCATCAGCACCGTCAGCTGCGCCACCGACGGCACGAGGAGCTGCCACGTGGCGTCGCGCACGGTGAGGAAGATCGGCACCACCGCCGAGAACTGCGCCGCCATGGCGATGTAGCTGACGTAGGTCTGCGCTTCCTTGTGGGTGCGACCGAACGTCGCGGCGAGCATGTTGACCGCCGCCATCAGCGCCGCGAACGGCATCAGCAACGCACAGAAGAGCAGCAGTTCGCGCGCGCCGAGCTGCATCAGCGCCGCCAGCGTCTCGCTGGTGATCAGCCGGATCGAGACGAGGAAACCGGCCAGCGTGAGCAGCACGATCGCCACCGAATACAGCGTCACGACGGCCCACTTGCCGAGCACGATCGACCACGCCGGCACCGGGTTCATCAGCAGCGGTTCGAGCGAGCCGCGCTCGCGCTCGCCGGCGCTGACGTCGATCGCCACCGCCAGTGCGCCGACGATGGCGACGATCAGCGCGGCCCACGGCACGATGAACAGCAGCCGCGCGCCACGCGCCTGCGCCGCAGCGAGGTTGCGCTCCTCGACCGCGACCGCGGCCATCACCTGCGGGCTCACGCCGCGCGCCAGCAGGCGCTGCGTGCCGAGTTCGCGGTTGAAGGCCTGCAGCGTGCGTACCGTGGCGCTGACCAGCGGCTGGGCCCGGTCGTGGCTCTCGTCGTAGGAGACTTCCACCGGCACGCTGTCGCCGCGCGCCAGCCTCTCCTCGAAATCCTCGGGCGGCACCACCACCGCGTTCTGCAGCCGGCCCGAGCGCAGCTGCTCGGGCCAGTCGGCAGGCGCGTCGAGCACGGTGGCACCCGCCCGCAGCAGGAAGTTGACCAGCGTCGGCGCGCGCTCCTGCGCCACCATCACGATCTCTCTCTTCTGCACGCGCTCCTCGATCCCCGAGACGAGGTTCGACACCAGCGCGAACACGACCGGGCCGGACAGCAGCGCCATCGCCAGCGCGATGGCGAGCGCGCGCCGGTCGCGCAGCGCGTCCCTGAGTTCCTTGGTGAACACCGTCCAGGCTGCGCTCATCCGGCCACCTCCCGCGGCGCGGCGAGCGCCAGACTGACGAAGGCGTCTTCGAGCGTCGTGCAGCCCGACTGCGCCCGCAGCTGCTCCGCGGTCCCGTGTGCGACCGAACGGCCGTGCGCGACGATCACGATCTCGTCACACAGCGCCTCGACCTCCTGCATGATGTGCGTCGAGAAGAGCAGGCACTTGCCGGCGTCGCGCAGGCGCAGCAGGAGCCGGCGCAGCGCGCGGGTGGACATCACGTCGAGCCCGTTGGTGGGCTCGTCGAGGATCAGGTGCTGCGGGTCGTGGATCAGCGCGCGGGCCAGCGCCACCTTCATCCGCTCGCCGGTCGAGAAGCCGTCGATGCGGCGCTCGAGCAGGGCGCCCATGTCGAGCAGCTCGGAGAGCTCGTCGAGGCGCCGCGCGGCCAGTTCCGCGGGCACGCCGCGCAGCTGCGCGTAGTAGTCGACGTTCTCGCGCGCGGTAAGGCGCGTGTACAGCCCGCGCGCGTCGGACAGCACGCCGGTCCCGGCGCGTGCCGCCTGCGGATCGTGGGTGACGTCGACGCCGCCGATGCGTGCGTGGCCGGTCTCCGGCCGCATCAGCGTGGCCAGCACCCGCAACGTCGTGGTCTTGCCGGCGCCATTGGGGCCGAGCAGGGCGGTGATCCCGCGGTCGGGCGCGGTGAAGCTGACGTCGACGACGGCCGGCACGCGGACCCGCTTGCGGCCGGTGCCCGACTCGAACGACTTGGCGAGCTGGACGACTTCGATCATCTCGAATCGACCCGCGGCGGCTGGAAGAAGGGCGGCGCCGGCAGCTTGGCGAGGCAGGCTCCGTCGATGTCGTCGAAGTTGCCCTGGCGGATGAAACGCTGGACCAGTTCCGGCGCACAGCCCTGCATCGAGACGCCGTGGCCGAGCTTCGGCGCGACGAGGTGACGCGCGTTGGGCAGCGTTTTCGCGACGGCCGCGGCGTGTCGTGGCGGCGTGGCAGGGTCCACGCCACCGGAGAGCAGCAGCACCGGCGCGGCGGCAGCGGGCACCGCGTAGAAGCCGTCGGGCACCGGCCGCACCGGCACGTCGCGGCAGATTCGCCGGTACATGTCGAGCACGCTGGTGCCGAAGCGCGTCGCGGCGGCCGCCGCGACCGCGGCCGCGTCGACCCGCGGCATGTCCTCGGCGCAGATCACCGCGAAGTGCATGCCTTCGGCGAAGTTCTCGCTGGCGCTGCCGCCCACCGCCATCGACAGCGCCACCAGCGGTGCATAGTCGCCGCCCGCCGCCTTTGCCAGCGTGTACGGCAGCACGGCAGCCAGCGGCGGCGCATACAGCGGCGCGCGCAGCAGGTTGGCGAGCGTGGCGCGGTCGAGCCTGCCGGACTGAGGTTCTCCGGACAGCGGGTGCGGCACCCTGATGTCGATGCCGGTGGCGGTCGCGCGCAGCAGTCGATCGATGCCGGCGCCGAGGTCGGGATGGCGCGCGCGGCACGCGGCGTCGGCCTCGCAGCCGGCAATCAATGCGTCGAGCGCGCTCTCGCCGTCGACGGCGAAGCTCGCCGGCAACTGCATCGCTGCCGGCGCCATGCCGTCGAGCACGGCGCTGCGCACCCGGTCGGGGAACTGGCGCAGGTATTCGAGCGCGGCGCGCGTGCCGTAGGAAGCTCCCCACAGGTTGATGCTCGCGTAGCCGAGCGCGGCACGCACTGCCTCGACATCCCGCATCGCGATCCAGGTGGCGTACTGCGCGAGATCGTTCCCGGCGCGAAGGCGCCCGATGCATTCGACGATCTGCCGCGTCTGCAGTTCGGCGTCGAGCGCTTCGGCGAGCGGCGCCGCGCGCTCCGGCGGCCGGCACGCCAGCGGGCCGGAGCGGCCGGTGCCACGCTGGTCGATGAAGACGAGGTCACGCCGTGCGTTCAGCGGCGCCAGCAGCGGCTGCAGCGCGCCGGCCACCGAAAGGGCGCTCTGGCCGGGGCCGCCGGCGAACACGAAGACCGGATCGGACAGCTTGTCGCGGGCGACGGCAGGCTGGACGGCGAAGTGGATGGCGACCTTGCGGCCCCCCAGGGCGTCGGGATTCTCGGTCACCTCGATCTGGCCGCAGCGGATCTCGCGCGCGATGCCCTTGATCTGACACGGCTCGAGCGGCCGCGCAGCTGCCGGATCCGCGATACCGGCGAGCGGCAGCGCGAGAACGCAGGCGAGCAGAAGCAGGCGAAAGTCCATCGGGCGCGAGGTCCAGGCCGCTACGCTAGGCGGCCGCTGCCGTCTCCGTGCGCGTGCCGCGACGAATGGCGGCCGCGCTGGCACCGGCCGTCGCCGGGCAGGCGGACTGTAGCCGAAGGCGGCTGGGATGCTTTCCCTAGAATCGACGGGTGAACTCCACCGCGCGCCAGGCGTTCTTCAGCGGTCTCGCGCTTGCGGTGGCAGGCAGCGTGATGTTCTCGGCCAAGGCGATCGTGGTCAAGCTGGCCTATCGCCACGGCGTCGATGCCGAGACGCTGCTGGCGCTGCGCATGCTGATTTCCGTGCCGTTCTTCGCCGCGGCACTGTGGTGGACGTCGCGCGGCGCGGCGGTGCTCACGGCCCGCGATCACGCCTTGCTGCTGGTCATCGGCCTGCTCGGCTACTACCTGGCCAGCTACTTCGACTTTCTCGGCCTGCAGTACATCACCGCGGCGCTCGAGCGGCTGATCCTGTACCTGAACCCGACGCTGGTGCTGCTGCTCTCGGTACTGGTGCTGCGCCGGCCGGTGACGCGCTTCGACCTGATCGCGCTGCTGCTGTCGTACGGCGGCATCCTGCTCGTGTTCTGGCACGACGTGCGGCTCGAGGCCGACGGCGTGGCGCTCGGCGCGCTGTTCGTCTTCGGCGCCGCTTTCTGCTACGCCGTGTACCTCGTCCTGTCCGGCGAACTGGTGCGCAAGGTCGGCGCGATCCGCCTGACCGCCTATGCGATGTGCGTGGCCACCGTGGGCGTCTGCGCGCAGTTCGCGCTGACCCGGCCGCTGGCGAGCCTGGCGCAGCCGGAACCGGTGCTGTGGCTGTCGCTCGTCAACGCCGTCTTCTGCACCGTGCTGCCGGTGTTCGCCACCATGATGGCGGTGGCGCGCATCGGCGCGGGTTCGGTGGCGCTGGCGGGCATGGCCGGCCCGGTCTCGACGATCGCGCTAGGCTACGCGTTCCTCGGCGAGCCGGTGTCCGGCAGCCAGCTGGCGGGCACGGCCCTCGTGCTGGCCGGTGTGTTCGTTCTGTCCCGCAAGGCGGGTGCTGTCAACAAGTAAGGAATCTAAGGAGAGTCGAACATGAAAGCCAAAGCCATCGTTGTCACCGCGCACGGCGGGCCGGAAGTGCTGCAACTGGTCGATGTCGATGTCGCCGACCCGGGTCCGGACGAGGTGCGCATCCGCAATCACGCGATCGGTCTGAACTTCATCGACATCTATTACCGGACCGGCCTGTACCCGGCCGCCGCGCCGCACGGGCTTGGCTTCGAGGGCGCCGGTGTCGTCGACGCGGTGGGCAGCAACGTCAAGTTCCTCAGGGAGGGCGACCGCGTCGCCTATGGACAGGGGCCGCTGGGCGCCTACGCCGAGGCGCGCGTGATGCCGCCGGCGATGGTGGTCAAGCTGCCCAAGGCGATCGGCTTCGACGACGCGGCGGCCGCCATGCTCAAGGGGCTGACGGTGCAGTACCTGTTCCGCCAGACGTACCGGCTGCAGGGCAACGAGACGATCCTGTTTCACGCCGCCGCCGGTGGCGTCGGCCTGATTGCCTGCCAGTGGGCAAGGGCGCTGGGCGTGAGGCTGATCGGCACGGTGAGTTCGCCGGAGAAGGCGGCGCTGGCGAAGAAGCACGGCGCCTGGGCGACGATCGACTACTCGAAAGAGAACTTCGTCGAACGCGTCAAGGAACTGACCGGCGGCGCGAAGGTGCCGGTGGTCTACGACGGCGTCGGCAAGGACACCTGGGAAGGTTCGCTCGACTGCCTGCAGCCGCGCGGACTGATGGTCAGCTTCGGCAACGCCTCGGGCGCGGTCACCGGAGTCAACCTGGGGATCCTCGCGGCCAAGGGATCGCTGTTCGTGACCCGGCCGACGCTGGCCACGCACGTGACGCCGCGCGCAAAGCTGGAAGCTAGCGCCGAGGAAATGTTCGACCTGATGGCGAGCGGCAAGATCAAGGTCGAGATCGACCAGCGCTACAAGCTCGCCGACGCGGCGCAGGCGCACATCGACCTCGCCGGCCGCAAGACCACCGGTTCGTCGGTCCTGGTTCCGTAGCCGTCCGTGTGCGCGCAACTGTCGAGCTCGGCCGGCTGGCCCGGTCGCGCCGGTTGCGTCGCCATGCCTTTCGCGCCGGCGGGCTTCCGCTGAGCGCCGCCGAACCGCGCCGGGCATCGTGGTTGCAGAGCCGCGCCGGCTGATCGCGCTGCTGTCGGCCGGCGCTTTCGGCAGCGCGGCGTCGATGCGCGTTGCCGACGCGCAGTTGCCGGCGCTCGCGACCGTCTTCGGCGTGACGCTGGGCGGCGCGGCGCAGGTGATCACCGTGTTTTCGGTGGCCTACGGCGTGATGCAGCTCGTCTTCGGGCCGCTCGCCGACCGCTTCGGCAAGTGGCGTGTCGTGTCGCTCGCCGTCCTCGCCTCGAGCGTGACCGCCGCGGCCTGCGCGCTGGCGCCGGACTATCCGGCGCTGTTGTGGGCGAGGTTCTTCGCGGGAGCGACCTGCGCCGCCGTGATTCCGATGGCGATGGCGTGGATCGGCGATGCGGTTCCGTATGAGCGCCGGCAGGCGCTGCTGGCGCGCTTCCTGACCGGGCAGATCCTCGGGCTCGCCGCCGGGCAGTGGCTCGGCGGGCTGGCGGCCGACTACGCGCTGTGGCGCGCGCCGTTCGCCTTTCTCGCGCTGTGCTTCCTCGGCGCCGGCGTGCTGCTGTGGCGTTCGCGCGCGGCGGCGATCGAGGCCGCGCCGCCGCAGCCGCGCAGCGGTCATCCGGTGCGCGAGGCCGCCGAGGTGCTGCGCGTGCGCTGGTCGAGGATCGTGCTCACCACCGTCTTTCTCGAGGGCGTCGTGCTCTTCGGGCCGCTGGCATTCATGGCAACCCACCTGCATCTTGTGTTCGGGATGTCGCTGGCACGGGCCGGCGCGATCGTGACGCTCTTCGCTGCCGGCGGCCTGCTGTTCGTGATGAGTTCGGCGGCGCTCGTCCGCCGCTTCGGCGAAACCGGCCTGGCCCGCGGCGGCGGCGCGCTGATGGCCGTCGCGCTCGCCGTCATCGCGCTGTCGCCGGTGTGGTGGACGGCGCCGTTCGCGTGTGTGGCGCTGGGGGCCGGCTTCTACATGCTGCACACGACGCTGCAGACCAACGCGACGCAGATGGCGCCGCAGGCGCGCGGCGCCGCGGTGTCGCTGTTCGCGGCCGGGCTGTTCCTCGGTCAGACCGCCGGCGTGTTCGTTGCGTCCGTTCTCGTCGGGAGCACGGGGACCTGGCCGGTGCTGGCCGGCGGCGGAATATGCCTGCTGGTGATCGGGACCCTGTTCGCGAGCCTGCTCCGCACGCGCCACGCCTGATTCCGGTGGGTCAGGGATGCGCGCAGTGGCGCATGCAGTGACATGCACTGCCTGCCGTAGGGTGGCGAACGTTGCGGACGTTGCATGACCGCTCTATCTGCTACAGGCCGGTCACAACGCTGCGCGCTCGTTCGTTCAGAGGTGACGGCAGAGAACAGCTGACGTCCGAGCACAGAGGCCTATAGCTGACAGCCGCCGCTCGGTTCGCTTCGCGCTTGTACGTATCCGGTCGGTGGCAGGTGGACAAGGCCGTCAACTGTCGTACGTCAATGACGGCACTAACGGGAGGCATCTAATTGATTACACGTCGCCCGTCAGGGAGGCGTCCATGGGAAGCAAGGGCGTCGCTTCACGATTTTCCAAGCAATGTGGCGTGTCCTCCGCGACAACACGCCTTGTCTCCCGCGGCGGAATGCGCGGTCCGGCGCAAGGAGTTGCTGGGGGCAGTCGAGTTGCCCTGACCCATAGCGGCACCCGTCCACGACGTCGAGCGGCAAGCGGTTCTTCCGGTACCGGGGAGACCGCCTTGCTTGTAACGACGGGCTGCATTGCGTTGACGATGGGTTTGATCGTCTACGTCACGGACCGTAATGCCTCGCATGCCGCCCTGATTCCCGAGGTCGCGGCACTTGCCGGTAGCAACGTCTTTGGCGCGCTCGGCCAGTGGCTGCCGGCAGCTGTTCATCCGTTCGCGTTCAGTCTCCTTACGGCCGCGGCCCTGCCGTCGCGGCTGGCATGGCGGTATGGCGCCTGCGCAGCGTGGTGCGTGGTGAACATCGCGTTCGAGGTGGGCCAGCACCCGTTGATCAGCGGGTACCTCGTCAGTGCGCCGCAGACCACGAGCGGCCAATTTGTGCCGGGCCGGGCACTCACCAGCTATTTCCTGCATGGAACTTTCGATGCCGCCGACATTGTCGCCGGAGCATGCGGCGCTCTTTTGGCGGCCGCTTTCTTGGGTCTCACACAACATATACGGGAGACGGACCATGCGGCATGAACTGCGATGTCATTCGCCTTGGTTGCGCGCACTCGCGCTGACTGTCATCTCCGCGCTTGGAATCGTTGCGATCGTCGGCAGTGGTGGAGGCAGCATTGGAGGAATTCCCCCTTACACAGGACCGGGCGCCGGCTCCCAGCCGACGCCGAGGGTGACGGTCGTTGTCGAACCTGCATACGTCACCGCATTGGTCGGCACGCTGGTGACCTTCACAGCCGAGGTGCCCAACGCCGACAGCAGCATCACTTATCAGTGGGCCCGATCCTTCGACGGCGGAAAGTCGTTCGTCGACATCGCCGGCGCGACCGGCAGGACGTACTCGCTCAACGGCGTCACCCTTGGGGACGATGCGGCCGTGTTCCGAGTCAGAGTCAAGGCGAGCAGCAGCCTCTACGGCTCGCCGACCGCATTGGGTCACCTCGCGGTTTCAGCGTGGCAAGGCGTCGTGTTCGAGGATGGCGACTTCGCGCTCGACAACTGGATCGCTTCGACGGAGACGAAGGAAGGTGCTCCGTCAATCGTGCATAGCGAGGAGCGCATCGGCTCGGGTGGCAGCCCAGGCGCCTTCCGGCAAATGATGGTCCAAATGGCATCTGGAAGTGGAGGAGGCCGGGTCTTCCATACCTGGCAGTCGGCGACTTACGACCCGGCCTTGGAAGGGCCGCTCTATGTCATCGACTTCGAGGAGGACTGCATGGTGATGCAGGGGGCGCTTACGACTTCCCGTCTGATGATTGAGCAAGCCGGACGCAAGTACGTCGCTTCCAGTCGTCGGCTCGGAGAGATGTCGGGCGTCGACTCTTGCGCCTCGACGAGTTGGCGCCAGATGAAGCGATCTAGCTTTGCCAGCCGAGACTTCACCTTGGCCGATGGACCGGGGTGCGACGTGGACCAGTCGTGCCCCGACTTCTCTGCAACTGGCCAGCCCATACGCTTTGGTTATCAGCGTGCGCCGTCAGGCGCGCCAGGCGCCTTCATCACGCACGGGATCGACAACTGGAGGGTGACGGTCTGGAAACGGTGAAGTGGTTTCCGGTTGCACCGTTGTCGCAGAGGGTTCGTGTCCCCTGACGTGGTGTAAGTCCACAGTGCGCGCCAAGGCGCGAAGGGCGATCGAGGGCCTGCCTCTGCCCACTGCGCAGCATATCGACTCATCGATGCGGGGCAGCGATCGGGAGACTGCGGGGCATCCTCCATCGGTCGACCAGGAAGCCGCCGCGCGCCGGCCTGCGTTGCGGCGGATCAGTTCATGTAGGTCCTGGCTTCCTCGCCGGGGTTGGGCAGTCCGGCAATGCGCCACAGGCTCCTGCAGTTGGCGAACAGGTCGTGCGCCCGGTGTGGATCGAGGCCGGCGGCCCGGCACACCAGCCGCATCACGGGCAAGGCGCCGATCGAGAAGTACCGCTCGCGCACGAACCGGATCACTTCCCAATGCTTGGCGGTGAGTTCGGCGAGGCCGGCTTGGCGTGCCAGTTCGTCGGCAAGGCGCGGTGTCCACGTATCGGAATCGACCAGAAAACCGTCGTCATCGAACGAAGTCGACGTAACCTGGCCATTCGCGACCTGTGCATGGCTGACTTGGGGGATCACGGCAGCAACTCCTCGAACTCGCGCGACAGAACTGCACGCTACGTGCCGAACCGAGGAAAGGGAAATAGACAATCCGCATACCCTGACGACCGGGGGTTATGCGCGCGGGCATCGACGTCCGGCTTCGGCGGGCAGTCACCGCGACGGTGACTGCGGCGCGGGTCAGGGCGTCCTGAACCGGAAATAGTTCGGCGCCGGTATGAAGTCCAGGCACCCGCATGGCGTCATCGCGTAGACGGGACACGGCACCGGTTTCGGCGCGTCGTTTTCCATGCGCGAGTAGAACAGCGCCGCCCGGAGCGGAGGCGGGAGAAAGAAGGGCGGTTGGTCCGCCGCACTCCATCGCGTGGCGCGTTCTCGGCCATCGACGACGTAGCGCATCCGCACGCTCCAGAAGTAGGTCGAGCCGGGCTCCAGCGCGGTCTCGACGCGATGCTGCGGCTGACTCAGTCTTTGCCGCTCGTAGACGAGCGCGTCCGGTGCGCCGTCCACCACGCTCCAGATCCTGAGGTCGTAGGTAAGGTCGCTTCCCTTGGCACCGGGCGGGGGTGCTTCGCGAACCACCTCAGTGGGTGTTGGTGTCTCGCCCGGCCTCCAGTTGACGGAATCCGGAGGCGTGCGATCCACGACAGGTGCCATCTCCCACGCCAGCATCGGCGTGACGGATTCGACGCTGGATTCCTCCGGGCGCATCGGCACGGCGTACCCGCCGTCCCGCGTCGGCTGCGGACTGCGCGGGGCGAGATCGCAAGTGTTGGCCAGTGGATCTGCCGCGCTCGGCCAGCGGGATTGCTTCATGCCCTCGTCAACCTGCAGCACCAGGCCTTCCACGATCCGCTCGGCCAGCGTGCGGTACGCGCGCTCGACCTCGGTCCTCGTCAGCGCCGCGTCCTCCTGCGTCCACAGTTGATGCGCACGTCGCGGGCCGACGTAGACGAGGCCACGCAGCGCCGCGGGCTTCCCGGTGGCGGTGTCGATGAGCTGCGCTTCGGCGGTCATGAACAGGGCCAGGACCGTATCGGTGCCTGACGCCTCGAAACCGATTTCCTTCAACTTGAACTGGATCGCGGCGCCGAAGCCGCGCTCACGAAGCGCACGATAGGTCGCTGGGTCGGACTGCGAGACATTGTCGACGACCGCGGCCTCGAGCCCGGCCGACTTCTTCACGGTGCCCGCAATTGCGGCCGCCGTCAGTTCGGACAGTTGGAGTTGGCCGACGGCGTCCGCTGCCAGGCGTTCGATGGCCGCGGCCTGTTCCTCCGGCACCGCGACCTCGGCGCCTGCCGCGGCGCCGGCGGCAAGGCCGAGCGCCGCGCCGGCGCCTAGGATGGCCGGCGCGAACACAATCAAGGGACCGGCGAGCATCAAGATGACGGACGCGCCGGCGGCTGCCCCTCCTGCCGCCCCTTTCGAGGCGCCTTCGAGCTTGCCTCGAGCATATGCCTGCAGCCGCATCTTCGGCGCTTCGGGCGAGGCGATCACGGCAACTGCCTTCGGTGCGCCCGGCGTGTCCAGCGGATGACGTTCGATCATCGGCGACACGGATGCACAACCGACAATCACCGGGATGGCAGCCAGCGACAGCAGCGTCGACAGCACGCTGCCGATCCGCCTGTCGAAGCGGCGACGGGTCGCTCGATCGCGCATCATCTCCTGGCCCTCGCGATGCCTGGCGAACTACGAACCGATCGTAGTCGGCATGCGGAGACGTCGCGTTGACTGCCGGCAAAGACCAGCCCGACGCGCTTCGGGCATCGGCGTGTCGTCGCTGGCGCGATCGGCGACTCGATCACGCACGGCATCGACAACTGGAAGATTGCGGTGTGGAGAAAGGAGGGAGATTCGGCTGGCACGCGGCAGACATTTCTGGCCGGTTTGCGGCTGCCGGTTTGGCTGACGCGCTGCCGCGCAGTCCTGCCCATCACGCAGGAAGAAAGGGTCTTGGAGTTCACTGCGAGCCAGGGCGAGAGCGCGAACGCTTGCGATGACGCGATCCCGCTTCGCGGTGCCACGCAGCGGACTCTTGCCCGCGGTCAACACCGGCCGGAACGGCAGGGTGGATGCTGTGACTGATTTCACCGAGCGGCGGTGACAGAGTCGATTCCGCTGCCCGATGTCCCGGCGCAGAAGCGGGCCGGTGAAATGACCGGGGCTGCGATGGCCTCGCTGGCGACGTAAGGCAATTGCCCCGGGCGGCCGTCTGCGCGTTTCGCAGAACGCGGAGGCCGCGATGAAATCCTTCTTTGCACACCTGGCGATCGCCGCACTGGCGGCATGCCCTGCAGCGGCAGCGCAATCGGGGGCGAGTGCTTCCAGGCACGTCGGCGATGGCGTGGCTACGGCTCAGCTGGCGCGGGCCAGTGCCATAGGCCTCGCCGCGAGCGAGGCGACGAATCTCGAGAACCCGTATCCCGGTGCGCACGTCAGCGGCATCGGCCTCGTGTCGGGCTGGACCTGCAGGGCGGGCGTGGTCGAGGTCTCGTTCGACGGCGGGCCGCGCGACAACCTCGTGCCTTCCGGCGGCAGCCGCGCCGATACGGCACCCGTGTGCGGGCGAAGCGATACGGGCTTCGGACTCCTCTTCAACTACAACCTGCTCGGCAGCGGCAACCACACGGTCGAGTTGTTCATCGACGGCGTGCAGGTCGGCAGCCCGGTGCCGTTCACGGTCACGGTGCCGGCGGGCGAGTTCATCCGCGGCGTCTCCAGGACTGTCGACGTCACCGACTTCCCCGACGCCGGCAGAACGACGCGGCTGGAATGGCAGGAGAGCACGCAGAACTTCGCGATCACGGGCGTCAGCGGAGGCACGGAGCTGGTGCAGATCAGCACACAGAACCAGGTCGCCGTCGCACGCGCGACGTTTGCCAACTTCATCAGCCTCGGCTACGTGGGCGACCTTCCCGTCTCGAGTCCGGCCGGTGCGGCGATGGCCGGCGCAAGCATCGAAGTGGCCAGGCGCGCGCTCGGCCTGGCGCACAACACCACGCGCACCGCCGAGGCGCGGGTGCGGCCGCTTGCGGTCTACTCGATCACCGAGGATTGCCTGTTTGGCGGTTCGGTCACGATGACAATCGACGATCGCGACAACGACGGCGTGCCATCTTATGGCGACGTCATGACGATGACGTTCAACGACTGCCGCGAAGACTGGTCATCGTCAATCGACGGCAGCTTCACGGTGAACATCGCCGTGGCTTCGGCGACTCAACTGAGCGGCCTGTTCACCTTCAGTCAGTTGGAGGCCGTCGTCGATGGCTACACCGCCGCGGTCAACGGCACTGCGAACGTCTTCTACAGCGAGACTTCCGACCTGTCGGGTACGAGGATGGTGACCGACATGACCGTGGCTGCCGCCGGCCTGGTCAGCAGCGGCTCGAACCCGAGCTACAGCGACACGTTCACCTACGAGCCCGGCTTCCGGGCGGTCTGGACCGACGTCGTTCCTTTCGCGCCGACCGCGGAGCCGTACTCGACGGCGGTACTGAACGGCAGGCTCCATGCCGCCTCGCTCAACGGCAAGATCATCGTTGCCACCGACGCGACCGCGCCGGTGCACGACTGGTGGAGCGAGATGTACCCGGACAGCGGCCGGGTGACGGTAGACGGCTACCGCTCGCACCTGCGGCTGACGGTGATCAGCACCATGACGGTTCGGCTGGAACTGGACGCGAACGATGACGGCGTCATCGAATCGACCCTCAATGTTCCCTGGGCCACGCTCATGCCGTGAAGAGCGGACGACGTTGCGAGCTACCCGGGCGGCGCAACGGCATGCCGCCCGGTGCAGCTCGCCGGGAAGTGCAGCCGGCGTGGCATGGACAGCCGGCTCAGGTCGTCGGGCGTTGCTCGAGTCGTCGCACCGGACGCCGCGACGGCTGTCCGCAAGGCTCTCGCCGCAACCAGGTCACCATTCGCCGGGTCCGGTCGCGGCAGGCAGCACGCCGCGGGTCAGAGCTCGATGTCTTCCCGGATCGCTGCCACCCCGGCCTTCGCGCAGAGTTCGTCGGCGTCGCCGCCCGGAGCGCCTGAGACGCCGATCGCACCGACGATCGACCCCGCGGCCTCGATCAGCACGCCGCCACCGATCGCGACCACGTCCGGCAGGTTGCGAATTCCGGAGGCGGATTTGCCGGCCTGCGTTTCGGCTGCAAACTCGAGCGTGTTGGTGCGGAAGCTGACCGCGGTCCACGCCTTGCCGATCGCCGTGTCCGGCGTATGTGGCCCGGCGAAGCGGTCGCGCACCATCGCCTGCGCCACGCCGCTGCGGTCGACCACCGCCACCGCCACCTGGAAGCCGCGCTTGCGGCAGTCTTCGAGTGCGGCGCGGGTCGCCTTCAATGCGATTTCCGGTAACAGATGCCGGACCGTGAAGGTGCCGCGGTCCTGCGCCTGTGCTCCGGTTGCGGCGGTCAGCGCCGCGGCGATGAGGATGCTGCTGAAACTTGCGGGATTGCGCATCGTCTCCTCCCTGAAAGTGCGTTGGCCCATGTAACGACGGTAAGTCTATGCGCCTCCATGGCGACGGTGTCCGGCGTCGTGACGGGCAGGCGAGGGCGCTGCAGCAAAGGCTTTACACGGCAGATGGCGCCGCGGCAGGACGCAGGCCCTGCGTCAGTTCGCGGATCGCGCCTTCGTCGAGCGTCTCGCGCGCCAGCAGTTCGCGCGCGCAGCGTTCCAGCACGTCGCGGTTGTCGGCCAGAATGTCGTAGGCGCGCGCGAAGGCATCCATCACCAGCGCGCGGATCGCCTCGTCGATGCGGCCCTGCGTTTCCGGTCCGGCGGCGCAGCCGCCCTGCGTGAAGCCGGGCAGCTGCTCGAGAAAGCGGCTCTTCTGCGCCTCGTAGGCGACGTAGCCGAGCTCCTCGACCATGCCGTAGCGCGTGACCATGTCTCGCGCGATGTCGGTCACCTTGGCGAGATCGTCGGCTGCGCCGGTGGACAGGTGGCCGAAGACGAGTTTCTCCGCCGCGCGGCCGCCAAGCAGCACCATCATCTTGTGCTCGAGCTCCTCGCGCGTCATCAGGAAGCGGTCCTCGGTCGGCCGCTGGATCGTGTAGCCGAGCGCGCCGATGCCGCGCGGGATGATCGAGACCTTGTGCACCGCGTCGGAGCCGGGCAGGGCGAGCGAAGTCAGCGCGTGGCCCATCTCGTGGTAGGCGACGACCTCGCGCTCCTTCGGGTTGAGCACGCGGTTCTTCTTCTCCAGGCCGGCGACGATGCGCTCGATGGCGGAGGTGAAGTCGGCCAGCGTGATCGTCTCGCCCCTGCGCCGCGTCGCGGCGAGCGCCGCCTCGTTGACGAGGTTGGCGAGATCCGCTCCGGAGAACCCGGTGGTCAGCGCCGCCACCTGCTCCAGGTCCACATCGGGTGCCAGCTGCACCTTGCGGACGTGGACCTTGAGGATCTCGACGCGGCCGATCTTGTCCGGCCGGTCCACCAGCACCTGGCGGTCGAAGCGGCCGGCGCGCAGCAGCGCCGGATCGAGGATCTCGGGCCGGTTGGTGGCCGCCAGCAGCACCAGTCCCGACGAACTGTCGAAGCCGTCGAGTTCGACCAGCAGCTGGTTCAGGGTCTGCTCGCGCTCGTCGTGGCCGCCGACCGGCGAGGCAATGCCCCGTGCGCGGCCGAGCGCGTCGAGTTCGTCGATGAAGATGATCGCCGGCGCCCTCTGGCGCGCCTGCTCGAACAGGTCACGCACGCGGGCCGCGCCGACGCCGACGAACATCTCGACGAATTCGGTGCCCGAGATCGAGAAGAACGGCACGCCCGCCTCGCCGGCCACCGCCTTGGCGAGCAGCGTCTTGCCGGTGCCCGGCGGCCCGACGAGCAGCACGCCCTTCGGCATGCGCGCGCCGAGGCGGCCGTGGTCCCTGGGGTTCTTCAGGAAGTCGACGACCTCCTGCAGCTCGGCCTTGGCTTCGTCGACGCCGGCCACGTCGGCGAAGGTCACGCCGGTGTCCTTCTCGACGTAGACCTTGGCGTGGCTCTTGCCGATGCTCATGAACCCGCCGAGGCCTCCCTGCTTCTCGGCCATCCGGCGCACGAGGAAGAACCACAGGCCGAAGAACACGGCCGCCGGCACGACCCACGACAGCAGGTCGCGCAGGAAGGTGCTTTCGATGACCCGGCTGTACGGCACGTTGTACTGCTCGAGCCGCGCCGCCACGTCGGGCTCGACGCGGGTGGCCACGATGGTGGTCTTGGTGCCGTCCGGGGTCTTCAGCTTGCCGGTGATGGTGGTCTCGCCGACCACCACCTCGGCCACGCGTCCTTCGGCGAGGGCCTTCTCGAACTCGCTGTACGGCACCGGCTCCACGGTGCGCTGCGCCTGCCAGACGTTCTGCAGCGCCAGGAACGCCATCGCCGCGAGGATCCAGTAGACGATGTTCCAGCGGGTCTGCGGATGCATGCCGTTCATGAGGTTCAGGCTCCCGGTTGCAGCGTGACCGCGACCTCGCGCTCGCGGCCATCGCGCACGACCGACAGTTTGACCGTATCGCCGACCCGGTAGTCATCGAGCAGGCCGAGCAGTTTGCCGACCGTTTCCACGCGCCGCCCCTCGACGGCGACGATGATGTCGCCGGCGGCGACGGCGCCATCGCGGGACACGGTGGCCCCCTGCAGCCCGGCATTGGCTGCCGCCGAGCCGGGCGCGACGCGCAGCACGACCACGCCCTGCACGTTGAGCATCGAACTGAACCGCTGGTTCAGCGCTTCGTCGACTTCGATGCCGAGCGCCGGCCGGATGTAGCGGCCGGTGCGGATCAGTTCCGGCACCACCCGGTTGACCGTGTCCACCGGGACCGCGAAGCCGATGCCGGCGGAGGCGCCGGACGGGCTGTAGATGGCCGTGGTGATGCCGATCAGCCGCCCGGAGGAGTCGAGCAGCGGGCCGCCCGAGTTGCCGGGATTGATCGCCGCGTCGGTCTGGATCAGGTGCTCGATCGTGCCGCGCTCGCTTGGCAGCGAACGGTCGAGCGCGGAAACGATGCCGGTGGTCAGCGTCCAGTCGAGGCCGAAGGGGTTGCCGATGGCGAAGACTTTCTGGCCGACCTTCAGGCCGGCGCTTTCGCCGACCGGCACCGGCGGCGGACCCTTGAAGCCGACACCGATGCGCAGCACGGCGATGTCGTGCGCCGGGCTGGCACCGACCAGCGCCGCCTTGTAGTCGCGGCCGTCGGCGAGCCGCACCGTCGCTTCGCTGGCGCCTTGGACGACGTGGAAGTTGGTGACCAGATGGCCGCGATCGTCCCAGATGAATCCCGAGCCGGTGCCGCGCGGCACCGAGAAGATGTTGCGGGTCCAGAGGTCCTGCACCTGCTGGCGCGTGCTGATGAAGACGACCGAATCGCGCGCGTGCTCGAACAGTTCGATCATCGACTGCTCGTCGGCCGCCAGGTCGCCGCGCGGAGTCACCAATCGCGGCACGGCGTCGCGCGCCGCGGGATCCGGGCCGGGCGGTCCTGCCTCGAAGCCCGGGTACCAGCGCCAAAGCGCGTACAGCAAAGCGCCGACGATGGCGATCCAGAGCACGGTCGAGTTCGAGCGATCACTCATCGGCAGGCACCGGCAGCCGCGGGAGAAGGGCAGCGATCAATCGAACCCTGCACGACCCAGCTGGGCGCGCATCGATTCGAGTTCCTCGAGCAGGTCGGCGACCAGTGCGGCCAGTTCCGGCACGGCATCGAAGTCGCGCTCGATGCGAAGCATCTGGCGCGCACGGCGCAGGTCGCGGCCGGTGAAGCGCCAGGCCGGCGGCGACTCGCCCGGCGCCGACATCAGGCCCTCGCGCACGTGCTCGATCACCCAGTCCGGGGGCACCGCGCAGGCACGTGACAGTTCGTCGAGCGTCAGGCACGCGTCCTCGAGCAGGGCGCCGATCAGAACGTCTTCGTCTTGCATCGTCTCAGCCTCGCGGATCGAACTTCAGCTCACGCGCCATGGTTTCGTACAGTTCCTTGGCCCGCGCCGTATCCGCCGGCGGCAGCACCACGCGCACCGTCAGTTCCAGGTCGCCGGGCGGGGTGCCGGGAATGCCCTTGCCGCGGACGACGAGCTGGCGGCCGCTCTGCGCGCCGGCCGGGATGCGCACCTTCAACGTGCTGCCGTCCGGAAGCGGCACCGGGACCACGCTGCCCAGGGCGGCTTCCCACGGTGCGACGGGCAGGTCGACGAGCAGGTCGCGACCGCTCGCCCGGTAGCGCGGATGTGGATGGAAGTGCACCTCGAGCAGCAGGTCGCCGGGCGCGCCGCCGCCGTGGCCGGGTGCGCCCTGGCCGGCCAGCCGGATCAGCTGTCCGGCGCGCACGCCTCGGGGGATCTGCACGTCGAGGGTGCGCGTGTCGAGCACCACGTGGCCGGAGGCATCGAGCCGCGGCACGCGCAGGCTGATCTGGCGCCGTGCGCCGCGCCACGCGTCCTCGATGTCGAGCACGATCTTGGCGTGGTGGTCCTCGCCGCGCGCCTCGAAGCGCGCCTCGCGCCGGCCGAAAGCGGCTGCACCCGGGCGGGCGCCCATGCGCCCGAACAGTTCGGCAAAGAAGTCGCTGAAGTCCGCCGCTTCGGCGCCGCCCGCGCCCGGCCCGGAGAACTCGAAGTTGGCATCCCAGTCCGGCGGCGGGCGGAATTCCTGCCCGGGCTGGTAGCCGCGGCCGAGCGCGTCGTACGCAGCGCGCTTTTCGGGATCGGAGAGGACGGCGTTCGCCTCGTTGATCTCCTTCATGCGTGCCTCGGCGTTCGCTTCCTTGCTCAAGTCCGGGTGGTACTTGCGCGCAAGCTTGCGAAACGCCTTCTTGATCTCGTCGGCCGTGGCGTCGCGGGCCACGCCCAGCGTCTGGTAGTAGTCCTTGAACTGCAATCCGGGCTCCCACACGTTGCATTAACGGCAACACGGTGCCAGATCAATGTTTAGGCGCGCTGAGATTTCTCAAGACGACGCGACACGCCGCGGCGTGGCGGCGCGACGGGCGCGGGGCCGGATCAGTACTTGAGGCGCGCGAAGTAGGTCTTCTGCGAAGCTTCCCGCGCCTGACCGAGCGTGTGAATGCCCATTTCGGCGAGCAGCGGGATCAGCTTCAGGAACACCTCGGCGGTGACGATCGCATCGCCCAGTGCCGTGTGGCGGCCGATGACCGGGACGTCGAGCCGCTCGGCGATCGCTTCGAGCTTGTGCGACTCCTGGTTCGGATGCACGACGAACGACAGCAGCAGCGTGTCCAGCACCGGCTGATCGAAGCGGACGCCGACCACCTGCTCCTTGGTCTCGAGGAAGCGCATGTCGAAGGCCGCGTTGTGCGCCACCAGCACCGTGTCGTGCACATAGGAATGAAAGGCCGGCAGCACGGAGTCGATGGTCGGCTGGCCGGCGACCATCGCCGGTTCGATGCCGTGAATCGGGATCGTCGCTGCCGGGATGCTGCGGCGCGGATCGACCAGCTGTTCGAACGATTCGGAGCGGCGCAGCTTGCCGTTGACGAGGCGGACCGCGCCGATCTGGATGATCTCGTCGCCGGCCGACGGCTCGAGCCCGGTCGTTTCCGTGTCGAACACCGTGTAGGTGAGTTCGACGAGTCGCCGGTCGTCGAGCGCGCGCGTCGATTCGGTGGCCCGGAACAGGTCGAAGTCGTAGTACTCGGGCCGGCTGTCGCTGCGGACGAACGTGGCGGCTTCGAGCTCGGCCTTCTCGCTGGCCAGCGGCAGCAGGAAGCGGAAGAACGCCTGGTGACGCACGCGGTCGCGTTCGAACCAGAACTCGCCGCCGTGGCGCTGGACGATGTCGCGCAGGGTCAGCGGACTCGACTGGTCGCCGACGCGCATCGGGTCCATCTCCCAGGTCATCACCGTCTCGGTGCTCATCGCGCGTCCCACCCACAGCAGGTCCAGGTGCGCGTGGTCCGCATCGGCCCGGCTCAGGCGAAACCGCAGGTCCTTGACGTCGTGCTCGTCGTGCAGCCGCTCGGCAAGGTACGCGAGGCCCTGCAGCAGCGCGAAGCTGTCGAGCTTCAGCCACAGCGACGTGTCGACCTCGTCGGCGCGCGCCGGCGCCGCGAACTGCGCCTCGATCCGCCGTTGCGCGGCCGCCACCAGGTCGGCGCCGAGCATCTCCTCGAGCGGCCAGCGCGTGGCCAGTCCGCGTGCCGAGCGGGCCGCCAGCTCCTGGATGCGCCGACTCATCGCGTTGGTCTCCTCGCGCACGACGCCGAGGAAGCGCTCGCGTGTTGCCGCGTCGAGGCCCGGGTCGTCGAGGATCTCGACGGCGGCCTGCAGGTTGGCGAGCGAACCGCGGCTGGCCTCGGTCAGGCCGTGCAGCAGCCGGTCCCGCTCCGACTCCTGCTCGAAGTCCCGCGTGATGTTGTCGAGCATGAGGACGAAGCCGGCGACGCTCGGCGTCCGCCTGTCCTCTTCCCCCTCGGCCGCCGCCGCGCGCACCGGCGCCATCTGCACGCGCAGGAGCTGGCCGGCGCGGGTTGCCGTGACGAACTGCGCCGTCGGGTCGGCGACACCGCGATTCAGCCGCTGCTGCACGCTCTCGAGCGCGTGGGCAACCAGCTTGCGATCGAAGACGGTGTAGATCGAGCGGCCCAGCCCGATCAGCTCGGCGCCGTCGGCCAGGGTCGGGGTGGAAGAGAACGCGCGGAACTGCACGCGGGCGCGGTTGTTGTACAGGATGATGCGTCCGTCGAGATTGCAGACGACCACGCTCTGCGTCAGCTCGCTCATCAGCGCCGCCAGCCGGTTGCGCTCCTGCGCGATGTTGCGGCTCGCCTCGGCGACCTGCGTCTCGATGTCGTGTTTCAGCTCGCTGCGCTGGCGCGCCAGCGCGGTGTATGTCTCGGCCAGTCCCTGAATCACCGCGCCACCGCCGACCTTCAGTTCCCGGTCCACGTCCGCGCCGGCGAGCACACGCGCCTGTTCCAGAAGGCGCGCTGCGGCGGCCACCCAGCGCTGGTAGAACGCCTGTGCGATGAGGGCGACGATGCCGATCAGCATCATCGTCGTGAGCAGGAACGCCGGCACGTGCGGCGAGACCATGGCGGCGACCGCCAGCCGCTCCCGTTCGTCCAGTGCGGCAGCCACCAGCGCCGCGGTGGCGCCTAGCCATAGCGCCACCAGAAGGACCGCGCCGGCCACCGAGGCCGCCACGGCAACGAGAAACCGCGTGTCGCGCCTCATTCGACCCCTTCGAGCAGGGCGCTGACCTTCTGCACCAGGTCGCGGGTGGAAAACGGCTTGGTCATGTACGCGTTGGCGCCCACGCCCTGGCCCTTGGCGATGTCCGTCTCGCGCCCCTTCGCGGTGAGCATCAGGACCAGCGTGTCCTTGATCGCATCGTCGGCGCGCAGCTCCTGGCACACCTCGAAGCCGCTCTTCCTGGGCATCATCACGTCGAGGAGGACCAGGCGCGGACGCTCGCGTCGCAGGACGTCCAGCGCTTCCTGGCCGTCGTGCGCGACCAGAACCTCGTAGCCCTCGCGCTTCATCAGGTACTCGAGCGAGAGCACGATGTTCGGCTCATCGTCGACGATCAGGATCTTGCAGGTCATCGCCGGTCTCCCCGTCCCGAATGGCGCCTGTCGTGCGTCCGCGCTGGCGCCTTTCCCAGGCGGCGGTTCCAAGATAACAGGTCAACGGCGCGGGCCGGCCGTCCGGAGTCCTCAGGTCTTGCCCGGCGCCGCGGCGGCGTGGGCATGCCGGCCCAGGGCAAAGCTGGCGAACAGCTTGCACCAGATCGTGCTGCCGGCGATCGCGGTCCAGGTGTCGTATTCCAGCGCGCCGAGGATGACGCCGACGATCAGGAACACGGCGATTCCGCCGGCCAGGAAGTTGATGATCAGTTCGTACGGCGCCCATCGCTCGGCATTCGGCGGCGGTTCGCCGCCCTTGAGCGCGACTTCGGAAAAGTCGCGCTTGACGAGGATGCGCCACGAGCGTCGCAGCCAGAGGAACGCCATCGGGAACAGGGCGAGGAAAAGCAGCCAGGTCACCGCAACGGAAATATCGAAAACCATGGGCGGCTCCGAATGAAAAGGGCCTCGCCGGCTTGACCGGCGAGGCCCCGATTGTCGCAAGCCCTGGGCGGGCCGGGGTCAGACGTGAGCGCCGTCGACCGCCTTGGCGCCACGCGGGATGCGCACCGCCTCGACCATGTGCTGGATGTGCTCCGGCGGTTCCTTGGTGACCTTGTCGACCACGAAGGCGACGGCGAAGTTGACCAGCGCGCCGATCGCGCCGAAGGCCTCCGGCGTGATGCCGAAGAAGCTGTTCGGTCCGCCGATCAGGTCGAGGTACTCGGTGCCCTTGATGAAGAACAGGCCCTTGTGCGCGAACACGTAGAACAGCGTGACGAACAGGCCAGACAGCATGCCGGCCATCGCGCCTTCCTTGTTCATCTTCTTGCTGAAGATGCCCATCATGATCGCCGGGAACAGCGAACTGGCGGCAATACCGAACGCCAGCGCCACCGTGCCGGCCGCGAACCCTGGCGGGTTCAGGCCCAGCTAGCCGGCCACCACGATCGCAATCGCCATCGATATCTTGCCGGCGAGCAGTTCGCCCCGTTCGCTGATGCCCGGATTGAACACGCCCTTGATCAGGTCGTGCGAGACGGCGGCCGAGATCGCCATCAGCAGGCCGGCGGCGGTCGACAGCGCAGCGGCGAGGCCGCCGGCGGCGACCAGCGCGATCACCCAGTTGGGCAGCAACGCGATTTCAGGGTTGGCCAGCACGATGATGTCGGCATTGACCGAAAGCTCGTTGCCCTTCCAGCCGGCGGCCTCCGCCTTCTTCTTGAACTCGGGGTTGGTCGACTTGTCGTTGTAGTACTGGATGCGGCCGTCGCCGTTCTTGTCCTCGAACTTCAGCAGGCCGGTTTTTTCCCAGCGCTTCATCCAGTCCGGACGCTGCTCGTACTCGATCGCCGAGTCCTTGGCGAACGGGTCGGCATCCTTCATCACCACGCCTGGCGTGATGGTGCGGATCAGGTTGGTCTTGGCCATCGCCGCAACGGCCGGCGCGGTCGTGTAGAGGATGGCGATGAACACCAGCGCCCAGCCGGCCGACGAACGCGCGGCCTTGACGCTGGGCACCGTGAAGAAGCGCATGATCACGTGCGGCAGGCCGGCGGTGCCGATCATCAGCGACATGGTGTAGACGAACATGTTCAGCTTGCTGCCCGGCAGCGATTCCGTGTACTTGCCGAAGCCGAGGTCGGTCACGACCTGGTCGAGCTTGGCGAGCAGCGACACGTCGTGCCCGGCCAGGTCGGAGCCCAGGCCCAGCTGCGGGATCGGGTTGCCGGTGAGCTGCAGCGAGATGAAGATCGCGGGGATCGTGTAGGCGAAGATCAGCACGATGTACTGGGCCACCTGCGTGTAGGTGATGCCCTTCATGCCGCCGAACACCGCGTAGGCGAACACGATGCCCATGCCGACGTAGATGCCCACGTCCTTCGACACGCCGAGGAAGCGGCTGAACGCCACGCCGACGCCGGTCATCTGGCCGATGATGTAGGTCAGCGACGCCACGAGCAGGCAGAGCACCGCCACCGTGCTGGCCGACTTCGAGTAGAAGCGGTCGCCGATGAACTGCGGCACGGTGAATTTGCCGAACTTGCGCAGGTACGGCGCCAGCAGCATCGCCAGCAGCACGTAGCCGCCGGTCCAGCCCATCAGGAACAGGCCGCCGCCGTAGCCCATGTTGGAGATCAGGCCGGCCATCGAGATGAACGACGCCGCGCTCATCCAGTCCGCCGCGGTCGCCATGCCGTTCATCACGGGATTGACGCCGCTGCCGGCGACGTAGAACTCGCTGGTCGAGCCCGCGCGTGACCAGATGGCGATGCCGATATACAGCGCGAAGCTCGCGCCGACGACAAGGTAGATCGTGGTTTGCAGATCCATGGTTCGCTCCTCAGTCTTCGTGAACGTCGAAGCGACGATCGATTTCGCCCATCTTCTTCGCGTAGTAGAAGATCAGCGCGACGAAGACGTACATGGAGCCCTGCTGGGCGAACCAGAAGCCGAGCGGGTAACCACCAATCTTGATGGTGTTCAGCCATTCGGCGAACAGGATTCCGGCGCCAAACGAAACCAGGAACCAGATGATCAGGACCCTGGCAAGCAGCGCGAGCGTTGCCTTCCAGTAGCCGAGCGAATCGTGATTCATTGCGTTGTCTCCCGCGAAAGTTTTTGAGATCCGTGGCGAGCATCGGGCATCGCCTCGCGCACGGGGCGGAGTATCTGGAGCGAAACTTACGTTGACCTGACGCGGCCCTCGAAAACGAGCAAGTACAAACCGACATGAAGCCAGGTTCTTGGGATCTCCCAATACTTCATTCACTAGTGAATCTACGTACTCGTCCCGGTCGCGTCGCATCGTCGGAAATCGGGCCGCTTGAACTCCCGGCGCAATTGCACGGGGTGCCCTGCATGCGCATGGACGGTGATTTGCCTGCAGTCGCAGATCAATCGGCGGCAAGCAAGGCCGGCAGCGAAGATCACGAGCGCGGACGCCCGGCAATCCGATTCGTGCAGGCTTGCCGGTCGGGCTTCCCCGCGGCGTCGACTCATACAATGGGGTGGTTGCCGCCTGTTCGGGCCGCTTTCGCCGCCCGCGTGCGGCAGCCACTACAGACAAGGCCATGCTCGCTTCGGCCGACCCGCTGGTCCAGCCTTCAAATACTTCCCTCCCTCCCCAACATGGCCGACTCGAGTGGCGCTGCCGCATTGACTTCATCCGAATCTCCCGTGCCGGCAGCGGCGCCCGCCAGATCGCTGCGCACGATGGACCCGCATACGGGCCTGGTGGCGACGCCGGTGCGCGCGCTGCTGCGGCGCGAACCGGTGACGGTCGCGCCGACGACATCGATCCGCGACACCGCGGTGCTGATGCGCGAGCAGCGCGTCTCTTCGGTGCTGATCGTCGAGCAGGGCCACCTGTTCGGCATCGTCACCGACCGCGATCTGCGCAACCGGGCGATCGCCGACGGGATCGACCCGGGTCATCCGATCATGGACATCGCGACGGTCGCGCCGCTGACCACGGATCTGCGCGCCACGGCCTTCGACGCGCTGCTGCTGATGACGCGCCAGAACGTGCATCACGTGCCGGTGATGGACGGCACGCGCGTCGCCGGCATGATCACGGCGACCGACCTGACCGAGCAGCACACGACGTCGGCCGTCTTTCTCGCCGGCGAGATCCACAAGCGGAGCACGATCGAGGAGCTGCAGCAGGCGAGCGTTCGAATCCGGGACCTGCAGCGCAACCTCGCCGCGGCCGACGCCACCGCCTATGCGACCGGCCAGGTGATCACCGCGATGACCGACGCCCTGACCACGCGGCTGCTGCAGCTCGCCGAGGCGCAGCTCGGACCGCCTCCGGTTGACTACGCGTGGGTCGCGGCCGGATCGCAGGCGCGCTGCGAGCAGACCGCCAAGAGCGACCAGGACAACTGCATGATCCTCGACGACGCCTACGACGAGGCCAGGCACGGCGAGTACTTCAAGGCGCTGTCGAAATTCGTGTGCGACGGCCTCGACGCCTGCGGCTACATGTACTGCCCCGGCGAGATGATGGCGATGACCGACACCTGGCGCCAGCCGCAGCGGCGCTGGAAGCAGTACTTCCACGGCTGGATCGACGAGCCCGAGCCCAAGGCGCTGATGCTGACCTGCGTCTTCTTCGACCTGCGGCTCGTCTACGGCCGTGCCTCTCTCCTCGACGAACTGCGCAGCGACATGCTGCGCCACACGCAGGGCAACAGCATCTTCCTCGCCTACATGGTCGGCAACGCGCTCAGCCGGCGGCCGCCGCTGAACGTGTTCGGCAGGATCAGCCCGGCGCGCAGCGGTGCGCAGCGCGGCAAGATCGACCTGAAGCACCTCGGCATCGTGCCGATCGTCGACCTCGCGCGCGTCTATGCGCTGGCGGGAGGGCACCCGGCGATCAACACCTACGATCGTCTCGAGACTGCGGCGCAGAGCCAGGAGGTCAGCGAGCAAAGCGCGCGCGACCTGCGCGACGCGCTCGAGTACCTGGCGGTCACGCGCATCCACCACCAGGTGCGCCAGATCGAGGCCGGTCGGGAAGCGGACAGCTTCCTCGCGCTCGGTGAGCTGTCGAACTTCCAGCGCACGCAGCTGAAGGATGCGTTCCTGGTCGTGCAGACGCTGCAGAACGTCATCGGGCAGCGCCACCAGGCCGGCAGGTTCTGAGCGGCCGGTCGATCGCTGCGCCGGGGCGGTGAGCCGCCGCCGGCGGCGCGACGCCGGCCAGGCCGGTTCCCCGACGGTCGGTTCCGCCTGGCGCGACGGTCCGGTTCCGGGCCTCGAGGGCACGCCCGCCCGCGGCCCAGTGCGGCGGGCCCTTGAAATGCGCGGCGCCAGACACGAATTAGCGGATGTCAGAGTTGACCGCCGGCCCGGCGACGGGCCGGCGACCCGAAACAACCCAAGGAGGTGACTTGTGATCTACCGATCCCTGTTTCCGCGCGACATCTATTCCGAGTTCGATCGCCTCCAGCGCGACCTGCAGCAGGCTTTCGATGCCTCGCCGAGCATCCGCGGCTTCGGCCGTGGCGGCTACCCGGCGCTGAACGTCGGCGGCACCGCGCAGTCCGTGGAGATCTACGCCTTTGCGCCGGGCCTCGACCCGGAAAAGATCGACGTGAACATCGACCGCGGCGTATTGACCATCGAGGGTGAGCGCGCCTCGGCCCTGCCGGCGGACGAGAAGTCGGCCGTGCACATCAACGAACGCTTTGCCGGCCGTTTCCGGCGCGTCGTCAGCCTGCCCGACGACGCCGACCCGAACGCCGTCAGTGCCGAGTATCGCGACGGCGTGCTGCACCTGAGCATCCGGCGCCGCGAATCCGCGCAGCCGCGCCGCATCGAAATCAAGTGATCCGGAGGTGAGACCATGACCAACACCGCCAACAAGCCCGACGACAGCCGCCGCGACGCCGTGCTGCCGCCGGTGGACGTGATCGAGGATGCCACCGGCATCACGCTGTTTGCCGACCTGCCGGGTGTCTCCAAGGAGCAGCTGAACCTGCGCGTCGAGGCCGACACGCTGACCATCGAGGGCGACGTCGGCCTGACGACTCCCGAGGGCCTGCAGGCGAGCCACGCCGAGGTGCAGGTACCGCGCTACCGTCGCGTGTTCACGCTGAGCAAGGAACTCGATGCCGAGAAGATCGCGGCGGAGATGGCCCACGGCGTGCTCAAGCTGCGCATTCCGAAGGCCGAGCACGCGCAGCCGCGCAAGGTGCAGATCCGGGTGAGCTGAGCCAGGCGGCGCGCCCGCGGCGGGGCAGGCTTAGTCCCGCCGCGGCGCCAGCGCGCCCCACACGATGCACAACCCGCCCATCACCGCGAGCAGCAGCGAAGCGATCGCCAGCAGCACGCCGACCGGGTTGCTCTGGCTGGCGGTCATCTCGCGTACCGACTGGCCGAGCAGGGCGGAAAAGATCGCGGCCGTGAGGCCCAGCGCAAACGCGCCGGCGAGCGCCAGGGCGCCGAGCCTGACCGACACCGGCCGCTGCGCGAGCAGCAAGGCGACGAAGGCGGCTGCGCCGAGGGCGGCACCCAGCGCGAGCAACCCGAGATCGAGAACGTAGACGATCGCGGCGGCAACGAGGAAGGGCGAGGCGATCCGCCAGCGGGCCGTCATCGGCGTCATGCGGGGCGCCGCCGCTGGCGCCGTGCCATCCAGGCGCGGCGCAGGTGGATGTTCCACAGCACGCGGACGACCACGTACCCGGCGGCAGCGAGCAGGCAGGCGAGCAGGAAGACGCCGAGGGCCAGTGGCGCGCCAAGACCCATGGCCCACTTGCCGAGCGCTTCGATCGAAGCGATCTGCGCCGACCAGTCCCATTCCGGCGGCGGGGCGGGCGGCGGGCCGCCGGTCGCGCCCATCACCAGGCTGCCGATCTTGTAGGCCGCCAGGTAGAGCGGCACGATCGTGAGCGGGTTCGTGTAAAGGGTGGTCACCAGCGCCGCGGGCAGATTCACTCGAAACAGCACGGCGGCGACGCCGGCGCCGAGCATCTGCAGCGGCCCGGGGATGAGCCCGCAGAACATGCCCACGGCGACGCCACCGGCGGCCGAGCGCCGGTTCAGGTGCCACAGCGCCGGGTGGAACAGCGCGTCGCCGAACAGGTGCAACGCGCGCACCTGGCGTACCTTCTCGACGCTGGGCATGTAGCGCTTGAAGAACTTCCGCGGCATGTGTCGAATTGTAGGCAGCCGCGCTGCCCGCGCTTGCTTACACTGATTCGGGGAAAACGCCGCGATGTGGATCGACACCCACTGCCACCTGGACGCCGATGCGTTCGAGGCCGACCGTGATGCGGTGCTGGCGCGAGCGCGCGAAAGCGGCGTGTCGATGATGGTGATTCCGGCGGTCGAGGTGGCGGCCTTCGGCGCCGTGGCGCAACTGGCGCAGCGCTATGGCTATGCGTACGCGCTGGGCATCCACCCCTTGTACACGCCCCAGGCGTCCGACGACGACATCGCGCGGCTGCGCGAGGCGCTCGGCGCGGCGGCCGACGATCCGCGGCTGGTGGCCGTCGGCGAGATCGGCCTCGACTACGCGGTGGAGGGCGTCGATCGCGAGCGGCAGGAATGGTTCTATGCGCAGCAGCTGAAGCTGGCGCGCGAGCATCGGCTGCCGGTGATCCTGCACGTGCGCCGGTCGGCCGACGGACTGCTCAAGTATCTGAACCGGCACGAGGTCATCGGCGGCATCGCACACGCCTTCAACGGCAGCGAGGACCAGGCGCTGCGCATGATCGCGCGCGGCCTGCGGCTCGGCTACGGCGGCGCGATGACCTACGACGGCTCGCTGCGCATCCGGCAACTCGCGGCCACGCTGCCCGACGACGCCTGGGTCCTGGAGACCGACGCGCCCGACATTCCGCCGCAGTGGCGGCGCAAGGCCGGCGCCTCGTTGCGCAACGAACCGGGCGACCTGCCCGCCATGGCGCAGGTGATGGCGCAGCTGCGCGGAATGCGGCTCGACGAGGTGGCACGGGTCAACCGCCGCAACGCCTGTGCCGCGTTGCCACGGCTGGCGGCGCTGCTCGACCGCACCGCCTGAAATGCTGCCCGCCACGCTGGCCGCGTTCGTCGCCGGCGTGTTCGTGCTGCAGCAGCAGGCCAGTCTGCCCGGCAGGCCGGTGCTGGTCGCGCTGGCGCTGGCGGCGGCCGCCTTCGGCGCGCTGGCGCTGCGCGTCCGACTGCAGCAAAGGAGTGACGGTGCGCGCTTTGCCGCGCTGGTGCTGCTGGCGGCTGCTTTCGCGGCGGGTTTCAGCTATGCCGGCTGGCGCGCACATGGGCGGCTGGAGGTGGCGCTGGCGTCTGCCGACGAAGGACGCGACGTCGAAATCGTCGGCATCGTGACGGGATTGCCGGCGGCGATGGATCGCGGTGTGCGGTTCGAGTTCGTCGTCGAGCAGGTCGCCAGCTCCGCGGTCTCGGTTCCGCCGCGGCTTTCGCTGGCGTGGTATGCGGCCGATGCTGCCGTCGTGCCGGGCGAGCGATGGGCGTTCACGGTGCGCCTGCGCCGGCCGCACGGCACGTTCAACCCGGGCGGCTTCGACCTCGAAGGGTGGCTGTTCGAGCGCAACCTGCGCGCCGGCGGTTACGTTCGCGAGCGGCCCGCACCGCGGCGGCTCGCGCCGATGGTGTGGTCGGCGGGCGCGGCGGTCGACCGTGCACGCGCGGAACTGCGATCGCGGCTGAAGGCGTTGACCGGCGGCGAACGGTTCGGCGGGGTGCTGATCGCGCTCGTGCTGGGCGATCAGCGCGCGATCGCCGAAGCGGACTGGATCCTGTTCAACCGCACCGGCATCTCGCACCTGGTCAGCATCTCCGGCCTGCACATCACGATGATTTCGGGGCTGGCTGCGCTGATCGCGAGCGCGCCTGTGGCGCCGCTCGCCGCGCACGCTGTCGATGGCGCCGGCGCAGAGCGCGGCAGCCGTGACGGCGGTGTTCACGGCGCTCGGCTACTGCCTGCTCGCCGGCTGGGGCGTGCCGGCGCAGCGCACCTTCTTCATGCTGCTCGTCGTCGCTGCCGCCGCGTGGCTGCGCATCGGCACGCGACCGGCCACGACACTGGCACTCGCCGCGGCGGCGGTCTGCCTGCTCGATCCGTGGGCGGTCATCGCGCCGGGCTTCTGGCTGTCTTTCGGCGCGGTGGCGGCGATCCTGTTCACGGTTTCCGGGCGCCCGGCCGCTGACGCGCCGGGCTGGCGGGCGCACCTGCGCGCGGCCGGGCGCGTCCAGCTGGCGGTCACGCTGGCCTTGCTGCCGCTGACTGCGGCGCTGTTTCAGCAGATCTCCGTGGTGTCGATCGCCGCCAACGCTGTCGCGATTCCTCTGGTGAGCCTGCTGGTTACGCCGCTGGCGCTGCTCGCCGGAGCGCTGGTCGTGCTGCCCGATCCGCTGGCGTCGCTTGCGGTGCCCTGCCTTTCGATCGCGAACGCGCTGCTGCTCGCCCTGCACGCGTTCCTCGGTGTGCTCACGGCGCCGTCCTGGGCCAGCCTGCCGCTGCCCGCGCCGCCATGGTGGGCACTGGCACTGGCGCTGGCTGGCGTGGGCTGGCTGCTGGCGCCGCCCGGCTGGCCGCTGCGCTGGAGCGGCAGCGTCTGGCTGCTGCCGATGCTGCTCTGGCCGGCCGAGCGGCCGCGCGAAGGCGAACTGTGGGTCACGGCGCTCGACGTCGGGCAGGGCGCCGCGATCCTGGTCGAATCGGAGACGCACACGCTGCTGTACGACACCGGGCCGCGTTTTTCGGGTGCCGCCGATGCGGGCGGACGCATCGTGCTGCCGTATCTGCGCTGGCGCGGCATCGATGCAATCGATCTGCTCGCGGTGTCGCATCTGGACAGCGATCACTCGGGCGGCGCGGCGTCGATCCTGACCGGCACGCGCGTGGCGGCGGTGATCAGTTCGATCGATCCGCTGAGCCCTGCGCTGCGCGGCGCGGGTGCCGTCAGGCGCTGCGAAGCCGGCCAGCGCTTCGACCTCGGCGCGTTGCGCGTCGACGTGCTGCGGCCGCTCGCGGCCGACTATGCGCAGCCGAAGTTTCCGAGCAACGCGGCCAGTTGCGTGCTGCACGTCGCGCTGGGGCCGCACCGGCTGCTGCTCACCGGCGACATGCCGGCACGCGAGGAGGCCGAGCTCGTCACCCGCCAGCCCGCGCTGAAGGTCGACTGGTTGTCGGCGCCCCACCACGGCAGCCGCAGCTCGTCGACCGAGGCGCTGCTCGACGCGACCCGTCCGGCGTGGGCCAGCGTGCAGGCCGGCTACCGCAACCGGTTCGGTCACCCGGACCCGCACGTCGTGTCCCGTTACGTGGCACGGGGCGTGCATGTGGTGCGTAGCGATGAAGCGGGCGCGGCACAATGGCGGTTTCGGGGCGGCGGCGCGGTCGAACTGCACCGTTGGCGTGCATCGGCGCACCGTTACTGGAACGACCAGCCCGGTGCTGGTGCAGCCACGGATGCGCCAGCACCGGACCTCGACGGGTGGCCGGATCCGGGCGCTTCCCTCGCCGAGCCCGAGCGCCCGTTCTGAGGCCGCCCGCGGCGGCTCGTTAGACTCGCTGCGTCCGCCGGCTCTCCACTAGCTGCTTCCGATGACCACTGCCTTCGACGAGATGTTCACGCCTGCGGGGGCAACCCGGCCGCACTATCGCGGCTACGAGTCGTGGCTGCACGGCCAGAGCCCGGAGACGATGGCCAACAAGCGTGCCGAGGCCGACCTCGTGTTCCGTCGCGTCGGCATCACGTTCGCCGTTTACGGCGAGGCGGCCGGCACGGAGCGGCTGATTCCGTTCGACGTGATCCCGCGCGTGATCCCGGCGGACGAATGGCAGCAGCTCGAGGCGGGGCTGCGCCAGCGCGTGCGCGCGCTGAACATGTTCCTGCACGACGTCTACCACGGCCAGGACATCATCCGGGCGGGAAAGGTGCCGGCCGACCAGGTCTTCAAGAACCAGCAGTACCGCCCCGAGATGCACGGCATCGATGTCGCCGGCGGCATCTACGCGCACATCGCCGGCATCGACATCGTCCGCGCCGGCGAGGGGGAGTACTACGTGCTGGAGGACAACCTGCGCGTGCCCAGCGGCGTGTCGTACATGCTCGAGAACCGCAAGATGATGATGCGGCTGTTTCCGGAGCTGTTCGCGCGCAACAAGGTGGCGCCGGTCGCCCACTATCCCGACGTGCTGCTGGAGAACCTGCGCTCGGTGGCACCGCACGGCGTTGACGATCCGCTGGTCGTCGTGCTCACGCCGGGGATGTACAACTCGGCGTACTTCGAGCACGCCTTCCTGGCACAGCAGATGGGCGTGGAACTGGTCGAGGGCCAGGACCTGTTCGTGCAGGGCGATGCGGTGTTCATGCGCACCACCCGCGGGCCGCAGCGGGTCGACGTGATCTATCGCCGCGTCGACGACGACTTCCTCGATCCGCTCGTGTTCCGCCCGGACTCGACGCTCGGCGTTCCGGGGCTCCTCGCCGCCTACCGGGCCGGCCGGGTGACGCTGGCCAACGCCATCGGCACCGGCATCGCCGACGACAAGTCGATCTACCCGTACGTGCCGGACATGATCGAGTTCTATCTCGGCGAGAAGCCGCTGCTGGCCAACGTGCCGACCTACAAGTGCCGCAACCGCGACGAGATGGAGCAGGCGCTGGCGCGGCTGCCGGAACTGGTGGTCAAGGAGGTGCACAACGCCGGCGGCTACGGCATGCTGGTCGGACCGGCGGCCACGAAGAACGAGATCGAGGAGTTCCGCGAGAAGGTGCGCCGCGATCCGGCCAACTTCATCGCCCAGCCGACGCTGGCGCTGTCGACCTGCCCGACCTACGTCGAATCCGGGATCGCGCCACGCCACATCGACCTGCGTCCGTACGTGCTGTCGGGCAGGGAGATTTCGATCGTGCCGGGCGGGCTGACCCGCGTCGCGCTGCGCGAGGGCTCGCTGGTGGTCAATTCGTCGCAGGGCGGCGGCACCAAGGACACCTGGGTGCTGGAGAGATAGATGCTCAGCCGCACGGCAGATCACCTGTTCTGGATGGCCCGATACATCGAGCGGGCGGAAAACACCGCCCGCATGCTCGACGTCAACATGTCGACGTCGCTGCTGCCGCAGTCGGCCGAGGAGGCCGAGCGCGGGTGGCGGGCGATGCTGGGCATCTCCGAACTGCAGCCGGCCTTCGATGCCAAGTACCCGCTGCTCAACGCGCGCGACGTGCTCGACTTCATGGTGCGCGACCCGACGAATTCTTCGTCGATCTACTCGTGCATGCAGGCGGCACGCGAGAATGCCCGCGCGGTGCGCGGCTCGCTGACCACCGAGGTGTGGGAGGTGAACAACGACACCTGGCTGCAGCTGCAGAAGCGGCTCAGCGAGCAGGCGATGGAGCGCGACCCGCAGCACCTGTTCGAGTGGGTCAAGTACCGTTCCCACGTCTCGCGCGGCGTGACGATCGGCACGATGCTCAAGGACGAGGCGTTCTTCTTCATCCGGCTGGGAACGTTCCTCGAGCGTGCCGACAACACGGCGCGGATCCTCGACGTGAAGTTCCACGACGACGGCGAGGGCTGCAGGAAGCTGCCCATCGGACGCGGCAACGGCATCGGTCACAGGCAGCGCGACTTCTACTCACTGGGCGGCGGTGCTGCGCTCGGTGTCGGCGTTCGAGGTCTATCGCAAGGTCTACCGCGACGTGATCACGCCGCGAACGCGTCGCCGAACTGCTCATCCTGCGCGGCGACATGCCGCGCTCGCTCGCCGCCTGTGTCAACGAGGTGTGCCTGAACCTCGAGATGGTGCGCAACAGCCGCTCGGGCGAGACCGAGCGGCGCGCCGGCCTGCTGCGCGCCGAGCTTCGCTACGGACGGATCGAGGACATCCTGCACCAGGGCCTGCACGCCGTACCTGACGGCCTTCCTCGAGCGCGTCGCACGATCTCGGCGGCCGCATCAGCCAGGACTTCCTGGTGCCGCTGGCGGCCAGCTGAGCGCGCGGAACGGTCGAGGGCGATCCGGGGTGAGAATGGGCCGGCCGATGCGCGTCCGCACCGGCGCTGCGAGGGGTGACGGAAGGAGCGAGGCATGACCTACTGCGTGGCAATGCAGCTCGACGCCGGGCCTGGTGTTCCTGTCCGACTCGCGGACCAACGCCGGCGTCGACCAGATCTCGACCTTCCGCAAGATGACCGTGTTCGAGCACCCGGGCGAGCGGCTGATCGTGCTGCTGACCGCCGGCAACCTCGCGATCACGCAGGCCGTGCGGCAGATCGTCTGCGAGCGCACCGGGCCGCACGACGACAGCGTGTGGAACGCGAAGAACGATGTTCGAGGCGGTGCGCGTGGTCGGCGAGGCGGTGCGCGAGGTGCGCATCGCGCGACGGCGCGGCGCTGAAGGACGCCGGCATCGAGTTCAACTGCAACTTCATCTTCGGCGGGCAGATCCGCGGCGAGCAGATGCGGCTGTTCCACGTGTACGCGGCCGGCAACTTCATCGAGGCCACGCCGGAGAACCCGTACTTCCAGATCGGCGAGTCGAAGTACGGCAAGCCGATCATCGACCGCGTCATCAATCCGGCGACCGCGCTCGACGAAGCCGCCAAGTGCGCGCTGATCTCGATGGACTCGACGCTGCGCTCGAACATCTCGGTCGGCCTGCCGCTCGACCTGCTCGTCTACGAGGCCGAGGCGCTGCGGGTCACGCGTTTCGTGCAGATCGACCACGCGAACCAGTACATGCAGATGATCCGCAACACCTGGGGCGAGCGCCTGAAGCAGGTGTTCCAGGAGATCCCGGACCCGACCTGGCGCGACGAACGCCGCGCCGGAGCGCGCCGAGGCTGGAAACCGAGATCACCCAGCCGGTGCGCGCGCCGCTGCCGGCCAGCGTCGAAGGTCGATGTGCCCCGGAGACCGCGCCAAGTGCAGCTGGTCGCGCAAGGCGCCGCGTCGCGCCGGCGCCGCGCTGAGCGATGGCGGCCGCCGGCATCCGCCCGCGGCCGCCGGCACGCCGAGTGCCTGTCCGCCGCAGTCGTCACGCTCGCGAGCGCCATCCTGCTCCATCCGATCGAGAGTTACCATCGTGTCGATCCACGTCGCCCTGAACCACGTCACCGAGTACCGCTACGACCGCCGCGTCGGTCTGTCGCCGCAGGTGGTGCGGCTGCGCCCGGCGCCGCACTGCCGCACGCCGATCCTGTCGTATTCGTTGCGATCGAGCCCGAGCGGGCACTTCATCAACTGGCAGCAGGACCCGTTCGCCAACTATCTCGCGCGGCTGGTGTTCCCGGAGAAGACCGACCGGTTCCGGGTCACGGTCGACCTCGTCGCCGAGATGTCGGTCTACAACCCGTTCGACTTCTTTCTCGAACCGGCGGCCGAGAAGTATCCGTTCAGCTACGAGGCATCGCTGCGCCACGACCTTGCGCCGTATCTCGCGCGCGACGCGCTGACCCCGCGATTGCGCGATTTCCTGCAGTCGATCGACACTTCCGAGCAGCGCACGATCGACTTCCTGGTGACGCTGAACCAGCGCCTGCAGCGCGACATCCGCTACCTGATCCGCATGGAGCCCGGCGTGCAGACGCCGGAGCAGACGCTGGCGCTCGCCGCCGGCTCGTGCCGCGATACCGGATGGCTGCTGGTGCAGGCGTTGCGCCACCTGGGGCTGGCGGCGCGCTTCGTCTCCGGTTACCTGATCCAGCTGAAGCCCGACGTGAAGTCGCTCGACGGCCCCTCCGGGCGCGGAGCACGACTTCACCGACCTGCACGCGTGGTGCGAGGTGTACCTGCCGGGCGCCGGCTGGATCGGGCTGGATCCGACCTCGGGATTGCTGGCCGGCGAAGGGCACATCCCGGTGGCCTGTACGCCGGAGCCGTCGAGCGCGGCGCCGGTCAGCGGCGAGGTCGACGAGTGCGAGGTCGAGTTCTCGCACGCGATGAAAGTGACGCGCATCTTCGAATCGCCGCGCGTGACCCAAGCCGTATTCGGACGAGCAGTGGTGCGCAGATCGTTGCTGTCGGCAGGAAGGTCGACGCGAGCCTCCGTGACGGCGACGTTCGGCTCACGATGGGCGGCGAGCCGACCTTCGTGTCGGTCGACGATCGCGATGGCGCCGAGTGGAACACCGCGGCGCTCGGACCGACCAAGCGCGGCTATGCCACGGAGCTCGTGCAGCGGCTGCGCGAGAAGTACGGTCGCGGCGGGTTCCTGCACTTCGGCCAGGGCAAGTGGTACCCGGGCGAGCAGCTGCCGCGCTGGGCGCTGTCCGTGCTCTGGCGCGCCGACGGCGAGCCGTGCTGGAACGAGCCGTCGCGCTTCGCCGACGAGCGCGAGCCGACGTCGTACACGGTGCGTGACGGGCGACGCTTCATCGAGGGGCTGACGCAGAGGCTCGGGCTGGAGAAGAAGTTCATCCAGACCGGGTTCGAGGACACGTGGTACTACCTGTGGCGCGAACGGCGGCTGCCGGTCAACGTCGATCCGTTCGACTCTAAGCTCGACGACGAACTCGAGCGCGCGCGGTTGCGGCGCGTGTTCGACCAGGGACTCGACAATGAAGTCGGCTACGTGCTGCCCCTGGGGCGCGTACCGCGCGCCGGCCCGGCCGGCCCCGGGTGGATCAGCGGCCCGTGGTTCTTCCGCGACGGGCGGATGTACCTGATGCCCGGCGATTCGCCGATGGGCTACCGGTTGCCGCTCGACTCGCTGCCCTGGGTGTCGAAGGGCGATTATCCGTACCTGCACGAGCACGATCCGTTCGCGCACCGCGCCCCGTTGCCGCTGCACGCCGACGTCCGCGCGCGGTACGCGCCGCATGCGGTCGGCGGCGGATTCGCTGAAGGCGGCGCGGTGGCGATGCAGGCCGGCTTCGAGGGCGCGGCGGCGATTGAAGGCGCCGGCTCGGGCGTGGCCAGGGCCGCGGAGGCTGACCTTGCGCGCGTTCCGGCGCGCTTCGAGTCGGCCCATTGGATCGCGCGCACCGCGCTGTGCGTCGAGGTGCGCAGCGGCGTGCTGTACGTGTTCATGCCGCCGCTCGCGCAACTGGGCGATTACCTCGACCTGCTGGCCGCGGTGGAGGCGACTGCGGGCGACCTGGAAATGAAGCTGGTGCTCGAGGGCTATCCGCCGCCACGCGACCCGCGCCTGACGCATGCTGCAGGTCACGCCGGATCCGGGCGTCATCGAGGTCAACATCCACCCGGCGCACGACTGGGACGAACTGGTCGACCACACCGAGTTCCTGTACGACGCGGCGTTCCAGACCCGCCTGTCGACCGAGAAGTTCATGCTCGACGGCCGCCACACCGGCACCGGCGGCGGCAACCACTTCGTGCTCGGCGGCGCGACGCCGGCCGACTCGCCGTTCCTGCGCCGGCCCGACCTGCTCGGCAGCCTGATTGCGTACTGGCACAACCATCCGTCGCTGTCGTACCTGTTCTCGGGGCTGTTCATCGGCCCGACGAGCCAGGCGCCGCGCGTGGACGAGGCGCGCAACGACCAGCTCTACGAACTGGAAATCGCGCTCGCCGAGTTGTCGCGCATCGAGAAGACGAGAGCGCTCGCGGCGGAGCCGATGCACCGCCGTGGCTCGTCGACCGCGCGCTGCGCAACATCCTGATCGACGTCACCGGCAACACCCACCGCGCCGAGTTCTGCATCGACAAGCTCTACTCGCCCGACGGGCCGACCGGGCGGCTCGGGCTGCTCGAACTGCGCGCCTTCGAGATGCCGCCGCACGCGCGCATGAGCCTGGCGCAGCAACTGCTGCTGCGCGCGCTGGTCGCCCGCTTCTGGCACGAGCCGTACACCGGGCGGCTGACGCGCTGGGGCACCGAGCTGCACGACCGCTTCCTGCTGCCGACGTTCGTCTGGATGGACTTCGAGGACGTGCTCGGCGAGCTGAACGAAGCCGGCTACGCCTTCGATACGGCGTGGTTCGCGCCGCACTTCGAGTTCCGCTTCCCGCTGTTCGGCGAGGTGGCCGCGCGCGGCATCCACCTCGCCCTGCGCGGTGCGCTCGAGCCGTGGCACGTGATGGGCGAGGAGGGGGCGGCTGGCGCCACGGTGCGCTATGTCGACTCGTCGCTCGAGCGGATCGAAGTTCGCGCGAGCGGCCTCAACGAAAGCCGCTACGTGATCACGGTCAACGGGCAGGCGATCGCGCTGCAGCCGACCGGCCGCGCCGGCGAGTACGTGGCCGGTGTGCGCTATCGCGCCTGGCAGCCGGCCGCCGCGCTGCATCCGAGCATCGGCGTCCACGCGCCGCTGACCTTCGACATCGTCGACACCTGGAACAGCCGCTCGCTCGGTGGCTGCCAGTACCACGTTGCGCATCCGGGTGGCCGCAACTACGAGGTATTCCCGGTCAACGCCTACGAGGCGGAGAGCCGGCGGCTGGCGCGCTTCTTCCGCATCGGGCACACGGCGGGAAGGATGGACGTGCGCCACGCGCAGCCGAGCCGCGAGTTCCCGTTCACGCTCGACCTTCGTCGCACGTAGACCGTAAGATCGTCGCGTGGCGAAGACGGGGACTCAGTCGGGCAGCAAGGCCGATCCGCGCGATATCGCGCTCGGGCTCGCGCTCGCCTCGGGCGACGGCCACTACGACGAACTGCGCACGCCGGACGGCGGCTTGCGTCCTGCGTGGCAGCAGTTCTTCACGCACCTGGGGGCGACCGGCTTCGCCGATCTCGACCGCCGCGCCGCGATGCTCGCGCGGCAGATCCGCGACGACGGCGTTACCTACAACGTCTACCGACCCGACGGGGGCGCGCAGCGGCCGTGGTCGCTCGACCTGCTGCCGATCATCATCGGTTCAGAAGAGTGGGGCCTGATCGAGCAGGGCATCACGCAGCGCGCGCGGCTGCTCAATGCGGTCATGCGCGATATCTACGGGCCGCAGCGGCTGCTGCGCGAAAGTTTCCTGCCGCCGGCGCTGGTGTACGGCCACCCCGGCTATCTGCGGGCGCTGGCCGGGCTGGTGCCTGCCGACGGTGTGTACCTGCATATCGTGGCGTTCGACCTGGCGCGCGGCCCCGACGGCAGCTGGTGGGTGATCGGCCATCGTACGCAGGCGCCGTCCGGGCTGGGCTACGCGCTGCAGAACCGGATGATCGTCTCGCGCCTGTTCCCGGAGGCCTTTCGCGAACTGCGCGTGCAGCGTCTTGGCGCGAGCTTTCGCAGCCTGCTCGACATGCTGTACCGGGCGAGCCCGGTCGGCGAAGGCGCGGCCCCCCGCGTGGTGCTGCTCACACCGGGACCGTACAGCGAGACGTACTTCGAGCACGTCTACCTGGCCCGGTACCTCGGCATCCCGCTGGTCGAGGGCGGCGACCTCACGGTGCGCGACGACCGCGTGTTCCTGAAGACGCTGCACGGGCTCGAGCGCGTGCACGGCATCCTGCGCCGTCTCGACGACGACTACTGCGATCCGCTCGAACTGCGCAGCGATTCGGCGCTCGGCGTGCCGGGCCTGCTGCAGGCGGTGCGCGCCGGCGAGGTGCTGGTCGCCAACGCCCTGGGATCGGGTTTCCTCGAATCGCCGGCAATCGCCGGCTTCCTGCCGGCGATTGCCCAGCGGCTGTTCGGCGAGAAGCTGGCGCTGCCCTCGCTCGCGACATGGTGGTGCGGCGAAGCGGCGGCCCTGGCGCAGGCGCTGCCGCAACTCGACCGGATGGTCGTCAAGCCGACCAGCGAGGCCCAGGCGCGAGCGCGGCAATGGGACACCGAGGTCGCCTCGCGCCTCGACCCGCCACGTCGCGACGAACTGGCGGCGCAGATTCGTGCCCGGCCGGACGATTACACGTTGCAGGACTACCTGCCGCTGTCGGAGGCGGCGATCTGGCGCGACGGCAGCCTGCAGCCACGCGCGGCGATGCTGCGCGTCTACGCGGTGGCCGACGGCGCCGGCGGCTGGCATGCGCTGCCGGGCGGTCTGACGCGGATCGCCGGAGACGAGCAGGTCGTGACGATGGCCCGCGGCGGCTCGAGCGTCGACACATGGGTCCTGGCGCGCGGTCCGGTCGAGGCCTTCTCGATGCTTCCCGGCCCGCTTTCGGCAGCAGCGCTGGACGCGGCGCGCCGGCCGGTCACCAGCCGTGCCGCGGAGAACCTGTTCTGGATGGGCCGCTACACCGAGCGGGCCGAGTTCGGCGTGCGGCTGGGGCGCGCCACGCTGGCGCTGCTCGGCGAGGACGCGGACGTTCCGCTGCCGCTGCTCGACACGGTGGCGCGGCTGGCGCTGCTGCAGGGCCTGGTTCCCGACGGCGTGCCGCTGCCGTCGCAGCGGCTTGCCGTGTTCGAGCGCACGCTGATCGCATCGCTGTTCGACGAACTCGACGGACGCAGCGTGGCGTTCAGCATCGCGTCGCTCGCCCGCGCCGGCGAGCAGATCCGCGAGCGGCTCTCGGCCGAGCACGTGCGGCTGATCGCGCAGACGCTCGCCGAGCTGCGCGCGGCGCGCGGGGCGGCGGCGGCCGACGGTGTGCTCACCGAAGACGAGGCGGTCGAGATGCTGCAGCAGCTCGAGCTTCGGCTGGCCGCGGTGACCGGCGCGCAGGCGGACCGCATGACCCGTGACGAGGGGTGGCGGCTGCTGACCGTCGGCCGCCAGATCGAGCGGCTGGCCACGCTCGCCGGCAGCCTGCAGGTGATGTTCGAGACGCAGCAGGCACTCACGGAAGAGGGCTTCGAACTGGCGCTGCAGCTCGCCGACAGCGTCATCACCTACCGTGCCAGGCACCAGCGCTGGCAGCACCCGGTCGCGCTGGTCGAACTGCTGGTGCGCGATCATTCCAATCCGCGCTCGCTGGCCTGCGTGGTGCGCACGTTGCGGCAGGAACTTGCGCAGCTGCCGGCGCCGCACGGCGACGAACTGCTGGCCCGGCTGGCGCCGACCGCGCAGTGGCCGTCGATCGAAGTGATGACCACGGCCGGCGCCGACGGCCACATGCACACGCTGCTCGAGCTGGTCGATTCGCTCGCGGCTGCCAGCATCGGTCTGTCCGAGTCGATCGGCAGCCGCTTCTTCAGTCACGCGGAGCCGGGCTTCCACATGGTGCGTGCATGACGTTGCCCAGGCCGCTGCGCGTGGTGCACGAGACCGTCTACCACTACGCGCCGCGCGTCGACGTCGCCTACCACCTGGCCTGCCTGATGCCGCAGTCCGGCCATGCGCAGCAGGTCGCCGACGCGGAGCTTGCCGTCGAGCCGAAGCCGGCGCAGGAGGCGACCTCGACCGATTCCTTCGGCAACCTGCGGACCTATTTCGCGCTGTTCACCCCGCACGACGTGCTGCGCGTGCGCGCCGAGAGCCGGGTCGTCGTCACGCCGAGGTTCGATGATCTCGATCCCGAGCGCAGTGCACGCTGGGAAACCGTGCGCAGCACGTTGCGCTACCGCGTGCGCGCGCCGTTCTGGCCGGCGGCGGATTTCCTGTATGCGTCGCCCTTCGTGCCGATGCTCGACGAACTGCGCGCCTACGCGCAGCCGTCGTTTCAGTCCGGACGCCGGCTCGTCGCGGGCGCGATCGACCTGATGCACCGGATCCACGCCGATTTCGACTACGAACCGGCCAGCACCTCGATCAGCACGCCATTGGAGGAGGTGTTCGCGCAGCGCCACGGCGTATGCCAGGACTACGCGCACGTGATGCTGGGCTGTCTGCGCGCGCTGGGTCTGCCGGCCGCCTATGTCAGCGGTTACCTCCTGACCCGTCCTGCGGCCGGCCAGCCGCGGCTTCTCGGCGCCGACGCCTCGCACGCGTGGGTCTCGGTCTGGTGCCCCCAGCTCGGCTGGATCGACCTCGATCCCACCAACGATCTCGTCGTCGGCACCTCGCACGTCACGCTCGCCGTGGGTCGCGACTTCGGCGACGTGACGCCGCTGCGCGGCGTGATCCGAGGCGGTGGCGAGCACACGATGCGGGTGGCGGTCAGCGTCTTGCCAGGGTAGGGCAGTCGCCCGTCCGCACTGTCAGCCCAGGCCGGTCGTCGCGCGTTAATGCGGCGCGGCCCGACGTGGGTCGCGTGGCGACCTGAGGAGCTGCCGTGATCGAATCCCTGCAATCGGTGTTTGCGTCCAGTCCGCTGCTCTCGGGCGGCACGACGCTGGCGGTGATCGGCATCCTCGCCATGTGGCTGCGCGAGGTGCCGGCCAAGGTGGCGGCATGGGCCAAGCACTTCCTGGTGACCACGCTCGCCGTGGACAGCCGCGACGAACTCATGTTTCCGGCACTGGTGGAGTACATGGACAGTCGCGACGTACTGCGCCGGATCAACAACTTCACCGTGCGCACGGTGCGCCAGCAGAGTTCCACCTATCAGAGCCTGCAGGACGAACTGCAGCAGGGCGGGCGGCCGACGGCACTGTTCTCGCCGGGCGAGGGGTTCCACCTGTTCGTGCTCGACGGGCGGCTGATGTGGATGAAACGTGAGGTCCAGGTGGCTGCGGTCGTGGTCGAGAAGATCACGCTGTCCACCTTCGGCCGCGACAAGCGGCCGCTCGAGGCGATCGTCGAGGCGGCGATGAGTCACCGCATCGAGCGCGAGCTGAACCGCATCGCCGTCTACGTGCCGAGCCCGTACAACAACGAGTGGACGCGGGCGCGGCTGGGCAACAACCGCAAGCTCGATTCGGTGGTCCTCAAGGCGGGCCAGAAGGAAGCGGTGCTGGCCGACCTGGAGCGTTTCTTCGCCGCGCGTGAGCGCTACGAGACGCTCGGCATCCCATGGCGCCGCGGCTACCTGCTTTACGGTCCGCCGGGAACCGGCAAGACCTCGCTGGTCACCGCGCTCGCCTCGGAGCTGTCGCTGAACGTCTGCGTGCTTTCACTCGCCTCGCCCAACGTCACCGACGAGAAGATCGGCAACCTTCTGGCCAGCGTGCCGCGCCGCTCGGTGATCCTGATCGAGGACGTCGACGCGTTCTTCCAGGCGCGCAGCAAGGCCGACGCCGGCGTCAGGGTGTCGTACTCGGGTTTCATCAACGCGTTGGACGGCGTCGCCGCGCACGAGGGCTCAGTCGTGTTCCTGACCACCAATCATCCGCAGCTGATCGACGAGGCGGCGATCCGCTCGGGCCGCGTCGATTTCCGCATGGAGCTCGGCCTGTGCGATGCAAGCCAGCTGGAGCGGATGTTCCGCAAGTTCTTCGACGACGAGACAGCCGCGGCGCGATTCGCCGGCGCCGTGGCGGCCGAGCGCTGGTCGCCGGCGCAGGTGCAGGAGCGGCTGCTCAAGGCGGCAAACGTCGACGAGGCGATCGGCCTGTTCGTCGAGTCGCCCTTGGCGGAGGCGGTCGAGCTGCGGCGCGCAGCCTGACCGAGGCGCAGAAGCAGAGGCCGGCGGACACCGAGCCCGCTGGCCCTCTCAATCCAGCGGCAGCTTCGGCCGGCCTTTATCGCTCCGCTCGCGACGGCCGTTGAGTGTCGTCAATGCGGCTCAGCGAGGAAGTTCCATGCTTTGCTCGTAAGTGCGGGCGATGCGCCGAAACGCGGCCCGGGTTGTCGGCGGCGTCCGAAACCGGAGTGTCGCCATGGCAAGACCACGTCTCGCGCGGGTTGCGACGCGCACAGGAAAGAAAGGCAAGGAAGCACCGCCGCCGCAAGCGCGCCCGGCGCTGAAGGCCGTCGAGCCGCCGTCCGAGGAGTACCTCGCCGAGCCGGTGCCGCTGGCCAACTATGACCGCGCCATCCGCGCCGCGGTGGCCCGCGCCAGCCGCGGCATCGCCTGGCCCTCTCTCGTTTCGGCCTGGGCTGACTGGTACTGGCACCTGGCCGCCGCGCCGGGCAAGCAGATGGAACTGGCGAGCAAGGCGCAGCGCAAGGCGAGCCGCTTCGCGCTGTATGCACTGGAATGCGCGCAGGGCGAGGTGGCGCCCTGCATCGAGCCGTTGCCGCAGGACCGGCGCTTCGTCGACGCCCGCTGGCAGGACGCCCCCTTCAACCTGATCTACCAGTCGTTCCTGCTCGCCCAGCAGTGGCTGTGGAACGCGACCAGCCACGTCACCGGCGTGAGCCGTCACCACGAGCGGATGGTGACGTTCACGGCGCGCCAGGCGCTCGACGTGATGAGCCCGACCAACTTCGTATGGACCAATCCGGAAGTGCTTGCGCGCACGGCGGAGACCGGCGGGGCGAACCTCGTACAGGGCGCGATCGACTGGTGGCGCGATGCGCTGGCAGGCTTCGCCGGCCGGCCGCGGACCGACGGCGTCAGGTTCCGACCCGGGCAGGAGGTCGCCGTCACGCCCGGCAGGGTCGTGCTGCGCAACGACCTGATCGAGCTGATCCAGTACGCGCCGGCGACGCCGACCGTATACGCGCAGCCGATCGTGATCGTGCCGTCGCCGATCCTGAAGTACTACATCCTCGACCTGTCCCCGCACAACTCGCTGGTGAGCTACCTGGTCGGACAGGGCCACACGGTGTTCATGCTGTCGTGGCGCAATCCGGACGTGCGCGACCGCGAACTCGGCGTCGATCACTACCTGCGGCTCGGCATTCGCGCGGCGATCGATGCGGCCGCGTCGATCACCGGCGCGCCGAGGCTTCACGCGGTCGGCTACTGTCTCGGCGGCACGTTCCTGGCCATGCTCGCCGCGTCGCTGGCCGGCCACGGCGACGAGCGGCTTGCCTCCCTGTCGCTGCTCGCTGCCGAAGTCGACTTCACCGAAGCCGGCGAGCTTTCGATCTTCATCGACGACAGCCAGCTCGCCTACCTCGAGGACCTGACCTGGGAGCAGGGCTACCTCGACGGCCGGCAGATGGCCGGTGCGTTCACGCTGCTCAATTCCAGCGACCTGATCTGGTCGCGCATCGTCAGGCAATACCTGATGGCCGAGCCGCAGACGCTCACCGACCTGACGGCGTGGAACGCGGACACCACCAGGCTGCCGCACCGCATGCACACCGAATACCTGCGCAACCTGTACCTGAACAACGACCTGGCATCGGGACGGCTGCGCTTCGACGGCCGGGCGCTCGCGCTGGCCGACATTCGCGCGCCGATGTTCCTGGTCGGCACCGAACGCGACCACGTGGCGCCCTGGAAGTCCGTCTACATGCTGCACCTGTACGCGGACGCCGACATCACCTTCTGCCTGACCAGTGGCGGGCACAACGTCGGCATCGTCAATCCGCCGCAGGCGGAGGCGCCGCCACGTCACTACCGCATCGCGACCAAGCATGCGGACGACCGCTACGTCGACCCGGACCAGTGGTTCGCGCGCAACGAAGCGCACGAGGGTTCATGGTGGCCGGCGTGGCAGTCCTGGCTTGCCGGGCGCTCGGGCGAGCGCGGCAAGGCGCCGGCGATGGGCAGCAGGGATTTCGCGCCGATCGGCGCGGCGCCGGGCACGTACGTGCTGATGCGCTAGCCGGGCGCCTGCGGGGGCGCGGCATCGAACCTGCCGGCCTGGTAGTCGCTGATTGCCTGCGCGATCTCCTCGCGCGAGTTCATCACGAAGGGCCCGTGGGCGACGACGGGCTCGCCGATCGGCTCGGCATGGCCGAAAAGCAGCACGGCGTCGTCGAGCCCGCCGATGTCCACGCGGTCGCCCTCTTCGCTGAGCTCGGCGAGCGTGTGCGCCGGCGCCGGCTCGCCGCCGACGTCGATGCGGCCACGGACGACATAGAGGAAGACGCTGCGGCCGGCGACCCCGGAGAATGAGACGCGGCCGCCGCGGCCCAGTTCGACGGTCGACATGAACACGCCGGTCAGCGAGCGGATCGGACCCACCGTGCCGCCCCATCGGCCCGCAATCAGGTTGACGCGGCCCAGTCCATCCGCGGTCGGAGCCGAAGGAATCGACTCGCGCTGCAGTCCCGTGTACGCAGGTCGCGTCATCTTCAGCCGCGCCGGCAGGTTGACCCAGAGTTGCAGGATCTCCAGCGGGCCGCCGCTTCGCTTGAACGCCTCCGGCGAAAGCTCGCTGTGAATCAGCCCGCGGCCGGCGGTCATCCATTGCACGCCGCCGCCGTGGATCACGCTCTCGTGGCCCGCCGTGTCGAGGTGCGCCAGTTCTCCATCAAGGATGAAGGTCACCGTCTCGAAGCCGCGGTGCGGGTGCGGGCCGAACGGCAGGCCGCGATTGCCTGGCGGGTAGACCTGCGGTCCGTGGTGATTGAGGAACAGAAACGGATCGATCTGGTCGAGACCCGGCGCGGGCACCGGCCGGCGGGTCACCAGGTCGCCGATGTCGTCGCGGCGGGCCGGATGCAGGCGCCTGATCGTCCTGGCGGTCACGCTCTCTCCCGCCTTTCTTCGCGGCAAGCGGTCGTCGACACTTACTGCGCGTACCAGCCGCCATCCATGTTGTAGGCAACGCCGCGGATCTGGTCGGCCGCCGCTGAGCAGAGGAACACCGCCATGGCGCCGATCTGCTCCGTCGTGACGAAGTCCATCGACGGCTGCTTCTCGCCAAGCAGCGAGCGCCGTGCGGCGTCGTTGTCGAGGCTGTCGCGTGCGGCGCGGGCATCGATCTGCTTCTGTACGAGCGGCGTCAGCACCCAGCCGGGGCAGATCGCGTTGCACGTCACGCCCGTGGTCGCGTTTTCCAGCGCCACCACCTTGGTCAGGCCGACGATGCCGTGCTTGGCGGCCACGTAGGCGACCTTGTCCACCGACGCCACGAGCCCGTGCACCGAGGCGATGTTGATGATTCGGCCCCAGTTGGACTGCTTCATCTTCGGCAGCGCCATGCGTACGGTGTGGAAGGCCGAGGAGAGGTTGACCGCGATCACCGCGTCCCAGCGCTCGGTCGGGAAGTTCTCGATCGGCGCCACGTGCTGGATGCCGGCGTTGTTCACGAGTACGTCGACGCGACCGAAGCGCGACTCGGCGGCGCGGACCATGTCCTCGATCTGCGACGGCCGGGACATGTCGGCGCCGTGGTACATGGTGGCCACGCCGAGTGCCTGCAGTTCCTTCTCGATGGCGGCGATCGCTGCGGCGTCGCCGAAGCCGTTGACGACGATGTTCGCGCCCTGCGCGGCGAGTGCCCGGGCGATGCCCAGGCCGATGCCGCTCGTCGATCCCGTGACCAGCGCAGTCCTGCCCTTCAACATGGTTGCCACTCCTTCTGCCTCAAATGTGTCGCGCTGTTAGTATGCCGGCGAATTTTCCCGCGCCGGCCTGCCGCAACCGGCTGTCCCGCAATGTCGAATGCGCCGCGCTTCGAGTCGGTTCAGTGCCTGAGCCCCGCCGGGCTGCATCGCATGGCCTACGCCGAGTGGGGCGACCCGCACAATCCGCGCGTCCTGGTTTGCGTCCACGGCCTGACCCGCCTCGGGCGCGACTTCGACCGGCTGGCGCGGGCACTCTGCGATCACTATCGCGTCGTCTGCCCGGACGTCGTCGGTCGCGGCCGCAGCGACTGGTTGCGCGAACCGATGCACTACGCCGTGCCGCAGTACGTCGCCGACATGGTGACGCTGATTGCGCGGCTCAACGCGCAGTCGCTGCACTGGGTGGGCACGTCGATGGGCGGGCTGATCGGCATTTCGCTCGCCGGCCTCGTCGACTCGCCGGTCTCGCGCCTGGTGATCAACGACGTCGGGCCGCGCCTCGACGCGGCGGCGCTGGTCCGCATCGGGTCGTACGTTGGAAAGCCGGTGCGTTTTGCCGGTCTGGAGCAGGCGATCGACTACGTTGCGACCGTTGCCGCGCCGTTCGGTCTGCGTACGCGCGAGGAGTGGCGCGAAGTCACCGAGCCGGGCCTGCGGCCGGACGGAGACGGGTGGTTGCTGCACTACGACCCGCTCATCGCGAAGCCGTTCGCGGCGGTCACGCCGCAGTCGGCCGCCGCCGGCGAGGCGGCACTGTGGAAGCTGTACGACTCGATCGGCTGCCCGACGCTGATCACGCGGGGCGCCGAATCCGACCTGCTGTCGCGCGAAACGGCCGAGGAGATGACCCGTCGCGGGCCGCGCGCGCGTCTGGTCGAATTTCCCGGCGTCGGCCACGCGCCGATGTTCTTCCACGACGACCAGATTTCGGTCGCGCGTGATTTTCTCCTTCAAGGATGACGATGACGATCAAGCGTTTTCACAGCGGGCCGCGGATGAGCCAGGCCGTGGTCTGCAATGGCATGGTGTTCCTGGCCGGCCAGGTCGCGGAGGACACGACGCAGGATGTCGGCGGTCAGACGCGCCAGGTGCTGGCGGCGATCGACCGGCTGCTCGCCGAGGCGGGCAGCGACAAGTCGCGACTGCTCGCGGCGCAGATCTTCCTCGCCGACATGGCCGACTTCGCGGCCATGAACAAGTCGTGGGAGGCCTGGGTCGTCCCTGGCCAGACGCCGGCCCGGGCCACGGTGCAGGCGGCGATGGCAAAGCCCGAGTACAGGGTCGAGATCGTCGTCACCGCTGCAGCGGGCTGAAGTCCGTCGTCAGAAGACCCCGGCCGCCAGGCCGGCGGCGAGACCAGCGCCGACCTCGGCGCAGCGGGCGAGATCATCCGGGCCGATCGTCTTCGGCGCCAGGATCGCCTCGGGCGTCTGCGCGTGCGTAATCACGATGAGCGCAGGCGCAACCGGCTTCAGTCGCAGGCCCGTCGCGATGCGCTCGATCTGCCGCACCGCACCTGCACCGTCGGAGCCCGCGCAGACCATCGCCGCATAGGGGCGGGCGTTGATCCGCTCGAGCGCGGCGTAGTAGACGCGGTCGAAAAAGTCCTTCATCAGGCCCGCCATGCTCGCCAGGTTCTCCGGCGTCACGAACAGGTAGCCGTCCGCGGCGAGCACGTCCTCAGGCCGGGCGTCGGGCGCGTGCAGCAACCTTACTTCGACCCCTTCCTCCGCGCGGGCCGCTTCGGCGGCGGCGCGTGCCATCTGCTGCGCGCCGCCGGTATGGCTGTGCCAGACGATCAGCAGCCGCTTCATGCCTTGGCCATGGCCAGCGGATCCTGCAGGAAGAATTCGGCAAGCAGCGCGTACCAGTCGGGAAATGCGTCGCGCAGCCGCTGTGGTGCGACGAAGAACGCCTCGCTCGATACCGCGAAGAACTCGCCGGGATCGGTGGCGGCATAGGCATCGAGCGGCAGGCGCGCGAAGTACGGGTCGGCCTGCGGTGATTCGGGATCGATGTCGGTCGGGATCTCCGCTTCGACGAGATCCAGCTCGGCGTTCAGGCGCTCGAACGCGTCGTCCAGCGCCTGCCGCCAGCGCCGCGCGCTGAGCGCCGGGTGCAGGCGGCGGTCGAATGGCGGGATGCCATCCGCATCGCCATTGCCCATGTCGAGCTTGTGCGCAAATTCGTGAATCACGACGTTGGTGTCCGGCTGTCCCGACTGCGCGTCCGCCCACGACAGCAGCAGCGGGCCGCCGTCCCACGCCTCGCCGGCGATTGGCTCGACATATTCATGCACCACGCCTGCCTCGTCGGTGACTTCGCGCGGCACGAGAAACTCGTCGGGGTAGACGACGATGCTGGTCCAGCCGCGGTAGCCGCCGAGGCCGAGCCGGAGCACCGGCAGGCAGGCCTGCGCGGCAATGCTGACCTGCATTGCCGCGGTCAGCTGCAGATCGCCGGCGGCGGCCATCTCCTTTTCGGCAAGGAACTGCTGTGCGAGCGAGCGCAGCTGCTGGCGCTCGCCTTCGTCGAGCCGCAGCAGAAATGGCAGCGAGGTGAGCGTCTCGCCCCACATCTGGTCATCGATGCAGACCGGGGCGACCGGGCGCAGGCGGTCAAGCAGCGTCTTCAGCATGGGGCGATTGTGCCGCAGCGCGATAATCGGTCGCACCTGTTCGAGGAAGGCATGGCCGCACGCAACATCGGCGACGTCGGGGCACTGGCGCCGGAGGCGATCGACCCGGCGGCCGTGCGCGCGCTGGTCGTGCCCCTCTATGGCGACCGCGCGCTCCGAACGGGCGAGCTGTTTGCGGCGCATGCGGACGGGATGGTCGAGATCGTGCGCGAGCTGCGCGCCGATCCCGATCTGCTGGCAGCCGCCTACCTTTTCGGCATCCATGACGTGCTGCGCGATGCCGACGACTGGCTGCGCGCCCGGTTCGGTGCGGCGGTGGCGCAACTGGTGGCCGACCTGCGTCAGCTGATGCGTCTTTCCGAGACGACGCGCGCGCGCGCTCAGGGCGGGGGCGAACAGGCCGAGGGGCTGCGCAAGATGCTGCTGGCGATGGTCAACGACGTGCGCGTCGTGCTGCTGCGGCTCGCTTCGCGTGAGCAGACGCTGCGCTACTTTGCTGCCCGCAAGGTTGGCGGCGCCGACGACGCCCAGCGGACGGCGATCGCGCGCGAGACGCTCGATCTGTACGCGCCACTGGCCAACCGGTTGGGCGTGTGGCAGCTGAAGTGGGCGCTCGAGGACCTGGCATTCCGCCTGCTCGAGCCGGAAACCTACAAGAAGCTGGCGCGCCTGCTCGACGAGAAGCGCGTCGAGCGGGAACGCTTCATTGCCGACGCGGTGACGCAGGTGCGTGGTCGGCTCGCCGCTGCCGGAATCGACGCCGAGGTCAGCGGCCGGCCGAAGCACATCGTCAGCATCTGCAACAAGATGCGGTCGAAGCAGCTTGCCTTCGAGGAGATCTACGACGTGCGCGCGCTGCGCGTGATCGTCGGCGAGGTCGCGCAGTGCTACCAGGCGCTGTCGCTGGTGCACGAGATGTGGTCGCCGGTCGAGGGCGAATACGACGACTACATCGCGCGGCCGAAGCCCAACGGCTACCAGTCACTGCACACGGTCGTGCGCGATGCGGCCGGGCGCACGCTGGAAATCCAGATCCGCACGCGCGAGATGCACGAGTTCGCCGAATTCGGGGTCGCTGCGCACTGGCACTACAAGGAGGGCGGACGGAAGGCTGAGGGGGCCGACCGGCAGCGCGTGGCCTGGCTGCGCCAGCTGCTCGCCTGGCGCGCCGAAGTCGACAAGCCGCTGCCGTCGGCGACGACCGAGGAGCGCATCTATGTGCTGACCCCGCAGGGACGCGTGGTCGAGCTTCCTGCCGGCGCCACGCCGATCGACTTCGCCTATCACGTGCACACCGAACTCGGCCACCGCTGCCGTGGTGCGCGGGTCGACGGCGCCCTGCTGCCGCTGAACCGGCCCTTGAGCAACGGGCAGACGGTCGAAATCATCTCCGCCAAGTCGGGCGGCCCCAGCCGCGACTGGCTCAACGTCGAGCTCGGCTACCTTGCCAGCGCCCGTTCGCGGCAGAAAGTGCGGCACTGGTTCAACCTGCTCGAGCTCGAGCAGTCGACCGCCAGCGGCCGCGCGGTCGTCGAACGCGAGCTGCAACGCCTGGGCAGGACCGCGGTCAAGCTCGACGACCTGGCCCGCAGGCTCGGTTTTGCTTCGGTCGACGAGTTGTCGCTGGCCGCGAGCAAGGAAGAATTCAGCCTGCGCAGCATCGAGCAGGCGCTGGCGACGACGCCAGGGGCGCCCGTCCAGGAGACGCCTGCGCCGGCCGTCGGCAAGGTGGAGGCGGGCAGGGCGGCCGCGCGAGGTAAGGGCGGCGTGCTGGTCGTCGGCGTCGACTCGCTGATGACGCAGATGGCGCGCTGCTGCCGGCCGGTGCCGCCCGATGAAATCATCGGCTTCGTCACCCGCGGCCGAGGCGTTTCCGTGCATCGCGCGACGTGCGCCAACGCCGCGGCTCTCGCCGACCGACAGCCCGAGCGGCTGATCGAGGTCGCGTGGAGCGCCGCTCCCGACGCTGTCTACCCGGTGGATGTTTCCGTGCTGGCGCAGGACCGCTCCGGCCTGCTGCGCGACATCTCCGAGGTCTTCGCACGCGAAAGGCTCAACGTGGTCGGCGTCAACACGCTGTCGCGGCGCGGCGAGGCGCAGATGAATTTCACGGTCGAGGTCGCCGACGGCTCGTCGCTGCGCCGCGCGCTGGCGCAGATCGCGGAGGTCGGCGGCGTGTACGCGGCGCGGCGTCGCTAGCGCAGGGGTGCCGAGAAGGCAAGCGACCCTGGTCGTCCGCGCGGGCACGGGTCAGTGGGCGGCCGGCCGAGGGCCGCGCGAGGTCCCTCGTGTATGATTCGCGTCCGCGACAGGCGCGTAGCTCAGTTGGTTAGAGCACCACCTTGACATGGTGGGGGTCGGTGGTTCGAATCCACTCGCGCCTACCAGCGAAAAGCGCACAGGGGAATCGGAGATGGCGTCCTTCCGAACTACGTTCACCGGCAGCTGATCGGCCCGGACGAGTTCGCCCTTGCGAAGAAAAGTGCGGCTCGCCCGCACTTTTTTTTCGTCGGAGATCCTGAACATGATTTCGATTCGCCTTCCGGACGGCTCCAGCCGCTCCTTTGACAAGCCGGTGAGCGTGGCCGAAGTGGCCGCCTCGATCGGCCCGGGACTGGCCAAGGCGGCGCTCGCCGGCAAGGTCGACGGCAAGCTCGTCGACACGTCGCACGTGGTCGACCGGGATGCCACGCTCTCGATCATCACCGCGAAGGATGCCGACGGGCTGGAAATCCTGCGCCACTCGACGGCGCACCTGCTCGCCTATGCGGTCAAGGAGCTGTTTCCCGATGCGCAGGTCACGATCGGCCCGGTGATCGACAACGGCTTCTACTACGATTTCTCCTACAAGCGGCCGTTCACGCCCGAGGATCTCGAGGCGATCGAGAAGAGGATGGCCGAACTGGCGAAGAAGGACGAGCCGGTGGCGCGCGAGGTGTGGAAGCGCGACGATGCGGTGAAGTTCTTCGAGTCGATCGGCGAGAAGTACAAGGCGGAGATCATCGCCTCGATTCCGGCCAACGAGGACATCTCGCTCTACCGCGAGGGCGGCTTCATCGACCTGTGCCGGGGTCCGCACGTTCCCTCGACCGGCAGGCTGAAGGTCTTCAGGCTGATGAAGGTCGCCGGCGCGTACTGGCGCGGCGATTCGCGCAACGAGATGCTCCAGCGCATCTACGGCACGGCCTGGGCGTCGAAGGACGAGCAGGACGCCTACCTGACGATGCTCGAGGAGGCCGAACGCCGCGACCACCGCAAGCTCGGGCGCGAACTGGATCTTTTCCACTTCCAGGACGAGGCGCCGGGGCTCATCTTCTGGCACCCGCGAGGCTGGGCGCTCTGGCAGCAGGTCGAGCAGTACATGCGTCGCGTCTACCAGGACAACGGCTACCAGGAGGTCAAGGCGCCGCAGATCCTCGACCGCAGCCTGTGGGAGCGTTCGGGGCACTGGGAGAAGTACCGCGAGAACATGTTCACGACCGAGTCGGAGAGCAGGCACTACGCGCTGAAGCCGATGAACTGCCCCGGGCACATCCAGATCTACAACGCGAACCTGCACAGCTACCGCGAACTGCCGCTGCGCTACGGGGAGTTCGGCGCCTGCCACCGCAACGAGCCTTCGGGCTCGCTGCACGGGATGATGCGCGTGCGCGGCTTCACGCAGGATGATGGCCACATCTTCTGCACCGAGGCGCAGATTCTCGACGAGTGCGTGGCGTACACGGCGCTGCTGCAGAAGGTCTACCGCGACTTCGGCTTCGCGCACATCCTGTACAAGGTCTCGACGAGGCCGGCACAGCGCATCGGCTCGGACGAGTCGTGGGACAAGGCCGAGGAGGCGCTGATGGAGTCGCTGCGCCGCTCCGGGGTCGAGTTCACGGTGTCGCCGGGCGAAGGCGCGTTCTACGGCCCGAAGATCGAGTACACGCTGAAGGATGCGATCGGGCGCGAGTGGCAATGCGGCACGATGCAGGTCGACTTCCAGATGCCGGCCCGCCTCGGTGCCGAGTACGTGGCCGAGGACAACACGCGCCAGGTGCCGGTGATGCTGCACCGGGCCATCATCGGATCGATGGAGCGCTTCATCGGCATGCTGGTCGAGAATTACGCGGGCGCGATGCCGCCGTGGCTGGCGCCGGTGCAGGTCGGTATCGCCAATATCTCCGAGGGACAGGCCCACTACGCCGAGGACGTTGCGCAAACGCTGAAAAAACAAGGCTTTAGGGCCGAGGCTGATTTGCGCAACGAAAAGATCACCTATAAAATCCGCGCCCTTGCGCTGCAGAAGCTGCCCTACATCCTCGTGGTCGGGGACAAGGAGAAGCCGGCAGCCGATGGAATCAAAAGGGTGGCTGTCAGGGCCCGCGGCGGCGGCGATCTCGGCGTGATGACGCTGGAGTCGTTCGCGGCGCGGCTTGCCGCCGACGTCGACGAGCGGCGCCAGGTCGGTCCGACAGCCTGAGATCTTCTTTTTCGGAGTCAGGAACCATCGCACAGGAACAATCGCACCGCATCAACCGCGAGATCTCGGTGCCCGAAGTACGCCTGATCGGCGTCGACGGGGAACAACTCGGCATCGTCACGCTCGCCGACGCCTTCAGGCTGTCGGACGAGAACGAAGTCGATCTCGTGGAGATCGCACCGACCGCCGTGCCGCCAGTCTGTCGCCTGATGGACTACGGCAAGTTCAAATACCAGGAGCAGAAGAAGGCGCACGAGGCGCGACTGAAGCAGAAGGTCATCCAGGTCAAGGAGGTCAAGTTCCGTCCGCAGACCGACGAGAACGACTACCTGACCAAGATGCGCAAGCTGAAGGAGTTCCTGGCCGAAGGCGACAAGGCAAAGGTGACGCTGCGGTTCCGCGGCCGCGAGATGGCGCACCAGGAGTTCGGTGTGCGCCTTCTGGAGCGGATCAAGGGCGAAACCGAGGAGATTGCGCAGGTCGAGTCATGGCCCAGGCTCGAGGGCCGGCAGATGGTGATGGTGCTGGCACCGAAGAAGAAGAAGTAGGTTTTTCGCCGCTTCCGGCGGGATTGGTCTCCCGCCGGCGGCGCCAACAAGTGAGCGCGGGCCAGAAAAGTCCCTTCGGGGCGCCTGCGGTCATCAAATCAGAGGAGGGCAAGATGCCCAAGATGAAGACCAAGAAGGCCGCCGCGAAGCGATTCGTCGTTCGTGCCAGCGGATCGATCAAGCGAGGTCAGGCGACGAAGCGCCACATCCTGACCAAGCGCACCACCAAGAACAAGCGCCATCTGCGCGGCACCGTGCAGATGCACGATTCCGACGTGGCTTCCGTCAAGCGCATGCTGCCTTACGCCTAGGGGGAGACGAGATGCCTCGAGTCAAACGTGGTGTGACCGCGCGCGCGCGGCACAAGAAGGTCCTCGCCAAGGCGAAGGGGTTCACGCAACGGCGCAAGAACGTCTTCCGCGTTGCCAAGCAGGCCGTGATGAAGGCCGGGCAGTACGCGTACCGCGACCGGCGTGCGCGCAAGCGTGTCTTCCGGTCGCTGTGGATCGCCCGCATCAATGCGGCAGTGCGCGAGCAGGGACTGACCTACTCGGCCTTCATGGCAGGGTTGAAGAAGGCGGCTATCGAGATCGACCGCAAGGTGCTGGCTGACATGGCAGTGCTCGACAAGCCCGGCTTCGCGGCGGTCGTCGACCAGGTCAAGACCAGTCTGTCCACCTGATCGGCTTCCGGTGCTGCAGTCGAGTTTCGCACCGGAGCCCTTCGATCAAGATGGGGCCTGGCCTAGCCGCCGGGCCCCGTTTCTTTCTGCGCCATGACCGACCCTGAAGAACTGATCCGCGCCGCGCAGGCTGCCTTCGCCGCGGCCACGCAACGCGCTGCGCTGGAAAACGAGAAGGCCCGCTTCCTCGGCAAGGGCGGCCGCCTGACTGAACTGCTCAAAGGCCTGGCCAGGCTTTCAGCCGAGGAGAAGCGCAGCCAGGGCGCGCGCATCAACGCCGCCAAGGAACGCATCGAGCAGTTGCTCGAACAGCGCCGTGCCGAGCTGGCCGAAGCGGAACTCAATGCGCGCCTGGCCCAGGAAGCGATCGATGTCACGCTGCCCGGTCGCCGGCGCAGTGCCGGCGGCATTCATCCGGTGATCCGTACCTGGCAGCGCATCGAGGAGATCTTCGGCTCGATCGGTTTCGACCTGGCCGACGGGCCCGAGATCGAAAACGACTGGTACAACTTCACCGCGCTTAACAATCCCGAGAACCATCCGGCGCGATCAATGCAGGACACTTTTTACGTCGACGCCAGCGACGAGCACGGAAAGCCCCTCCTGCTGCGCACGCATACCAGTCCGATGCAGGTGCGCTACGCGCGCATGCACAAGCCGCCGATCAAGGTCATCGCGCTCGGCCGCACCTATCGGGTCGACTCCGACGCCACGCACTCGCCGATGTTCCACCAGGTCGAAGGGTTGTGGATCGACGAGCACATCAGCTTCGCTGACCTGAAAGCCGTCTACACGGATTTCATGCGTCGCTTCTTCGAGACGGACGACCTGCAGGTGCGCTTCCGTCCCTCCTTCTTTCCCTTCACCGAGCCGTCGGCCGAGATCGACATGATGTTCACCAGCGGCGCGCTGCAGGGCAAGTGGCTGGAGATCTCCGGCGCCGGACAGGTCCACCCGGGCGTCGTGCGCAATTTCGGCCTCGATCCCGAGCGCCACATCGGCTTTGCGTTCGGCTCCGGTCTCGAACGGCTGACGATGCTGCGCTACGGCGTCGACGATCTGCGCCTTTTCTTCGAGGGCGACCTGCGCTTCCTGGCGCAGTTCAACTGATCCTCGGCGGAGCGAACGACGATGCAATTCCCCGAATCGTGGCTGCGCGCCTACGCGGACCCGGCGCTCGACTCCGACGCGCTGGCCGATGCGCTGACGATGGCCGGACTCGAAGTCGACGAGAGTGTTCCGGTCGCGCCTTCGTTCTCTCACGTGGTCGTCGCGAACGTGCTTTCCGTCGCGCGACATCCGGACGCCGACAAGCTCACCGTATGCCGGGTCGATGCCGGCACCGGCGCCGAGCTGGCCATCGTCTGCGGCGCACCGAATGTCAGCGCCGGCATCCGTGTTCCCTGCGCGCTCGTCGGCGCGCAGCTGCCCGGCGGCTTCGCGATCAAGGAAGCGACAATGCGCGGCGTCGTGTCCCAGGGCATGCTCTGCTCCGCGCGCGAACTCGGCCTGTCCGAGGACCATGAAGGGCTGCTGATCCTGCCCGCCGATGCACCGGTGGGCCGCGACCTTCGCCAGTATCTGCTCCTCGACGAGCGGAAGATCACGATCAAGCTGACGCCGAATCGTGGCGACTGCCTGAGCGTGCTCGGCGTGGCGCGGGAGGTGGCGGCAATCACCGGCGTGCCGCTGCGTGCGCCGTCGTTTGCTCCAGTAGCTGCCACGATCGACGATCGCCTTGCGGTGCGCGTACAGGCGCCGGACCTTTGCGGACGCTTCTCGGGCCGCGTGATCCGCGGCCTGGACGCAAAGGCGCCGACACCGCCGTGGATGAAACAGCGGCTGGAGCGCAGCGGCCAGCGCTCGATCTCGGCACTGGTCGACATCTCCAACTACGTGATGCTCGAACTCGGTCGGCCATCGCACGTCTTCGACCTCGCCAGGGTGCAGGGCCAGCTGCAGGTCCGCTGGGGCCGCGCCGGCGAGACCGTCGAACTGCTCAACGGGCAGACCGTGACCGTCGACGACTGGGTCGGCGTGATTGCCGACGACCGCGGTGTCGAGGCGCTGGCCGGTGTGATGGGTGGCGAAGCAACGGCGGTGACGCTGGAGACGACCGACGTCTACGTCGAGGCGGCGTTCTGGTGGCCGGAGGCGATTCAGGGCCGCGCCCGCCGATTCAATTTCAGCACCGACGCGGCGCACCGGTTCGAGCGCGGCGTCGACTATTCGACGACCGTCGAGCACATCGAGTACATCACGCGGCTGCTGCTCGACATCTGCGGGACGCCGGCGACCCGGATCGGTCCGGTCGACGACCAGGTCGTGGCACTGCCCGAGCGGCATCCGGTGACGATGCGAACCGAGCGCTGCCGCAAGGTACTCGGCGTGTCGGTCACCGACGAGGAGATCGCCGACGTGCTGCGGCGGCTCGGCCTGGAGTTCGAGCGGCAGCCGGGTCGGGTCGTGGTGACGCCGCCGCCGTATCGCTTCGACCTGGTCATCGAAGAGGACCTGATCGAGGAGGTCGCGCGCCTGTGGGGCTTCGAGCGGATCCCGGCTCAGCCGCCGAACGCGCCGATCGTGATGCGCAGCCGGCCCGAGGCTCGCCGGACGCAGCACGGCCTGCGCCAGCACCTCGTCGCCGCCGGCTATCAGGAACTGGTCAACTACTCGTTCGTCGAGGCGCAGTGGGAGCAGGATCTCAGCGGCGTGGACGAACCGATCCGCGTGCTCAATCCCATCGCCAGCCAGTTCGGCGTCATGCGCACGAGCCTGATAGGAGGTCTCGTCGCCGCGCTCAAGTACAACCTCAACCGGAAGGCCGGCAGGGTGCGCATATTCGAGCTCGGCCGCGTGTTCCTGCGCGACGGCTCGACGGCGGAAGGGCCGCTCAGCGTCCGCGGTATTCGCCAGCCCGTCAGGCTCGCCGCCCTGGCGTACGGGGCGGCGGACGACGAGCAGTGGGGAACGGCCAGTCGCGAGGCCGACTTCTTCGACGTCAAGGGCGACCTCGAAGGACTGCTGGCGGGAAGCGCGCTGCGCTTCGAGTCGGGAATCCATCCGGCACTGCATCCCGGCCGCGGCGCACGCGTCATGCTGGCCGGCGAGCCGGTCGGGTGGATCGGCGAATTGCATCCGCGCTGGCGGCAGAAATACGAGCTGCCGCGGTCGCCGGTTCTGTTCGAAATCGACGTTGAACCGCTGCTGCCGATTGCACTGCCTGTGGCAACCGCCGTGCCCCGCTTCCCCGAGATCCAGCGCGACATTGCGCTCTGGTTCCATGAATCGGTCCCGCTGCAGGGCATCTACGACGTGGTGGGCGAACTGGCGCAGGCCGACCCGCGGCTCGCATGCCTGCGGCAGTTCCGTTTGTTCGATCTGTACCGGCCACCGGTCAGCGCTTCAAGCAGAATCGAGGAAGCGGGCGCTAACGTCATGTTAATTAAGGAAAAGAGTCTTGCGTTCAGGCTTCTTCTCCAAGATACTGAGCGCACCCTGGCAGAAGCGCAGGCCGAAGCAGCAGTGGCAGCAATCGTCGAAGGCCTGAGCACCCGCCTGAACGCACGCCTGCGGCAGTAGCCAAATGAGCATCGATCGAGAAGCCAATCCTTTCAAGTTGCCGGGCCTGCCAGGCGACGGCGAAGCGGACCATGGCGCCCGGACCGTGACCAAGGCCGAGCTGGCCGACGCACTCTTCGAGCGGCTTGGCCTGAACAAGCGCGAGGCCAAGGAGATGGTCGACGCATTCTTCGACGAGATCCGCCTGGCTCTGGAGCGCGGGGAGTCGGTCAAGCTGTCCGGCTTCGGCAATTTCCAGCTGCGCGACAAGCCGAAGCGGCCGGGCCGCAACCCGAAGACCGGCGAGGAGATCGCCATTACCGCGCGCCGGGTGGTGACCTTTCACGCCAGCCAGAAGCTGAAGGCGACCGTGTCACGCTCGCAGGACGCGACCTGAGCCAAGCACGCCGGCACCATTCACCGCACCCCGGTCCCATGCTGCGCTCGAACGTGACGGCTGACGACACCGGCGCCCTTCCGGCCATTCCGGCCAAGCGCTACTTCACGATCGGCGAAGTCAGCGATCTGTGCCGAGTGAAGCCGCACGTGCTGCGCTACTGGGAGCAGGAATTCACCCAGCTGAAGCCGATCAAGCGGCGCGGCAACCGCCGCTACTACCAGCATCACGAAGTACTGCTCGTGCGCCGTATCCGCGAACTGCTCTACGAGCAGGGCTACACGATCAGTGGCGCGCGCAACAAGCTCGAAGGTGGCCGAAATGGCGGGCGACGCGCTTCGCAGAGTGCCGAGTTGTCGCTTGCCGAAGTCAGGCGCGAACTGCTCTTGCTGCGCGATATCCTGCGAGGGGAGAAGTGAAGAGCGGCGTGTACAATCCGCGCCGATCGGGGCGTAGCGCAGCCTGGTAGCGCACTTGCATGGGGTGCAAGGGGTCGCGAGTTCGAATCCCGCCGCCCCGACCACGGATGACTTTGCAAAGGCCGGTGTGCGCGGTGCGCACGCCGGCTTTTTCATTTTTGCGCATGCGCATACTCGTTGCCAACGACGACGGCTACCTCGCGCCCGGCCTGGCGGCACTGGCCGATCGCATGCGCGGCCTCGGCGAGATATTCGTGATCGCGCCCGAGTCGAACCACAGTGGCGCGAGCAATTCGCTGACGCTCAGCCGGCCCTTGACGGTGCGGGAAGCGAGCAACGGCTTCAGGTATGTGAACGGGACCCCCACCGACTGCGTGCACATCGCGCTGACCGGACTGCTCGAACAGCGGCCCGACCTGGTCGTTTCCGGCATCAACAACGGCCAGAACATGGGCGACGACACGATCTATTCCGGCACCGTGGCGGCCGCGATGGAGGGATATCTTTTCGGCGTGCCGGCGATTGCCTTTTCCCAGATCGAAAAGGGCCATGCGCACCTGGACGCCGCCGCCGACGTCGCGGCCGACGTGGTCGAGCGCTTCCTGCGTGATCCGCTGCCGGCACCGGTGCTGCTGAACGTCAACATCCCGAACCGGCCGCGCGATGAACTGCGCGGCATGCGCGTGACGCGTCTCGGCAAGCGCCACCACTCCGAGCCGGTCATCCGGGCAGCCAATCCGCACGGCGAGCCGATCTACTGGATTGGCGCGGCCGGTGTGGCGAAGGACGCGGGACCGGGCACCGACTTTCATGCCGTCGAGAGCGGCTACGTGTCGATCACGCCGCTGCAGATCGATCTGACTCACTGCGGCCAGATGGGGAGTGTTGAACAGTGGCTGCAGCGCGGCCCGAATTGATACCGGCGACCGAAAGCCGCGACGCGCTGGCCTCGCAGCGCGTGCGCGACAAGATGGCCGAACGGATCGGGCAGCAGGGCGTGCGCGATGTGCGGGTGCTGCAGGCAATGGCGACCGTGCCCCGGCATCTGTTCGTCGATCCGGCGCTGGCGAGCCGTGCATACGAAGATGCCGCAATGCCGATCGGCCATGGCCAGACGATCTCCCGGCCGTATATCGTTGCCCGCTGCGCAGAGCTGCTGCTCGAAGCGATACCGCAGCCGCGCTCGGCGACCGTGTTGGAAATCGGCACCGGCTGCGGTTACGCTGCGGCTGTTCTGGCGCAGTTGTTTGGCACCGTGGTCTCGATCGAGCGGCTGCGGCCGATGCATGAACTGGCGCGAGCGAACCTGCGGCCGCTGCGACTGCCGAATCTGAGGTTGGTGTTCGGCGATGGCAGCCTCGGTGTGCCCGGCCAGCCGCCATTCGATCGCATCGTTGCCGCGGCGGCAGGCGCAAATCTGCCATCGGCCTGGCTGGCGCAACTGCGCAATGAGGGGCGCCTGGTCGCGCCGCTCGGCACGGGTGAGCAGCGCCTGGTCGTTGTGAACAAGGATGCGGCAGGGCGGGTGAGCCAGCGGACGGTCGAGGCCGTGCGCTTCGTCCCGCTGAAACCAGGGACAGGTTGATGAAAAGTACTTTGAGCCTACGATTTGACGGCAAGCGCAGGCGCGCACGACAGTGGATGGTCGCGGTCGCCATCGTCTCGGGACTCGCCGGCTGCTCGATTACATCGACTCGAGAGGCGCCGGTCTCTGAACGCTCGACGCCGCCCGCGGCGCCGGCAAAGGCGCCACCTCCGGTCGTTGCCGTCAAGCCGCCCCCGCCGCGTGTGCCTGCGGCGGACGGCAACTACCGGGTGCAGCCCGGCGACACGCTGTTCTCGATCGCCGCTGCGTTCGGAGCCGACGTCAAGGATCTCGCGCGCTGGAACGGCCTCGAGGATCCGTCGCGGATCCGGGTCGGCCAGATCCTGCGCGTCGTGCCGCCGAACAGCGAGACCGCGGCGGTGTTGCCCGTGACACCGACCAGTCCGGCGACAACCCGGCCGCTGGAAGGATCTGCCGCGGCGCCGGCAGCCGGCGCGCCGGCACCTGCGGCGGAGGCGGCGACAACGCCGGGCCCGCTCGCTTCGATTCCCGAAGCGAGGCCGCCCGCGGCGGCGCCAAGCAGCGACTGGATCTGGCCCGTCAATGGCCGAGTAATCGACAAGTTCGACGAAAAGCGCAACAAGGGCATCGGCATCGCCGGCAAGGAAGGAGATCCGGTGGTTGCCTCCGCCGATGGACAGGTCGTCTACAGCGGCAGCGGACTGCGCGGCTACGGGAACCTGGTGATTCTGAAGCACAGCGACGACTTCATCTCGGCATACGCGCACAACCGGCAGATCCTCGTCAAGCAGGGACAGGTCGTAAAGCGCGGCCAGCGGATTGCCGAAGTGGGGCGCTCGGATGCCACGGAGCCGAAGCTGCATTTCGAGATCCGGCGCCAGGGCAAGCCGGTCGATCCACTCGCCTACCTGCCGCCGCGCTGACTGAGCGGGGGTTGCGCTCAGTGACGCGGTCCGCAGGCGGACACGGCCGATGACGCCGACGCTGGTATTCGACATCGAGACCGTGCCCGATACGGCGGGCCTGCGCCGACTGCGGCCCGAGTGGCAGACGCTGGCCGATGCCGAGGTCGCCGAGCGCGCGTTTGCCGAGCGCCGCGAAAAGACCGGCTCGGACTTTCTGCCGCTGCACCTGCATCGCGTCGTTGCGATCGGCTGCGGGTTCCGCGACGCGCAGGGCCTGCGCGTGCGCTGTCTCGGTACGGAACAGGATGACGAAGGCAAGCTGATCGCTGATTTTTATCGCCTCATCGATCGCTACACCCCCCAGCTGGTCAGCTGGAACGGCGGCGGCTTCGACCTGCCGGTGCTGCACTACCGTGCGCTGATTCACGGCGTGCCCGCGTCACGCTACTGGGAAATGGGCGAGGACGATCGCGACTTCAGGTGGAACAACTACATCAGCCGCTACCACGTCCGCCATCTCGACCTGATGGACCTGCTATCGATGTACCAGCCGCGGGCCACGGCGCCGCTCGACGAAATCGCGAAACTGGCCGGCTACGCCGGCAAGCTGGGCATGGATGGCGCGAGTGTGTGGTCCGCGTACCAGCAGGGCGGGCTGCGGGAGATCCGCGCCTATTGCGAAACCGATGTGGTCAACACCTTTCTCGTCTACACGAGATTCCAGAGGATGCGAGGCGTATTGACCGACGACGCCCTCGTGGCCGAGGAAGCATTGGCGCGAGCGACCCTGAAGGCCGCCGACGGCGAGCACTGGCGCGAATTCCTCGCCGCCTGGCCGGAACGCTGACCCGATGTCCGCAGGCTTGTTGCGGGTCGAGTCGCTCGACCTCGAGGGTCGCGGCATTGCGCGCAGCGAAGGCAAGGTCGTGTTCATCGCCGGCGCACTGCCCGGCGAGCTGGTGCGCGCGGAGATCATTGCGCGCAAGCCGAAATTCGACCGGGCGCGACTGCTCGACGTGGTGCAGGAGAGCACGCTGCGGGCGCGACCGGCTTGTCCTCATTTCGGCCTGCATGCCGGCGCCTGCGGTGGCTGCTCGATGCAGCACGTCGAGCCCCGCGCGCAGGTGGCCATCAAGCAGCGCGTGCTGGAGGACGCGCTGTGGCACCTGGCCAGGTTGCGGCCGCGGCAGGTGCTGCGGCCGATCGTGGGGTGCGCCTGGGGATACCGGCACCGGGCCCGGCTTGCCGTGCGATACGTGGCGAAGAAGGGTGGCGTGCTGGTCGGCTTCCACGAGCGCGGCAGCAGCTACGTGGCCGACATGCGTGAATGCCACGTCCTGCCGACTGGAGTCAGCCGCCTGCTGATTCCCCTGCGGGAACTGGTGGGCTCGCTGTCATTGCGCGAGCGGCTGCCGCAGATCGAGGTCGCGGTGGGGCAGAGCGGCGGCGTGGAGCGTGTCGTGCTCGTGCTGCGCGTGCTGCAACCGCCGACCGATGATGACCGCGCCAGGATCGAGGCGTTCGCTTCGATGCACGGCGTGGCGATCTGGCTGCAACCGGGAGGACCACACACGGCGACGCCGATGAACGCCGATCAGGAAGTCGAACTGACCCTGGGGTTGCCGGAGTTCGGGCTGGCGCTGCCCTTTCTGCCGACTGATTTCACGCAGGTCAATCATCGACTCAATGAGGTGCTGGTCCGCACGGCGGTCCGGCTGCTCGACCCCCAGGCGGGCGAGCGCGTCGTCGATTTCTTCTGTGGCCTGGGCAATTTCACGCTGGCGCTGGCCCGGCGGGGCGCCGACGTGCTCGGTGTCGAAGGCAGCCGTGAACTGCTCGACCGGGCCAAGAGTGCGGCGTGTCGGAATGGCCTGGCGGACCGGGTGCATTTCATCGAGCACAACCTGTTCGAATGGACGGCAACAGACTGGTCGCAACTGGCGAAGACGTTCGGTGCGGTCGACAGGGTGCTTGATCGACCCGCCGCGTGAAGGCGCATTGGCCGTTGCCAAGGCACTGGCCGCCGACCCGGCATCGGTTCGTCGGGTCGTCTACGTATCGTGCAACCCTGCGACGCTGGCGCGAGACTGCGCCGTGCTGGTGCACGAAGGCGGCTGGACGCTTGAGGCAGCGGGGGTGGTCAACATGTTTCCCCATACCTCGCACGTCGAGTCGATCGCCATGCTCGAGCCGCCTGCGCAGAGAGCGGCAGAGGCGCCACCGCATGTTAATATCGACCGTTTCCGAAGCGTCGCAAACCTTTAATTTATTGGACTTTTTTGCGTGCGCGCCGAATCCGGGGCCGCGTGCCGCCAAGGCGCGGCTGCACCAATCCAGACCATCCATTCCGAAGCGAAAAGACAATCATGGCCATCGAAAGAACGCTTTCCATCGTCAAACCCGACGCCGTCGCGAAGAACGTGATCGGAAAGATCCTGTCGCGTTTCGAGGGCGGCGGACTGAAAATCGTCGCCGCCCGCATGATGCAGCTGTCGCGTGCCGAGGCCGAGGCCTTCTACGGCGTTCATCGCGAGCGGCCTTTCTTCAAGGACCTGGTCAATTTCATGATTTCGGGCCCGATCATGGTTCAGGTGCTCGAAGGTGAAAACGCGATCGCCAAGAACCGCGAGCTGATGGGCGCCACTGATCCCAAGAAGGCCGCGCCCGGGACGATCCGCGCCGATTTCGCCGACAGCATCGACGCCAACGCCGTGCACGGTTCGGACGCGCCGGAAACCGCGCGCGTCGAAGTCGCGTTCTTCTTTCCTTCGATGAACATCCACTCGCGCTGAGCAGCGCGCGCCGGCTTTGCAGAACCTCCTCCTTCTTGACGCGGCAGGGCTCGAGGCTTACGTCGCGAGCCTCGGCGAGAAGCCGTTCCGCGCCCGCCAGCTGATGCGCTGGATCCATCGGCGCGGCGCGCCGGGATTCGCGGCGATGACCGATCTCGCCCGATCGCTGCGCTCACGGCTGGAGGGGTCGGCAAGCATTTCCGCGCCGGAGGTGATCAGCGACTCGACCTCCGTGGACGGCACCCGCAAGTGGCTGCTCGATGTCGGCCTCGGTAATGCGATCGAGACGGTCTTCATCCCCGAGGACGATCGCGGCACGCTGTGCGTCTCATCGCAGGCCGGCTGCGCGATGAACTGCCTGTTCTGCTCGACAGGCCGTCAGGGGTTCAACCGCAACCTGACCACGGCCGAGATCATCGGGCAGCTCTGGTGGGCGGAACACGCGCTGCGCGCGCAGCGCGGGATCACGACCGAGAGCGAACGGGTGATCAGCAACGTCGTGCTGATGGGCATGGGCGAGCCGCTGCAGAACCTCGATGCGCTGCTGCCGGCCCTGCGGCTGATGCTCGACGACAACGCCTACGGCCTTTCGCGGCGGCGGGTCACGGTGTCGACGTCGGGCCTCGTGCAGCAGATCGACAAGCTGGCTGCCGAATGCCCGGTTGCGCTGGCGGTGTCGTTGCACGCGCCGAACGACACGCTGCGTGATCGGCTGGTGCCGCTGAACCGCAAGCATCCGCTGCGCGAACTGATGGCGGCGTGCCTGCGCTATCTGCGTCACGCGCCGCGCGACTTCATCACCTTCGAGTACGTGATGCTCGACGGCGTCAACGACTCGATGGCGCAGGCCCGCGAGCTTGTGGCGCTCGTGCGCGACGTGTCGTGCAAGTTCAACCTGATCCCGTTCAATCCGTTCCCCGGTTCCGGGCTGGCGCGATCGCCCGCCGGGCGCATCGCCGATTTCGCGCAGGTGCTGATCGACGCCGGCATCGTCACGACGACGCGCAGGACGCGCGGTGAAGACATCGACGCCGCCTGTGGCCAGCTGGCCGGCGAGGTGCAGGACCGGACGCGGCGCGCGCACCGTGGTGCCCGGCAGCTGCCGCCCGTGGTGGCGGTTGCAGGCAGGTAGCGGGGTCGCGCATGCCGAGATCTTTGAGCCGGTTGATGGTTGCGGTGGTTTTCACCGTGCTCGCGAGCGGCTGCACGACGGTGACGACCACGGTCGGCGGGGTCGAGGTCCCCACCGACTCGGGCAAGAGCGAGGCCGATCCCCGCAAGCGCGCCGAGATCCGCACCGAGCTCGCATCGAACTACTACCGGGACGGACGTCTGGCGATAGCGCTCGAGGAGGTGCAGCGCGCGGTGAAGATCGACGACCGCTATGCGCCTGCGCACACCCTGCTCGGACTGATCTACATGGACGTCGGTGACCGCCGCGAGGCCGAAGCGAGCTTCGGACGGGCGCTGCGGCTGGAACCCGACGACCCGAACATCCTGAACAATTTCGGCTGGTTTCTCTGTCAGACCGGGCGCGAGCGCGAGTCGATCGATTATTTCCAGCGCGCCGCCGCCAACCGTCTGTATGCGACGCCGGGCCTGGCGATGCGCAATGCGGGCGTGTGCCTGCTGAGGATCAACGACGTGGAGGGTGCCGAGCGCGCCCTGCGCAGGTCGCTGGAGATGGAGGCGAGCGATCCCTTCACGAAATTCGAGCTCGCCCGCCTCTACCTCAAGCGCAGCCAGCCGGACCGGGCCGATTTCTATTACGGGCTGCTCGATCCGGCCAGCCGTGGCAGCGCTCCCGGTCTGTGGCTCGGCGTGCGCATCGCCCGCGCCAACGGCGACCTTCGCCGGGAGCGCGAACTGGCGAATCAGTTGCGAGAACGTTTTCCGGATTCGGCGGAGGCATCGGCGCTGCGCCGCGGAGCCTACGATGACTGAAGTCGAGACGAAGGGTGGAAAGCCGGCGGTCGCGCCTGCCGCGCCGGTCGAGTCGCAGCTGCCGCCTGCCGCCGGCCGTTCTGCCCAGGATCATGCGGACGAGGACGGCTCGTTCGGTCGTGCCCTTGCCGCCGCACGGGAGGCGCGCGGCCTGTCGCAGTCCGACATCGCGGCCCAGCTGCGACTCAACGTGCGCCAGGTCAGGGCTATCGAGGCGGAGGACCTGGCTGCCTTGCCCGAAGGACCGTTCATTCGCGGCTACGTGCGCAACTACGCTCGGCTGGTCGATCTTCCCCCCGAACCCTTGCTGTTCCTGCTGGGCAGGAGACTGAAGCCTACCGACCCGTTACCTATCGGAGGCGGAACTGCTGCCGCGGCAAGCCCGATCCAGCGGCCGCCGCGTGAGCCGTTGTCGGGGCGGATCGTGATCGGGGGTGCCTTGGCAGCGCTGCTGGTCTTCGCCGCGTTCGGCTGGTGGACGATGAGCGCGGACCAGCGGGCGCGCGTGCCTGAAGTGGTCCAATCCGTGCCGGCGGCCAACGTGGAGCAGCCGCCTGCGCCGGCGCCGGTGGCTCCCGAGCCGCTCGCAGCGGCGCCGGTCGCGGAGACGCCGTCGCCGGCACCGGAGGCTGCGCCCGCATCGGCCGCTGCGCTTGCGTCGGCGCAAGCTGCATTGCACTTCAAGTTTCGCGGCCGGTCGTGGGTCGAGGTCAGGCAGGCCGACGGCACGATGCTGATGTCGAAGAACAATCCACCGGGCACCGAGCAGACGATCGACGGCGTGCCACCCTACACGGTCGTGATCGGCAACGCCTCCAAGGTCGACCTCGAGTTCCGCGGCGAGCCGGTCGACCTCGCGGCGGCCGTCAGCCGCGACGATGTTGCACGGCTCCGGCTCGAGTAGCGGGGCGATGAACCGCCCTGAGTCATCACTGCAGTGCCTGCCGGCGGCGGCCGGGGTCCTGCCGCGCCACGCCACGCGCAAGGTCACGGTGCGCTGGGGAGCACGCATCGTCCGGGTCGGCGGCGACGCTCCCGTCATGGTGCAGTCGATGACCAACACCGACACGGCAGACGCGATCGCCACTGCGCTGCAGGTCAAGGAACTCGCACAGGCAGGCTCTGAGGTCGTGCGCATCACGGTCAATTCGCCAGAGGCGGCTGCGGAGGTTGAGCCCATCCGCGCACAGCTGGACCGCATGGGCGTCGACGTGCCGCTGGTCGGCGACTTCCACTACAACGGTCACAAACTGCTGTCCGACTATCCCGGGTGCGCCCAGGCACTGTCGGCATACCGGATCAACCCGGGCAACGTCGGTCGCGGCGCGCGCGGCGAAGACAACTTTGCGCGGATGATCGAAGTGGCCTGCCGGCTCGACAAGCCGGTGCGTATCGGTGTGAACTGGGGCAGCCTCGACCAGCAGCTGCTGGCGCGGATGATGGACGAGAACGGGCAGCGGACGCAGCCATGGAGCGCTTCGGAAGTGCTGCGCGAGGCGCTGGTGCGCTCGGCGGTGGACAGTGCGCTGCGGGCGGAGGAACTCGGGCTGCGCGGCGACGCGATCGTGCTGTCCGCCAAGGTCAGCGGTGTGCAGGACCTGATCGCCGTGTATCGCGAGCTCGCGCGGCGCTGCGACTATCCGCTGCACCTCGGCCTGACCGAAGCGGGGATGGGCAGCAAGGGCATCGTCGCCTCGACCGCCGCGCTCGCCGTGCTGCTCCAGGAAGGCATCGGCGACACGATCCGCGTCTCGCTGACGCCGGCCCCCGGCGAGCCGCGCACGAAGGAAGTGCAGGTGGCGCAGGAGATCCTGCAGGCGCTCGGGCTGCGCGCCTTCGCGCCGCAGGTGATCGCCTGTCCCGGCTGCGGTCGTACGACCAGCACTTTCTTCCAGGAGCTGGCGCAGAAGATCGAGCGCTACCTGCGCGAACAGATGCCGCAGTGGCGGCAGAGGCACCCGGGTGTCGAGTCGATGAACGTCGCCGTCATGGGCTGCGTGGTCAACGGACCGGGCGAAAGCAAGCATGCCAACATCGGCATCAGCCTGCCGGGCTCGGGCGAGGCTCCGGTGGCCCCGGTGTTCATTGACGGCAGCCGCACGGTGACGCTGAAGGGCGAGCGGATCGCCGAGGAATTCGAGGCGATCGTCGAGGACTACGTGCGGCGGAAGTACCGCGCCCCTGCCTGAGTCAGATGAAGAAGGAAAAGCTCGCCGCCGTGCGCGGCATGAACGACCTGTTGCCTGCCGATGCGCCGCTGTGGGAGGTTTTCGAGGCGCGCGCAATCGACGTGCTGCGTGCCTACGGCTATCGGCAGATCCGCACGCCGATCGTCGAGCAGACCGCGCTGTTCACGCGCGGCATCGGCGAGGTCACGGACATCGTCGAGAAGGAGATGTATTCCTTCGTCGACCAGCTCAACGGCGAGCAACTGACGCTGCGGCCGGAGGCCACGGCCTCGGTGGTGCGCGCGTGCATCGAGCACAACCTGCTGTACGAGGCGCCGCGACGGCTCTGGTACCTGGGGCCGATGTTCCGGCACGAGCGCCCGCAGCGGGGCCGCTACCGCCAGTTCCACCAGATCGGCGCCGAGGCGCTCGGCTTTGCGGGGCCGGACGTCGACGCCGAGCAGATCCTGCTGCTCAAGCGGCTGTGGGACGTGCTCGAGATCGGTCCGGTGCGGCTGGAGCTGAATTCGCTGGGCAACGGCGAGGAACGGGCGCGCCACCGCGCGGCACTGATCGGCTATTTCGAGTCTCACGCCGACCTGCTCGACGCCGACGCTCGCCGCCGGCTGCACAGCAATCCGCTGCGCATCCTCGACACCAAGAACCCGTCGATGCAGTCGCTGGTGGCCAGCGCGCCGCGAATCACCGACTTCCTCGGCGAGGGGTCGCGGGCGCACTTCGAGCGCCTGCAGGAACTGCTCAGCGCCGGTGGGGTCGAGTTCCGGATCAACGAGCGCCTCGTGCGCGGCCTCGACTACTACAACCTGACCGTCTACGAGTGGATCACCGACCGGCTCGGGGCACAGGGTACGATCTGCGGCGGCGGCCGCTATGACCCGTTGATCGAGATGCTCGGCGGCAAGCCGGCGCCGGCCTGCGGGTTCGCGATCGGCGTCGAGCGGGTCATCGAACTGCTGCGCGAGACCGGGCAGGGGGTCGAGGTGCCGGCCTGCGACGTCTACGTGCTGCACCAGGGCGGGGCGACCTACCTGGCGGCGCTGCGAGCCGCGGAGAACCTCCGTGACGCCGGGCTCGAAGTGATCCTGCACGCGGGCGATGGCAGCCTCAAATCGCAGATGAAGCGCGCCGACGCAAGCGGAGCGGAATTCGCGGCGATCGTCGGCGAGGCCGAGGCAGCAGCCGGGAGCGCGACGATCAAGGCACTCCGCGCGGCGGATTCCGCGGCGCCGTTCGCGCAGCAGCGGGCCGTCGCGGTCGCGGAACTGGGTGAGACGCTGTCGGCGGCGATGGCCGCCGCCGGCTCGGTGGACAATGAGCGGATTTCCGGGACGAACTGATGGCTTACGACCTCGAAGAGCAGGAGCAGCTGGCCACGATCAAGGCGTGGTGGGAGCGCTGGGGCAACCTGGTGCTGACAACGGTCACCGTCGTGCTGCTGGCGATTGCCGCATTCAACGGCTGGCGCTGGTACGAACGACACGAGGCTGCCAATGCTGCCGCGCTGTATGACGAGTTCGTGAGTTCCCTGGCGGGAACCGATGTCGCGCGCAAGAGGGAGCTGGCGGGCACGCTGATCGAGCGCTACGGGCGCACCGTTTACGCCCCGATGGCGGCACTGGAGGTCGCCAAGATCAACTTCGAGGGTGGCGACCTGGGCGCGGCCCGGGCCCAGCTGCGGTGGGTGATCGACAAGTCCGACCATCCGGAACTGGCCCACATCGCCCGGCTGCGACTGGCCGGGGTTCTGCTCGACGAGAAGGCCTACGACGAGGCGCTGAAACTGCTGACGGAGTCCGTTCCGGCCTCGCTTTCCGCGTCCTTCGCCGACCGCCGCGGCGACGTGCTGATGGCCATGGGCAGGGCCGACGAGGCGCGCTCGGCTTACCAGGAGGCCCTGGACAAGGCCGAGGCGCAGCACCCGATGCGGCCGATCATCCAGCTCAAGCTCGATGCGCTGCCGCCGGCCGCGGCATCCTGAGGTGGTCATGGGCAAACTACGCGGCACGGCTCGCCGCCGGCGCGCCTTCGCCGCCGCGGTGGTGGGTGCCGGTCTTCTCGCCGGCTGCGGACTGTTCGGCGCGAAGAAGACGCCGCCGTCGCCGTTGCCGGAGCTCCAGCCCAGTCTCAACGTCACAACGGCGTGGCGGGTTTCGGTCGGCAGCGGGCGCGACTCGTTCCTGCAGCCGGCGATCGTCGAGAACGCAATTTATGCCGCGGCGGCCAACGGCTCGGTGCTGCGCGTGGATCCGGCCTCGGGCAATGTCGTCTGGCGCGCCGACGTCGAGTCGTCGATTTCTGCCGGAGTCGGCAGCGACGGGTTCACCGTTGCCGTGGCCACGCCGCGAGGCGAGGTGATCGCGCTCGACGCCGATGGCAAGGTCCGCTGGCGCGCCCAGGCGACCAGCGACGTGATCGCGCCGCCATTGGTCGGTCGTGGCCTCGTCGTGGTGCGCTCGACCGACCATCGTCTCACCGCATTCGAGGCCGACAGCGGAAAGCGCCGCTGGGCCTACAGCCGGCAGTTGCCCGCACTGGCGCTGCGCGCTTCGACCGAGATGGCCTTCGCCGGCGACAACGTCCTGGTCGGATATCCCGGCGGGCGGCTCGTTGCGGTGGCTTTGTCCAACGGCGCTGTTCGCTGGGAAGCGTCCGTTTCGGAGCCCAAGGGCACGACCGAGGTCGAGAGACTGGCCGACGTGCTCGGACCTGTCGTGGTGGCCGATGGGCAGGCGTGCGCCGCATCGTTCCAGGGCCGCGTGATGTGTGCCGATGCCGCCACCGGGTCGCTGCGCTGGTCACGCGAGCTGTCGGCGGGCGCGGGCGTCGCTCGTGACGCGCGCGGCGTCTATGCGGTCGACGCGACTTCCCAGATACACGCGCTTGCTGCGGATGGCGGCGCCAGCCTCTGGCGCAACGAGCACTTGTCCCATCGCGAACTGACGACGCCGCTGGTGTTGCCCGCGGCCGTGCTGGTCGGCGACCTCGAGGGCTACGTGCACTTCCTGTCGCTTGCCGAAGGACGTTTCGTTGCCCGGGTACAGGTCGATTCGAGTCCGATCCGGGCCCGCCCGCTGGCGCTGGACGAGAGCGCGATCATCCTGACCAGCGACGGCACGCTGGCGTTGCTGACGCCGCGGCGTTGATCGGCCGGCCGCGACGATGACGCCGGTAGTCGCGCTGGTCGGCCGACCGAATGTCGGCAAGTCGACGCTGTTCAACCGGCTCACGCGCAGCCGCTCGGCGCTGGTCGCGGATTTTCCCGGACTGACGCGCGATCGCCACTACGGCGAAGGCCGGGTCGGTCCGGTTCCATACATCGTCATCGACACCGGCGGTTTCGAGCCGGTTGCGGCGGAAGGCATCACGCGCGAGATGGCCCTGCAGGCCGAGGCGGCGATTGCGGAGAGCGACGTCGTCGTCTTCCTCGTCGACGCGCGCGACGGACTCGTGCCGCAGGACCGGCGCATCGCCGAGCGCCTGCGTCGCTCCGGGCGGCGGCCGCTTCTGGTCGTCAACAAGGCCGAAGGCCTGCCGCCTGCGGCGATCGCCGAGTTTTACGAACTCGGGCTCGGCGACCCGCTGCCGATCTCGGCAGCGCATGGCGACGGCGTCGCCGCGATGATGGAACTTGCGCTGGTGGGCCTGACCGAGGCCGAGTCGCCGGATCAAGAGGGGGAGGGCGAAGCCCGCGTCCGTGTCGCGATCGTCGGCCGACCCAACGTCGGCAAGTCGACCCTGGTCAACGCGTTGCTGGGCGAAGAACGGATGATCGCGTTCGACGCGCCGGGCACGACGCGCGATGCGATCGAGGTTGAGTTCAGCTACGGCGGGCGCGAGTACCTTCTGGTCGACACGGCCGGCCTGCGACGACGAGGCAAGGTGTTCGAAACCGTCGAAAAATTCTCGGTGGTCAAGACGCTCCAGGCCATCGACGGCAGCAACGTCGTCGTCCTCCTTTTCGACGCAGCGGCGGAGATCGCCGAGCAGGACGCGCACATAGCGGGCTACATCCTGGAAAAAGGGCGGGCCCTGGTGCTGGCCGTCAACAAATGGGACGACGTCGACGACTACCACCGCTCGCTGGTCAAGCGCGACCTCGAGCGGAAGCTTCATTTTCTCGACTGGGCCAAGCTGCACTTCATCTCGGCCCGCAACCGCAGCGGCCTGGCGGCGCTGATGCGCTCGGTGGATAGTGCGCACCGCGCGGCGTTCGCCAAGCTGCCGACGCCGAAGCTGACGCGGGCGCTGCGCGCGGCCGTGGAGAGGCAGCAGCCGCCGCGCGCCGGCCACAGCCGGCCGAAGATGCGCTACGCGCACCAGGGCGGACACAACCCGCCGGTGATCGTCGTGCACGGCAATTCGCTGGGTCACGTCCAGCCGGCCTACCGGCGCTACCTCGAGGGCTGGTTCCGGCGCGAGTTTGCGCTGGCGGGAACGCCTCTGCGCATCGAGTTCCGTACCAGCACAAATCCCTATGTGGCCGCGCGCGAGGCGCGATAGCGGGTGGTTTTCTTTTCCGCTACATTGAATTTTCGTGCGTCGGAGCCATCTAAGCGTTCGTCCGGACGTTCCGGGGCCCCGGGGCACGGTCGAATCGAACAAGACGGAGCCGAGATGAGCAACAAAGGGCAACTCCTACAAGACCCGTTTCTGAATGCACTGCGCAAGGAACACGTGCCGGTGTCGATCTATCTCGTGAACGGCATCAAGCTGCAGGGGCAGATCGAATCGTTCGACCAGTACGTCGTCCTGCTTCGCAACACCGTCACGCAGATGGTCTACAAGCACGCGATCTCGACGGTCGTCCCGGCGCGTGCGGTCAATCTGGCCACGGAGTCGGACGCCTGACCTCGTTCAAGATCGAATCGGCCCACGCGCGGCGGGTGCCGCGCGCCTTCCTGGTCAGTGTCGTTGTCGGCGCGCGCGGAAATGGCGGGCACGAAGCGGCCGACGCTCTCGAGGAGATGCGTCAACTCGCCGTTTCCGCCGGCTTCGAGATCGCCGGCGAACTCGGCGCGCGGCGCGATCGTCCCGACGCCTCCTTCTACATCGGAAGCGGCAAGGTCGAAGAGCTGGCGCGCCTGGCCGCGGACAGTGGCGCCGGCATCGCGGTCTTCGACGTCCCGCTGAGCCCGGCGCAGCAGCGCAATCTGGAACGAAGCCTGAACCTGGCGGTGCTCGACCGGGAACTGCTGATCCTCGAAATCTTCGCCCAGCGCGCCAAGAGCAGCGAGGGCAAGCTGCAGGTCGAAGTTGCCCAGCTCGAGCATCTCGCCACGCGACTGGTCCGTGGCTGGACCCACCTGGAGCGGCAGCGGGGCGGGCTGGGCAAAACCGGCGGGCCGGGCGAGAAGCAGATCGAACTGGACCGCCGGCTCATCAGTGCGCGCGTCAGGCGGCTGCGTGAGCGCCTGAAGGCGCTCGGCAGGCAGCGGCGCACGCAGCGCCGCGCCCGAGCCCGGCGTGACGTGTTTTCGGTTTCGCTGGTCGGCTACACGAACGCCGGGAAGTCCACGCTGTTCAATGCCCTGACCCGTGCCGACAGCTTTGCCGCCGACCGGCTGTTCGCCACGCTCGATACCACTTCGCGGCGCTGCTTTGTCGGCGATGATCTCGAGGTCGTCGTGTCTGACACCGTTGGCTTCATCCGCGGACTGCCGCATCAGCTGGTCGACGCGTTCAAGTCGACGCTGGAAGAATCGATCGAGGCGGACCTGCTGCTGCACGTGGTCGACGCCTCCTCACCGGCGCGCGACGCACAGATGAGTGAGGTCGACCGCGTGCTCGCCGACATCGGTGCCGCCGACGTGCCGCGCCTTCTGGTGTTCAACAAGATCGATCGGATCGACCGCGGCTCCGCGTTGGAGCGCGATGCCTGTGGTACGATCCGCGCCGTTTTTCTCAGTGCGGCAACCGGCGACGGCGTCGAATTCCTGCGCGAAGCGATTGCCGAACGCGTGCGAGCTGCGCGCACGCCCGCCGCGGAGTCTGTTTCGTCGCCAGGAGTTGTCACGCAGGCGGCGGGACCCGCAACCAGCCTCCATAAGTAGCGATTCGCCACTTCCATGCATCTCCTCTCCGGAATTTCCCTTGCCCTCAACGACCCTCAGTGGGGTCGCGGCTCGGGCTCGGGCGGTGACGACGACGATCGCGGCGACGGTCGTCGCGACCGGCCGCAGGGCGGCGGTGGCACGCCGGATCTCGACGAACTCTGGCGCGACCTGAACCGTCGGCTCAATGGCCTTTTCGGCAGGCGCGGCGGCGGGTCGGGCGGCGGCCAGTCCGGCGGTGGCGGCGGGGGAGGTTTCCGTCCCGATGCGCGCGGTGCCGGCGTCGGCGTGGCGACGGTGCTGGCGGTTGCGGCGCTGATCTGGCTGGGCAGCGGCGCCTACATCGTGCAGGAGGGCCAGGTCGCCGTGGTGACGACGTTCGGCCGCTACAGCGAGAGCACGCTCCCGGGTTTCCGCTGGCGGCTGCCGTGGCCGATCCAGGCGCATGAGCCGGTCGACGTGCTGTCGGTGCGGACGCTCGAGATCGGCTCGCGCGGCCGGGCCGACCGGCTGAAGGAGTCGCTGATGCTCACCGACGACGAGAACATCGTCGACGTGCATTTCACTGTGCAGTACCGCATCAAGGAAGGCATCGACGGCGCCCGTGACTTCGTCTTCAACGTCCGCCGCCCGACCGAGTCGGTGGTCCAGGTCGCCGAGTCCGCGATGCGAGAGGTGGTCGGCGGCCAACTGATGGACAAGGTGCTGTACGAGTCGCGGCAGGAAATCGCCGACGAGGTCCGGGAGCGCATGCAGGAGAACCTTGACCTCTACGGCACCGGCATCCTGGTCTTGCAGGTGGCGATCCAGAACGCGCAGCCGCCGGAGCAGGTACAGGCGGCGTTCGACGATGCGGTCAAGGCCACCCAGGATCGCGAACGGCTGATCAACGAGGGCCAGGCCTACGCCAACGACGTCATTCCCAAGGCGGGCGGCACCGCCGCGCGTCTTCTCCAGGAAGCCGAGGGCTACCGCACGCGGATCGTGCAGACCGCCGAAGGCGACGCGGCGCGCTTCCGCCAGGTCGCTGCCGCCTACAGCAACGCACCCCAGGTGACGCGCGACAGGATGTACCTGGAGACGATGCAGCAGATCTTTTCCAGCACGTCCAAGGTGCTGATCGACAGCAAGTCGAGCAACCAGCTTCTCTATCTGCCGCTGGACAAGCTGCTGCAGCAGTCGATGGGAGATGCGGCGACCGTGCGTCCCCCGGCATCGATGCCGTCCGAGCCGTCGCCGGCCGAGCCTCGGCCAGGCGCGGGCGCGCGCGTCCGCGAGTCGCGCTAGGGGCGGCCGATGAACAAGATCATTGCCACCGTCATCGGACTGATCGTCGCGGCAGTCATTTTCCGCGCCAGCACCTTCGTCGTCGACCAGCGCCAGTACGCGATCCTCTTCCAGCTCGGTCAGATCAAGGAGGTGCACGCCGAGCCTGGACTGAAGTTCAAGATCCCGCTGATCCAGAACGTCGTCTACCTGGACCGCCGGATCCTGACCATCGATACGCCGCAGGCCGACCGGGTCCAGACCTCGGAGAAGAAGAACATGCTGGTCGACTCGTTCGTCAAATGGCGGATCTCCGACCCGCGCCGCTACTTCGTGAGCTTTCAGGGGCTCGAGCGCGCTGCCGAGGAGCGCATCAACTCGCTGGTTCGCGATGCGCTGAACCGGGCGGTGAACCGGCGCACGGTCAACGACATCACGTCGCTCGAGCGCGACGTCGCGATGGAAGAGATCAAGGTCAGCGTGCAGGAGCGCGTGCGTGACGTCGGCGTCGAGATTGTCGACGTGCGACTGAAGCGGGTCGAGTTCGTGCCGGAGATCAACGAGGACGTGTTCCGCCGCATGCAGTCGGAGCGCAAGCGCGTTGCCACCGAGCAGCGCTCGATCGGTGCTGCCGAGGGCGAGAAGATCCGCGCCGATGCCGACCGGCAGCGCGAGGTCCTGCTGTCCGAGGCCTATCGCGACGCGGAGAAGATCAAGGGCGAGGGCGACGCGCGTGCCTCGGCGATCTATGCGCAGGCTTTCGGACAGAATCCGGAGTTCTTCACCTTCTACCGCAGCCTCGAGGCATACCGGGAGAGTTTCCGCGGGCGCAACGACGTGCTGGTGATCGATCCTTCATCGGACTTCCTGAAGTACCTTAGGACACCGGTGCCCGGCCGCGCGCCGACGCGCTGATGTGGACCACCCTCGGGCTGGCCTTCGCCATGATGCTCGTGTTCGAGGGCCTGCTGCCGCTGTTCGCGCCCGCATCGTGGCGCGACGTGTTCCGCCGCGTGACCGAACTGACCGATGGCCAGATCCGTTTCTTCGGGCTGGTTTCGGTGCTGGTCGGCGTGGTGCTGGCTGCGCTGTTCGCCTGAAATCGGAAGCACAATAGCGGCCGTGGGCGGCGACGTCGCGCCGGGGGTGCGCCGAGCAAGCGAGTCGCTGACAACGAGAACAGACATGGCGAGCTGGCTGCTCCCCGAGGGAATCTCCGACGTATTGCCCAACGAGGCGAGGCTGCAGGAACAGCTGCGTCGCGAAGCGCTCGATCTGTACCGCGGCTTCGGCTACGAACTGGTCGTGCCGCCGCTGCTCGAATACACGGACTCCCTGCTGACCGGAGTCGGCGCCGACCTCGACCTTCGCACGTTCAAGCTGGTCGACCAGGTTTCCGGCCGGCTGCTCGGGCTGCGCGCCGACATCACGCCGCAGGTCGCCCGCATCGATGCGCACATCCTCAACCGCGCCGGCGTGGTCAGGCTCTGTTACGCGGCGAGCGTGCTTCATGCACGGCCGCTGCACCCGCTCGCCACGCGCGAACCGTTTTACGTCGGTGCCGAGCTCTTCGGCCACGCATCGGTGGCGGCGGACGCCGAAGTGCTCGAGCTCGCGGTACGCACGCTCGCGCTGGCGCAGGTCGAGCGAGTTCGATTCGACCTCGGCCATACCCGCATCCTTCGCGCGCTGCTCGAACTCGACCCGTCGGCGCAGCAACTTGCCGAGGATATCGTGGCGGCGCTCAGTGCCAAGGATGCGGCGGCGCTGGCGTCGTTGACCGCGGGCCTCGCCGCGCCCGCGCGGACAGCGCTCCGTACCCTGATCCGGCTTCATGGAGATGACGGCGTACTCGCCGCTGCGCGTGCCGAGCTGCCGGCCCGGCCGGCGGTGGCGGCCGCGCTCGACGAACTGCAGCAGCTGGTCGTCGTGCTCGAGCGCCTTGGCACGGCCGTGAACATCGACCTGGCTGACCTGCACGGCTTCCGTTACCACACCGGCGCGACGTTTGCGGCCTACGCGACTGGCTGGCCGGTGGCGCTGGCCCGCGGTGGCCGCTATGACGACGTCGGCCGGGCTTTCGGCAGGGCGCGCCCGGCCACGGGATTCTCGATCGACCTGCGCGAGCTGGCGCGGCTGCGCGAGGGCGCGCCGCCGCGCGCGATACTCGCGCCTGCGGACCAGGACGGCGACCTCGCGTCACTGGTGGAACGGCTGCGCGGCGCAGGGGAAATCGTCATCAGGCACCTGGGCGACGGCGATCTCACGCACGACGGGCGACGCTGCGACCGCGAGATCCGCAGGGTCGACGGCTCGTGGCAGGTGCTCGCGCGGCCGCCGGGAGATTCGGTGAACGGCGCATGACCAGGGACGGCGATTCGCGTCGCGCCGCAGCGGGCCTTTATTGCAAACTGGATCGGGAAAAGTGATGGCACGAAATGTGGTGGTGGTCGGCACGCAGTGGGGCGACGAGGGCAAGGGCAAGATCGTCGACTGGCTGACCGAGCAGGCGCAGGGCGTGGTCCGCTTCCAGGGCGGGCACAACGCCGGGCATACGCTGGTCATCGACGGACGCAAGACGATCCTGCGCCTGATCCCCTCCGGCATCCTGCGCGCCGATGTCGCGTGCTACATCGGCAACGGCGTGGTGCTGTCGCCGACCGCCCTGCTCGGCGAGATCGATGAGCTGCTGGCCGCCGGCGTCGACGTGCCGCGGCGCCTGCGCATCAGCGGCAACTGCCCGCTCATCCTCGACTATCACGTCGCGCTCGACCAGGCTCGCGAGGCACGCAAGGGCGCGGACAAGATCGGCACGACCGGGCGCGGCATCGGACCGGCCTACGAGGACAAGGTGGCGCGACGCGCCGTGCGGGCGCAGGACCTCTTCGACGAGGCGCGTTTCGCCGAGCGCGTTCGCGAGGCGCTCGACCTGCACAACTTCGTGCTGACCAAGTACCTCGGCGCGCAGCGTGTCGAGGCGCAGGCGGTGATCGACGGCGCGCTTGGACTCGCTCCGCGCATCAAGCCGATGGTGGCCGACGTTTCCTACGAACTCAATCAGGCGATGAGCCGCGGCCACCGCCTGCTTTTCGAGGGCGCGCAGGGCGCATTGCTCGACGTCGACCACGGAACCTATCCGTTCGTGACCTCGAGCAATACCGTCGCCGGGGCGGCAGCGGCGGGTGCCGGCGTGGCCCCGCAGCAGCTGCACTACGTGCTCGGCATCACCAAGGCGTACGCGACAAGGGTGGGCTCGGGGCCGTTTCCCACCGAACTCACCGACGCGGCCGGCGAGGAGTTGCGACGGCGCGGCAACGAATTCGGGTCGGTGACCGGCAGGCCGCGGCGCTGCGGCTGGTTCGATGCCGCGGCGCTGCGCCGCTCGGTGCAGATCAACGGCGTGACCGGCCTTTGCGTGACCAAGCTCGACGTGCTCGACGAGCTGGAAACGGTGCGGCTGTGCACCGGTTACCGCCACGGCGGAACGGTGACGGACATCCTGCCGTTCGGCGCCGACGCGGTTGCCTGCTGCGAACCGGTCTACGAGGACTTTCCCGGCTGGAAGCGTTCGACGTTCGGCATCCGTGACTGGGCACAGCTGCCGGCGCAGGCGCAGCGCTACCTGACCCGCCTGAGCGAGGTGACCGGCGTGCGGATCGACATCATCTCCACCGGCCCGGACCGCGAGCAGACGATCCTGATGCGCCATCCGTTCAGTGAGTGAGGCGGCCGCGCGTGTCGATCAGGCATCTTTACGTCGACTGGGAGAAGTACCACCGAATGATCGAGCAGCTCGCGCTGCAGGTTCACGACAGCGGCTACCGGTTCGACTCACTGCTGTGCCTGGCGCGCGGCGGGCTGCGCGTCGGCGACGTGTTTTCCCGGCTGTACGACGTTCCGCTCGCCATCCTCGCCGCGAGCTCGTACCGCGAGGCGGCGGGGACGGAGCAGGGATCGCTCGACATCGCCGAGTTCATCACCACCACCGGCGGTGCGCTGCACGGCAACCTCCTGCTGGTCGACGATCTGGTCGATTCCGGCGTGACGCTGGCGCGCGTGGCCGAGCACCTGCGGGCGCGATACCCGGCGCTGCGCGAAATGCGCAGCGCCGTGCTCTGGTACAAGGCGGCCTCCGCGATGCGGCCGGACTATTACGTCGAGTACCTGGCCGACAGCCCGTGGATCCACCAGCCGTTCGAGGAGTACGACACGCTTCGGCCGCACCAGCTGGCGGCGCGGTTGCGCAGCCACGGCGACGCGTCCGGGCGGCCGGGCGGCGCGTAAGGCTCGCCGTGGCGCAAGTAAAATGGCAACGGCCTGCGTATGCAGGCCGCTTTGATCATGGTGCCCAGGAGAGGACTCGAACCTCCACACCTCGCGGCGCTAGTACCTGAAACTAGTGCGTCTACCAATTCCGCCACCTGGGCACGGGCGAGGCGCGCATTCTAATTGCGGGCCCCTGCATGTCAAATTGACCGGCTGCATCGATGCAGCCGGCAACGGCCCGCCGGAACGAACAATTTGAAGAAGAACGGTACAGATCCTGAAACGATCCTCGCGGCGCTCAGCGAGGCGCGCGGGCCGATGACGCCGGCCGAACTGGCCGGGCGCCTCGAGGTCGGCGAGCATGGCGCCAGGTTCGAGGCCGCGCTCACCGAGCTCGAACACGCCGGCCGCATCGTGCGCAACCGCGCCGGACTGCTGCTGGTTGCGGCGCGCGCGAACCTGCTGTCCGGCAAGGTGCAGGGGCATCGCGACGGCTACGGCTTCCTGATTCGCGATGACGCCGGGCCGGATCTCGTGCTGCCCGAGCACGAGATGAGCCGGGTGCTGCACGGCGACCGCGTGCTGGCGCGACCGGCGGGGCAGGATCGCCGCGGCCGGCCGCTCGGCGAGATCGTCGAGGTGATCGAGCACCGCACCAATCGCCTCGTCGGACGGCTGCTGAACGAGCGCGGCGTCACGATCGTCGTGCCGGAGGACCAGCGGATCAGCCACGACATCCTCGTCCCGCCCGGAGCGGTGGCGGGCGCCGAGCACGGGCAGGTCGTCGTCGTCGAGATCGTTCAGCAGCCGCAGCGGCACGTAGAGCCGGTCGGGCGGGTGATCGAGGTGCTGGGCGCCATCGACGATCCAGGCATGGAAATCGAGATCGCGGTGCGCAAGTTCGCCGTGCCGCACGAGTTTCCGGCGGCGGCGCTGGCGGCAGCGGAGGAACTGCCCGGACACGTCGAGCCAGGCGATCTTGCGGGTCGGGTCGACCTGCGCGACATCCCGCTGGTGACGATCGACGGCGAGGACGCGCGGGATTTCGACGATGCCGTCTACTGCGAGCCGATGAACGAGCGACGCACGCGATGGCGGCTGCTCGTCGCCATCGCCGACGTCAGCCACTATGTGCACGCCGGCAGCGCGCTCGACGCGGAGGCACAGAGCCGCTCGACCTCGGTGTACTTCCCGCGGCGCGTGATTCCGATGCTGCCGGAAAAGCTCTCCAACGGCCTGTGTTCGCTGAATCCGAGGGTCGATCGGCTGGTGATGGTCGCCGACATGGTGATCTCGGCGCGCGGCTCGGTCACGGCATACCAGTTCTACCCGGCCGTGATGCACTCGCATGCACGCCTCACCTACACGGAAGTGTGGGAGGCGCTGTCGGTGCCCGACAGCCGCGCCGCACAGCGGCTTGCGCCAATCATGCCGCAGCTCGCCGGCCTGCACGACCTCTATCGCATTCTGGCGAAGGCGCGTGCCGCCCGCGGCGCGCTGGAACTGGAAACGACCGAGACCTACATCGTCTGCGACGTGCACGGACGGATCGAAAAGATCCTGGCGCGGACGCGCAATGACGCGCACCGGCTGATCGAGGAGATGATGCTCGCGGCCAACGTCTGCGCGGCCGACCTGCTCGCCCGGCACAAGCATCCGGCGCTGTTTCGCGTCCACGAGGGGCCGACGCCGGAGAGGCTGGAAAACCTGCGCACGCTGCTGAAGGCGCTCGGCCTGAGCCTGGCGGGAGGCGACGCGCCTCAGCCGAAGGACTTCGCCGACCTGCTCAAGCGCATCGCCGGCCGCCCCGACGTGCAACTGCTGCAGACCGTACTGCTGCGAACGATGCAGCAGGCCGTCTACAGCCCGCATAACGTGGGCCATTTCGGCCTCGCCTATCACGCCTACACGCACTTCACCTCGCCGATCCGCCGCTATCCCGACCTGCTGGTGCATCGCGCGATCAAGGCGGTGCTGCACTCGACCGTCTACGAGCCTCAGCTGCTGGCGGCCGTCGACGTGCAGGACGTGCCGCGCGCGGCGCGCCGGCACGCGGCGCGCGACGCGGCCGCCCGCGTGGCGGTGCCGCTGTGGGAAAAGCTCGGCCTGCTGTGTTCTGCCAACGAGCGGCGCGCCGACGATGCGTCGCGCGACGTCGAGGCCTGGCTGAAGAGCTACTACATGCGTGAGCGGGTCGGCGAGACATACGCCGGAACGGTGAGCGCGGTGGTGCCGTTCGGCATCTTCGTGGTGCTCGACGACCTGTTCGTCGAGGGCCTGGTTCACGTGTCGGAACTCGGCAGCGAGTACTTCCAGTTCAGCGAGCCGATGCACGAACTGCGCGGCGAGCGCACCGGTCTGCGCTACCGGCTGGCCGACCGGGTCTCCGTGCAGGTCGCCCGCGTCGACCTCGAGGCGCGGCGCATCGATTTCCGGCTGGTGCGAGGCGTCGACCGCAAGTCGCTCCTCGCCGCCGAGCCGGCGAAGTCGAAGGCGCCGCGCCGCAAGGGCGAAAGCGTGGAGGAACGCCAGGCCCGCCGCGCCGCCGCGCAGGCGCGTCACGGCCGTGACGCCGACAAGCGCGAAAAGGCGCATGTCGGAGGCAAGAAGGGCGTCGGTGGCGAGCGCGCGGCGCGGGCACGTCGCCGCGGGCGGACGTGACAGGAAAGGTCATGGGCGCAACGCGCGTGGTGACTGGTTTTCATGCGGTGACCGCTCGCCTGCGCCATGCGCCCGAGTCGATCGAGGCGCTCTACGTGGACGGCCAGCGCCGTGATGGACGCATGCAGCAGCTGCTGGTGCGCGCCGAGTCCGCCGGCGTGCGGGTGACCGTTGCCGACGCGGCGCGATTGCAGCGGCTGGCGGCCGGATCGACGCATCAGGGCGTGGTCGCGGTGTGCCGCGAGGTCGCGGTAGCCCGCACGCTCGACGACATCCTCGCCGGCGCCGATGCCCGGACCTTGCTGCTCCTGCTCGACGGCGTGACGGATCCGCGCAACCTCGGCGCCTGCATGCGGGCGGCCGATGCGGCTGGCGCACAGGCGGTGATCGTTCCGCGCGACCGTTCGGCCAACCTGACGCCCGTCGTGGCCGGCGCGGCTGCAGGTGCGGCGGAAACGCTGCCTCTGCTTGCGGTGACCAATCTCGCCCGTGCGATGGAAGAGATCCGCGAGGCAGGGGTGTGGATCGTCGGCGCCGCCGGCGAGGCGCAGCGCACGCTCTACGAAATCGACCTGACCGGACCGCTGGCCTGGGCGCTCGGCGCTGAAGGGCAGGGGCTGCGCCGCCTGACGCGCGAGAAATGCGACTGGCTCGCGCGCATCCCGATGCACGGCCACGTCGACAGCCTGAACGTCTCGGTCGCCACGGGCGTCTGCCTCTTCGAGACGGCGCGCCAGCGCGCGGCCAAGGGGGCCGCGGCGTGAAGGAGGGCGGGCCTCAGGCCGCGCGCGAACTGCTGAACGGCGCGCGCCGGCTGGCCGTGCTTACCGGCGCAGGCATGTCGGCCGAGAGCGGCGTGCCGACGTTTCGCGACGCGCAGACCGGCCTTTGGAGCCGGTTCGACGCAATGCAGCTCGCCTCGCCGGAGGGCTTCCGCGCCGATCCTGCGCTGGTCTGGCGCTGGTATGCGTGGCGGCGCGAAATGGTCGCGAAGGCCGCGCCCAACGACGGTCATCGGGCGCTCGCTCAGGCGCAGGCGGGAGGCCGGTTCGAATCGCTCGATGTCGTCACGCAGAACGTGGACGGGCTGCACCAGCGCGCCGGCAGCGCCGACGTGATCGAATTGCACGGAAACATCGTCCGCTCGCGCTGCCTGGCCGAGTGCGGCGTCGCCTACGCTCGGCCGCAGGACCTTCCGTCCGGCGAGCCGCCGCGCTGCCCTGCCTGCGGCGACTGGCTGCGCCCCGACGTCGTCTGGTTCGGCGAGATGCTCGACCCCGAGTCGCTGCGGGCGGCCGAGGAGACGTGCACCGGCGCCGACGTACTGCTGGTGGTCGGTACCTCGGGGCTGGTTTATCCGGCGGCCGCGCTGCCGGCAGCCGCCCGCCGGACAGGCGTGCGGGTGATCATCGTCAATCCGCATCCTTCCGAAATCGACCCGGCGGCACACCTTGTCGTGCGCGGCACGGCGGCTCGCGTGCTTCCGGCGCTGCTCTTCGGGGTACCGGAGTCGCCGGCGGGTTGAGGTGGCCGGCTGCGACCGGCTACAATGCGCGGCTTTTCGCCCTTGCCGCACCCGAACGACGCTCGGGGCGGCTTCATCCACAAGGAGCATCGATGCGTCATTACGAAATCTGTTTCATCGTCCATCCGGACCAGAGCGAGCAGGTCCCGGCCATGCTCGAGCGCTACCAGTCGCTGATCGCGAGCCAGGGCGGCAAAGTGCATCGGGTCGAGGACTGGGGGCGCCGCCAGCTGGCGTATCCGATCCAGAAGCTGGTCAAGGCCCACTACCTGCTGCTGAACATCGAGTGCGGCAAGCCGACCCTCGACGAGCTCGAGCACGCGTTCCGCTACAACGACGCGGTGCTGCGGCATCTCACCATCGGCACGAAGAAGGCGGAGACCACGCCGTCGCCGATGATGAAGCTGGTCGAGAAGGAAGAGGCGCGCAAGGCGGCGGCCGAGCAGCCGCAGCCCGCCTGAGCGCGCCGCCGGGCCGCTGCTGGCAGCGTCAAGCCGTCGAACTCAGCTGGGCCGATAGCCCGATGAGCGGCGCAGCCGGACAACGCCATTGACGAACCGGGTGCGTCTGCGCGCAACGCTGGTGGCCCGTGCCGATCTTCGCTACACGCCAGCGGGCGTCATGGTCCTGCAGGCCGGGCTGAGGCACGAGGGCGCGGTGGCCGAGGCAGGGATCGAGCGGCAGCTCGAGTTCGAACTCGAAGCGATCGCGATAGGCGATGCAGCGCAGCGGCTCGAGCGCCAGGCGCTGGGATCCGAAATCGAACTGGACGGGTTCCTGGCGCCGCGAAGCAGGAGATCGCGCAGCCTGACACTGCACATCACGGAATTCAAGACAATCTGAGCGGAGCACGAGAGAAATGGCATTCATGCGTGGCAAGGGAAAAGGCAAGGGCAAGCCGGTCCGTCGCGGCCAGCAGCAGAACGCGCTGTTCAAGCGCAAGAAGTTCTGCCGCTTCACGGCCGAAGGCGTGGAGGCGATCGACTACAAGGACGTCGACACGCTGCGCGACTTCCTCACCGACCAGAACCGGATCATGCCGGCGCGGCTGACCGGTACCAAGTCGCACTATCAGCGCCAGCTCGACACGGCGATCAAGCGCGCAAGGTTCCTGGCGCTGCTGCCGTACTCGGACAACCACTAGCGCGTCGCCGGAGCGAGTCATGCAAGTCATTCTTCTGGAAAAGATCTCCAATCTGGGCGGGCTCGGCGACGTGGTGAAGGTCCGCAACGGTTTCGCCCGCAACTTCCTGATTCCGCAGGGCAAGGCCAAGCGGGCGACCGACTCCGCGATCAAGGAGTTCGAGGCGCGCCGCGCGGATCTGGAGCAGGCGCAGGCTGAAAAGCTGGCCCAGGCGCAGGCCATCGGCGAGAAGCTCACGGGCCTCGTGTGCAAGATCGCGATGAAGGCCGGCGTCGACGGCCGCCTGTTCGGCTCGGTGACGAATCACGACATCGCGGAGGCGCTGCGCAAGCAGGGCTTCGACGTGGCCAAGGGCCTGATCCGCCTGCCCGAAGGGCCGCTGAAGGCGGTCGGCGAGCACCACGTCGCGGTCGTCCTGCACAGCGACGTGGTGGCCGACATCACCGTCGCCGTGGTTGCCGAGCAGGCGTAGCGTCGGCTGCGCCGGCCCGCCGTGCCGGACGCGCCTCCGACGGGGCTGTCTGCGCGGCGGCGCTAAACTGCATCGACAATGATGGAGCGTCGATGAATTCCCCCGTCGCGGACCCTCAACTCACCTCCGTCCGCACGCCCCCGAATTCGATCGAGGCCGAGCAGTCCGTTCTCGGTGGGCTGCTGCTGGACAACTCCGCGTGGGACCGCGTCGCCGACCTGGTCACGGTCGGCGACTTCTACCGGCATGACCACCGGATCATCTTCCAGGCGATCGCCAAGCTGATCGACCACTCGCGGCCGGCGGACGTGGTGACCGTCTACGAGTCGCTGCAGGGTGCCGGCAAGGCCGAGGAAGCGGGCGGCCTGGCGTACCTGAATGCGTTGGCGCAGAACACGCCGTCGGCGGCAAATATCCGTCGCTACGGGGAGATCGTCCGCGACCGCTCGGTGCTGCGGCGGCTGGTCTCGGCCGGCGACGAGATCGCCACCAGCGCGCTCAATCCGCAGGGTCGCGAAACGAAGACGATTCTCGACGAGGCGGAATCGAAGGTCTTTCGCATTGCCGAGGAGGGGGCGCGCGGACGTCAGGGATTCGTCGAGATCGAGCCGCTGCTGACCCGGGTGGTCGAGCGGATCAACGAACTGTTCGAGCGCGCGAACCCATCGGACGTGACCGGCGTGCCGACCGGCTTCGTCGACGTGGACCGGATCACGTCGGGCCTGCAGCCGGGTGACCTCATCATCGTGGCCGGCCGCCCGTCGATGGGCAAGACCGCCTTTGCGCTGAACGTGGGCGAGCACGTGGCGATCGACCAGGGCCTGCCGGTGGCCGTGTTTTCGATGGAGATGGGCGCGCAGCAGCTGGCGCTGCGCATGCTCAGTTCGGTCGGACGCATCAACCAGCAAAGGTTGCGCACCGGACGGCTGGAGAACGACGACTGGCCGAAGCTTTCTGAGACGATCCGCCGGATGCAGGATGCCCCGCTGTACATCGACGAGACGCCGGCGCTCAATTCGCTCGAGCTTCGTGCGCGGGCGCGACGGCTGGCGCGCACCTGCGGCAGGCTGGGCCTGATCGTCGTTGACTACCTGCAGCTGATGTCGGCGTCGAGCATGGGCGAGAATCGCGCCACCGAGATCTCGGAGATCTCGCGCTCGCTGAAGGCATTGGCCAAGGAACTGCAGGTGCCGGTGGTCGCCCTGTCGCAGCTGAACCGCACCGTCGAGCAGCGCGCCGACAAGCGCCCGGTGATGAGCGACCTGCGCGAGTCCGGCGCGATAGAGCAGGACGCGGACGTGATCCTCGCCCTGTACCGGGAGGAGCACTACTCCCCCGATACGACCGAGAAGGGCGTCGCCGAGGTGCTGGTCCTCAAGCAGCGCAATGGGCCCACCGGGCGCATCAACCTGCGCTTCGCCGGCGAGCACACCCGGTTCGACAATCTCGCGCAGGGCGTGCAGACGCCGTTCTGAACCTTCCGCAGGGCGCGATGAACGTGTTCTTCGTTGCCGAACGTCGCGAGGGGGCCAGCCGCTGGCGGCCGCTGCTGCGGCGCCTGCGCCCGCGCGGCGCACGCCTGTTCGAGCTTCTCGACCGGCACGGCGGATTGTGCAGCGAGGCGCTGCGGGCGATGGTCGGGCTGCTGGGCGATCTTTCCGATCCGGATCGCCGCGTCCGGGAGATCGAGGCGCTGGAAAAGCGTGCCGATGCCGTGGTGGAGGAGTTCAGCGCCGCGCTGCGTCCGGCGTGGATGCCGCCGTTCCCGGCCCCCCTGCTGCTCGCGCTGGTCAACGACCTGGATGACATCATCGATCTCGTCGAGGATGCGGCGCAGTCGGTGCACCTGTACAACCTGACGCGCGCGACGCCGGAGGCGATCCGCCTGGCCGAACTGGCGGTGGCGAGCGGCGACCGGCTGCAGCAGGCGCTGCGCTGCCTCGCGCGGCCCGAAGCCACGCGATCCGCAGCGGCGCTGTGCCGGGAGGTCGACGAGGCGGAGGCACAGGCCGACCACGTGATGCGCGCGGCGATGGCCAAGCTGTTCCGCGACGAGCCGGACGCGCGCGAACTGGTCAAGCTCAAGGCGGTCTACGAACTGCTCGAGGGCCTCACCGACCGCTGCAAGGACGCAGCGCACCGCATCGAATCGCTGGTGCTGAAGTACGGCGGATGAACGCTGTTCTGCCGCTCCCGGCGAGGCCGCTTTCTTGCGGCGCGAAGTTGCGCCCTGCGAAGGAGGCCGCATGAACACCGCGCTGTGGATTGTCGCGGTGCTGATGATCATTGTCGGCATCGCGGGGACCGTGCTGCCCGCGCTGCCCGGCGTGGTACTGGTTTTCGCCGGTATCGCGCTGGCCGCCTGGATCGACGGCTTCACGGTGATCTCAGGGTGGACCGTCGGCCTGCTGGCGGTGCTGACGGTGATCGGCATCGCGGTCGATTACGTCGCACAGTTGCTCTCGGCGCAGCGGGCGGGTGCCACCACGCTGGGCATCGCCGGCGCGGCCGTGGGCACCATCGTCGGCATCTTCACCGGCCTCATCGGTCTGCTGTTCATGCCGCTGCTGGGAGCGGCGATCGGCGAGTTCATCGCCCATCGCGACCTGTTGCGCGCCGGCCGGGTGGGCGCGGCGACCTGGGTTGGCCTGCTGGTGGGCGCGGTACTGAAGCTGGCCATCGTCTTCACGATGGCCGGCATCTTCGTCGCCGCGCTGCTTTTCTAGCCGTCGGCGAGCCGATCCGTGCCGGGTGTCCTGCCGGCGGAGCCGCGCGCGGCCGCTCCGCCGCCCGTCCTCTGATTCAGAGCACGTCGGCCGCGTGGTCGGCCAGCCTCGAGCGTTCGCCCCGCTGCAGCGTGACGTGGCCCGAGTGCTGCCAGCCCTTGAACCGGTCGACGACGAAGGTCAGCCCCGAACTGCCCTCGGTCAGGTATGGCGTATCGATCTGGGCGATGTTGCCGAGGCAGACCACCTTGGTGCCGGGCCCGGCGCGCGTGATCAGCGTCTTGATCTGCTTCGGCGTCAGGTTCTGGCACTCGTCGATGATCAGGTACTTGTTGAGGAAGGTGCGGCCGCGCATGAAGTTCATCGACTTGATGCGGATGCGCGAGCGGAGCAGGTCGATCGTCGCCGCTCGTCCCCACTCGCCGGCGGCGTCGTCGCCACGGGTGAGCACTTCAAGGTTGTCCTCGAGCGCGCCCATCCACGGCGCCATCTTCTCCTCTTCGGTGCCGGGCAGGAAGCCGATATCCTCGCCGACCGGCACCGTGGCGCGGGTGACGATGATCTCCGAGTAACGCTTCGTGTCGAGCGTCTGCGCCAGGCCAGCGGCGAGCGCCAGCAGCGTCTTGCCGGTGCCGGCCTGGCCGATCAGCGTGACGAAGTCGCAGTCGGGGTCCATCAGCAGGTTCAGCGCGAAGCACTGCTCGCGGTTGCGCGCGGTGATTCCCCACACCGCATTCTTGGCGTGCAGATAGTCGCGCAGCACGCGCAGCACCGCCGTCCTGGCATGGATCTCCTTGACCTGGGCCAGGAACGGCGTGTCGTTGTCGAGGTAGACGAACTGGTTCACCAGCATGTCGCCGACCTGCGGGCCGGTCACGCGGTAATAAGTGAAGCCGCTGTGCTGCCACGACTCCATGCCCTTGCCGTGGCGGTCCCAGAAGCTGGCGGGCAGGGCGAGCGATCCGGTGTACAGGACGTCGGTGTCTTCGAGCACCTTGTCGCTGGTGTAATCCTCGGTCGGCAGTCCGAGCGCGCGCGCCTTGACGCGCATGTTGATGTCCTTCGACACCAGCACCACGTCGCGCCCGGGATGCATGTCCTGCAGCGCGCGCACGACGCCGAGGATCTGGTTGTCGGCCTTGCCGGCCGGCAGGGTCGACGGCAGCGGCCCGTTGACCGCCGTGGTCTGGAAGTACAGCCGGCCGCCGGCCTCGGCATTACCGAGGCCGGCGAGCGGGATGCCGTCCTCGATCGGGTTCGTGCAGGCGGCGATCAGCGCGTCGAGCGAGCGGCTGACCTGCCGCGCATTGCGCGCCACCTCGCTCATGCCCTTCTTGTGCCCGTCGAGTTCCTCCAGCGTCATCATCGGCAGGAACACGTCGTGCTCTTCGAAGCGGAACAGCGACGTGGGATCGTGCATCAGGACGTTGGTATCGAGCACGAAAAGGCGCGCCGGACCGGCCGATTTCGCCTTGCGCCCGTTGCGCGCCCGGGTTTCGACCAGCGCCAGGCGCGCCGTCGCCGAAGAGGAGGGGGTTGCCTCCGCGGTACGGTCAGCGCGGGCTTCGACGGGGACGGCGGCGGCCTGGCTCGTGATCTTCGGAATCTGCTTCAGCAGGGTGGCGGGCTTGCTCGGCGGCTTGGGTAAGGGCATGTAGTAGTGAGGCTCGGGGGAGGAGGTTCGGTCCTACAGCGACTGGACGCAGGCGAGCACTTCGTCGACGTGGCCCGGCACCTTGACGCCGCGCCACTCGCGGCGAAGCTTGCCCTCGCCGTCGATCACGAAGGTGCTGCGCTCGATGCCACGCACCTGCTTGCCGTACATGTTCTTCATCTTCATCACGCTGAAAGCGTCGCACAGCTTTTCTTCGGGATCCGAGATCAGCTCGAACGGGAAGCCCATCTTGGCCTTGAAGTTCTCGTGTGACTTCAGGCTGTCGCGAGACACGCCCAGCACCACGGCGCCGGCCTTGCCGAACTTCCCGTGCGCAGCGGCGAAATCGGAGCCCTCCGTGGTGCAGCCCGGCGTGTTGTCTTTCGGATAGAAATACAGCACGACGGTCTTTCCCTTCAGCGTCGCAAGCCTGACCTTGCCGCCGGTGGACTCGGCGACGAAGTCCGGCACCTTCCTGTCTATTGCCAGCGGCATCTCTTGCTACTCCTCTTGGAAGAAGGCGGCCAGCACGCGCCGCCCCTCGGACATCAGGATGTTGTAGGTGCGGCAGGCAGCCGCCGTGTCCATGACCTCGAAGCCGACGCCGGCGCGGGCGAGCGTGCCGGCCAGGCGCGGGTGCGGGAAGCGCTGGCGGCGGCCGGTTCCGAGCAGCACGATCTCGGGGCGCAGTTCCAGCAGGGCGTCGAGGTCCGCCGGGCTCAGCGATTCGAAGGCGCCGGCCTGCCAGCGCTGCACCGGGGCGTCCGGCATCAGCAGCAGGTGCCCTTCATGGCGCGACTTGTTGACTTCGATGAAGCCCGGCCCGTAGGCAGTGACGGTGTTCAGGCTGGTCGGGGCGTCGGCGTGAAGCTTCAAACGGTCTCCGCGGATCTCCTCGGGCGCCTCGGGATGCATGCCGTACGGCAACGGCGCGAGGGGAATCCGGGTAAATTATGCCCAACGAACTCCCTTGCACAAGCGGCTCGCGCGCCCTCGTCGGTGCCGGCGCAACAGCGGCCGATCGGCCGAGACTCTGCAAATGGCTGAATTCCCGCGCATCAAGCGCCTGCCCCCCTACGTCTTCAACATCACGGGCGAACTGAAGATGGCCGCGCGCCGGCGCGGCGAAGACATCATCGACATGAGCATGGGCAACCCGGACGGTCCCACGCCGCAGCACATCGTCGACAAGCTCGTCGAGGCCGTTCAGCGGCCGGACACGCACGGTTACTCGGTGTCGAAGGGCATCTATCGGCTGCGCCGCGCGATCGCCAACTGGTACCAGACCCGCTACGGGGTCGGCTTCGACCCCGACGCCGAGGCGATCGTCACCATCGGCTCCAAGGAGGGCCTGGCGCACCTGATGCTCGCCACGCTCGACCGCGGCGACACCGTGCTGGTGCCCAACCCCAGCTACCCGATCCACATCTACGGCGCGATCATCGCCGGCGCCGACATCCGCTCGGTGCGGATGACGCCGGGCGTGGATTTCTTCGCCGAGCTGGAGCGCGCGATCCGCGAGTCGCTGCCCAAGCCGAAGATGATCGTCGTCGGCTTTCCGAGCAACCCGACCGCGCAGTGCGTCGACCTCGACTTCCACCAGCGCGTCGTGGCGCTGGCCAGGCAGCACGGCATCTACGTCGTGCACGACCTCGCCTACGCCGACATCACCTTCGATGGCTGGAGGGCGCCGTCGATCATGCAGGTGCCTGGTGCGCGCGAGGTGGCGGTCGAGTTCTTCACGATGAGCAAGAGCTACAACATGGCCGGCTGGCGGATCGGCTTCATGGTCGGCAACAAGGAGCTGGTCGCGGCGCTCGCCAGGATCAAGAGCTATCACGACTACGGCAGCTTCACGCCGGTGCAGGTGGCGGCGATCGCCGCGCTCGAGGGTCCGCAGGACTGCGTCGAGCAGATCCGTCGCGAGTACCAGAAACGCCGCGACGTGCTGGTCAAGGGCCTGCACGAGGCCGGCTGGATGGTCGAGGTGCCGAAGGCATCGATGTACATCTGGGCCGAAATCCCGCCCGCCTACAAGGCGATGGGATCGCTGGAGTTCGCCAAGAAGGTCCTCGTCGACGCCAAGGTTGCGGTGTCGCCGGGCATCGGCTTCGGCGACTATGGCGATGATCACGTCCGCTTCGCACTCATCGAGAACGAGCACCGCACCCGGCAGGCGATCCGCGGCATCAAGGATATGTTCCGCAAGGACGGACTTCTGACGAAGGCGGCGGCCTGAGCGACATCGAATTTCCGGGGCGCAGCGCGGTCACGGTCAGGACTCCCATGCAAAGCATCAAGATCGGCCTTCTCGGCTTTGGCACGGTGGGCCGCGGCGCCTACAACGTGCTGCGGCGAAACCAGCAGGAAATCACGCGCCGCGCGGGGCGCGGCATCGAAGTCGCCGCGATCGCGGTGCGCAGCGCGGAGAAGGCGCGCGCCGTCGTCGGCGACGCGGTGCCGGTGGTCACCGATCCCGCCCGCGTGATCGCCCGCGACGACATCGACATCGTGGTCGAACTGATCGGCGGCTACGAGCCGGCGCGGACCCTCGTCCTGGAGGCGATCAACCGCGGCAAGCACGTGGTCACGGCCAACAAGGCGATGCTCGCCAAGCATGGCAACGAGATCTTCGAGGCGGCGCGCGCCCGCGGCGTGATGGTCGCCTTCGAGGCGGCGGTCGCCGGCGGCATACCGATCATCAAGGCGCTGCGCGAGGGGCTCACCGCCAACCGCATCGAGTGGATCGCCGGCATCATCAACGGCACCAGCAACTTCATCCTGTCGGAGATGCGCGCGCGCGGGCTGCCGTTCGACGCCGTGCTCGCCGAGGCGCAACGGCTGGGCTACGCCGAGGCCGACCCGACCTTCGACGTCGAGGGCATCGACGCCGCGCACAAGCTGGCGCTGCTTTCCGCGATCGCCTTCGGCGTGCCGATCAACATCGACGCCGCCTACACCGAGGGCATCGCGAAGCTCGCCGCCGAGGATATCCGCTACGCGGAGCAGCTCGGCTACCGGATCAAGCTGCTCGGCATCACCAAGCGGACCCCGACGGGGATCGAGCTGCGCGTGCATCCGACGCTGGTGCCGATCCAGCGGCTGCTCGCCAATGTCGAGGGCGCGATGAACGCGGTGCTGGTCAAGGGTGACGCGGTCGGCGTCACGCTGTACTACGGCAAAGGTGCCGGCGCCGAGCCGACCGCCTCGGCGGTGGTCGCCGACCTGGTCGACGTCACCCGCATGCACACGGCCGACCCGGAGAACCACGTGCCGCACCTGGCGTTCCAGCCCGACCACATGGCCGAGCTGCCCTGGCTGCCGATCGACCAGACGGTCACCTCCTACTACTTCCGCATGCGCGTGGCGGACCAGCCGGGCGTGCTCGCCGACATCACGCGCATCCTCGCCGACGGGCACATCAGCATCGACGCGCTGTTCCAGCGTGAGCCGAGCGAAGGGGAGAACCAGACCGACATCATCATGCTGACGCACGATGCGGTCGAGCGCGATGTGGACGCCGCGGTCCGGCGCATCGAGCAGCTGCCCACGGTGCTGGCGCCGGTGATACGCATCCGCCAGGAAGAGCTGGGTTAGTCCGGTGAAGTACGTCAGCACGCGCGGCGGCGCACCCGAGGCCACGTTTCTCGACATCCTGCTGAGCGGGCTGGCGCCCGACGGCGGACTGTATCTGCCGGAGTCCTATCCGAAGGTCGGGCGCGCCGAACTCGACGCATGGCGCGCGCTGCCGTACGCCGGGCTCGCTGCCGCGGTCCTGCGCCGCTTCATCAGCGACATCCCGGCGGCCGACATCGAGGCGCTCTGCCGGCAGACCTACACCGCGCAGGTCTACGGCCACGGCCGCGCCGACAGCGACACCGCGCAGATCGCGCCGCTGCGCTGGCTGCAGCCGGGCCTGGCGCTGCTGGAACTGTCCAACGGGCCGACGCTCGCCTTCAAGGACATGGCGATGCAGCTGCTCGGCGGCCTGTTCGAGTACGCGCTGGCACGCACCGGCGAGCAGCTCAACATCCTCGGCGCGACCTCGGGCGACACCGGATCGGCGGCCGAGTATGCGATGCGTGGCCGCCCGGCGATCCGGGTCTTCATGCTGTCGCCGCACGGCCGGATGAGCGCGTTCCAGCGCGCGCAGATGTACTCGCTGACGGACGCGAACATCTTCAACATCGCGATCGAGGGCGTCTTCGACGACTGCCAGGACATGGTCAAGGCCGTGTCCAACGACCTCGAGTTCAAGCGCCGGCTGCACATCGGCACCGTCAATTCGATCAACTGGGCACGCGTGGTCGCGCAGGTCGTCTACTACTTCAAGGGCTACTTCGCGGCCACCGCCGACAACGACGAACGGGTGTCGTTCGCGGTGCCGTCGGGCAACTTCGGCAACGTGCTGGCCGGCTGGATCGCGAAACAGATGGGCCTGCCGATCGAGCGGCTGGTGCTCGCGACCAACGAGAACGACGTGCTCGACGAGTTCTTCCGCACCGGCCGCTATCGCGTGCGCGGCGCCGCCGAGACGCGGGCGACCAGCAGCCCGTCGATGGACATCTCCAAGGCGTCGAATTTCGAGCGTTTCGTCTTCGACATCGTCGGCCGCGACGCGGCCACGGTGCGCGCGCTGTGGCGCCGGCTCGACGAGCAGGGCAGCTTCGATCTGTCATCGACGCGCCATTGGCAGGCCGTGAAGGACTCCGGGTTCGTCTCCGGCAGCAGCACGCACGTGCGGCGGCTGGTGACGATCCGCGAGTTGCACGCGCGCACCGGGCTCGTCATCGACCCGCACACGGCCGACGGGGTGAAGGTCGCGCGGGAGCATCTGGTGCAGGGCGTGCCGATGATCTGCCTCGAAACGGCGTTGCCGGCCAAGTTCGCCGAGACGATCATCGAGGCGATCGGCCGCGAGCCGCCGCGGCCGGCCGGATATGCCGACCTGGAGAAGCGACCGCAGCGCTTCGCGGTTCTGCCTGCCGACGTGGCGCGGCTGAAGGCCTACCTCGAGGCGCATGCGTGCTGACGCGCCGATGAAGGTCATCGGGTTCATCGGCTACTCGAACACCGGAAAGACCACGCTGATCGAGAAGCTGATCCCGATCTTCGTCGCCCGCGGCCTGACCGTGTCGACGGTGAAAAATGCCCACCATGGCTTCGACATGGACCGTCCGGGCAAGGACTCCTACCGCTACCGGCAGGCGGGCTCGGCGCAGGTGCTGATCGCCACCGCCGAGCGCTGGGCGCTGCTCACCGAAGTGCGCCACGGGCCCGCGTCGCTCGAGCAACTGATCGCGCAGCTCGCTCCGTGCGACCTGGTGCTGGTCGAGGGCTTCAAGAGCGAAGGACTGTTTCCGCGCATCGAAGTGCGGCGCTCGGCCAGCACCGAGCCGCCGATCTTCCCGCACGACCCCAACGTGATCGCGGTTGCCGCGGATCACGCGGTCGACACGCGCTTGCCGGTGCTCGACCTGAACGACGCCGCTAAGATTGCCGCGTTCATCGCAGAGCACCTCGACCTGAACTGATGTTGTCCGTCGAAGAAGCGCTGGCGCGGCTGCTCGCGCAGGCGCACCGCATCGCCGACGCCGAAACGGTGCCGACGCTCACCGCGAACGGCCGCGTGCTCGCGCAGCCGCTCGTCTCGGCGCTCGACGTTCCGCCGATGGACAACTCGCAGATGGACGGCTACGCATTGCGCTGCGCCGACGTGCGGTCGGTGCCGACCACCTTGCGAGTGATGCAGCGGATCGCTGCCGGCCACGTCGGCGCGCCGCTGGCGCCAGGCACCGCAGCACGCATATTCACCGGCGCGCCAGTGCCGCCCGGGGCGGATGCGATCGTCATGCAGGAGGCCGCGACTGCAGCGGGCGACGAGGTGACGATCGACGAAGTGCCCGTGCCCGGCGCGTGGATCCGTCGCGCCGGATTCGACGTGGCGCGCGGCGCGACGGTGCTGTCTGCCGGCCATCGGCTGCGGCCGCAGGACTGCGGCCTGGCCGCGTCGATCGGCGTGGCCGAACTCGCGGTCGTGCGGAGGCCGCGGGTGGCGGTGTTCTTCACCGGCGACGAACTGGTGATGCCCGGCGAGCCGCTGCCGCCGGGCCGCATCTACAACTCCAACCGTTTCGTGCTGCGTGGACTGCTCGAGCGCCTCGGCTGCGAGGCGATCGACCTGGGCATCGTTCCCGACGACTTCGAGCGCACGCGGCAGATGTTCGTCAAGGCGGCGGAGCGGGCGGATCTGATCGTGACCTCCGGCGGTGTCTCCGTCGGTGAAGAGGACCACGTCAGGCCGGCGGTGCAGGCGGAGGGGTCGCTCGACCTGTGGCAGATCGCGATGAAGCCGGGCAAGCCGCTCGCCTTCGGCGAAGTCCGCGGCGTGCCGGTCATCGGCCTGCCGGGCAATCCGGTGTCGAGCTTCGTGACCTTCCTGCTCTTTGCGCGGCCCTTCATCCTGCGCCTGCAGGGCGTGGCCGAGGTCGCCCCGCGAGCGCTGCCGCTGCGCGCCGATTTCGACTGGCCGAGGGCAGACAAGCGACGCGAGTTTCTACGTGCGCGCGTCAACGATGAAGGCGGCATCGAACTGTTCGCGAACCAGAACTCGGCCGTGCTGACCTCGACGGCCTGGGCCGATGGCCTCATCGACAATCCCGCCGGCAGCACGATCGTGCGCGGCGCGACCGTGCGTTACCTGCCGTTCGCGGAGCTGCTCGGATGAAGGTCACCGTGCTTTACTTTGCGCGGCTGCGCGAAGCGGTCGGCCGCGACCGCGAAACGCTGGAACTTCCGCCCGAAGTGGTCACGGTCGGCGCGCTGCGCCAGTGGCTGATCGACCGCGGGTCGCCGTGGACCGAAGCCTTCACCGGCATCCGGCGCATCCGTGCCGCCGTCGCACAGGACATGGCCGGCGAGGAGACGCTGCTCGCCGAAGGGGCGGAGGTCGCGTTCTTCCCGCCGGTCACCGGAGGCTAGATTGACCAGCCCCCACGCTCACTGCGTTCGCTGCCCCCCGTGGGGGCGCTCAACCCCCTTGGGGCGGCCCGGCAGGGGTTGATGTGAACGGCCCCCGCGCTCACTGCGTTCGCTGCCCCCCGTGGGGGCGCTCAACCCCCTTGGGGCGGCCCGGCGGGGGTTGATGTGAACGGCCCCCACGCTCACTGCGTTCGCTGCCCCCCGTGGGGGCGCTCAACCCCCTTGGGGCGGCCCGGCGGGGGTTGAGGTGGTCCGCATTCAACGTGAGGATTTCGATGCCGGCGCGGAAATCGCGCGGCTGCGCGCCGGCGATGCGCGCATCGGCGCGGTGGCCAGTTTTGTCGGTGTGGCACGCGACCGCAGCGATGGCAGCCTCGTGTCGACGCTGGTGCTCGAGCATTATCCCGGCATGACCGAGAAGGCGATCGACGCGATCGTCGAACGGGCCAAGGCGCGCTGGCCGGTGCTCGAGATCCTGGTCATCCACCGCATCGGCGAGCTGAGGCCGCTGGAGCAGATCGTGCTGGTCGTCGTCACGGCCGCGCATCGCGGCGAGGCGTTCGCTGCCTGCGAGTTCGTGATGGATTACCTGAAGACCGAGGCGCCGTTCTGGAAGAAGGAATCGACGCCGGACGGGGACCGCTGGGTCGACGCGCGCGAATCCGACGAGGCCGCGCGCGGCCGCTGGGAACGGAACGGCTGAGCCGCGCCGCAATCCGCAAGTCCCTGAGAGGCTACGTCGGCTGGCGGCAGCGCGGTCGGGCGCGCCACGTTATTTTGGCGCGATGCCGGCTTCGCGCAGAAAGCCGTGCAGTTCGCGCGCAAAGCGTTCGTATCCCGCCGCGTTGGCGTGGATCCGGTCCGACTTCAGCGATGCGTCGGACAGGATCTCGGCCCAGCCCGAGGCGAACAGCGGCACGCTGCGCGTGCCGGCCAGCACGTCGTACAGCGGGTGGTCGTCGAGTGCACCCAGCAGGGCCGCGGCGACTGTCGGTCGCGGCACCGCAATCAGCACCGCCTGCGCGCCGGCCACGCGGATCTCGTCGAGCATGGCGGCGATATGTCTGCGGGTTTCGGCCTCCGGGACCTGGCGAAGGAAATCGTTGCCGCCGATCGACAGCAGCACCAGCCTCGGCGCGTGCGCGGCGAGCAGGCCTGGCAGGCGCTCGCGCGCCTGCGCGCTGGTGTTGGCCGGCACGCCGGCATTGACCATGTTCCAGCCGGTCAACCCGGCGAGCCGCGCGGGATAGGCGGCATCGGCGGCGGCGCCGGTGCCGTAGGTCAGCGAATCGCCGACCGCGAGCACGGTGGCGCCCGCAGGAACCGTCGCATGGCGGGTGGCCTTGCGGCCGCAGGCGGCGAGCAGCGGCGCCAGGGCAACCGCGGCGATCAGCCGGCGGCGGCTTACGGATGGGCCGTGCTCAGTCGAAGGCAATCGTGTAGACGAAATCCAGTGCATTGTCCGTGCCGCCGCGCGCGACGACCGACAGTCGCTGCGACAGCCGATAGTTGAACTGCAGGAATCGCGTGGTGTCAGAGATCGCCTGCTGGTAGCTCACCGTCAGCGCCTCGTTGACGTTCTTGCCGATGGTGATGATCTCGCCCGCGACGGTGGCCCCCGACGCGTCCTCGCTGCGCAGGGAGCCGGCCACGCCACGCGCGGGCAAGCAGCGAGGCGATGCCGAAGTTGCCGCTGCGGATCGAGATCTCGTCGACGCCGATGGCCCTGGCCACGCGCGTCGGGTAGCCCTCGCTGCTGCCGCCGAGCAGGCCTGCGGCGGCGGCGGCGAGGGCGATGTTGTCGCCACCGGCCTGGTCCGGCGGGCGCCCCAGCACGAGCCACGACAGCGCCTCGGCATCGGGCATCGGCGGGTCGCTGTGGATGCGCACCAGCGGTGCGGCGAGCCGTGCGCGTTATGGTGACACCGACCTCGACCGGGAGTCCGGTGCGCAGCGCCAGGATGTCGAGCCCGGGGTTCTCCGGCGCGCCCTGGAAGTTGAGCCGGCCGCGCGCGATCTGCAGCTTCTGCCCGAAGCCCTCGTAGACGCCGTCGACCGCTTCGATTGAACCCACGGCAGTCACCGCGCCGCGCCCGGCGCTGCGCAGCCGCACCGCGCCTTCGACGCGCGTGCTCAGGCCCTTGCCGGTCAGGTAGAAGGCCTTGCCGAGGTCGATGCCGAGGTCGAAGCCGAAAGTCACCCGGCGTTCGCGGCCCTCGGCGGTCTCGCCCGCCTTGACCACCACCACGTCGTCGGACAGAGACGGCAGCTCGGAGCGCGCGATTGTGATGAAGCCGGCCTCGGCGGCGAAGGCACCGTTGACCTGGATGTGCTTCGACGAGGTCTCGATGTTGCCGCCGCCGGAGGCAATGACCCAGCGGTCCGGTCGCTGCAGCAACGGCAGGTGGCTGGCGGCGATCTGGATCACGCCGCTGAGATCGCCCAGGCGCAGGCGGCCGTTCGCGCTGACCGAGCCTTCCCGGTCGGCCGGCACGGCCGCGGCGGCGCGGCGGTCTTCCGGCTGCACGCTGCGGCGGACCGCTGAACTGCAGTTCGTCGAGCACGATGAAGTCGTCCTGCAGGTGCGCGAGCAGTCGTCCGTTCTCCAGGCGCACCCCTTGCTCGATCCAGGCGACGCGCAGATCGGAGCCGCTGAACCGGCCGGACGCGGAGGGGCTGCCGGGCGTGCCCTCGATGCGTACGGTGCCGGCCAGGTTGCCGCCAAGGCGGACGTTTGCCCGCAGGTGATCGGATAGCAGCGCGTTGATCCAGTTCAGGCCCTGCAGGTCGAAGGCGCCGCTGATCAGCCACGGGCGTGCCTGCGCCAGACGCCAGCCCGCCTCGTCGGAGTCCTCCAGCCAGGCGTCCAGGTGCGCGCCGATGCCGCCGCTGTTCGTGCCCTCGATGCGTATGGCAGCGGCCAGATGGTTGGCCTCGATCCGTGCGTCGAGCCAGGCGTCGGTGAGGCCCAGTGCCGATCTGGAACCGCGTCCGGCGTACAGATCGCCTTCGCTGCGCTCGATCAGCGCGCGACCGTCGATCAGGCCGCCGGCGAGGCGCAGGTCCCACTCGCCGCGTAGCGTCAGCGGTGTGCGCCTGCCGGTGGGGGCGAGCACCGGCGTGAGGCCACCCTGCACCGGGACCGAGAAGCGCGACGGCTGCAGCCCGCTGAAACTGCCCTGCGTGGCTATCCCGACATCGTCGCGTGCGCAGGCGGACGTCGTCGAAGCGCACATGCTGAACGGCGACATTGGCCGGGCCGAACTCGGCGCCGCGGGCGCCGACGACGAGTGCGGTCGGCATCAGCAGCCGCAGGTCGAGCGGCGGTGCGACTACCGCTTCGCGAACGCGTCCGCGCCAGGCATCGTCACGCCAGCCGCCATCGGCGACGATGGAGGCGGACTGCGTCTTGTCCGCCGTGGCCTGCAGCCGGATGGCGTGGTTGGACAGGCGTCCTTCGACGACGAGCGTCACCGCCTGCACGGTCGCATTCGGCCGCGGCGCATAGCTGTAGCCGCCTCGCGCCGGCGCTGACCCGGAGCGTGCCGTCGCTGCCGCCGCCGTAGCTCGCCTGCGCCGAGACGCTCGCCAGCGAGTGATCGCCGTAGCGCAGGCCCTTGGCCGTCAGTTCGCGCCTCCACCTCGGGCGCCGTCCACTTGCCGCGGGCGGTGCCGGAAAGCGTGAGCGCCCCGGCGAGCGGCACCTTCGGCGCGAGCGGCAGCAGTTCGTCGATCGCGGGCACGTCGAGTGTCACCTCGAGCGAGCGGTCGGGCGCGCCCAGGCCGCCCTTGGCGAGCAGCCGCGCCGAGCGCACGGACAGGTCGACGTCGACGTCGAGGCGCTGCTCCGCGTCGACATCGATGCGGCCGTGCGCGCTCAGCGGCCGGCCCCAGGCGCGGCTGTCGACCAGTTCGAAGCGCAGCCGACCGGCCGGCTGCGGCTTCAGCACGCCAGCGACTGGACATGCTGCCGCTCAGGCGGGCGTCGACGCCCTTGACGAGCCGGCCGGGTTCGAAGCGCTGCAGCGATCCCTGCAGGTCGGCGCGGTGCGCGCCGGACAGCTCGATACTGCCGCCGGCGGTCGCGAAGCCGTCGCCCAGGGCAAGGCGCGCGCTGTTGATCGTTGCCAGGCTCGGCGTGAAGCTGCGCGTCGAACGTGAGCGCTGCCGCCGGCTCGCCGCGGTGGCGCAGATCGGCGGTGACGAAAATGGTGTCTCCGGCCTGCGCGCGCCTGCATCTGGCCGTCGACGCGCAGCGGCTGCAGGGCGCCGTGCAGGCGCGCCGGATCGACGTCGACCAGCTTCGCGCGCGTCTGCCAGCCGACGCTCGGCGAAAGCAACAGCGAGAACTCGCCGCTGACCGAACCCTGCAGCAACTGCCCGCCGATGCGGCTCGAATTTCAGCTGCCTGGCATCGAGTCTCGACCTGCGCGGTCGCGCTGCGCGCCGGAATGCGCTCGGCGTCGATCGGCTCCCGGCGCGCGGTTGTCGATCGCGATCGTGCCGGTGACGCGGTCCATCGCCGCGTTGGGCGCGAGCGTCGCCCTTGACGTACAGGTCGGCGGTCGGCGCGGCCGTGTGCCAGACGCGCGGGTCGACGCCGGCGAGATCGACGGTCAGCGATTTCACCGCCGGCTTGTCGAAGCTGGCGATCGCCGCGCCGAAGGAGCCCCGCTGCCGCACCGGAAAGCTCACCGTCGACCGTCAGGTCGACCAGCGAGCCGCTTGCACGGCAGCGCGGCCTCGACGGCCTTGTCCTGCACCTGCGCTGACAGCCGCCCTCGGCTCCGAGCGGGAACGGTCGCGCGCGACCGAGTTCGGCGTCGGCCTCGCCTTGTGCTCGCCGAAGGCGAGGCGTGCCGTCTTCGATCCGGTAGCCGTCCGGCCCGGCGGTGACGCGGCCTTCGATCGATTGCAGGCTGAAGTGCGTACTCGTCGACGACGACCGTCAGGCTTCCGAGCGTGCACGCGAGGCGGTCAGCGGAATCGGCACGCCGATGTCCTGGAGCGGGATCTCGTCGGTGATGCACGTCGACGCGCAGCGCGTCCGCCTGCAGGTGATCGAAGTCGAGCCGCAGCGGCTGCCAGTGCCAGTCGCGCAGCGCGGCGCGAAATGCCGTCGCGTCGATCGTCTTGTTGCCGACCGTGACCGTCAGCTCGGCAAAGCCGAACTCGCGCGTCAGCGCGCCGAAGCTGCCCCGCACTTCGATCTGCACCGGCGCAACGCGATTGACGAGCGCGATGATCGAGTTCATGCCGCTCGTGGTGCCGACCAGCCAGCCGACGGCGCAGCCGCCAGGACGGCGCAGGTCAGCAGCAGGCTGAACAGCGCCGGTCGAACACCGAGCGCAGCAGCAGCCGGCGCCGGCGCGGCGCGGCGGCGGGCGGAGCTGGGAGTCGCGCGAGGCGGGCGCGGCTGGGGGCTTGGCCATGATCAGAACGCGATGGCGATCGAGAAGTGCACGCGCACGTCCGTGCGTGCGGTCGGCGTAGGCCACGTCGAGCGCCAGCGGGCCGGCGAGTGTGCGGTAGCGGGCGCCGAGACCGTAGCCACGCGCCAGGCGCAGGTCGCGAAGAGGTCGTCGCTGGCGTTGCCGGCATCGACGAAGACCGCCGCGCCCCAGTCGCCTCGCAGCCAGCGCACGTACTCGGCCGAGAGCACCGCCAGCGTCGTGCTGCCGGTGGTCGCCGTGCCGACCTTGCGGCCCAGGCTCTGGAACGCATAGCCGCGCACCGTGCCGACGCCGCCGGTGCGGAACAGGAACTCGTTGGGCACCACGCGCGGGTCGTCCACGGCGACGTAGCCGAGCTCGGTGCGCAGGATCAGCTGGTCGCGCGGCGACAGCGGCAGGTAGTAGACGTAGCGCCCGTAGCCGCGCACGAAGACCGTATTGAGGAAATTCGTGACGCTGCTGCGACCGAGGCCGACCGTGCCGGACAGCGTCACCAGCGAGCCGCGCGTAGGCTGGGTGATCGAGTCGACTTGGCGCCGCGTCCAGGCGTAGGTGGCGGAGACGACGTCGTTGGTCGTGTCTTCCTCAGGCGCGCCGCTGACTTCGCGTGATTCGTGCTGGAAGTTCAGCGCAAGCTGGGTGTCGATCGACTTCGGGCCGAATTCGCGCTTGTGAGTGCGCTGCGCGCCGACCGCCCAGCGGCTCGTCTTGACGCCCTCGATGTCGGTGAGTTCGATCAGCGCCCCGACGGCGTCCTGCTCGTCACCGGGCTTCGGCGGCAGGTAGACGTCGGCATAGGCCGCCTGGCGCGTCCTGTCCAGGCTGATGCCGGACTGCAGCGAGTACGGGTTGTCGAACAGCGTGGCCTGCCGGTAGGCGACCTCGCCGCGCACGCCGGTATCGGTCGAGTAGCCGAGCGAGAACGACACGCGCTTGGTCTGCGCCTCGCGCACCTCGATCAGCACCGGCAGGCTGCGCCCATCCGCCCGGGCCGGGTCGACATCGACGATCACGGTGCTGAAGTAGGGTGTTCGCTGAAGCCGGCGCTGGAATTCGAGCAGCTTGTCCGCATCGTAAGGTTCGCCGACGGTAAACGGGTTGTAGCGTTCGACCAGTTGGACGTCGTAGCGCGTCAGGCCGCGGACCTCGACCGCACCCACCGTGTAGGCAGGTCCCGAATCGATCTCGACCAGCAGGCGGGCGGTCGCCTGGGCCTCGTCGATCAGCGCCACGGCGTCGCTGATCCGGGCGGCGGCGAAGTCGTGACCGCGGATCCGGTTCAGCAGGCGCGTTTTGGCCGCCGACCAGCGTTCGTCGCGAAACGGCTCGCCGACCGGCAGTCCCCAGTCGGCACGCAGCCGCTCGACCGCGTCACTGCGCTCAGCCAGTTCGCCGGCGAATTCGATCACCACCTCGATGATGTCGGTGCGCCGCCCGAGTTCAAGGCGAACGACGTAGCGGGCCTCACCGGTGTCGTCGGTGCCGATGGCGAGCGAGGGGGAGAAGTAGCCTTCGGTGGCGAGCACGTCGAGCGTGTCGCTGCGCAAGCGGCGCAGCATCCGCTCTTCGTCCTCGCGGTCGATCGAATCGGCCTCTGCGGTCTCGCGCAGTGCGCGGTCGAGCAGCGCGACGACCTCGGCCGGTGGTTCGGCGGTGAGCGCGAATCGAGCCAGCGGGCGCTCGGCAGCGTAAGCACATTCCAGTGCCGCGATCGCGAGGAAAAGCAGGAATCGAAGCCGAAGCACCGGGTGAAGCACCGTCCAGGCCGAAGGGCCGGATTCGAGAAGCCATTCTATCGAGACGTTGAAATCGCCCGACCGCATCCTCACGTACGGAAAGGTTTCGTTACCTCATCGCCGGAAAGAACAATGCGCCAGGACAAACTGACCACCAAGTTCCAGGAAGCGCTGGCCGACGCTCAGTCGATCGCGGTCGGCAACGATCACCAGTACATCGAGCCGCTGCACGTGCTGGCCGCCATGCTGCGCGATGCGGAAGGCGCCGGGCGCTCGGTGCTGGCCCGAGCGGGGGTCAACGTGCCGCCGCTGACGAAGGCGGTCGATGCGGCGCTGAAGCGCCTGCCGCAGGTTTCCGGCACCGAGGGCCAGGTGCAGATCGGCCGCGAGCTGATCGGCCTGCTGAACCAGTGCGACAAGGAATCGCAGAAGCGCGGCGATACCTACATCGCCAGCGAGATGTTCCTGCTGGCGCTGGCCGACGACAAATCCGAGGCGGGCAGACTTGCGCGCGAGCACGGCCTGGCGCGCAAGAGCCTGGAGGCGGCGATCGATGCGGTGCGCGGCGGCGTTAACGTCGCCAGCGCCGAGGCCGAGGGCCAGCGCGAGGCGCTGAAGAAGTACACCATCGATCTCACCGAGCGCGCCCAGCAGGGCAAGCTCGACCCGGTGATCGGTCGCGACGACGAGATCCGCCGCGCGATCCAGATCCTGCAGCGGCGGACCAAGAACAACCCGGTCCTGATCGGCGAGCCGGGTGTCGGCAAGACCGCCATTGTCGAAGGTCTCGCGCAGCGCATCGTCAACGACGAGGTGCCCGAGACGCTGAAGGGCAAGCGCGTGCTGACGCTCGACATGGCGGGGCTGCTTGCCGGTGCCAAGTACCGCGGCGAGTTCGAGGAACGGCTGAAGGCGGTGCTCAAGGAGATCGCGGCCGAAGAGGGCAGGATCATCGTCTTCATCGACGAGCTGCACACGATGGTCGGCGCCGGCAAGGCCGAGGGCGCGATCGACGCCGGCAACATGCTCAAGCCGGCGCTGGCGCGAGGCGAACTGCACTGCATCGGCGCCACCACGCTCGACGAGTACCGCAAGTACATCGAGAAGGACGCCGCGCTCGAGCGTCGCTTCCAGAAGGTGCTGGTCGACGAACCGAGTGTCGAGAGCACGATCGCCATCCTGCGCGGCCTGCAGGAACGCTACGAGCTGCACCACGGCGTGGAGATCACCGACCCCGCCATCGTCGCCGCCGCGGAGCTGTCGCACCGCTACATCACCGACCGCTTCCTGCCCGACAAGGCGATCGACCTCATCGACGAGGCGGCCGCTCGCATCAAGATGGAGATCGACTCCAAGCCCGAGGTGATGGACAAGCTCGACCGGCGGCTGATCCAGCTGAAGATCGAGCGCGAGGCGGTGAAAAAGGAAAAGGACGAAGCTTCGCGCAGGCGGATGGAGACGATCGAAGCCGAGATCGTCCGCCTGGAAAGGGAATACGCCGACTTCGACGAAGTGCTGCGCGCCGAGAAGGCCGCGGTGCAGGGCAGCGCGCACATCAAGGCCGAGATCGACAGGCTGCGCGCGCAGATGGCCGACCTGCAGCGCAAGGGCCAGTACGACAAGCTGGCCGAGATCCAGTACGGCACGCTGCCGCAGCTCGAGGCGCAGCTGAAGTCGGCCGAGAAGGCCGGACCCGAAGGCGGCAAGAAGGAGTTCAGGCTGCTGCGCAAGGAAGTCGGCGCCGAAGAAATCGCCGAGGTCGTGTCGCGCGCCACCGGCATCCCGGTCGCCAAGATGATGCAGGGCGAGCGCGAGAAGCTGCTCGGCATGGAGTCGAAGCTGCACTCGCGCGTGGTGGGGCAGGACGAGGCGGTGCGGCTGGTTGCCGACGCCATCCGCCGTTCCCGCGCGGGGCTCGCCGACCCCAACCGGCCGCTCGGCTCGTTCCTGTTCCTCGGTCCCACGGGCGTCGGCAAGACCGAGCTGTGCAAGGCGCTCGCCGAGTTCATGTTCGACAGCGAGGAGCACCTCGTGCGCGTCGACATGAGCGAGTACATGGAGAAGCACTCGGTGGCGCGGCTGATCGGCGCGCCGCCGGGCTACGTCGGCTACGAGGAGGGCGGCCAGCTCACCGAGCAGGTGCGCCGCAAGCCGTACAGCGTGATCCTGCTCGACGAGGTCGAGAAGGCGCACCCGGACGTGTTCAACGTGCTGCTGCAGGTGCTCGACGACGGGCGCATGACCGACGGGCAGGGCCGCACGGTCGACTTCAAGAACACCGTGCTGGTGATGACCAGCAACCTCGGCTCGCACGAGATCCAGCGCATGGCCGGGCAGGACTACGACCTGATCAAGGAGGCGGTGATGGGCGAGGTGCGCACGAACTTCCGCCCCGAGTTCGTCAACCGCATCGATGAGATCGTCGTCTTCCACGCGCTCGATGCCAAGCACATCGCCTCGATCGCGAAGATCCAGCTGCAGCGCCTGGCGCAGCGCCTGGCGCAGCAGGAGATGAAACTGGAGGTCACGGACGCGGCGCTGGCCGAGATCGCCAAGGCGGGATTCGATCCGCTCTACGGTGCGCGGCCGCTCAAGCGCGCGATCCAGCAGCAGATCGAAAACCCGATCGCCAGGCGCGTGCTCGAAGGCCGCTTCGGGCCGAAGGACATCGTGCCGGTGGACTTCCGCGGCGGGAATTTCACGTTCGAGAGGACCGTGCACTAAGCGGCGAGCGCGCTGCCAGCGCCTGCCGCCGCCGCGCGGTGGCGCGTGCGGCGCTGGCGCTCAGTGCAGCGGCGCCGCCGGCTGCTCCTCGACGTCTTCCGGCGGTTCTGCGTGGACCGCGTGCCCCGACGGATTCGGGAACATCGGCGCGCCGCAGTCGTCGCAGTATTCGAGGGGAAAGCGATGCGCGTGGGCAGTGACCTTGTTCACGCCCAGCCGCCGCAGCGCCGCGTCGATCTCCTCCTGCGCCCGCTCTTCCTCGTCGCCGAGCAGCGGCCAGACCACGCCCTCGATCACCGCGTCGTCGTTGCCCGCGGCGCCGATCCCGACGCGCATCTCCTCGACGCGCTTGTCCTCGAAGGCGGCGAAGGTCGCCTGCAGCGCGTTCGGCGCCATGTCGTAGGCGAGCTTCAGGTAGAAAATGGCCGCCTCGAGCGAGAACTCGCGCAGTTCGCGATCGGCCTGGCGCAGTGCGGCGTGAAAGGCGTTGGCGGCGAGGACGCGGTAGCGGCAGCCGGTCATCAGCGGCGCCAGCGCACCGCCCACCTGCTCGCGGAAAGCGGTCATCGCTGCGGTCTTCGCGTCCGGGTCGACGCCGGTCTCCTGCCAGTGATACAGCGGCGCGCCCTGCGGGGCGACGATGGCGGCAAGCACGTAGCGCGTGTCGGCCAGCATCATCACCGGCTCGCGCAGGCTCTTGCCGTCGACCTTGAGCCGCTTGCCGGCCACGCAGGCTTCGAACAGCTTCTGCGCGGCGTCGTAGACCTCGCCGAACGATTCCGGCAACTGGTCGATCGAGTACAGGTAGTCGGCCACGGCGATGCGGGTGTCGCGGGCGGACAGGTGGCCGGCAATCTGCGCGCCGATCGCATCGACCAGCGCCGGCGCAAGCGCCATGGCCGGCACCCGGTAGCGCGACCAGGCCAGCAGCGGCACGGCGATCAGCAGCGCGTCGTGCGGTTTGCCGTCGATCTCGACGGTTGCGCTCTCGGCACAGGATTCCGCGAGATCGGCCAGATCGTCGTAGGCGCGCGCCTGCGTGCGCGACAGGTCCTCCAGCGCCGCCTCGATGTCGTCGGCGAAACCGCGCGCGAGACGGTCGTTGACCGCCTCGACGAGGCGCCGCTCCCATAGCCGGTCCTCGATGCGGCTGCCCGACTCCGACAGCCGGCGCGCCAGCTTGGCCAGCGTGTTGGCCGAGGCCGACGTTCGGGCGCGGGAAATGAGGCGGTTGCGACGCATGACTGACCCTTGCGATACGTGGGTCCGAATTATCTCACCGACGGTTCGGCGCTCTGACCGCCGCGCCGCACGATGCGCGGTTGCGTGGCGGGCGCGACAGGCGCCTGCGCCGAACTCTGCGTGAGGTACTGCGCAAGCGCCTCGATGTCGAGCGGGCCACCGGTGTGATCGGTGCCGTCGAGGAAGTGGCGGAAGCGGTCGCCGCCGGCGGCGAGATAGCTGTTGACGGTGATCCGATAGCGGGCATCGCGCCGCCACGGCTTGCCGTCGATCTTGATCGATTCCTCGATCACGCGCGCGCCGGCGGGCGCATCGTCACGCCACGCGTAGGTCAGGCTCGCGGAAGGCTGCAGGAAGTGCGCTCGCCCCGACGTGCCGCGCCACTGCGACTCGAGCAGCGCCTTGAGTTGCGCGCCGGTCATGGTCATCGTGACCAGCGCATTGCCGAAAGGCTGCATGGTGAAGACGTCACCATAGGTGACCGTGCCGTCGGGTGCGCGCGGCCGCAGGTGGCTGCGGATGCCGCCCGTGTTGGTGAACGCGATCTGCGCGCCGTTGCCGCGCGTGGCGGCCAGCTGAGCGTCGGCGATCAGGCGGCCGGCGGGCGAGTCGCCTTGCTCCGCCGGCAGTCTTTCGAAGGCGGCGGCGATCCGTCCGACCGGCCGATCTGCCAGCGGCGCGACGCGGCTTCGGTAGTGATCGACGATGGCGGCGATCTGCGCATCGGCCGGGAAGGGCGGGTAGAGCACATCGAGCGCCTCGTCGGTGCCTCGTCCATTGGCCACCGGCACGTTGCGGGCCCGCGTCTCTTCGCGCACGACCACGCCGCTGGTGCGGTCGATGGCGAGGTCGATCACCGACAGCAGGCGGCCGAACGACGCGCCCTGGATCACCACCCGGCCGTCGATGCGGCAGTTGTAGCTGCGGTGCGTGTGCGCGCTGAGCACGACGTCGATGGCGGGATCGAGCGCGCGGACGATGTCGAAGATCGGTCCGCGCGGGTTGAGGCAGCCGTCGAATCCGCCGTCGGCGTCGCCGCCTTCGTGGACCACCGCCACGATGGCATTCACCCCCTCGGCGCGCAGTCGTCGCGCGTGAAGGTTGAGCGCCGCGGCCTCGGAGGTGAACCTCCAGCCGCGGATGCCGGCGGGCATGACGATGCCCGGCGTGGTGCGCGTGACTGCGCCGATGAAGCCGACGCGCACGCCGCCGATCTGGCGAACCACGAACGGCGCCAGCAACGGCACGCCGGTGGCGGCGTCCTCGACGTTGGCGGCGACGAACGGAAAGCCTGCGCCGTCGTAGGCGCGCGCCTTGCCGGCGCAGGTCGCGGCGACGCCGCGCGGCTCGGTGGCGCAGCCCCCGGCGATCAGTCGCCGCAGTTCGGCCACGCCGTGATCGAACTCGTGATTGCCCACCGCGTTGAGACTCAGGCCGAGCGCATTCATCACCTCGATCGTCGGTTCGTCGCGAAACAGCGCGCTCACCAGTGGCGAGGCGCCGACCAGGTCACCGGAGGAGATCAACATGCTGGCCGACTGCTCGGCCTGCAGTCGACGCACGGCGGTGGCCAGGTGGGCCACGCCGCCGGCCGGCAACGCGATCTGCTTTGCCGGATCGTGCGGATCGGGCACTGCAATGGCGTTGTCGCCGGGCTCGAGATGTCCGTGCAGGTCGTTGAAGGCAATCAGCCGAACCGCGACCGTTTCGCTGGCGTGCAACGGCCAGGCCAGCGCCAGTGCGACGACGTAGAGCAGCAGTCGGCGCAGGCCGGGCCACGTCGCGGCAGGCAAGGTCGATATCGAAGGCACGTGCGGCAGTCCCCGGGACGGATGTTCACGAACGGTCCGCATTATCCGCACTGCGCGTTTGTAGAATGCACCGCTATGAGCGCGAACCATTGCCGAGGCGATGCCGTCGGGCGCAGCCGGAAGCCTGCTCGATGAGCACCGCGTCGGTCGACGTCGCGAGAAGGCACGATGCCGAGGTGATCAGCCTGGTCGGGCTGGCGCACGGCACGTCGCACTTCTTCCACCTGATGCTGCCGCCGCTGTTTCCATGGCTGATGGCGGATTTCTCGCTTTCGTACACCCAGGCCGGGTTCCTGATGACCGTGTTCTTCGTCGTCAGCGGCATCGGCCAGGCGCTGGCCGGATTCGTCGTCGACCGCATCGGGGCCCGACCGGTGCTGATGTTCGGCATCGGCACGCTCGGCCTTTCCGGTCTGGTGCTCGCTGCTGCCGCCACCTACCCGGGCCTGCTTGTCGCGGCCGCGGTGGCGGGGCTCGGCAACTCGATATTTCATCCCGCCGACTTCACGCTGCTGAACCGCCGCGTTTCCAGCGCCCGCCTCGGTCACGCGTTCTCGGTTCACGGGCTGACCGGCAACCTCGGCTGGGCTGCAGGCTCGGTCGTGATGGCGGGCATCGCGGCGGCGAGTTCGTGGCGCACCGCTGCGCTGGTCGCAGCGATGCTGGGCTTCGCCGTGCTTGCGCTGCTGCTCTTGCGTCGTCATGTGCTCGCCGATGTGGCCGAAGCGGCCATTGCCGCGCCCGAAGCGGCGGTCGCGAGACCGGCGACCGGCTCGCTGGCGTTCCTCGGCAGCAGCGCGGTGTGGCTCTGCTTCGCGTTCTTCCTGATCACTACCGGGGCGTTCGGCGTGTTGCAGAACTACGCGCCTGCGATCCTGCACAACGTGTACGCACTGGCGCTTCCGGTGGCCAGCCTGGGGTTGACGGCGTATCTGCTGGGCAGCGCGCTGGGCATGGTGGCCGGCGGCTTCGTCGGTGGGCGCTTCGAGGACAGCGACTTCGTCATCGCACCGGCGCTCGCGGTGTCGGCAGCAACCTCGCTGCTGCTGGCCTCCGGATCGTCGCCGACGTTCGCCATCCTGCCGCTGATGGCGCTGATCGGGTTCGGCGTCGGCGTGGCCGGCCCGAGCCGCGACCTGCTGGTACGGCGCGCTGCGACGGCGCAGTTCGGCGCAACCGCTTACGGGCGCGTGTACGGGTTCGTGTACTCGGGACTCGACATCGGGCTGGCGCTGGCGCCGCTGGTCTTCGGGCCGATGCTCGACGCCGGCCGCTACGGCGCGCCGCTCGTCGGTGTGGCGAGCCTTCAGGTGGCGGCACTGCTGCTCGCAGTGGCGGTCGGCGCGGGCACACGGCGCCTGCGTGCAACGCGTTCAGGAGCACGGGCATGAGCGACTTTCCTCCCACCCCCGATCTGTGCGACGCCAACGAGGCGCTTTTCGACAGCGGCGACCTGCAGGTCGTCGCGCCGGGTTGGCTGTCCTTCGGTGCGCGCGAGCGCTTCTGCGGCACGGCGCGAACGATCAAGCTCTTCGAGGACAACTCGCTCCTTGCTCAGGCGGTCAAGGAAGCCGGCGAAGGGCAGGTCCTGGTGGTCGATGCCGGCGGCAGCACGCGCTGCGCCGTCCTCGGCGGAAACCTCGCGCGCAATGCGGCTGACAACGGCTGGGCGGGTGTCGTCGTATTCGGCGCCGTGCGCGACGTCGATGAGATCGACGCGTGCGCTATCGGCGTGCGCGCGCGTGCCGTCTCGCCGCGCCGCTCGATCAAACGGGGCGAAGGGCAGCGCGATCTGGTCGTCTTTGTCGGTGGCGCCCGGATCAGCCGCGGCGACTGGGTCTATGCCGACCGCGACGGCGTGCTCGTCTGCACGCGCCGGCTTCACGCCTGATTGGGGCTGCATCCGCGGCCCAGATCTCGGGGCGGCGGGTTGCGGGTTGGCTCGCTGGCCACGATCGGTGCGCAGCAGATTTCACGGATCACCCGCTCGTTTCTCATCGCGGAAGACGCCTGCTGTCTTGCAGCAAGGCGCGTTTCATGACGCTCATTGCTGTTGCGTATCGCGGAAAGAAATCTTTAAGTAATTGAAAAAACATTATAAATAAATGTATCTTATATAAGATATTTGACTTGCCGCGGTGCGCTTCGGGCCGTAGTCTTTGCATCAATGCCGAGCCGGTGCGACGCCGGCCGCAGCCCTGAAACAAACCTGTTCGGAGGATCCGAGGACATGACCGCACGCAAGCTCGAAGCCCAACGCCTGCAGAAGGACTGGAACGAAAACCCGCGCTGGAAAGGCATCAAGCGCGGCTACACCGCTGACGACGTCGTTCGCCTGCGCGGCTCGGTGGCGGTCGAGCACACGCTGGCGAAGCGCGGCGCGGAACGCCTCTGGCGGTCGGTCAACGAGGAGCCTTTCGTCAATTCGCTGGGCGCGCTGACCGGCAACCAGGCGATGCAGCAGGTCAAGGCCGGCCTGAAGGCCATCTATCTGTCCGGGTGGCAGGTCGCGGGTGACGCCAACGTGGCCGGCGAGATGTATCCGGACCAGTCGCTTTACCCGATCAACTCGGTGCCCGCCGTGGTGCGCCGGATCAACAACGCGCTGACCCGCTGCGACCAGATCCAGTGGATGGAAGGCAAGAACCCCGGCGACCCGGGATACGTCGATTACTTCGCGCCGATCGTTGCCGACGCCGAGGCGGGCTTTGGCGGCGTGCTCAATGCCTTCGAACTGATGAAGGCGATGATCGACGCCGGTGCGGCCGGAGTGCATTTCGAGGACCAGCTGGCGTCGGTGAAGAAGTGCGGCCACATGGGCGGCAAGGTGCTGGTGCCGAGCCGCGAGGCGGTGTCCAAGCTGATTGCCGCACGGCTCGCCGCGGATGTGATGGGCGTGCCGACCGTGCTGCTGGCGCGCACCGACGCGGAAGCCGCCGATCTCGTCACTTCCGACGTCGACGAGAACGACATGCCGTTCATCACCGGCGAGCGCACGGTCGAGGGCTTCTTCCGCACCCGCAACGGCCTCGACCAGGCGATCAGCCGCGGCCTGGCGTATGCACCGTATGCGGACCTCATCTGGTGCGAAACCGGCAAGCCGGACCTGGCGTTCGCGAGAGCATTCGCCGAGGCCATCCAGAAGCAGTTCCCCGGCAAGATGCTTGCCTACAACTGCTCGCCGAGCTTCAACTGGAAGAAGAACCTCGACGACGCGACGATTGCCAAGTTCCAGCGGGAACTCGGCGCGATGGGCTACAAGTTCCAGTTCATCACGCTGGCCGGCTTCCACTCGCTGAACTACTCGATGTTCAACCTGGCCTACGGGTATGCACGTAATCAGATGAGTGCTTTCGTCGAGCTTCAGGAGGCCGAGTTCGCTGCGGCCGAGAAGGGGTTCACGGCCGTCAAGCACCAGCGCGAGGTCGGCACCGGCTACTTCGATGCGGTGACCACGACGATCGAGTCGGAAGCGTCGACCGCGGCGCTCAAGGGATCGACCGAGGACGAGCAGTTCTTCGAGGCGCAGCAGAAGAAGGCGGCCTGATGCAGGCGGCCGGACGTCGCCCGCGCTGCGCTGCAGCTTGAGGGATTGCGGCGCGCTTCGTATGCTCGCCCGCCGACCGGGTCAACGAACTGCGGCGCGCGAGCGTGCAAAGAGGCAAAAGGGGTGAGACAGCAGGAGACGACGCTGCGGCGACAAAGCAGATAAGAAGAGCAAGAAGTCCATCGAGCCGCCACCGTGCGGCTCTTTTTTTGCGCGCTGCGCGCCCGTGGGGAACCGACGGCAACTACTGACGATGCGCAGTGCCCGGCGCGCGGGCCGAATGCGAACGGCGTCGGCAACGATCCGATCGCGAAGCCGCTCTTGCCGAGGCCAATATACTCAGGCCACGCGAAAAAAAGTCCACCACGGAGAGGGAGAGAAGATGTCGATCCGCGCGGTCCTGTTCGACGTTTTTGGCACGTTGCTCGACGTGCACTCCGTCGGCGTGCGCGCCGAGCAGCTGTTCCCCGGCCACGGCCAGCGCCTGTCGCAGCTGTGGCGGCATAAGCAGCTCGAGTACACGTGGCTGCGGACGATGTCGTCGCGTTACGTGCCGTTCACGCAGGTCACCGAGGACGCGCTGCAGTTCGCCTGCGAGACGCTCGCGCTGCCGCTCGATGCCGCTGCGCGGGGCATGCTGATGCACGAGTACACGCAGCTGTCGCCATATTCCGACGTGGTCCCGGCCCTGCAGCGCCTGCAGCAGACCGGCATGACCATCGGCGTGCTGAGCAACGGCGATCCGGGCCTGATCGAGGACGTGCTGCACGGCGCGCAGATCGCGGAATACTTCGACGTGCTGCTTTCGGCGGACCAGGTGCACGCGTACAAGACCGCGCCTTCGGTCTACGAACTGGGCCCGCTGACGCTCAAGCATCCGGAGCACGAACTGCTCCTGGTGTCGAGCAACTGCTGGGACGCGATCGGCGCCAAGTGGTATGGCTACGTCAGCTTCTGGGTCAACCGCGGCGGCGGCCCGATGGACCGGCTCGGCGCGCGACCGGACGGCAGCGGCGTTTCACTGGACGACGCCGTGACCTTTTCTCTGCAACAACGCAAGCATTAGGAGCTAGCCATGAATCTGCCCCAAGGTGTGGAGATCCGGGCGCCGCTCAAGCCCGGATTCGATGCGATCCTGACCCCGGAGGCCCTGGCCCTGGTCGCGAAACTGCACCGCAGCTTCAATCCGCGCCGCAAGGAACTGCTGGCGAACCGCGTCGAGCGCACCAGGCGGCTCGACGCCGGTGAGCGGCCCGATTTCCTCGCCGCGACGAAGCAGGTGCGCGAAGGCGGCTGGAAGATCGCGCCGGTGCCGAAGGATCTTCTGTGCCGCCGTGTGGAGATCACCGGCCCGGTCGAGCGCAAGATGATCATCAATGCGCTGAACTCCGGCGCCGACGCCTACATGACCGACTTCGAGGACAGCAACACGCCGAACTGGGACAACCAGATCACCGGTCACATCAACCTCATCGACGCGGTTCGCCGCCGCATCACGCTCGAGCAGGGCGGCAAGACTTATCGGCTGAACGACAGGATCGCTACGCTGGTGGTGCGGCCGCGCGGCTGGCACCTGGACGAGAAGCACGTGTTCGTCGACGGCGAGCGGGTGTCGGGCGGCATCTTCGACTTCGCCCTCTACATGTTCCACAACGCGAAGGAACTGGTCGCGCGCGGCTCCGGCCCGTACTTCTACTTGCCGAAGATGGAGTCTCATCTCGAGGCGCGTCTGTGGAACGACATCTTCGTCGCGACGCAGAAGGAAATCGGCATTGCGCAGGGCACGATCAAGGCCACCGTGCTGATCGAAACGATCCTCGCTGCCTTCGAGATGGACGAGATCCTGTACGAGCTGCGCGACCACTCGGCGGGCCTGAACGCCGGCCGCTGGGACTACATCTTCTCGTGCATCAAGAAGTTCAAGGTCGATCGCGACTTCTGCCTCGCCAACCGGGCACTGGTGACGATGACCGCGCCCTTCATGCGCGCCTACGCGCTGCTGCTGCTGAAGACCTGCCACAAGCGCGGGGCGCCGGCGATCGGCGGCATGAGCGCGCTGATCCCGATCAAGAACGACCCGGTCGCCAACGAGAAGGCGCTGGAAGGCGTGCGCACCGACAAGGCGCGTGACGCCACCGACGGCTACGACGGCGGCTGGGTGGCGCACCCGGGGCTGGTCGAACTGGCGATGACCGAGTTCGTCAAGGTGCTCGGTGACCAGCCGAACCAGATCTGGAAGCAGCGCGAGGACGTCAACGTCACCGCCGCCGACCTGCTGAACTTCAGGCCGGAGTCGCCGATCACCGAAGCCGGGCTGCGGATGAACATCAACGTCGGCATTCACTACCTCGGTTCCTGGCTCGCCGGCAACGGCTGCGTGCCGATCCACAACCTGATGGAAGACGCGGCCACCGCCGAAATCAGCCGCTCCCAGGTATGGCAGTGGATCCGTTCGCCGAAGGGCGTGCTCGACGATGGCCGCAAGGTCACGGCCGCGATGGTCCGCGTGCTGATTCCGGAGGAACTGGCCAAGGTCAAGGCCGACGTGGGCGGAGACACGAGCACCTATGACCGCGCCGCGCGGATCTTCGAGCAGATGAGCACGCAGGAAGAATTCGCCGAGTTCCTCACGCTGCCGCTCTACGAAGAGATCGAGTAGCGCGGCTGTAGGCCCTGACAGGCGGCTTGCCTGGCGGGGCGGCGATGAGTCGCCCCGTGTTCCTTCTCTACGGGCGCCAGTGCGTTCGCCGCAGGCGGTAAAGCACGTGCCGCTGCAGTGGGCTGCCGGCCAGGCGCGGGTGGTCGAAGTCGTCGGCCGGCGCGTGCCGCATGCCGATTCGCTGCATGACCCGCTGCGAGCGCAGGTTGTGCAAGGTGGTGAACGAGACGATCTCGGCGAGTTCGAGAACTTCGAAACCGTAGCCAAGCGCCAGCCGCGCAGCTTCCGCGGCGTAGCCTCGTCCCCAGCCATCGAAGGCGAGCCGCCAGCCGATCTCCACACAGGGAGTGAAGTGGGCCTCGAACGTCGGCACCGACAGGCCGACGAAGCCGAGGCAGCAGCCGTCGACCTCCAGCGCCCAGTTGCCCCACCCCCGGGCGTCGATGCCCGCCTGCATGCGGTCCAGCAGCGCCGCGCTCTCGTCGCGGGAGAGCGGCGCCGGAAAGTGCTCCATCACGCGCGGATCCGCGTTCAGCGCGGCAAAGGCGTCGAGGTCTTCGCCGCGCCAGTCCCGCAGCAGCACCCGCGGTCCACGCAGCACGGTCATACCAGCAGTCCCACGACTGCCGCGGTCAGGCAGGTCGACAGCAATCCGGCCAGTACCGACTTCATGCCGAGCTCGGCGAGCTCGGCGCGACGGCTTGCGGGCAGCAGGGCATTGAGACCGCCGAGCATGATGCCGAGGCTGCCGAAATTGGCGAAGCCACACAGCGCGTAGGTGAGCAGCAGGCGGCTGCGCGGCGAGAGCTGGTCCGGCGGCAGCTGCGCCAGTTCGAGGTAGGCGATGAACTCGTTCAGTACGGTCTTCTTGCCGAGCAGGCTGCCGGCGACGGCCGTCTCATGTGCGGGAATCCCGATCAGCCAGGCCAGCGGAGCAAAGACCCAGCCGAAGATTCTCTCGAGCGACAGCGGCTGATCACCGATCGCGGGCAGAAGCCCGAGCAAGGCATTGGCCAGCGCAACCAGGGCGATGAAGACGAGCAGCATGGCGATGATGTTCAGCAGCAGTTGCAGCCCTTCGAGGGTGCCGCGCGCCACTGCTGCGACGGCGTTGGCATCCTGGCGCGGCAGCCACACCGGTGCCGTGTCGTCGATCGGCGACGGAACCATCAGCGCGGCCACCGCGATTGCGACCGGAGTGGCGACGAACGACGCCACGAGCAGGTGTCCGAGCGCGTTGGGCACGACGGGCGCCAGGAACGTCGCGTACAGGACCAGCACCGTGCCGGCGATCGTCGCCATGCCGCAGTTCATGACGATGAACAGTTCGCCGCGCGACAGCCGCGCCAGGTAGGGCGCGACCACCAGCGGCGCCTCGACCATGCCGACGAACACGTTGGCGGCCGCCGAGACGCCCACCGCGCCGCCGACCCCGAGGCTGCGCCTGAGCAGCCAGGCAAAGCCGTGCACGATCAGCGGCATCACTCGCCAGTGGAACAGCAGCGCCGACAGGGCCGAGATGACCAGCACCAGCGGCAGCGCCTGGAACGCGAGAATGAAGCTCGCCTGCGGGTGCGTCGCGGTGAAAGGCGGCGCGCCGCCGCCGAGATAGCCGAACACAAACGCGGTCCCGGCCAGCGTGGCCCTGTTCAGGGCATCGACGACGATGTTCAGCGACTGCAGCGCATCGGCAAGCGGCGGCAGCTTTAGAAGGGCCGCAGACAGCGCCGCCGTGAGCGCCATGGCCCCGACAACCGTGCGCCAGCGAATCGCGCGGCGGTTCTCGGAAAGCACCCAGGCCAGCCCGAGCAGGACACCGATCCCCAGCAGTTGTTGCAGGATTGTCATCGCAGGTCAATGAAAGCCTGGCGCAATGTGCAGCAAGTGGCGCGTTGCGGCAAGCGCGGCGGGCGGCGATTCGAAGGGAGTTGCCCCGTATGGTTAGTGCACTTGCTCGGCAAACGCGCGGGGACGCGCGGCTAACATCGTCGTAGTCCGATTCGCGGCCAAGGGTGGACCGATGAAACCCAACGACGTCCCGACCGACATGCAATCGCTGTTCGAACTGCAGCGCGCCGCCTTCGCCCGGCAGCCGCACTCGCAGTGGCCCGAGCGCCGTGACCGACTGCAGCGGCTGCGCCGACTGGTCAGCGAAAACGAAGACGAGATCGAACGAACGATCGACGCCGACTTCGGTGGCCGACCGGCCATCGAGACGCAGATTGCCGAGATCTATCCGGCGCTGGCGGAGATCAACGGCGCGCTGCGTTCCGGCGAGCGCTGGATGAGACCCGAGCGCGTCTGGGTCTCGAAATGGTTCCTGCCGGCGCGGGCCGAGATCCAGCCCCGGCCGCTCGGGGTCGTCGGCGTGATCGTGCCGTGGAACTATCCGCTGTACCTGGCGATCGGCCCGATGGTCGGCGCCCTGGTGGCGGGCAATCGCGTGCTGGTGAAGATGTCGGAATTCACGCCGAGCTTCTCGGCGTTCTTCAAGCGCCTCATCGAGAAGTACTTCGCACCCGAAGAGGCCGCGGTGATCACCGGCGACGCGGTGGTGGCGCAGGCCTTCTCCGAACTGCCGTTCGACCACCTGCTGTTCACCGGTTCGACGGTCGTCGGCAGGCGCGTGATGGCTGCCGCCGCCGCCAATCTGACGCCGGTCACGCTCGAGCTCGGTGGCAAGTCGCCGACGGTGATCGCGCCCGACTATCCGGTGCAGCGCGCCGCGACCCGGATCCTTGCCGGCAAGCTGCTCAATGCCGGACAGACCTGCGTGGCGCCCGATTACGTGCTGATGCCGCGGGCGATGCTCCGGCCGTTCGTGCGCGAGGCACGAGCGCAGGCGCGCCGGATGTATCCGGCCGGGCTGGGCAATCGCGACTTCTGCGCGATCGTCAACGAGCGGCATTACACGCGGCTCACCGGGTATCTCGAGCAGGCGAAGGAGGCGGGTGTCCGCATCGAGACCCTGTTCGAAGGGCGGGCGCGCGACAACGCCGCGCACCGGCTCGCGCCGGCGCTCCTGATCGATCCGCCGGCAGCGCTCGATGTGATGCGCGAAGAGATCTTCGGTCCGCTGCTGCCGCTCGTGCCGTACGACCGGATCGAAGACGCGGTGGAGCGGATCAATGCCGCTCCGAAGCCGCTCGCCCTTTACTGGTTCGATGACGACGGCGAGCGCACGCAGTGGGCGCTGCACAACCTGCAGGCCGGCGGCGTGTGCGTGAACGAGACGCTGATGCACGTCGCGCAGGAGGAACTGCCGTTCGGCGGCGTGGGTCCGTCAGGCATGGGCCATTATCACGGCCGCCACGGCTTCGAGACCTTCAGCAAGATGACGCCGGTGTTCCTGCAGTCGCGCCTGAACGGCATGGGACTGTTCATGCCGCCGTACGGCTCGACCGTGCGCCGGGTGCTGGAGCTGATGAAGCGCTTCTGACGGCGCCCCCGAGCTTCGAAGTCCTGCGGTGCGGACGTGCACCGTCAGTCGAGCAGCGCCAGCGGAACCGTTCCGACCAGATCGCCGTCCGCGTAGACCTCGCGAGGGCCGAGTGCGATCAGCGCATCGGCTTCGGTGACCGTGCGCAGCATCGCCGAACCCTGCTCGCGAAGCGGCTGCACCCGGAGGCCGCCGTCGTTGCCGCTGACGAAGCGTGCCCGGCGGTAGTCGACGCGGCCGCCGCGCACTCGCGCCTCGCCCGCGAGCGGCAGCGGTATGTGCAGCGGAACGGCTGCTGCGGCGCCGGCCAGGTGCAGCAGCAGTGGCCTCGCCAGCAGGTGAAACACCACGAACGCCGCCACCGCATTGCCGGGCAGGCCGAGCAGCACCATCGGAACGCCGGCGCCATTTTCCATCCGCGCGACCGCGAGACCGCGCCCGGGCCGGACGTTCAGCGCCACGAAGCGGATCCCCGAGGCGGCGCGCACGACGTCGGCATCGCCCTGCGCCGCGCCGCCGCTGGCGACGACCGCATCGAGGAGCAGCCGGCTGGCGCGATCGAGCGTCGCCGCAAAGGCCGCGGGCGTGTCGCGGCAGATGCCGAGATCATGCACGTCGAAGCCGAGCCTGGCGAGGCTGGCGCGCAGCAGCGGGCGATTGGCATCGAAGCTCGCTGCCGCGGGGAGAGTCTGCGGCGGATCGGCGAGTTCGTCCCCGGTGGACAGGACGCCAACGCGAAGTCGCCGGCGCACCGTCAGTTGCGCCGCGCCGACCGCCGTGGCCAGCCCGATGTCGGCGGCCCGCAGGTGCCGACCGGCGCGCAGCACGAGATCTCCGCGGCCGATGTGTTCGCCGCGGCGACGGATGTTGGCGCCGCGCTGCGGTGCTTGCTCGACGCGGACCGTGCCGCCGTCGACGGAAACGTCTTCCCGCATCACGACGGTGTCGGCGCCCTCGGGCACTGGCGCGCCGGTCATGATGCGCACGCAGGTGCCCGTCTCGACGCGCCCGGCATGGGGATGGCCGGCGTTGGCGCGGCCGATCTCGTGCAGCCAGTGTCCTGGCAGCAGGTCGTCGAAGCGCAGGGCGTAACCGTCCATCGCCGAGTTGTCGAACGCCGGCAGGTCGACCGTCGAGGCAAGGTCCTCGGCGAGCGCCCGGCCCGCCGCGTCGCATGCCGGCACCGATTCGACGCCGTCGATCGGTGCCGCCCAGCGCACGAGTTCCTCGAGCGCCTGGCCCGGCGTCAGCTCATTGCCGGCCATGGTGGACGAGCACGTCCTGCAGCGTGTTCAGGTTGGCGAAGCACTGCGGCACGAGGAAGGGGGCCGGCGCGGCGCCGATGCCGCGCAGCCACGCCTCGGCACGGCGCTCGCCGTTGGCAAGCGCCGCGGCAAGATCCTGGGCGAGGTCGACATGCAGCAGGCAGAACAACGGCTCGATCCTTTCTCCCGCGTAAGCCACTGCGGCGCGGCTCGCACCGAGCGAATCGGCCAGCCGGCGGACGAGGTCGGAAGGAAGGAAGGGCGCATCGCAGGGGACCACGGTTACCCACGGCGTGGCCGTCGCACGCAGCCCGGCGAGCATGCCGGCGAGCGGTCCGGGAAACGGCTCGAGGCCATCGTCCGCGTCGAGCAGCACCGGAAAGCCGAAGCCGTGATACCTGTCGATGTTGCGATTGGCGCTGATCAGCAGCGTGCTGACCTGCGGTCGCAGCCTTTCGATCACCCGCTCGACGAGCGTGCGCCCGTTCAGCTGAACCAGGCCCTTGTCGACGCCGCCCATGCGGGTCGCCCGGCCGCCGGCCAGCACCAGGCCGGTGATCTCGTTGCGGTTCGGCGTATGCATGGCCGGATGCGCGGCCGCTCAGCCGCCGATGTACGACATCTCGATCTTGCGCAAGCCGGCCGTGGCCTCGCTGCGCTGTTCGGAATAGCGATCGGCGCGCCGCTGCCAGATCCGGCCGACGGCGTCGCTGATCTGTGCATCGTCGGTGCCATCGCGCAGCATCTGCCTCAGGTCGTAGCCTCCCGTGGCAAACAGGCAAAGGTACAGCCGGCCCTCGGTCGACAGGCGCCCCCGCGTGCAATCACGACAGAACGCCTGCGTCACGCTGGAGATGACGCCGATCTCGCCACCCCCGTCGCGGTAGCGCCAACGCTCTGCCACCTCGCCTCCGTAATTGGGCTCGACCGCCTCGAGCGGCAGCTCGGCGCCGATCCGGCGGATGACTTCGCGCGACGGGACCACGTCGTCGAGTTGCCAGCCGTTGGAACTGCCCACGTCCATGAACTCGATGAACCTGACGATGTGGCCGCTGGCCCTGAAGTGGCGGGCCATGGGCAGGATCTCGTGATCGTTGACGCCGCGCTTGACGACCATGTTGACCTTGACCGGCGCCAGTCCCGCCCGTGCTGCGGCGGCGATTCCATCGAGCACCGCGCTGACCGGAAAGTCGACGTCGTTCATGCGCCGGAACACCGCGTCGTCCAGTCCGTCGAGTGAGACCGTGACCCGCCTGAGCCCGGCGTCGGCGAGCGAACGCGCCTTGCGCGCGAGGATCGAGCCGTTGGTGGTCAGCGTGAGGTCGAGCGGCCTGCCGTCGCGGGTCTGCAACCGGGCGAGCATCCCGATCAGTCGCTCGATGTCCTTGCGCAGGAGGGGCTCGCCGCCGGTCAGGCGGATCTTCTCGACGCCGTGCCCGATGAAGATGCGCGCCAGCCGCGTGATCTCCTCGAACGTCAGCAGGTCGGCGTGCGGCAGGAAGTGGTAATTCCGGTCGAACACCTCTTTCGGCATGCAGTACGTGCAGCGGAAATTGCAGCGGTCGGTGACCGATATGCGCAGATCGCGCAGCGGCCGGCGCAACTGGTCGGAAACGTGTCCGTCGGCCGCGACCGACACGCCGGCCGGCACGCGCACCGCGGCGTGCGCATCGAGGACAGGAATGATGCGGTCGGTCATGTGCAGACGAAACTCGCCTGGAATGTTAGCGGCGCAGCGAACGGGCTGCGCGCGAGGCCCGCCGCAATCGCCGCGGCGGGCCGCTCAAGAAACGCGCGCTGCTAGTGCTGTGCCGGGGCGGAGCCCTGGCGTGTCTCGACCTGTACCAGCGGCCCTGCGTCCAGCGGAGCAAGCATCGGGCGCTCGCGCGGCACGCGAGCTGCCTTGGGCGCGTTCGCGAACCGGGCCAGGACGTCGGCGAGCTTGGTCGGCTCCGTCTGCACCAGAGTCAACCCGGCCTGCTCGAGCACCGGCCGCAGTTCGTCGACCGGCATCGGCTCAGCCGCGATCACCGGCGCAGCGACGGGCGCAGCCACCGGCGGAACCACGATCGGTGCCTCGGCAGCCGGCGGAGGGACGGGCGCTGCCGGCACCTCGGCTGGCGCCGATTCGACGATGGTTTCCGGCTCAGGACGCGGGCTGACTTCGAGCGCGACCTCGACGGGGCTCGATGGCTCGACCGTTTCGGCCGCCGCAACTTCGGTTGCCGACTCGGCAACCGTTGTCTCCCGGCCCTCGGCCTCGCCACGCCCCCCTCGACCCCGGCGACGGCGTCCGCGGCGGCGGCGGCGCTCGTCTGCCCCCGCGGCGTCTTCCTGAGGCGCCAGCGGTGACTCGGTCGTCAGCGCGGCGACAGGCGCGGCTGCGGGCACCTCGGCCAGCGCCGGTTCGCGAGAGGTGCTGGAGGCGGACGGTGCGCCCCCTTCGGGCGCCGGCCGGGCAGGGCGTTCACCCCCCCGCTGGCGTTCGCCGCGCTCGCGCCGCCCCTGGACCGCGGGCGCAGCTTCGGCTCCCTGCGCACGTTGTCCGTCCGGCGTCGGACGCGGCGGCCTGCCCTCGCGTGCTTCGGCGGGTTCGCGCTCACGGCGTTCGCCGCGTGCGCCACCGCGCCCGCCACGACGATCCCTGCCTCGGTCGCCGCCACGTTCGGACCGTTCGGGGCGCTTCGGCCGGGGTTCCGCCGCCGCGGGCGGTGCCGCCGGCGCCACCACGATCTGCTCAGCCTCGGTACGACCGGTCACCAGGTTCCACAGGCGCGCCAGGAAAGACGGCCGTGGTGTCTGTGCAGGCGCCAGCGGAGCGGCGGCGACCGGCGCGGCGGGCGCAGGAGCAGCCACCGGGGCCGGCGTCTCGTGCACGATGCCGCGCACCACCGCTTCCTGCTTCGGCTTGGCACGCTCGGCGGCTGCAGCCGCGGCGTACGGCGTGTCGATCGACGGCGACTCGGCGCGCTCGTAGCTGGCTTTGGCCACGTCGAGCCGCTCGTCGTCGTGGCGCAGGCGCTCGACCTTGTAGTGCGGCGTTTCCAGGTACTTGTTGGGTATCAGGGCGATCGAAACACGCAGGCGCGCTTCGAGCTTGGCGATGTCGGCCCGCTTCTCGTTCAGAAGGTAGGTCGCCGCCTCGACCGGGACCTGGGCATGGATGGCGGCGGTGTTCTCCTTCATCGCCTCCTCCTGGATGATGCGCAGGATGTGCAGCGCCGAGCTCTCGGTGTCGCGGATCACGCCGACACCGTTGCAGCGCGGGCAGGTGATGTGGCTGCCCTCGGACAGCGCCGGGCGCAGCCGCTGCCGCGACAGTTCCATCAGGCCGAAGCGCGAGATCTTGCCCATCTGCACCCGGGCACGGTCGTAGTGCAGCGCGTCCTTCAGCTTGTTCTCGACCGCGCGCTGGTTCTTCGACTCCTCCATGTCGATGAAGTCGATCACGATCAGCCCGCCGAGGTCGCGCAGGCGCAGCTGGCGCGCCGCCTCGTCGGCCGCCTCCATGTTGGTGCGGGTGGCGGTCTCCTCGATGTCGGAACCCTTGGTGGCGCGCGCCGAGTTCACGTCGATCGACACCAGCGCCTCGGTGTGGTCGATGACGATCGCGCCGCCGGAGGGCAGCTGCACGGTGCGCGAATGCGCGGTCTCGATCTGATGCTCGATCTGGAAGCGCGAAAACAGCGGGATGTCGTCCTTGTAGCGCTTGACGCGACCGACCATGTCCGGCATCACGTGCGCCATGAACTGCTGCGCCTGCTCGGCGATCTCGTCCGTGTCGACCAGGATCTCGCCGATCGACGGATGGAAGTAGTCGCGGATGGCGCGAATCACCAGGCTCGACTCCTCGAAGATCAGGAACGGCGCCGGATTGAGCCGTTTGTTCTTCTTGCCGTCGGTCGCGGCCTCGGCGCTGCTTTCGCCGGCCTCGGTGCGATAGACGGGCGCCGCCGCATCGGCGACGGCATGCCACAGCTTGAGCAGGTAATTCAGGTCCCACTGCAGTTCTTCGGCGCTGCGGCCGATGCCGGCGGTGCGCGCGATGACGCTCATCCCGGACGGCAACTCGAGCTGGTCCATGGCCTCGCGCAGTTCCTGGCGATCCTCGCCCTCGATCCGGCGCGAGACGCCGCCGCCGCGCGGGTTGTTGGGCATCAGCACAAGGTAGCGGCCAGCGAGCGAGATGAACGTCGTCAGGGCCGCGCCCTTGTTGCCGCGTTCCTCCTTCTCGACCTGGACGACCAGTTCGTCGCCCTCGCGCACCGCCTCGTTGATCCTGGCGCGCGATACGTCCACGCCGGGGCGGAAGAAGCTGCGCGAGATTTCCTTGAAGGGAAGGAAGCCGTGCCTTTCCTCGCCGTAGTCGACGAAGCACGCTTCCAGGCTCGGCTCCACGCGGGTGATGAGGCCCTTGTAGATGTTCGATTTGCGCTGCTCGCGGCCAGCGGCCTCGATGTCGATGTCGACCAGCCGCTGGCCTTCGACGATGGCCACCCGCAATTCCTCGGGATGGGTCGCATTGAAGAGCATCCTCTTCATCTCAACACTCCATGCGCCTGAAAGGCGCGGTCGTGCCGGACCGAGGACGCCGCGGGCGAGGCTAGGCGAAACGTGCGGGGCGCCGACGCCGCGGCGGGTCTGCCGCGGCGATGCATCCGCGCCCCGGCGCGCGCTGTTGCGGCGCCGGGCAGCCTGCGGACGATGATGGGAGCCTGAACACGAAACGACCTTTGCTTGGGAAGCCCAGCGCCGGAGATCCCGGCGTGCTGCGACGAATCCGATCCAGCGGAGCCGGCCACACCCTGGGGCGGCTCGGCTCCTTGTTTCAATCCCGGCCGCCCGGCTCGAAATCGAGCCAGCGGACGTCTGCTTCACTTGGCGCAGGCGGCTTTCGCCGCCACGCGCTTCCGCGTCCCGACACCGAATGGCGGCCGCGCAGAGCCTCGGGCTCGCAGTCGGTCATCGCTACAATCGGTGCCTCTTGCAGGGTCGGAGCGAAAGTGCCACGACAGGCCATGAATCCTTGTGGACTGTCGTCGGCAAGCTCTTCAACTGCTGCTTCAAGAGCGCCGCCTAACTCCTGCGCGCGCAAGTATAACGGGACGATGAACGATACCGCCAAGGAGCGCGCCCGCGCGCCCGTGCCGCGGCTGGCTGCCGATCAGGTCAGCTATCTGACGGTTGGCGCCGACGCCGCGGGGCAGCGGCTCGACAATTTCCTGCTGCGACTCGCCAAAGGCGTGCCGCAAAGCCACGTCTACCGCATCGTGCGCAGTGGCCAGGTGCGGGTGAACAGGGCACGCGCATCGGTCGATCAGCGCCTGGTCGAGGGCGACCGGGTCCGGGTGCCGCCGCTGCGCATTGCGGCGGCGGCGCCGCCTCCGGTGCGCGCTCAGATGCCGCCGGTTCTTTTCGAGGACGAGCACCTGATCGCGGTGGACAAGCCGGCTGGCATGGCAGCGCACGGCGGCAGCGGCGTGGTCCACGGGCTGATCGAAATGGTGCGCGCAGCCCGGCCCAACCAGCCCTTTCTCGAACTGGCCCACCGGCTCGACCGGGAGACCTCCGGCATCCTGCTGCTGGCCAAGACACGCCGTGCGCTGCTGGGACTGCACGAGCAGTTGCGCGAGGGGATCGTCGACAAGCGCTACCTGGTGCTGGTGGCCGGCGACTGGGTCAACGATCGCCAGCACGTCCGGCTGCCGCTGGTGAAGCGCTCGACGCATGGCGGCGAAAGGCGCGTCTCGGTGGACGAGGACGAGGGCGCCGCGGCCCACACGGTGTTCAACCTGCGCCATCGCTACGGGCCGTTTTCGCTGCTCGAGGCGGAACTGAAGACCGGGCGGACGCACCAGATCCGCGTCCACCTGGCGCACCTCGGATTTCCGATCGTGGGCGACGGCAAGTACGGCGATTTCGAACTGAACCGGCGCGTCGCCCGCGGCGAGTTCGGCGTGCCGCTGCGGCGGATGTTTCTGCACGCCTGGGCAACCCGCTTCCGTCACCCCGTGGCCGGGACGCCGATGGAAATCGAGAGCGCGCTCGACCGCGAGTGCAGCGATTTCCTGAAAGGGATCGGCCATGCTTGACCGTTTCGATCTCGTCGTCTTCGACTGGGACGGCACGCTGAGCGATTCGACGGCGGCGATTGCACGCGCGATCCAGGATGCCGCCGCCGACCTCGGCCTGCCGGTGCCGGATGACACGACGGCGAGCCACGTGATCGGGCTTGGCCTGCACGAGGCGCTGGCGCGTGCGGTGCCGAGCCTCGCTCCCGAGCGGATTCCCGAATACTCGGCGCGATATCGGGTGCACTATTTCGCACGCGAGGCGCAGCTGGTGCTGTTTCCCGGCGCGCGCGAACTGCTCGCGGAGCTGCGCGCCGCTGGTGTGCAGCTCGCGATTGCCACCGGCAAGTCACAGCGCGGCCTGCAGCGCGCTCTGGCCAGCGCCGGACTGGACGGCGAATTCGCGGCGACCCGCTGCGCAGACCAGACTCACCCCAAGCCCCATCCGGCGATGCTGCTCGAACTGACCGACGAACTGATGGTGGCGCCGGAGCGGACTCTGATGGTCGGCGACACGACGCATGATCTGCAGATGGCGGAGGCGGCCAATGCCGCGGCGGTCGGGTTGACGCAGGGCGCGCATCCTCACGACCAGCTTGCCGCGTGCCGCTCGCTCGCGCTGTTCGATTCGCTGATTCAGCTGCACGGATGGCTGATGCCGGATCGCTGATCGCGCTGTGCCCGGCGGCGCAGCTGATCGAGCGAGGCGCCGGCGTGCGCTTCGACGTGGTCGCCGGCGGGGAAGAGGCGAGCGCGTTCGTGGTGCGCTACCACGGCCAGGTTTTCGCCTACCTCAATCGCTGCGCCCACGTGGCGATGGAGCTTGACTGGCTCGCCGGCCAGTTCTTCGACAGCGACGGCGAAATGCTGCTCTGCGCGACCCATGGTGCGGCCTACGACCCGACCAGCGGGCGCTGCACCGGCGGTCCGTGCGCAGGGCACGGTGGCCTGCGCCAATTGCAGGTGCTCGAGGACGGCGGTGTCGTCTACTGGCGACCGGATCGCGAGGTCCGGCCGCGGCGCGCGGAGCCTCCCGCGGGTTGAACCTCGGACGCGGCCAGCAGCGCAAAGACAGCGGGTCGACGCGCCAGCGCCGGCCGTGATGCCGGCGCCAGGCTCTTCCAGTCCGAAACAGGCAGCGAAAGCACGCGCTCGGCCTCCGTGGTGAGATCCACCGCAACGGCGAGCTGCGTGTCGGGCCGGGCGTGCTCGAGCAGGGCCTGCAGCAGCCGTTCGTTGCGATACGGCGTTTCGATGAACAACTGGGTCTCCTCGCCGCGACTGGCGTGCTCGAGCGCGGCGATCGCCGCGACGAGTGCCGGCCGGTCCTGCGGCAGGTAACCGACAAAGCGGAATCGCTGCCCGCTCATCCCGGTAGCCATCAGGGCGAGCAACAGGCTGCTTGGACCTACGAGCGGACGTACGCGCAGGCCAAGCTGATGCGCGCGCGCGACGACGCCCGAGCCGGGATCGGCGACCGCCGGGCAGCCCGCTTCGGACAGCAGCGCGACGTCGAATCCGTCGCGCGTGGGGGCCAGCCACTCGTCGTAATAGCGACGGTCCGGCGCATGGCCGATCTCGATCACCGTCAGACTCGCGATCGGCCGTGGATGGGCGATTGCCTTGAGGAAGGCGCGCGCGCTGCGCGCATCCTCGGCCAAAAAGATCGTCGTCTTCCGCGCCGCTTCGATCGTCTCCGCCGGCAGCACGCGCTCCGGCGGCGTCTCACCGAGCAAGGTGGGCAGCAACAGCAGGGCGCCCGGCGATCCGCTCATTGCGCAGGAAGCAGTATCCCGCAGGCCGCGAGCATGGTCGTCAGGCGGATCAGCGGCAACCCGATCAGCGCCGTGGGATCGTCCGAGCGGACCGATTCGACCAACGTGATGCCCAGCGCTTCGATCTTGGCCGCGCCCGCGCAGTCGTAGGGTTGCTCCGCATGCAGGTAGGCGTCGAGGCTGGCGGCCGGCAGCACGCGGAACCGCACCACTGTCGGCACGTCGTCGAGCTGCTGACCGCCGCGCGGATCGACGAGCGCGATCGCCGTGTGAAACACCACCTCGCGCCCCTGCATGCGCGTCAGCTGCGCCAGCGCGGCCTGGTGCGTGCCGGGTTTCGAAAGTGCCTCGCCGTCGACATCCGCGACCTGGTCCGAGCCGATCACGAACGCGCCGGGCTGGCCTGCGGCGACCGCCTGCGCCTTGGCCAGCGCGAGCCGGCGCGCCGTGTCGCGCGGCGCTTCGCCAGCGAGGGCGCACTCATCGACCTGCGGCGCCTGGACCGAGAACGGCAGGCGCAGCCGCTGCAACAGCTGACGACGATAGGTCGAGGTCGAGGCGAGTACGATCGGCGCCATGTGGTGGAGAGAGATCTGCCGGCGCGTTGCAGTTTAGCGATGCGCTGGCCGTTGGCCGTGATGAGCGATCCGATCGAACGCTGCGACGTGTGGGAACTGGCGCGGCGGGGCCGCGTGGTCGAGGGCGAGCTCGCCGTCAGGGACGCGGAGCGACTGGCCGAGCAGCTCGCCGACGACAGAGGGGCGCTGCATTTCCGGTTCAGTGGCCTGATCGACGAGCGCGGACGCGCGGCTGCCCGGCTCGACGTCGGCGGCGCCGTGCAGGCGCGCTGCGACCGCTGCGGAGGCCCCGTGGAAATGGTGATCCGGGAACACAGCCAGTTCTACTTCGTCGACGACGAACGTGAGCTGGGCCGACTGCCCATCGATGATTCGCCCGAAGAGCCGCTGCTCGGGTCGCACCGTTTCGACCTCGCCGCGCTGGTCGAGGATCAGGCGATCCTGGCGATGCCGATCTCGCCTCGGCATGGCGAGTGCGCCGCGGCTGATGCCGATGGAACAGGCGCGCGGCCGGACGGCAAGACGCGTCGCCCTTTCGAAGTGCTCGCATCCCTCAGGAAGCCGAAAGTCTGACCGCTTCGGATCCGCTCGGGTCGGCTACAATCCGCGCCCATTTGGTTCGGACTGGCGAGGTAGCCATGGCAGTGCAGCAAAACAAGCGGTCGGCGTCGAAGCGCAACATGCGCCGCGCGCACGATTTCGCAACCAACCCGCCGCTGGCGACGGAGCCGAGCACGGGCGAGGTCCATCGCCGTCACCACGTGAGCCCCAACGGCTTTTATCGCGGCAAGAAAGTGGTCGCGACGAAGAGCGACGAGTAGCCCGAAGCGGTCGCGGCCTCCGCCGCGACCCGTGCAGCCCCTTACGCTGGCGACCAGAGCGGTGACCGTTCGCATCGCCATCGACGCGATGGGCGGCGATCACGGCCCGGCGGTGACCGTCGCCTCGGCCATTTCCTTTCTCCGCGCTCACGATGACGCCGCGCTGCTGCTGGTCGGTCGCCGCGCGGAGATCGAGCCGCATCTTGCCGCAGGCGCCGCAAGCGCGGCCCGCCTCGAAATCGTCAACGCCGAGGAAGTCGTGGCGATGGACGACCCGCCGGCGCAGGCGCTGCGCGGCAAGCGCAACTCGTCGATGCGGCTCGCCGTCAATCTGGTCAAGGAGCGGCGCGCGGACGCCTGCATCAGTGCCGGCAACACCGGCGCGCTGATGGCCATTTCCCGCTTCGTGCTCAAGACGCTCGACGGCATCGACCGGCCGGCCATTGCCACGGTGCTGCCCAACATCAAGGGCGGCGTGACGACGATGCTCGACCTCGGCGCCAACGTCGACTGCACGGCCGAGCACCTGTTCGAGTTCGCGCTTCTCGGCGCGGCGCTGGTCGCCGCGGTGCAGGAAAAGGAGCGGCCCAGCATCGGGCTGCTGAACGTCGGCGAGGAAGTGATCAAGGGAAACGATGTGGTCAAGCGCGCCGGTGAACTGCTGCGCGCCAGCCCGCTCAACTTCCACGGCAACGTCGAAGGCGACGACATCTACAAGGGCACGACCGACATCGTCGTGTGCGACGGCTTCGTCGGCAACGTGGCACTGAAGACGTCGGAAGGCCTGGCGCAGATGCTCGCGACCATGGTCCGCGAGGAGTTCACGCGCAGTCCGCTCGCCAAGGCCGCCGCGCTGCTCGCCTACCCGGTGCTCAGGCGCTTTCGCCGTCGCGTCGATCATCGGCGCTACAACGGTGCCAGCCTCCTCGGCCTGCGCGGCATCGTCATCAAGAGCCACGGCGCGGCCGACGCGCTCGCCTTCGAGAACGCGATCGGCATTGCCTACGAGGCGGTGAGGCACAAGCTGCTCGAGCGCACGGTCGCGGCCATGCAGCCGTTCGTGGCGCAACTCGAGGGCGAGCCGCGGCGCTCGACCGCGACGGCGTGACGGCCATGTCGCGAATCTGGACGCGCATCACCGGGACCGGCGCTGCCCTTCCCGGACGCGCGGTGAGCAATGCGGAGCTGGCGCGGCAGCTGGCCGAGCGGGGCGTCGAAACGTCCGACGAATGGATCGTGTCCCGTACCGGCATCCGGCAGCGCTATCTGGCCGATCCCTCGCTGACCACGAGCGCGCTCGGCGCCAGTGCTGCGCGCGCCGCGCTCGACGCGGCCGGCGTGCCGGCCGCGGCGCTCGACCTGATCGTGCTCGCCACCTCGACGCCGGACCAGATCTTTCCCAGCACCGCCTGCCTGGTGCAGGATGAACTCGGCGCCGCTGGCGCTGCCGCCTTCGACGTGCAGGCCGTGTGCAGCGGGTTCGTCTACGGACTGGCGGTTGCCGACGCGATGATTCGCACGGGGGTCTATCGCCGCGCCCTGATCATCGGGGCGGAGATCTTCTCGCGCATTCTGGACTGGAGCGACCGCACCACCTGCGTGCTGTTCGGCGATGGCGCCGGCGCGGTCGTGCTGGAAGCGGCGGATACGCCTGGAATCCTCGCCGCTCGCCTTCATGCCGACGGTTCGCAGTCGCGCATCCTCTGCACCGCAGGACGCGTGACGCAGGGCGCGGTCCAGGGCGATCCGTTCCTGCGTATGGATGGCCAGGCGGTTTTCAAGCTCGCGGTCAATGTTCTCGATTCATCGGCGCGCGAAGTGATGGCCGACGCCCAACTGGGCATAGAGGCGATCGACTGGCTGATCCCGCACCAGGCCAACGTGCGCATCCTCAGCGCCACCGCGCGCAAGCTGGGCGTGCCTGAAAGCAAGGTGATCCTGACGGTCGACCAGCATGGCAACACATCGGCCGCCTCGGTGCCGCTCGCGCTCGATCTCGCGGTGCGCGACGGCAGGGTCCGGCCGGGGCAGCATGTGTTGCTGCAGGGAGTGGGCGGGGGATTCACGTGGGGTTCGGTGCTGGTCCGCTTCTGATCTACGGCAACAACAGACGATGAAGGTCGCTTTCGTATTTCCTGGCCAGGGCTCCCAGGCCGTGGGCATGCTGGATGCTTTCGGAGCGGACGCGGCGGTTCAGGACGTGCTCAGGCGCGCCGGCGAGGCACTTGGCGAAGACCTTGGCAAGCTGATCGCCAGCGGGCCGGCCGAGCAGCTCAATCTCACGGTCAATACGCAGCCGGCGATGCTCGCGGCCGGCGTGGCCGTTTACCGGGCCTGGATCGCCGCGGGCGGGGCGGTCCCGGCCATGATGGCCGGACATAGTCTCGGCGAGTACAGCGCACTCACCGCGGCTGAGGCCATTCCGCTGGAGAGCGCAGTTCGTCTGGTCCGGTTCCGCGCGCAGGCCATGCAGGAGGCGGTGCCCGCGGGCAGCGGCGGCATGGCTGCGATTCTCGGGCTGAGCGACGAGCAGGTGGCCCAGGCGTGCGCCGAGGCCGCGCAGGGCGAGGTGGTGGAGGCGGTGAACTTCAATGCGCCGCTGCAGGTGGTGATCGCCGGGCATGCCGCCGCCGTCGCGCGGGCGTGCGAGTCTGCAAAGCGTCTCGGGGCGAAGCGGGCGCTGCAATTGCCGGTTTCGGCGCCATTCCACTCGTCGCTGCTTGCACCGGCAGCCGCGCGGCTGCGCGAGCGGCTCGAGAGCGATCCGATTCACCCGCCAAGGATTCCGGTGGTCAACAATATCGACGTGGCGATCGAGACCGACCCGCTTCGGATCCGCGACGCGCTGGCGCGGCAGGCAGCCGGCCCGGTGCGCTGGGCCGAGATCGTCCGCTCGATGGCGGACGCGGGTGTCACCCATGTCGTGGAGTGCGGACCGGGACGGGTGCTGGCCGGGCTGACCAAGCGCATCGCGCCCGCCGTCGAGAGCATGGCACTGACCGACCCGGCGAGCCTCGGCGACGCACTTGCTCGCCTCGAGGCGTGACGATGAGCGTGACACAAGTCTTTTCTGCCGACGCACTCGCCGGAGAAGTGGCCCTGGTGACCGGCGCCTCGCGCGGCATCGGTGCGGCAATTGCGGATGCGCTGGCCGGCGCCGGTGCCATGGTGGTGGGCACGGCGACCACGGCAAGCGGCGCGGCGGCCATTACCGAGCGGATGCGGGACGCGGGCGCGGGCGGCAGCGGCGTCGTGCTCGACGTCACCGATGCGGCGCAGTGCGAGGCAGTGATCGACCAGATCACGCGGGAGCGCGGCAAGCTGTCGATCCTCGTCAACAACGCCGGAATCACCCGCGACGCACTGGCGATGCGGATGAAGGACGAGGACTGGGATCTGGTGCTGGCCACCAACCTGTCGGCCGTGTTCCGCCTGTCCCGCGGCGTCATGCGCGGCATGATGAAGGCGCGGCACGGCCGCATCATCAACATCACTTCGGTGGTCGGCGAAAGCGGCAACGCGGGCCAGTCCAACTACGCCGCGGCCAAGGCCGGCGTGGCCGGCATGACCCGCGCGCTGGCGCGCGAGATCGGCAGCCGCGGCATCACCGTGAACTGTGTTGCCCCCGGCTTCATCGATACGGACATGACGCGGGCGCTAGACGAGGCGCAGGCGCAGGCGTTACTGGCCCAGATTCCGCTGGGCCGGCTCGGGTCGGCAGACGAGGTCGCCGCCACCGTGGTCTTTCTGGCCTCGGCGGCAGGCGCCTATGTGAGCGGCGCCACGCTGCACGTGAACGGCGGCATGTACATGGCCTGAAACGCCGCGGTGGCCGGCGAAGGTGCTCTGCTAGACTTTTGCGACTTGTGGGCTCGCCGTTCGGCCAGCGAATTGGCCGGTTGGGGGCCCAAGTAGTTTCGAGGAGGGGTGAATGGAAAACATCGAACAGCGGGTCAAGAAGATCGTTGCCGAACAACTGGGCGTGAACGAGGCGGACATCAAGAACGAATCCGCCTTTGTCGAGGACCTCGGCGCCGATTCGCTCGATACCGTCGAACTCGTCATGGCCCTGGAAGACGAGTTCGAGTGCGAGATTCCCGACGAGGAGGCGGAGAAGATCCGCACCGTGCAGCAGGCGATTGAGTACGTCACGACCCATTTGAAGAAGGCCTGAGGCGCGGCGGCGGCGCCCGCCCGGGATCGGCCCACCTCCATGAGCGACCGCCGACGCGTCGTAGTCACCGGCCTCGGCATCATCAGTCCGATAGGCAACGACGTTCCCACTGCCTGGGACAACCTGATCGCCGGCAAGTCCGGCATCTCGGCCATCACCCGTTTCGACGCCAAGGACTTCCGGGTCCAGATTGCTGGCGAGGTCAAGGACTTCAACGTCGAGTCGTACATGCCGGCGAAGGAAGCGCGCCGGATGGACACCTTCATCCATTACGGCATCGCGGCCTCGATCGAGGCGATCCGCGACTCCGGGCTCGAGATCACCGACGCCAACCGCGAGAACGATCGGCTGCATGGTCGGGTCCGGCATCGGCGGGCTGCCGATGATCGAGGACAACCACGGCGAGTTCCTCAACCGCGGCCCGCGGCGGATCTCGCCGTTCATGATTCCCGGCGCGATCATCAACATGATCTCCGGCAATCTGTCGATCATGTTCGGCCTGAAGGGACCGAACCTGGCTATCGTCACCGCCTGCACGACCGGCCTGCACTGCATCGGCGAAGCCGGCCGGCTGATCGAGTACGGCGACGCCGAGGTCATGATTGCCGGCGGCGCGGAATCGACGGTGTGTCCTCTGGGTGTCGGTGGATTTGCCTCGATGCAGGCGCTGTCGGTGCGAAACGACGACCCGGCCACGGCCAGCCGGCCGTTCGACCGCGATCGCGACGGGTTCGTGCTCGGGGAGGGCTCCGGCGTGCTGGTGCTCGAGGAATACGAGCACGCCAGACGGCGTGGCGCGAGCATCTACGCGGAGCTGGCCGGTTTCGGTCTGAGCGCCGATGCGTACCACATGACCGCGCCCGACGTCGACGGTCCGCGTCGATCGATGCTCAATGCGCTGCGCAACGCCCGGATCAACGCGGACCAGGTGAGTTACCTGAACGCACACGGTACGTCGACGCCGCTCGGCGACATCAACGAAACCAACGCGATCAAGCTGGCGCTTGGCGACGCCTCCCGCGGCATGGTCGTCAACTCGACGAAGTCGATGACCGGGCACCTGCTCGGCGGTGCCGGCGGGGTGGAGTCGGTGTTCACCGTGCTGGCCGTGCACCATCAGATCTCACCGCCGACGATCAACATCTTCAGCCAGGATCCGGAATGCGATCTCGATTACTGCGCGAACACCGCGCGCGAAATGAAGATCGACATCGCACTGAAGAATTCCTTCGGTTTCGGCGGAACCAACGGCACCCTCGTCTTCAGGCGTGCCTGAGGCCGCCGCCCTCCGTGTCGAACTTCTCGCCTCGCGTCGTGCGAGGCGTGTGCGCACCCTGGCGCAGGCCTTGACTGCGATCGCGGCGGCGGCCTGCGTCCTCGCCGCCGTGCTGGCGCCCTCGTTTCTGCGGACCGCCGCGGCGCTCGCCGCGTCCGGCGCGTTCGCGCTGACCCTGCGACGGCAACGCGTGCCGGTTTCGGGGGCGCAGCTGTCCATCGGTACCGATGGCGCGATTCGGGATCGGACGGACGCCGCTGACGGCGCAGCCACCGTTCGGTACTGCGATCCGAACTTCGTATGCCTGCAGACCGCTCGGGGCCCGCTGGCGCTGTGGCGCGATTCGATGACCGCGGCGGCCTGGCGCCGGCTGGCCGTCGCCTGCCGCTGGCCGCGCCGGCGCGAAGGGATCGTGCCGGCGGCGGATCCGCGAACTAAATGAGCCGGCACTGGTCTGAGCAGGCGGGTTGGCCGGTCTGGCGGGACGGCGCCGATCGATGAGCGAGCGCGACATCGATTGGCAGCTCGTCGAGCGGGTGCAGCGTGGCGACAAGCGCGCATTCGACCTGCTCGTGGCCAAGTATCAGCGCAAGCTGTTTCGCCTGCTGTCCCGCCTGATCCGCGACCAGGCGGAAATCGAGGACGTGGCGCAGGAAGCGTTCATCAAGGCCTATCGGGCACTGCCGAATTTCCGGGGCGAAAGCGCGTTTTACACATGGCTGTACCGAATCGCGATCAATACGGCGAAGAATTACCTGGTGGCGCAGGGGCGCCGGGCGCCGACGCAGACCGAAACGGAGATCGAGGACGCCGAGAACTTCGAGGACGGCGAAGCGTTGCGCACCGAGGACACGCCCGACCGCATGCTGCTTTCGAAGCAGGTTGCGGAAGCGGTCAACCGGGCGATCGAGCGGCTGCCGGAAGACCTGCGCACGGCGATCGTCCTGCGCGAACTCGAGGGACTGAGCTACGAAGAGATCGCCGTTTCGATGAACTGCCCGATCGGCACGGTCCGGTCGCGCATCTTCCGTGCCCGCGAGGCGGTGGCCGAGGAATTGCGGCCGATCCTGGAAACCAACAAGGACCGGCGCTGGTGAGGTAGCTGATGAACCCCGAACGAAGCGATCACGACCAAAGCGGCACGGCCCCGCCACACAGCGACGGCGCCGAAGAGTGCGCGCAGCGCCTGTCTTGCCTTCTGGACGGCGAGCTCGAATCGGGCGAGTGCCGCAGCCTGATCGAGCGCCTGCACAGTGATGAGGACGCCTGCCGAACATGGGTGCTGCTCAACTGCGTCGGCGACGCCATGCGCTCGGCAGAGGTTGCGTCCTGGCATGCGAACGGTTTTGTCGCGCGGGTGTCGGCCGCGCTGGATCGCGAGCCTACGGTGCTCGCGCCGAGCGCGTTGCCGCCGCGGCCGGCGATGCGTCGCTGGCTGTTGCCCGGCGCCGGCGCGGTGGCTGCGGCGGTCGTCCTGATCGCCGTCGGCCTGCCTTCGCGGCAGGCGATTTCACCCGGGGCAGTCGCGGGCTCGGCGCCGCCGGCGCCGACGCTGGCGGCAGTGCAGGCGCCGGTGCAGATCGACCGGTCGCCGCAGCTCGAGCGCTACCTGGCCGCGCATCGGGAGCTTTCGGAACCCACGCTGATGCCGAATTCGACGCCGTATGTCAGGACGTCCGGCGCGGTGTTGCAGCAGGAGGGGCGCTGATGCTGTGCGCGGCCGCGCCGAACTGGCGATGGCTCTGCCCGGCGATCCTGCTTCTGGCGTTTCTTTCCTCGACGCAGGCGCAGGAGCGGGCGGGCGGCGCGGCGAGCGGGGATTCGGTCGACGCACGCAGCCCGGAGCAGTGGCTGCAGGTCGTGCAGCATGCGGCGCGGCGGCTCGACTACGCCGGCACGATGGTCTACCAGCAGGGCACGGACGTGCGGATGTCGAAGGTCGTGCATGTCTTCGATGGCCAGGTTTCGCACGAGCGCCTGCAACCGATGGATGGCCGGCCCCGCGAGTTCATCCGCCGCGCCGACGAGGTCAAGTGCCTGATCCCTGAGGCGCGGCGGGTGGTCGTCGAGCGCAAGTCGAGGGCCGAGTCTTTCCCCGGATTCACCGCCGCAGGCACGGCCGAACTGCTGCAGCACTATTCCGTGAGAATCGTCGGCCGCGAACGCGTCGGCGGCCTCGACTGTCAGGTGCTCGAGATAAAGCCGCACGAAAGCGACCGCTACGGCTACCGGCTCTGGGTGGATCGGGCCAGCGGTCTGCTGATTCGCTCGCAGACGCTGAACGAGCGCGGCGAAGCGCTCGAACAGATGGCCTTTGCCGACGTGCGCATCGGCGGCATTGATCGCGACCAGCTCAAGCCGTCGTGGTCAACCGACGGCTGGAAAGTCGACGAGGTGGCGCACCGTCCGATCGACCTGCGTGAGCAGGGCTGGCGTCTGCTGCCGCCCAGCGGCTTCAGGCCGCTGTATGCCGTGCGCCGTCCGATGGCGGGCGGGCAGGCGCTGCAGGCGGTCTATTCCGACGGCCTGGCCTCGCTTTCCGTTTTCATCGAGCCGGCCTCGGCGGCGGCGTCGAGCGAGGCGCTGCCGCAGCGCGGCCCGATCAACGGCTTTGTCCGGCGTATGGGCGACTCGGTCGTGACCGTGGTCGGCGAAATTCCCGCAGACACGGCGCGCAGCGTGGCCCAGGCTGCCGAGCGTATCGACCGCTGACTTTCTTCCTTCCGCATCTTTCCTTGATGAATCGAATCATGACTCAACCGATATACCGAACCCTGCTTGCGCTTGTTCTTGTCCTGGGCGTCAACCTTGCGCAGGCGCAGTCGCCAGCTGTGCAATTGCCGGACTTCGCCGACCTCGCCGAGCGCGTCGGCCCGGCGGTTGTCAACATCCGCACGACCGCGCGGCTCGGCACGATTCACGGGCGCGGGATGCCGCAGATTCCCGGCCTCGACGAGAACGATCCGTTCTACGAGTTCTTTCGCCGCTTCTTTCCACAGCCGCAACCGGGGCCCCAGCAGCGTCCGGGACCACGCGGTGATCGACAGGTGCCGCGCGGACTCGGCTCGGGATTCATCATCTCGGCCGACGGCTACGTCATGACCAACCACCACGTGGTGGAAGGCTCGGAACAGATCATCGTGACGCTGGCGGACAAGCGGGAGTTCAGTGCCAAGCTGATCGGTTCCGACCAGCGCACCGACGTTGCGCTGCTGAAGGTCGACGCCTCGGGCCTGCCCGCCGCCAGGATCGGTGACTCGAACCGGCTGCGTGTCGGCGAGTGGGTCATCGCCATCGGCTCGCCTTTCGGTCTCGAGAACACGGTCACCGCGGGCATCGTCAGCGCCAAGGCGCGGGAAACGGGCGAGTTCCTGCCGTTCATCCAGACCGACGTCGCCGTCAACCCGGGCAATTCCGGCGGACCACTGATCAACATGCGCGGCGAGGTCGTCGGCATCAACTCGCAGATCTTCACGACGTCGGGGGCGTTTGCCGGCATCTCGTTCGCGATCCCGATCGACGAGGCGATACGGGTGCAGGAACAGCTGCGGGCCTCCGGCCGTGTCATCCGCGGCCGCATCGGCGTGACCATCGGCGGGGTGTCGCGTGAAGTCGCGGAGGCGATCGGGCTGCCGAAGGCGCAGGGTGCGCTGGTCACGAACGTCGACCCGGATGGGCCGGCGGCCAAGGCCGGGGTCGAGGCAGGTGACGTCGTCGTGCGCTTCGACGGACGGTCGATCGACAGCCAGTCCGACCTGCCGCGGATCGTCGGCGGCACCCGGCCGGGGTCCAAGGTCTCGATGAGCGTCTGGCGCAAGGGCACCCAGCGCGACCTCCAGGTGACGGTGGGCGAGATGGCGCAGGAGCAGCAGGCGGCGCGCAGCGGCGAGCCTGCGCCGCGCGGTGCCGCCCCGGCGAATGCGCTCGGCCTGACCGTTTCCGACGTGCCGGCCGAGCGGCTGAAAGAACTGAAAGTCAGGGGCGCCGTGCAGGTCGAGGCGGTCGAGGGTCCGGCGGCCAGCGCCGGGCTGCGCAGCGGCGACCTGATCCTTTCTGTCAACAACGCCGACGTCGTCAATGCGAAGCAGTTCAACGAGCAGGTGGCCAAGCTCGACCGCAAGCGCAACGTGGCACTGCTCGTCCGCCGTGGTGATGCGACACAGTTCGTGATCGTCCGGCCGGCAGACCGCTAGAGGCGGTGCGGCTGCGCGGCCACGCTAGAATGCGCGCCGCGGCCAGTACAAGGGGGTGACGCCGGCGGCGCACCCCCTTTGCTTTGCCCGCGCTGGTACGCGCCCGGCCTGCATGCCCATGCGACGGCCCCCGCGGGGGCCCGGCGGCGCCGCCTGTTCAGGACGTCAATGCAGCACATTCGCAACTTTTCGATCATTGCGCACATCGACCATGGCAAGTCGACGCTGGCCGACCGGCTCATCCAGCGCTGCGGCGGGCTGGCCGACCGGGAGATGGAAGCGCAGGTGCTCGATACGATGGCGCTGGAGCGCGAGCGCGGCATCACGATCAAGGCGCAGACCGCCGCGCTCGAATACGCCGCCCCCGACGGCCGGCGCTACAACCTGAATCTGATCGATACGCCCGGGCATGTCGACTTCTCCTACGAGGTCAGCCGGTCGCTTTCCGCCTGCGAGGGCGCGCTGCTGGTGGTCGATGCCTCGCAGGGCGTCGAGGCGCAGACGGTGGCCAATTGCTACACGGCGATCGAGCTCGGCGTCGAGGTTGTGCCGATCCTGAACAAGATGGACCTGCCCTCGGCCAACCCCGAGCAGGCCCGGGAAGAAATCGAGGACGTGATCGGCATCGACGCGGGCGATGCGGTGCTGGCCAGCGCCAAGACCGGGCAGGGCCTCGACGAGATCCTCGCGCGGATCATCGAACGGGTCCCGCCGCCGAAAGGCGACCCGGCCGCGCCGCTGCAGGCGCTGATCATCGACTCATGGTTCGACAACTACGTCGGCGTGGTGATGCTGGTGCGCGTCGTCAACGGCACCGTAAGGCCGAAGGACCGCATCCTGCTGATGGCCACCGACGCGCACCACCTGGTCGAGCAGGTCGGGGTGTTCACGCCCAAGTCGCGCGGCCGCGAGCTGCTGTCGGCGGGCGAGGTCGGCTTCATCATCTCCGGCATCAAGGAATTGCGCGATGCCCGGGTCGGCGACACGGTGACCCACGCGCCCAGCCAGTCGAACAAGCAGGCGGCCGGGCCGTTGCCGGGGTTCCGCGAAGTCAAGCCGCAGGTTTTCGCCGGGCTGTACCCGGTCGAGTCGAACCAGTACGAGGCGCTGCGCGATGCGCTGACCAAGCTGCAGCTGAACGATGCGGCGCTGCACTTCGAGCCCGAGGTGTCGCAGGCGCTCGGCTTCGGGTTCCGCTGCGGCTTCCTCGGCCTGCTGCACATGGACATCGTGCAGGAGCGGCTCGAGCGCGAATACGACATGGACCTCATCACCACTGCGCCGTCGGTGGTCTACGAGGTGCTGCTGCGCGATGGCACGGTGATCCAGGTCGAGAACCCCTCGAAGCTGCCCGACCCGGCGAAGATCGAGGAGGTCCGCGAGCCGATCGTTCAGGTGACGATCTTCGTGCCGCAGGAGTACGTGGGCAGCGCGATCACCCTGTGCACGGGCAAGCGCGGCGTGCAGACCAACCTCGCCTACCACGGCCGGCAGGTGCACCTGCACTACGAACTGCCGCTCGCCGAGATCGTGCTCGACTTCTTCGACAAGCTGAAGTCGGTCTCGCGCGGCTACGCGTCGATGGACTACGAGTTCAAGGAGTACCGCGCTGCCGACGTGGTGAAGGTCGACATGCTGATCAACGGCGACCGGGTCGACGCGCTGAGCGTGATCGTCCATCGCAGCAACTCCCAGTACCGTGGCCGGGAGATCGCGGCGAAGATGCGCTCGATCATTCCGAGGCAGATGTACGACGTGGCGATCCAGGCCGCGATCGGCGCCAACATCATCGCCCGGGAGAACGTCAAGGCGCTGCGCAAGAACGTGCTCGCCAAGTGCTACGGCGGCGACATCACGCGCAAGAAGAAGCTGCTCGAGAAGCAGAAGGCCGGCAAGAAGAGGATGAAACAGGTGGGCACCGTGGAGATACCGCAGGAGGCGTTCCTCGCCATCCTGCAGGTGGAGGACCGATGAACTTCGCGCTGATCCTGTTCGTCGTCCTGGTGGTCAGCTTCGCGATGTGGCTGCTCGACATGCTGTGGCTGAGGAAGCGGCGGATTGCGGCGGCCGAGGAAGCGCTTGCCCGGTTCGACGCGCGTAACGCCGGCCGGTCGGGCATCGATGCGGCAGCGCTCGCGGCGGAGCGGTCGGCGCTGGCCGGGCGGCTGACGCAGCGGCCGTGGTATCTGGAGTACACCGCGAGCTTCTTCCCGGTCATCCTGGTCGTCTTCGTGCTGCGCTCGTTCCTCGTCGAGCCCTTCCGGATTCCGTCCGGGTCGATGATTCCGACGTTGCAGATCGGCGACCTTATATTGGTGAATAAGTACCAGTACGGAATCCGGCTCCCGGTCATTCACAAGAAGATCGTCGATCTGGGCTCGCCGCAGCGAGGCGACGTGATGGTGTTCCGCTTTCCGCACAACCCGTCGCAGGACTACATCAAGCGGGTGGTTGGCCTGCCGGGGGACCGGGTGGAGTACGCTGACCGTCGCCTGTCGATCAATGGCCAGCCGGTGCCGGAGCAGCCACAGCCGCGCTATTTCGAGGAGGAGCGGGTGCAGTATTACGCTCAGTTCCTGGAGAAGCTGGGCGACGTGGAGCATCGCATCATCCTGAGCGAGGGTCCCGGGGTGCCGCCGATGCGCGCGTTCGTGCACACCCACCCCCAGGCGTGCAGGTACAGCGCGTCCGGTGTGGCATGCACCGTCCCGGCCGGGCACTATTTCGTGATGGGCGACAATCGCGACAACAGCGAGGACAGCCGGTTCTGGGGATTCGTCCCGGACGAAAACATCGTGGGCCGCGCATTCTTCATCTGGATGAACTTTGGCGATATCGGCCGGATCGGCAGATTTCACTGAGCCTGGAAGGGCCGGCGGTCAGCTCGGGAGGAGCAATGCAGGGAACGATCAGCACCAGCAAGCGCCAAGGCGGACTCGGCCTGATCTCGCTGATCTTCGTCGGTCTGATCATCATCGCGCTGCTGATCGTCGGCGCCAAGCTGGTGCCGGCGATCACCGAGTACATGGCGATCGAAAAGGCGATCCAGGCGGTCCGCAACCAGGGCGAAACGGTGCCCAAGATCCGTTCGGCGTTCGACCGCTACGCGGATATAGACGACATAAAGTCCGTCCGCGGCAAGGATCTCGACATCACCAAGGAATCCGACAAGGTGGTGATCTCGTATGCCTATTCGTACACGATCCCGATCACCGACAACGTGCGGCTGGTGATCGATTTCTCGGGCACGACCACCTCGCGCCCGCAGGCCGGCAACTGACAGCGACGGAGAGCCGCGGCGCGTGACGGAGCTCAGCGAACTCGAACATCGCCTCGGCTACGAGTTTGCCGACCGCGAGTTGCTGGCGCAGGCGCTCACGCATCGCAGCCACGGTGCCGTCCACAACGAGCGGCTCGAGTTCCTCGGCGACGCCGTGCTGAACTGCACGATCGCCCAGCTGCTGTTTCTGAGGTTCGCGCGCCTGAACGAAGGGGATCTGTCGCGCCTGCGCGCCAACCTGGTCAAGCAGCAGTCGCTGGCGGAGATCGCCGAGCGGCTCGAACTGAGCCAGTTCCTGCGTCTCGGCGAGGGCGAACGGAAGAGCGGCGGTTTCCGGCGGCCTTCGATCCTGGCCGACACGCTCGAGGCGGCCGTCGGCGCGGTGTTCGTCGACCGCGGTTTCGAGGCGGCGCGTGAGGTCATCGCGCGGCTCTTCGAGCCGGTGCTCAAGTCGGTCGATCCGAAGACGCTGGGCAAGGACAGCAAGACGCTGCTTCAGGAGTTCCTGCAGGGCAAGCGTCTGCCGCTGCCGCAGTACTCGGTGGTCGAGACGCGCGGTGCTGCTCACAACCAGGAATTCGAGGTCGAGTGCGCGCTGCCCAAGCTCGGGGTGAGCGTGCGGGGCAGCGGCCGCAGCCGCCGCGCGGCGGAGCAGTCGGCCGCCAAGCTGGCCCTGGAGGCGGCGCAGGCGGCGCGGCGCGCAAGGCGCAAGGCGGCCGCCGAACATGCGGAGCCGTCGACGCCCGCCGAACCCCGGAGCGCGGGCGCTGTCGAGGCCGGTGGCGACGGTAGCGGCAGCGATGCCGAGGCGTCGGCGGCCGACGGGCAGACCGTCGCCGCGGCGCAGGCGTCGCCGATACCGCAGTCGCGCTGAAGGATGGCCGAAGCGCCGGACGTTGGCGCGGCCGGTCCGCGCACCGGCTTCGTGGCGATCGTCGGCCGTCCGAACGTCGGCAAGTCGACGCTGCTCAATGCGCTGGTCGGCGAACATGTCTCGATCACGTCGCGCAAGCCGCAGACCACGCGGGTGCGCGTGCTCGGCGTGCTCACGCGCGGCGCAGCGCCCGCCACGACGCAGTTCATCTTCGTCGACACGCCGGGCTTTCAGCGCCGCCACCGGACGCTGCTGACCCGGCGCATGAACGAGAGCGTCAGCGCGGCGCTGCGCGATGCGGACGTCGTGGTGATGGTCATCGACGCGCGGGGCCTGACGGCTGAGGACGAGGTCCTGCTCGACGCGCTCCCGGCCGATCGCGGCAACGTCATCCTGGCGTTGAACAAGACCGACGCGCTGCCCGACCGCGACCACCTGCTGCCACGCATCGCCGAGGCGGCGGCGCGCTTCCCGTTCGCCGCCATCGTGCCCGTCAGCGCGGAGAAGCGGCGCCAGCTCGACGACCTGCTCGGCGAGATCGAGCGCCGGTTGCCGGCCGGTGAACCGCTCTTCGAGGCGGACCAGTTCACCGACCGCAGCCTCCGCTTCCTCGCCGCCGAGGCATTGCGCGAGAAGGCGTTTCGCCTGCTCGGCGACGAACTGCCGTACGGCATCGCGGTGACGATCGAGCGCTGGAACGAGGACGAGCATCGTGCCGAGATCGTCGCCACCCTGCTGGTCGACCGTGACGCGCACAAGGGCATCGTCATCGGCGCCGGCGGCGCCAAGCTGCGCGAGATCGGGCGGCTGGCGCGGCTCGACATCGAAAGACTGCTCGGCAAGCCGGTCCATCTGCAGACGCACGTTCGCGTGCGCCGCGGGTGGAGCGACGATGCGCGGGCGCTGGCGGGCCTCGGCTATGAATGATGCGCCCGGCGCGTCGCCGGTAACCCGACGGCGCGGCACCGACGCGCGGGTCGAACACCAGCCGGCGTTCGTGCTGCACACGTATCCGTGGCGGGAGACCAGCCTGATCGTCGAGGCGCTGACGCGCGACCACGGTCGCGTGGCGCTGGTCGCGCGCGGCGCCAAGCGGCGCACCTCGCAGCTGCGCGGCGTGCTCTCGCCCTTTTCGGCGCTGGCGCTGGCCTGGAGCGGGCGCGGGGAGATCAAGACGCTGATCCGCGCCGAGTGGACCGGCGGACTCGTTCCGTTGCGCGGCGACGCGCTGCTGGCGGGCTTCTACATGAACGAACTGCTCGTCCGGATGCTGGCGCGAGGCGATGCGCATCCCCTGCTGTTCGGTGCTTATGCGGGCGCGCTGCGCGCGCTGGCGGGTGACGACGCACCCAGCGGTTCGACACTGCGTGCCTTCGAGTTCGAACTGCTGCGCGAGGTCGGCTACCTGCCGGCGCTCGACGTCTGCGCGGACGGCGAACCTGTGGCGCCCGGTACTCGCTACCGCGTCGATCCGCAGCACGGTCTGGTGCGCCTCGAGGGCGACAGCGGAGCCGTCAGCATTCTGGGCGAGTCGGCACTGGCGATGGCCGCGGGGGAGTTCGCGCTGCCGGGCGTGGCCAGCGAGGCGCGGGCGATGCTGCGTCTGATCATTCGTTACCATCTCGACGGCCGCCCGCTGAACACGCGGCGCATCCTGCAGGACCTGAAGGAACTCGACTGAAATGAGCCTGCCGAGCTGCAGCGGGACCAATGCCTTGACCCGGCGGAGCCCGGCACGCCGCGACGAGAGGGGCACGGCCCGCGGCGAACCCTTCGAGCGCGGCAGGAGGCCGGGCTCGTGACCGCGCTCAGCGTCAACCTGAACAAGATCGCCCTGGTGCGCAATACGCGCGCGCTCGGCATACCGAGCGTCACGAAGTTCGCGGCCATCGCCCTCGAGGCGGGGGCGGACGGCATCACCGTGCATCCGCGGCCCGATGGGCGCCACGTGCGCGGTGACGACGTACGCGAGCTTGCCTCGCTGCTCGCCGGCTGGCCGGCGGCGGAGTTCAACATCGAGGGCAACCCCTTCCATCAGCTGATGGACTACGTGCGCGCCGTGCGGCCGCACCAGTGCACCTTCGTGCCCGACGAGACCGGCGCCTTCACTTCGGATCATGGCTGGGACCTGCCGCGCGACGCGGCGCGGCTGCGGCCGATCATCGACGAGGCGAGGGCGCTTGGCGTACGCGTCAGCCTGTTCATGGATCCCGATCCCGAGGCAATGAAGCTCGCGCGGCAGGTCGGCGCCGATCGGGTCGAGCTGTACACCGAGCCCTATGCCCTCGCGTTCGCTACTGGCGAACGTGCCGCGCAGCTCGATCGGTACCGCGTCGCGGCGGAGGCGGCGCAGGCCGTGGGGCTCGGCGTCAATGCCGGTCACGACCTGAACCGCGACAACCTGCCGCCATTCCTGGCCAGCGTGCCGGGCGTGCGCGAGGTGTCGATCGGTCACGCGCTGACGGCGGATGCGCTGGAGTTCGGCATGGCGGCCGCTGTGCGGCTCTATCTGGCGGCCATCCGCATGGGCGAAGCTGCCACGCGCGAGACGGCGTGATCTACGGCGTGGGCACCGACCTGGTGGAAATCGGGCGCATCGCGGCCGCGGTGGAGCGCTTCGGTGAGCGCTTCGTCGAGCGCATTCTCGGGCCCCAGGAGCGGGCGCGCTATTCGGCGCGGCGCGCCCGCTCCGCGAGCCGCGGCCTCGCCTTTCTCGCGACCCGCTTCGCGGCCAAGGAAGCGGTGTCGAAGGCCATCGGTCTGGGGATGCGCTCGCCGATGAGCTGGCGTGCGGTCGAGATCGTCAATGCGCCGTCGGGCCAGCCGCAGGTGGTCGTTCATGGCGCGCTGGCCGATTTCGTGCGGACGAAGCGGCTTCGTCTGTCCGTATCGGTGAGCGATGAGCAAACGATGGCGATCGCCTTCGTCGTGGCGGAAGTCGTGGGCAGCGATTCAGCTGCGGGAGCCTGAGTGCTCGGGCCGGTCGTCGTCGACGTCGAAGGCACGCAGCTAAGCGAAGCCGAACGCCGGCGGCTGCGTCATCCGCTCGTCGGCATGGTGATCCTGTTCGCGCGCAACTATTCCTCGCCCGAGCAGCTGTGCGCGCTGACGGCGGAGATCCACGGGCTGCGCTCGCCGCCGCTGCTGATCGCTGTCGACCACGAGGGCGGCCGCGTGCAGCGGTTTCGTGAGCCGCCGTTCACGCGCATCGCGCCGATGCTGCGCTTGGGCGCGCTATGGGACGTCGACGTGCTGCGCGCCTGCCGCGCCGCGCTGGCGATCGGGTACGTGCTGGCCGCTGAGCTGCGTGCGCACGGGGTCGACCTCAGCTTCGCGCCGGTGCTCGATCTCGACTGGGGCCATAGCAGCGTCATCGGCGATCGGGCGCTGCATCGCGATCCACGGGTCGTGGCGCTCCTTGCCGCGCAGCTGATGCACGGCATGTCGCTGGCCGGCATGGGCAACTGCGGCAAGCACTTTCCCGGGCACGGCTGGCCGGTGGCGGACTCGCACACCGCCGTGCCGGTCGACGAGCGCGGCCGCGCCGCGGTGCTCGCCGCGGACGTTGCGCCGTACCGCTGGCTCGGCGTCGCCCTGGCCGGGGTGATGCCGGCGCACGTGATCTATCCCGAGGTCGACCCCAGGCCGGCGGGCTTTTCCTCGCGCTGGATCAAGGGCGTGCTCCGGCGCCAGCTGGGCTTCACCGGTGCCGTCTTCAGCGACGATCTGTCGATGGAAGGTGCGAGCGTCGCCGGCGACATCGTTGCGCGCGGGCAGGCGGCGCTCGATGCGGGGTGCGACTTCATCCTCGCCTGCAACGATCCTGCCTCTGCGGAAGCGCTGCTGGCCCGCATTCGCTGGCGGCGCACCGCCGCCTTTGAGCGGAGGCAGGCACGCGTCATGCCGCGTGGAGCGGCTGCGACGATGGCGGATCTGCTGCGCGATCCGACCTATCTGGCGGCGCGCGAAGAAACCATCGCCTTGAATACGACCGTCACGGCGAGTGCGTGACGACCGCGCAGGTCAGCCAAGCACGCCCTTGGCGCGCAGTTCTGCGATCTCCTGATCGCCCAGGCCGAGTTCACGCAGCACGACCTCGGTTTCCTCTCCCAGCCGGGGCGCGGCCGTGCGCAGCGTGCCCGGCGTCGCAGAGAGCCTGGGCACCACGCCGGGGACATCGAGCGTCCAGCCGTCGCGCGTGACCTGCGGGACGATCATGCCGCGCGCGCGGTAATGCGGGTCCTCGTGGATGTCCTTCACCGTGTAGACCTTGCCGGCCGGCACGCGCGCCGCGGCCATCGCCTCCAGCACGGCAGCCACCGTTCGCGTCGAGGTCCATTGCTCGATCGCGGCGTCGATCTCGCCGACACGCGCGACCCGGCCGACGTTGCCGGCAAGCTCGGGATCCCTGGCCAGATCATCCCGACCGATCGCCTCCATCAGCCGCCTGAAGATGCTGTCGCCGTTGCCGGCGATCAGCACGAAGCCGTCGCTGCAGCGATAGGCATTGGTCGGCGCGATCCCGGGCATGCTGCTGCCGGTGGCTTCGCGCACCGTGCCGAATACGCTGTATTCGGGGAGCAGGCTTTCCATCACGTTGAACACCGCCTCGTGCAACGCCACGTCGATCACCTGGCCAGTGCCGCCGTTCACCTTGCGGTGGTAGAGCGCCATCATCACGCCGATCACGCCGTGCAGCGCCGCCAGCGTGTCGCCGATCGAAACGCCGACGCGCACCGGAACGCGGCCCGGCTCGCCGGTCAGGTGGCGCAGCCCGCCCATTGCCTCGCCGATGACGCCGAAGCCCGGCTGGTCACGGTATGGCCCCGTCTGGCCGTAGCCGGAGATGCGCAGCATGACCAGGCCGGGGTTCAGTGCGCTGAGCCGGTCCCATCCCAGCCCCCATCCTTCCAGCGTGCCGGGGCGGAAGTTCTCGATCAGCACATCGGCCTCGGCAATCAGCCGGCGGGCGATGTCCTGACCCTCTGCTGCGCGCAGGTCGAGCGTGACCGATCGCTTGTTGCGCGACTGGACCTGCCACCACACCGAGGTGCCGTCCTTGAGCAGCCTCCACTTGCGCAGCGGGTCGCCGCTGCCCGGCGGCTCGATCTTGATCACGTCGGCGCCGAACTCGCCGAGCATCTTGCCGGCGAACGGGCCGGCGATGAGCTGGCCCATCTCGACGACGCGCACGCCGGCCAGCGCGGCCGGCGTCGAGGCGGCTTGCGGGACGCTCACGCCGAATCAGCCCTCACGGCGGCCGGTCAGGCGCGCTCGATGTACGAGCCGTCGTCGGTGCTGACGCGGACTTTCTCGCCCGTGTTGACGAACGGTGGCACCTGCACGGTCAGGCCGGTCTCCAGCCGGGCCGGCTTGAATGACGTGGTCGCGGTAGCGTTCTTGATGCCCGGCTCCGTCTCGACCACCTCAAGCACCACGCTGGTCGGCAGCTGGATGCCGATCGGTCGCTCATTGTGGAAATTGATGTCGACCTCCATGTTCGGCAGCAGGTACTCGGACTGCCCCTCGAGGAAGTCGGCGCCGAGCGTGATCTGCTCGTAGGTCTCGTTGTCCATGAACACGTAATTGGGGCCGTCCTGGTACGAGTAGGTCATCGTGCGGCGGTCGATGAACGGGCGCTCGACACGGTCGTCGGTCGACAGTCGCTCGTTGCGCTTCTGGCCGCTCTCGACGTCCTTCATCTCGACCTGCATGTAGGCGCCGCCGCGGCCGCCCACGTGAACGTGGTGCGACTTCAGCACGCGCCAGACACGTTTGTCGAGCTCGAGCAGGTTGCCGGCGCGGATTTCGGTGGCGAGGATCTTGGCCATTGGGGAGGTCCTGACGGAAAAGTGGATGGCCGCCGCTCTTAGAATGGCAGGCGGCATCAAGTGCTTGAAAAGCCTGCGATTATAGAGTGGGCAGCGCGGCCAAAGCGACGTGACTTCCTCAGAGAGCTCCTGCCCGGCCGGACCGGCCGCATTCGATCCGCGCGCGGCCGTCGATGGGCTGCCACACCTGCCCGGCGTGTACCGGATGCTCGACGCAACGGGCAAGGTGCTCTACGTGGGCAAGGCGCGAGATCTTCGCAAGCGCGTCGGGTCGTATTTCAGCAAAGGCGTCGGGCCACGCACGGCGCACATGCTGGAACGCGTCGCCGCGATCGATACGACGACGACCCGCTCCGAGGCCGAGGCGCTGCTGCTCGAAAACAACCTGATCAAGCAGCTGGCGCCCCGCTACAACATCCTCTTCCGCGACGACAAGTCGTATCCCTACCTGAAGTTCAGCGCGCACGCCTTCCCGCGCGTGGCCTACTTTCGCGGCGCGCCGGACCGGCGCGCGCAGTACTTCGGGCCCTATCCCAATGCGTGGGCGGTCAAGGACAGCATCCGCGTGCTGCAGAAGGTGTTCCGGCTGCGTACCTGCGAGGACACGGTTTTCGGCAACCGTTCGCGGCCATGTCTGCTGCACCAGATCGGACGTTGCAGCGCGCCGTGCGTGGGCCTGATCCGCGTCGAGGAATATGCAGCCGACGTCGACCGAGCAGTGCGTTTCCTGCGCGGACAAGCCGGCGAGCTGACGGTCGAGCTCGAAGAGAAGATGGAGCGCCTGGCCGGCGAACTGCGCTTCGAGGAGGCGGCCGCCGTACGTGACCAGCTTGGCAGCCTGTCGCGTGTCCTGCACCAGCAGGCCGTGGAGACGACGGGCGGCGACACGGACGCCGACGTGATTGCGGTAGCGATCGACCACGGTCTGGCCTGCGTCAACCTGGCGATGGTGCGCGGTGGCCGGCACCTGGGAGACCGGCCTTTCTTCCCGGTCCGGCAGGCCGAGGACGCCGGTGAAGCGGAGGTGCTGGAGGCGTTCGTCTCGCAGCACTACGCCGATCTCTCGGCGCCGCCGGTGCTGATCGTCAACGCGGAACTCGACGCGGATGAGCTGGCGCCGATGATCCGCGCCGCCGGAGGGCGCCTGCAGATTCTTCGCCAGCCGCAGGGGCAACGGCGCCGCTGGCTCGAGATGGCCGAGGCCAACGCCAGGCTGGCACTGGCGCGGCGCCTTGCCGAAGAGGGCTCGCAGCAGGGTCGGACGCGGGCGCTGATCGACGCGCTCGGCCTGGAAGCGCCGGAGGGTGATCCGGCGCGCGTTCGCGTCGAGTGCTTCGACGTCAGCCACACGATGGGCGAAGCGACGCAGGCCGCCTGCGTCGTCTATCACGATCACGCGATGCAGCCGGCTGAGTATCGCCGCTTCAACATCGACGACGTCGCGCCCGGCGACGACTACGCGGCGATGCGCCAGGCGCTGATGCGTCGGTACCAGCGCATCGCCCGCGGCGAAGGTGCGTTGCCGTCGCTCGTCCTGATCGACGGCGGCGCCGGCCAGGTCGAAGTGGCGCGACAGGCGTTCGACGAACTCGGTCTCGACGCCGGCATCCTGGTCGGCGTCGCAAAGGGGCCGGAGCGACGGGTCGGCCTCGAAGAACTGGTGTTCGCCGACGGCCGGCCGCCGCGGAGCCTCGGCCGCGAATCGCAGGCCCTGCTGCTGATCGCGCAGATCCGCGACGAGGCGCATCGCTTCGCGATCACCGGCATGCGCGCGCGTCGCGCCAGGGCCCGTTCGACCTCGCAGCTGGAAGACATGGAAGGCATCGGCCCGAAGCGCCGGCAGCGCCTGCTGGCGCGCTTCGGCGGGTTGCGCGGGCTGATGGCCGCATCGGTCGAGGACATCGCGCGGGTCGACGGCGTTTCCCGTAAGCTCGCCGAGCGCATCTACGCGCAGTTGCACGGGCAACCGGGTTAGCACAAGCATGCCGATCAACCTGCCGATGATCCTGACCTGGGCGCGGATCGCGATGATCCCGATGATCATCGGTGTCTTCTACCTGCCCGAAACGGTCCTCCCGGAGCACTGGAAAAATGCGACCGCATGCGCGCTGTTCACACTGGCGGCGATCACCGATGGCTTCGACGGCTACCTGGCGCGGAAGTACCAGCTGACCACGCCGCTGGGTGCCTTTCTCGATCCGGTCGCCGACAAGCTGATGGTGTGTGCGGCCCTCGTCGTGCTGCTGGCCCTTGGGCGCATCGACGAGTTCGTGTCCCTGGTGATCATCGGACGCGAAATCACGGTTTCGGCGCTGCGCGAGTGGATGGCGCATGTCGGCGCCGCAGCGAGCGTTGCGGTCAACTGGCTCGGCAAACTGAAGACCATCATGCAGATGGTCGCCATCCCGGTGCTGCTCTATCACGACCCGCTGTTCGGCGTGATCCCGGTGGCCTCGATCGGCACGCTGCTCATCTACGTGGCGGCGGCACTCACCGTGTACTCGATGTTCTACTACCTGCGGCTCGCGTGGCCGCACCTCAATGGCGGCGAGAGCAGGTAGTGCGTCTCGCTTTGACAGGGCCCGACCGGTCGATATAATTCGCGCCTCCGCGGGAATAGCTCAGTTGGTAGAGCGCAACCTTGCCAAGGTTGAGGTCGCGAGTTCGAGACTCGTTTCCCGCTCCAGATCATGCGCAGGGGAAGCTCGCGAGCTTCCCCTTTTTTCGCGGATCGTTGCCGCAGCGTCGCTACAATCGACTTGTGACGGGCGGGGTGGCAGAGTGGCCATGCAGCGGACTGCAAATCCGTGTACGCCGGTTCGATTCCGACCCCCGCCTCCAGCTTCTTCCTTCGCGCACCCGCCGGTCGGTGCGTTGCGGTATCCGATCGACGCGTGCCGCGGTGGTGAAATCGGTAGACACAGCGGACTTAAAATCCGCCGGACGGTGAAACGTCCGTGCCGGTTCGAGTCCGGCCCGCGGCACCAGCTTGGTTCGAGGCATTCTTGAAGGTCTTCAATCTTCACTGTGAGCATCAGCACGCCTTCGAGGGCTGGTTCGCCTCGAGCGACGCTTTCGACGTGCAGCTTGCCGGCAGCCAGATCCAGTGCCCGGTTTGCGGTTCGACCAGCGTGGCCAAGGCCCTGTCGGCGCCGCGGCTGAACCTCGGCGCCGAACCCCCTCAGCAGCAATCGGCCGCCATGCCGACGCCGGAGCAGATGCAGGCGTTGTATCTCAAACTGGCGCGCGAGATCGTCGCCGGCACCGAAGATGTCGGTGCCCAGTTTGCCGAGGAAGCCCGGCGGATCCACTACAAGGAAGCGCCGGAGCGCGGCATTCGCGGCGTAACCTCGAAAGCCGAAGCCGAAGCGCTGGACGACGAGGGCATCAAGGTGCTGCCGATGCCCTTTGCCAATCTCCTGAAGAATCCTCTTCAGTAGCCAGGGAAGACTGCCGCCGGACGTCGCCTCGGCGTTGCGCAGCCCCGTTCAGCGCCTTTCGTACTGCGTGGCGCCGAACAGATTCTGGCGCGCCTGGTCATCCACCAGCGGCTTGCGCCGCTCCGCAAGGATCTTGACGGCGCGTTGCACGGCGGGGCGTGCAGCGATCTCGTCGAACCATCGCCTGACGTTCGGAAAATCCGCCAGGTCCACCCCCTGGTTGGCGTGCGAGCGCGTCCACGGGAAAATCGCCATATCGGCAATGCCGTAGTCGCCGGCGAAGAAGGGCGCCTCGCCCAGTCGCTTGTCCATCACGCCATAGAGCCGCCTGGCCTCGTTGGTGTAGCGGTTGATCGCGTATTCGATCTTCTCCGGCGCGTAGAGGCGGAAATGATGCGCCTGCCCGAGCATGGGTCCGACGCCACCCATCTGGAACATCAGCCATTCGAGGGCCTTGTACCTGCCGCGCACATCGGGCGGCAGGAACCTGCCGGTCTTGCGCGGCGAGGTAGATCAGGATGGCGCCCGACTCGAACATCGCGATCGGTTTGCCGTCCGGGCCCTCGTCGTCGACGATCGCCGGGATCTTGTTGTTCGGGCTGATCGCGAGGAAATCCGGCTTGAACTGGTCGCCCGCACCGATGTCGATGGCGTGGACCGTGTACGGCAGCCCGCACTCCTCGAGCATGATGTGGACCTTGTGGCCGTTGGGCGTCGGCCAGGTGTAGACATCGATCATTGGCGGGTTCCTTTCTCGGACGGGGGTGACGCGTGCATCACGCCTCGGTGGCTGGCGGTCGTGTCGTGGCGAATGTCGCCGGGGCTGCCTGCCGCGGAGCAGGATATCGCAGCGTTGTGACGGCATTGGCTTCTGTGTAGATTCCCCGGAAGGAGAAGCGATGAAGGCCATTCAATGCACCGAGTGGGGCGGACCGGAACGGCTGCGCGTGGCCGACCTGCCGCTGCCCGTGCCCGCCGCCGGTGAAGTGCGCATCCGGGTGGCCGCCGCGGGGGTCAATTTCCCCGACGCGCTGATCGTTCAGAAGAAGTACCAGGTCCAGCCGCAGTTGCCGTTCGTCCCGGGCACCGAAGTGGCGGGAACGGTCGACGCCGTGGGCGAGAACGTCAGCGGGCTTAAGGTGGGAGACGCGGTCGTCGCCTTCGTCGGCGTCGGCGCCTTTGCCGAGTACGTCTGCGGCAAGGAGGCGCAAGTTGCGCCGCTGCCGTCCGGCGTCGACATGGCCGTCGCGGCTGGCTTCACGCTGACCTATGCCACCTCGCAGCATGCGCTCGCCGAGCGGGGGCAGCTGAGGCGTGGCGAGACACTGCTGGTGCTCGGCGCAGGGGGCGGCGTGGGTCTCGCGGCGGTGGAGCTGGGCAAGCTCGCGGGCGCGCGAGTGATCGCCGCTGCCTCCAGCCGCGCCAAGCTCGACGCTGCCCGGAAGCTCGGTGCCGACGAACTGATCGACTATTCGTCGACGGATCTTCGCGAAGCGATCAAGTCGCTGACGGACGGGCGCGGCGTCGATGTGGTGTACGACCCGGTTGGCGGCTCCTATACGGTTGCCGCACTTCGCGCGCTGGCCTGGCGTGGCCGTCTGCTGGTAATCGGATTCGCTGCCGGCGACATTCCCCAGCTGCCGGCGAACCTGCTGTTGCTCAAGGAGGTGTCGGCCGTGGGCGTTTACTGGGGCGAGTTCGCCAGGCGCGATCCGGCCGGCAATCGGACACTGCTGTCGCAGCTGTTCGGCTGGCTGGCGGAGGGGAAGCTGCGACCGTACGTTTCGAAGCAGTACCCGCTGGCCGAGACGCCGGAGGCGCTGCAGGACCTGCTTGCGCGCCGCGCTGTAGGCAAGCTGGTGATCCGGCCATGAATCATTGCAGCCTTGAAGCTGCGGCTTTCGGCGAGGTCGGAAAATGAACCATTGGCGTGGCGTGGCCCTGGTCGCACTTGTTGCGGCATTTGTGCCGATTGCCGGCGGCGCAACCGAGCGTGCGGTCGACAAGGAAGTCGTGATCGCGGCGAACGTCGATCAGGCGTGGGACGCATGGACGACCCGCGAGGGCGTCGTCAGCTTCTTCGCGCCGGACGCCGTCATCGAGCCGCGCGTCGGTGGCGCCTTCCATATTCATATCGATCCGACCGCGCCGCCGGGCATGAAGGGCGCCGACGACATGCGCTTCCTGGCGCTGCAGCCCAAGAAGATGATCTCGTTCGACTGGAATGCGCCGCCCAGCCTGCCGCAGGCGCGCGCGCAGCGCACGTTCGTGATCGTTCGGTTCGAACCCGTGAATGAGCGTGAAACGCGCGTCAGCCTGCATCACACCGGCTGGGGAGACGGCGGCGAATGGGACAAGGCGTTCGCGTACTTCGATCGCGCCTGGGGCAATGTCCTGGCCAACCTGAAGAAGCGTTTCGACAGCGGCCCGCAGGACTGGAGCGAGTGGCTGAATCAGCTGCGCAAGTGGCGCGAAGAGGCGGCACAGAAGAAATAGTCGACCGCCATTGCGCGGTTCATTGACGGCTGGCGTCGATCGCGCTGGCACGTTCAGCACTTTGCAGGAGCGACTTGCAGTGAGCAACGAGTCTTTTCGCCTGACCTATTCGACGATGTTCGACCCGCCGGCGGAACTGCATGAGCGCTTCGAGTCGGCACTTGCCCGTGTTCGCGGTCAACTCGGTCGCGACTACCCGCAGTGGATCGGGGGCGCGGCGCGCGTGGGTCGAGATTCGTTCGAGGTCCGCTCGCCGATCGACCGTGACTGGGTGCTCGGCCGCTTCGCGCGGGGTTCCGCCGGTGATGCCGCCGACGCGGTGACGGCTGCGCGCGACGCCTTTCGCGGGTGGGCCGCCACGCCGTGGCGCGAGCGGGTGCGACTGCTGCGCCGGGCCGCGGCGCTCATCGAGGAGCGCGTCTACGAGATCGGCGCCGCGGTGGCGCTCGAGGTCGGCAAGAACCGGATGGAATCGCTCGGCGAGGTGCAGGAGACGGCCGATCTGTTTTCCTGGTACTGCGACCAGATGGAGGCCAACGAAGGCTTCGACCGCGCGTTGCCGAACGACCCGCTGGCCGGCTTCGTCAGCCGCAATCGCACGGTGCTCAAGCCCTATGGCCCGTGGGCGGTGATCGCGCCCTTCAACTTTCCGTTCGCGCTGGCCGGCGGGCCGATCGCCGCCGCGCTGGTCGCGGGCAACACGATCGTCTTCAAGACCGCGACCGACACGACATGGAGCGGCTGGCTGCTGCTCGAGGTGCTGCGCGACGCCGGGCTGCCGGCAGGCGTCGTCAACTACGTGTCCGGAGCCGGCGCCGAAGTGGGCGCCGCAGTGATTGCCGATCCGCGCATTGCCGGCGCCACCTTCACGGGTTCGTACGAGGTGGGCATGCAGATGGTGCGCCAGTTCGCGCAAGGCGCGTGGCCGCGGCCGTGCATCGCGGAGATGGGCGGCAAGAACGCCGCAATCGTCAGCCGCCATGCGGATCTCGAGCGCGCCGCCACCGGGATCGTGCGCTCGGCCTTTGGCCTGCAGGGACAGAAGTGCTCGGCGTGCTCGCGTGTGTACGTCGAGCGGCCGGTCGCCGAGGCGCTGCGCGCGCTGCTCGTCGAGAAGACGCGCCTGATTTCGGTCGGCGATCCGACCCTGCGCCAGAACTGGATGGGCCCGGTGATCAACGAGGCGGCGTATGCGCGCTACCAGAAGTGCGCCGAGAACCTGCGGCAGCACGGGACCATCTACGCGGGCGGCGAAACCCTCGATGCCGGGGCGCTCGCCAACGGGTGGTTCGTTGCGCCGACGATTGCATCGGCGCCGCTCGACTATCGGCTGTGGCGCGAAGAGAAGTTCATTCCGCTGGCTGTGGTGGGCGAGGTGGACTCGGTTGCACAGGCGATCGACCTGGCCAACGCCAGCGACTACGGGCTGACGGCCGGCTTCTACGGCGCGCCGGAGGAAATCGGAGTGTTCCTCGACCGCATCGAGGCGGGCGTGACTTATGTGAACCGGCCGCAGGGCGCGACGACGGGGGCCTGGCCCGGGTATCAGCCCTTCGGCGGCTGGAAGGCAAGCGGAACCACGGGCAAGGCGATCGGTTCCTTCTACTACCTGCCGCAATACCTGCGCGAGCAGTCGCAGACCGTGGTCGACTGAAGAGCGCCGGGTGCCGGGTCAGCTCAGCATGTAGGCGGCTGCGCCGGTGGCGATCAGCGCATCGCTGTCGTTGACGAGCCGCATCTGTGCCGTGCCGACCCGCCCGCCGAGTCGCAGTACTTCGGCGCTGGCGACGAAGTACTGGCCGATGCCGGGCCGCAGGTAATCGACGCGAAGATCGATCGTGCCGAGGCGGGTGAAGCGGTGCATGACCTGCTCGCTCGATTCGTCGGCATGCTTTTCACCCAGGGCAACCATGATCGCCAGACCGGCCATCGCGTCGAGCGTGGCCGAGATCACGCCGCCGTGCAGCCGGCCGTGCTGATAGTGGCCGACCAGTTCGGGGCGCATCTCGAAACGCAGTCGCGGCCCGGCGGCGCCGAAGCGCAGGACCTTCAGGCCCAGCGTCTGGTTGAAGGTGACCAGATGCTCGAACAGTTCGGTCAGCGCCGCTTCGAGCTTGCGCTGCTCGGCCGCGTTGCGACGGGGCGGATGGGGCGTCGAAGTCATGCCATGAGCGGTCGCCCGGTCGGCGGGGAGGTTCGATCTGCCGCCGGCGGCGGCAGTGCCGGACTACAGGGGCTTCTTCAACCAGTGCCCGAGTTCGCCAACGATGCCGCGGCGGAACGCCAGCACGCAGATGACGAAGATCAGGCCCTGTACGACGGTCACCCACGCGCCGAGCTGGGCGAGGTAGTTCTGCATCGTGATGATGATCGCGGCGCCGACGACCGGGCCGAAGATCGTGCCGAGTCCGCCGACCAGCGTCATCAGCACCACTTCGCCGGACATCGTCCAGTAGACGTCGGTCAGCGAAGCCAGCTGGAAGACGATCGACTTGGTTGCGCCGGCCGCTCCGGACAGGCCCGCCGAAAGCACGAAGGCCAGCAGCTTGTAGCGGTCGGTGTCGTAGCCGAGAGAAATCGCCCGGCTTTCGTTCTCGCGGATCGCTTTGAGCACCTGGCCGAACGGCGAATGGACGACGCGATAGATGAGCAGGAAACCAGCGAGAAACACGACGAGCACGACGCTGTACATCGCCAGGGGCTGCGACAGGTCGATAACCCCGAAAAGTCTGCCGCGCGGCACCGCCTGGATCCCGTCCTCGCCGCCGGTGAACGGTGCCTGCAGGGCAAAGAAGAAGACCATCTGCGCCAGCGCCAGCGTGATCATCGCGAAGTAGATGCCCTGGCGCCGGATCGCCAGCAGTCCCGCGAGGAAGCCGAGCGCGGTCGCGCATGCCGTGCCGAACAGGATCGCGAGTTCCGGCGTGAACCCCCATATCTTGGCCGCATGAGCCGACGCATAGCCGGCGCTGCCGAGAAACATTGCATGCCCGAAGGACAGCAGCCCACCGAAGCCGATGAGCAGATTGAAGGCGCACGCGAACAGCGCGAAGCACATGACCTTCATCATGAACACCGGGTAGATGAAGAAGGGCGCCACGATCAGGAACCCGGCCATCGCGAAGAAGGTCACGCGCTGGACGCGCAGTTCGTCTGCAAGCTTCGAGACAGGCGCGGGGCGATCAGCGACAGCGGTGTCGATCATTTCTGGGTCCCGAACAGCCCTGCCGGCCGGATCAGCAGCACGATGGCCATGATGATGAAGATCACCGTGCTCGAAGCCTCCGGATAGAAGACCTTGGTCAGGCCTTCGATCAGTCCGAGGCCGAAGCCGGTGAGGATCGCCCCTAGGATCGAGCCCATTCCGCCGATCACGACGACTGCAAAGACGACGATGATCAGGTCGCCGCCCATCTGCGGGCTCACCTGGTAAACCGGCGCGGCCATCACGCCGGCGAGCGCGGCGAGGCCGACGCCAAAGCCGTAGGTCAGCGTGATCATGCGCGGCACGTTGATGCCGAAGGCTTGCACCAGATGCGGGTTCTCGGTGGCGGCGCGCAGGTAGGCGCCCAGCTTGGTGCGTTCGATCACGAACCAGGTAGAAAAGCAGACGATCAGCGAGGCGATGATCACCCAGCCGCGATAGTTGGGCAGGAACATGAAGCCCAGGTTCTGGCCGCCCAGCAGTTCCTCGGGAATCCGGTACGGCTGTCCCGAGGCACCGTACTCGTTGCGGAACAGGCCCTGGATGATCAGTGCCAGGCCGAAGGTCAGCAGCAGCCCGTACAGGTGGTCGAGCTTGTACAGCCGCGAGAGCATGGTGCGCTCGATCAGCACGCCGGTCGCGCCGACGATGACCGGCGAGATCGCCAGCGCCCACCAGTAGCCGATGCCGAGCTTGTTCAGCAGCAGGTAGGCGCAGAACGCCCCCATCATGTACTGGGCGCCGTGCGTGAAATTGATGATGTTCAGCAGGCCGAAGATGACGGCCAGCCCGAGTGAGAGCAGGGCGTAGAAGGAACCGTTGATCAGGCCGATCAGCAACTGGCCGAAAAGGGCCTGCGTCGGGATGCCGAAGATTTCCACGAACTCGCTCGATCCGTCTCAGGAGGCGTGGCCCCGGCGCAGGCCGGGGCCGTGGTTACCGCAGTTGAACCGGATCCCGGCCTGCGCCGGGACAGGAGCACAGCAGCGCGAGCGCGCCGCTTCGCCTCACTTCTTCACCAGCGGGCAGTCGCCCTCGTTGATGGGTCGGAACGCCTGGTCGGCCGGGATCGTTGCGCGGACCTTCAGCAGGTCCCACGGTCCCTGCGATTCGCTCGGTTTCTTGACCTCGACCAGGTAGGCCGGCTGAAGCTTGCGGCCGTCGGCCCGTACGGAGCCTTTGCCGAACAACGAATCGTCGGTCGGCATCTCCTTCATCTTGGCGATCACCTTTGTGCCGTCATCGGTCTTCGCGGCTTCGACTGCCTTCAGGTAGTGCAACACCGATGAATAAACGCCCGCGTGGATCATGGTCGGGTAGTTGTTGCGCGGTGCCTGTGCGGAAAAGCGCTTGGCGAATGCGCGGCTGGCGTCATCGCGGTCCCAGTAGTAGGTGGTGGTGAAGATCAGGCCCTGCGCAGTCGGCAAGCCCAGCGCCTTGACGTCGGTCAGGAACACCAGCATGCCCGCCAGGTTCTGGCCGGCCTTGACGATGCCGAACTCCGAGGCCTGCTTGATCGAGTTGATCGTGTCGCCGCCGGCGTTGGCCAGCCCGATGATCTTGGCCTTCGATGCCTGCGCCTGCAGCAGGAACGACGAGAAGTCCGTTCCGGGGAACGGCGTGCGGACCGAGCCGAGCACCTTGCCGCCGTTCTTGGTCACCACCGCTGCCGTGTCGCGCTCGAGCGCGTGGCCGAACGCGTAGTCGGCGGTCAGGAAGAACCACGTGTCGCCGCCGGTCTTGACGATCGCACTGCCGGTGCCGTTGGCCAGCATCCACGTGTCGTAGGTCCAGTGAATCGTGTTCGGCGAGCAGGCCTTGCCGGTGAGGTCCGAGGTCGCAGCGCCCGACACGAGGAAAGCCTTGCCTTTTTCCTTGGTGATCTGGTTGACGGCGAGCGCGACCGAGGAGGTCGGCACGTCGACGATCACGTCGACCTTGTCCGTGTCGTACCAGGTTCTGGCGATCGTCGAGCCGACGTCGGGCTTGTTCTGGTGGTCGGCGCCGATGACCTCGACCTTCATGCCCTTCTTCGCCGCACCGAAGTCCTCGACCGCCATCTTGGCGGCGACGACCGAGCCCGGCCCGGTCAGGTCGGCATACAGGCCCGACATGTCGTTGAGCACGCCGATCTTGATCACGCCGTCGGAAATCTGCGCCTGGGCAGCACCGGCGCCAAACGCGAAAGCGGCCGATACCAGGGCCGTCATGAGCTTGAATTTCATGTTGTCTCCTTCCTCATCAGTGGTAAGTCAGTTGGAAAAGCGTCACTCAGACGCCGAGATACTCGTGCAACATGCCCATCTTGGCTTCGAGTTCGCCGGCGGTAAAGCCCTCGACTATGCGGCCGTGTTCCATCACGTAGAATCGGTCGGCCAGCGGCGCGGCAAAGCGGAAATTCTGCTCGACCATCACGATGGTCAGGCCCTTTTCGCGCAGCATGCGGATGGCCCGGCCGAGCGCCTGCACGATGACTGGCGCAAGGCCTTCCGAAATTTCGTCGAGCAGCAGCATCCTGGCGCCGGTTCGCAGTATGCGCGCCACGGAAAGCATCTGCTGCTCGCCACCGGACAGGCGTGTGCCGGGGCTCATACGACGTTCCTGCAGGTTCGGAAACATCGCGTAGATCTCGTCGACCGTCATGCCGCCGCTGGCCACCGCCGGTGGCAGCAGCAGGTTTTCCTCGCAGGTCAGACTGGCAAAAATGCCGCGCTCCTCGGGACAGTAGCCGATTCCCATGCGGGCAACCTTGTGCGGTGGCAGATGCACTGCCTCGACGCCGTTGATCACGATCGACCCCGTGCGCCGGCCCACCAGGCCGAGGATCGACTTGAGCGTCGTCGTGCGGCCGGCGCCGTTGCGGCCGAGCAGGGTGACGACCTCGCCGCGGTTCACGGTCAGGTCGACCCCGTGCAGGATGTGCGACTCGCCGTAGAACGAGTGCAGATCGGTGATGCGCAGGTATTCGGTGCTAGCCATGCGCGCCCTGCAGTTCCACGTCGGCACTGCCCATGTAGGCCTCGAGCACCTGGGGATCCTGCGAGACCTGCTCGTAGGGCCCTTCGGCGATGACCTCGCCGCGGGCCAGGACCGTGATCGTGTCGGCAATCTGGGCGACCACGTGCATGTTGTGCTCGACCATCAGCACCGTGCGGTTGGCGGCGACCCGCTTGATCAGCTGGGTCACGCGTTCGACGTCCTCGTGTCCCATGCCCTGCGTCGGTTCGTCGAGCAGCATCAGCTCCGGATCCATCGCCAGCGTGGTGGCGATCTCCAGCGCGCGCTTGCGTCCGTACGGCAGTTCGACGGTCACGTAATCGGCGAACTCGGTCAGCCCGACCGTCTCCAGCAGCTGCATGGCGCGCGGTGTCAGCGTCTCGAGCGAGCGCTCCGACTTCCAGAAATGAAACGACGTGCCCAGCTTGCGTTGCAGGCCGATGCGGACGTTTTCCAGAACCGTCAGGTGCGGAAAAGTGGCCGAAATCTGGAACGAGCGGATTACGCCGCGCCGCGCGATCTGCGCCGGCTTGTCGAAAGTGATGTCGTGGCCGTTGTAGAGGATGCTGCCGCGGGTCGGAATGAGGAACTTGGTCAGCAGGTTGAACACCGTCGTCTTGCCGGCGCCGTTGGGGCCGATCAGCGCATGGATCTGCCCGCGCTGTACGCGCAGGTTCACGTCGCTGACGGCGACGAACCCCTTGAACTCCTTGACGAGACCGCGGGTCTCGAGGATGCAATCGATGGCCAATTCGTCTCCGCCCGGTCGAACGGTGGCCGCCGGGCATTCCTCTTTTCTCGTCGGAACATTATGGGCAAAGCCCGATCAACAGGCAAACAACGCGGCGGGTCGGTACCTGCGAGCCCCCGACGCTGTGTCGGGCAAGTCCCAGCCGCGTTTCACGCGTGGTTCCCTGCCCGCCGAGAGCAGCGCAGAACGCCCTCAGTCGCCCGGCCTTGCCGCGTATTGCCAGCCGATCTGCGCCAGCGCCTTGGCGTTGGCGCCGGCGGCCAGCGCGTTGTCGGCGCTGGCAAGACCTTCGAGCGCACGCTTATAGACGCCCTGCAGGATCGCTGCGATGCGAAACAGGTTGTACGCGAGATAGAAATTCCAGTGCTCGATGCCCTGTCGACCGGTCCGGCTGCAGTAGCGGCGAATGAAGTCCTGCTCCGACGGAATGCCGAGCGAATCGAGATCGAGTCCCGCAATGCCCCGGAACGCGCCTGGAGGGATGTGCCAGCCCATGCACAGGTACGAGAAGTCGGCAAGCGGGTGGCCGAGCGTGGAAAGCTCCCAGTCGATCACTGCCAGCACCCGTGCTTCGGTCGGGTGGAAGATCAGGTTGTCGAGGCGAAAGTCGCCGTGCACCACGGTGGTCTCGTCGCCGGGCGGAACGTGCCCGGGCAGCCACTCGATGAGCCGGTCCATCGCCTCGATCGGCTCGGTTGCGGAGGCCCGATACTGCTTGCTCCAGCGGCCGATCTGCCGCTCGAAGTAGTTGCCGGCGCGGCCGAAGTCCGCCAGACCCGCGGCGGCGATGTCGACGCTGTGCAGGGCGGCGATGACCCGGTTCATCTCGTCGTAAACCGCGCCACGCTCTGCGGGCGCAAGACCCGGCAGCGACGGGTCCCACAGCACGCGACCTTCGACATGCTGCATCAGGAAGAACGCGCGACCGATCACCGCCTCGTCCTCGCACAGCAGCACGACCTCGGGCACTGGAATGCCCTTGGCGCCGAGCGCACGCATGACGCGGAACTCGCGCTCGATGGCATGCGCCGACGGCAATAGCTTCGCCGCGGGTGCCGGCTTGCTGCGCATGACGTAGCGCTGCTGCGGGGTGGTCAGCAGGTAGGTGGGGTTCGACTGCCCGCCCTGGAACTGCCGTACCTGCAACGGCCCAGAGAAGCCGGGTAGTCGATCCTGCAGGTAGCGCAGCAGCCGTTCGACATCGAAGCGGTGTCGCTCGGTCACCTCGCGCAACTGACTCATGATTCCTCCCGGACCGACGAGTCTTCGTTGCTGCGCATGTACTGCTGCAGCAGATGCTCCATCGTCGAGGCGCGTGTCATCGTCTGCAGTGGCCCGAGCGGGCAGAAGTTGACGACGCGGACCACGGTCTGCGCAGGGGCCGGTCCGACGTCGATGATGTTCAGGCAGCCCGGATCCTGCGCCAGGCCTCCGAGAAACAGCGGCTGACCCGTCAGGAACCAGGACAGCAGCGCGCGATTGACGCCCCCGTGTGCCACCAGCAGGGCGGTGTCCCAGTCGCCCTCGCGCAGCAGATTCTGGAGCGCGGGCAGCACGCGGCCGACCATTTCCCCAATGGTTTCGCCGCCCAGGAAGCGCGTGTGCGGCGGCACGTTGCCTTCGAACGGCGCAATGAAGGACTCACGCAGCCGCCCGGCCGGGATGTCGGCAAGTCGCCCCGGGCGGATCTCCTCGAACTGCGGCCAATGTTCCACGGCGATCGAAAGGTCCATGGCGGCAAGGACGTGTGCCGCCGTGTCGCGCGTGCGCGGCAGGCCGCTCGAGCAGGCGCGTTCGATCCGCACGTCGGCGTCGGCCAGCATCCGTCCGACCGCCCGTGCCTGTTCTACGCCAGCCTGGGTGAGGGGAACCTGGTCGGCCGGCAGCGGTCGCCCCTCGGCGGTGAAGTACTCGACTGCGCCATGGCGCATCAGCAGCAGGCGGCGGCGGGCGATCATGTCTGCGGCTCGCGCACCACGCCGGCAGCCAGCAACTGCTCGATCTGATCGCCGCTGCAGCCGGCTTCGGCGAGGATTGCGCGCGTGTGCTGTCCCGGCTCCCGGCGCGGGGCGTTCGTTCAACGCCCCACCGGACATCTGCGCGAATGGCCCGACGAGCGTTGCCTTGCCATGCCGGTGCACGAGGCCGCGGGCGCGATGGTGCGGATGGGCCAGCGCCTCGGCGGGCGTGAGGACCGGCGTCACGCACGCGTCGGCCTTGGCGAAGACGGCCTCCCATTCCGCGCGGCGCCTTTCGCGGATGCGGGCCGCCACGCGAGCGGTGACCGCCTGCGCCGCGGCGCTGCCCGGCGCATGTCCGCGCGTCCAGTGATGCTCGCGGAGGTCGCCGAGGCCTGCGGCATCACAGAAGTTCTGCCAGAACTTCAACTCCAGCGCGCCGAGCGCCAGGTGTTTGGCGTCGGCCGTCTCGTAGACGCCGTAGCAGGGCACGCCGCCGGTGAGCAGGGTCTCGCCGGCACGCGGCGTCCTGCCCGCGTCGATGGCCGAATGCGGAATCAGGTGGTGGGCCAGCAGTCCGTCGGTCATCGCGACGTCCACGTGGCGGCCCCGGCCCGTCTGACGTGCGGCGAGCAGGGCAATCAGCAGCGCGGAGAGCGCGCCCAGCGTGCCGCCCAGCAGATCGCCGATCTGGAGGTTGGGAATCGCGGGCCGGCCGGCCGCGCGATTCTGGTCGAGCACGCCGGTCATGGCGCAGTAGTTCAGATCGTGGCCGGCGTGCAGGGCCAGCGGTCCGCTCTGACCATAACCGGTCAGCGAACACAGGACCAGCTTCGGATTGCACCGCTGCATGGCCTCCCATCCGATGCCGAGCCGGTCGAGCACGCCGGGGCGGAAGCCCTCGACCAGCGCGTCGGCGGTCGCGGCGAGCTGCAGCAGCAGTTCACGTCCTGCGGCCTGCTTCAGGTCGATCGCAATCGAGCGCTTGCCGCGATTGGTCGCTTCGAAGGCCGTGTTGACCTGCTCGCCCGATGCCAGTTCGACCGTCGGAGGGAACCTTCGCATGGCATCTCCTTCGCCGGTGTCCTCGACCTTCAGGATGTCGGCACCGAAGTCGGCCAGGTGCATGGTCATCGCCGGTCCGGGCAGCAGCCGGGTCATGTCGATGATGCGCAGTCCCGCGAGAGGGGCGTCGGTCATTCGATGGACTCCAGTTCACCATGCAGTTGCAGCCAGCGCGATTCGAGCTGATCGAGGCGTAGCGCCAGCGTGCCGCGCGTACGGAGTGCCTCGGCGACCTCGTCGCCGGCGTCGTGATAGAAGTCCGGCGCCGCCAGGCGGCTGTCGAGGTCGCGCAGCTCCGAAGTGAGTCGGGCGATTTCGTCTTCGAGGCGGTCGATCTTCTGCTGCACCGGCCGGCGCGCATTGGCAAGGCGCTGGCGCTCGCGTGCCGCCTCGCGGCGCCCGTCGCGCCGATTGACCGCCTCGGCGGGAGGTCCCGATTCCCGTTCGCGCGAGATCTTCCTGCTTGCGAGCACCAGTGCCGCGTACTCGTCGAGGTCGCCTTCGAAAGGGGCGACGCGGCCGTCGTGGACGAGCCAGAGCTGATCGGTCGCCGCCCGCAGCAGGTGACGATCGTGCGAAACGAGGATCAGCGCACCGCCGAAGGACGACAGCGCCATCGTCAGTGCCTCGCGTGTCTCCATGTCGAGATGGTTGGTCGGCTCGTCCAGCAACAGCAGATTCGGCCGGCTCCACGCCAGCAATGCAAGGGCGCAGCGCGCCTTCTCGCCGCCCGACATCGGTCCGACCGGGCTCGATGCCATCTCCGCGCCGAAACGGAACTGGCCGAGGAAATTGCGCAGGTCCTGCTCGCGCGCCAGCGGCTCCGTCTCCAGTGCGAGGCGGCGCAAGTGCTGCAGAGGAGATTCGTCTGGACGGAGCTGGTCGAGCTGATGCTGTGCGAAGTAGCCGATCACCAGGCCGTTGCCGCGGCGCAATTCGCCGCTGGCCGGCGCCAGATCCCCGGCGATGCTCTTGACCAGGGTCGACTTGCCGGCGCCATTGACGCCGAGCACGCCGATCCGGTCGCCGGAACGGATCAGGAAGCTGACGTCATCGAGGATGGTGCGCGGGCCATAGGACAGGCAAAGGTCCTCGGCGTCGAGCAGGCGCTCGGGAAGACGGCGCGGCTCGGGAAACTCGAAGCGCCACTCGCGGCTGGCGCGCGCCGGCTCGATGGCCACCAGACGCTCGAGCATCTTGATCCGGCTTTGCGCCTGCCGGGCCTTGGTGGCCTTCGCACGAAACCGGTCGACGAAACTCTGCAGGTGCGCGGCCGTGCGGGCATAGGCCTTCGCCGCGGCGTCCTGCTGCCTTTGCTGCTCGGCCCACGCCAGCTCGAACGCGCTGTAGTTGCCGGCGTATCGGCGGATCGCGCCGTCGGCGATGTTCCAGGTGACCGTGGTCGAGCGGTCGAGGAACTCGCGATCGTGCGAGATGAGCAGGACGGTCGCGGGTTGCCGTTTCAGCCACGCTTCGAGCCAGATGACCGAATCGAGGTCGAGGTGATTGGTCGGCTCGTCGAGCAGCAGCAGGTCCGCCGGACGCATCAGCGCCCGCGCCAGGGCCAGCCGGTTACGCCAGCCGCCGGAGAACTCGGCAACCGGACGCGCGAGGTCGGACGGCGCGAATCCGAGACCGCCCAGAACGCTCGCCGCCTGCGCGGCGATCGCCCCCTCGTTCAGCTCGGCGAGCTGCGCGTGCGCGTGCGACAGCCGCAGGTCGTCGTCATCGGCCTCGGCGGCAGCGAGCTCGGCGCGGGCGGCGACGAGCGGCGCGTGCCCAGCCACGACGTAATCGAGCGCGGCATCGCCGCTTGCCTCGATGTCCTGCGCCACGTGCGCAATGCGGGCCGGTGACGGCGCCTCGATGCGCCCCGACTCGGGCGACAGTTCGCCGAGGAGAAGGGCGAACAGCGTGGACTTGCCGGATCCGTTGGCGCCGGTCAGGCCGATGCGCTCGCCGGGCGACGCAGTCAGCGAGACGTTGCTATAGAGCGTGCGGACGCCGCGCGCGGCCGCCAGTTCAATCAGGCGCAGCATGCGCGGATGTTAAGGGGTGGCCTGTGACCGGTAATCCACGATCGGTTACTTGCGCGGCGCCGTGCCGGCGCTGGAAGCGCCGCAGCCGAGGAGCAGGGAAGGCACCGCGGTGTCCGGCCGGCCCCGCACTCTCCTACCGCTCGCGGTTCACCGCGAACCGCGCACTGCGTCAGGGCAGTTCTTCCTGCCTGGCCATGAACACCGTGTCGTCGCCGTCACTGGTCGTGAGCCAGGTCAGCGGAACGTCCTTCAACCCCTGCTCGACGGCCGCACGCCCGCCACCGACCTCGACGAACAGCAGGCCACCACGCTTGAGGTAGCCGCGCGCTCCGCGGACCACGCGACGCACGATCGCCATGCCGTCGGCGCCGCCAGCCAGGGCAAGCTTCGGCTCCTGCTGGTACTCGCGCGGCAGGTTGGCCATCGACTCGTCGGTCACGTAGGGCGGGTTGCACACGATGATGTCGTAGCGCTTGCTCGGCATATCGCCGTACAGGTCGGACTGCACCGGGCTGATCCGTCGCGCCATCTGATAGTCGGCGATGTTGCGCTTGGCCACCGCCAGTGCGTCGGGCGAGACATCGACGGCATCGACCTGCGCGGCAGGAAAGACGTCTGCCGCCATCACCGCCAGGCAGCCCGAGCCGGTGCACATGTCGAGCACGTCGGCAACCGCCTGAGGCTTCTGCACCCAGGGCGCGAGTCCGTCCTTCAGCAGTTCGGCAAGGAACGATCTCGGAATGATCGCCCGCTCGTCGACGTAGAACCGGTAGCCCTGCAGCCAGGCTTCGCGCAGCAGGTACGCAGCCGGTACCCGCTTGCGTACGCGCTGGTCGATCAGCTGGATCTGCGCGTTGATCTCGGCATGGGTCAGGAAAGCGTCGAGGAAGAGGTCGGCGCGCTCCAGCGGCAGCTGCAGAGAGCGCAGCACCAGGAACAGCGCCTCGTCGACCGCATCGGCCTGGCCGTGACCGAAGAAAACCCCGCCCTCGTTCATCCGTGTGACGGCGTAACGCAAGACATCGCGGATCGTGCGCAGATTGGCCTGGGCGTCAATGCTCATTTCTCAGCTTCCGTCAGCAGGAATTCAAGTGTGCGCCGGTAGACGTTCTTCAGCGGTTCGAGGTCGGCCAGGCGGATGCACTCGTCGACCTTGTGGATCGTCGCGTTCGTCGGACCGAATTCGACCACCTGCGGGCAGATCGATGCGATGAAGCGGCCGTCCGACGTGCCACCGGTGGTCGACAGCTGCGGGCGCCGGCCGACGGTCACTTCGACCGCGGCCGCCAGCGCCTCGCTCAGACGGCCGGGCTCGGTCAGGAACGGTTGTGCGCCGACCGTCCACGTGATCTCGAAGTCGAGCCGGTGCCGGCGCAGGATTTCCTCGACACGCTGCATCAGGGCTGCAGCCGTCGACACCGGCGCAAAGCGAAGGTTGAACTCGACCTCGCAGGTGCCGGGGATGACGTTCAGCGCCCCGGTGCCGGCACGGACGTTGGAGATCTGGAAGGTCGTCGGTGGAAAGTGGGCGTTGCCGTGGTCCCAGACTTCCGCGGCGAGGTCGGCAAGCGCAGGCGCCGCCAGGTGGACCGGATTGCGCGCCAGATGGGGATAGGCGACGTGGCCCTGGATCCCCTGAACGACCAGCCGGCCCGACAGCGAGCCGCGGCGGCCATTCTTGATCATGTCGCCGAGGTGCTCGACAGACGTCGGCTCGCCGACGATGCAGTAATCGATGGCTTCGTCGCGCGCCGTGAGCTGCTCGATGACGGCAACGGTGCCGTCGGTGGCCGGCCCCTCCTCGTCGGAGGTCAGCAGCAGGGCGATCGAACCGCTGTGATCGGGGTGGGCGCGGACGAATTCCTCGGCCGCAATCGCGAAAGCGGCCACCGAGCTCTTCATGTCGGAAGCGCCCCGGCCGAACAGTATGCCGTCGCGGACTGCGGGAACGAACGGATCGCTCGTCCACTGATCGCGTGGCCCGGGTGGGACGACGTCGGTGTGGCCGGCGAAAACCACCGTCGGTCGCTGCCTGCCGCGACGCAGCCAGAGGTTCGTCGTGCCGTTGCGGGCGATGGTCTCGGCACGAAAACCCAGCGGCGCGAGGCGGGCCGCGACCAGCGGCTGGCAGCCCCCGTCCTCGGGCGTGACGGAACGGCAGCCGATCAGTTGTTGCGTCAGTTCGAGGGTTGCGGACATCGGGCACTTGCGACATGCGGCGCGGCGCCGAAGCTTACGGCAGTCCGACGGGCCGCCGGGCGCCAGGCGGAGCGGCTCGGGTTCGAGTGCGCCGGATCAGATGTTCAGCGTGAACTCCGAGAAGGACGCGGGCTCCGGCTCCTGCTTGGGCGTCGCGGCGGCCGGCGCCTGCTGCACCTTGCCCGAGTTGTTGATCATCCACAGCAGGTTGTTCTTCGAGTCGGCGGCGGCAAGCGCGTCGTCGCGCGTGATGAGGTCCTTCTGAAGCAGCGTATACAGGCTCTGCTCGAAGGACTGGCTGCCCGGCGCCAGGCTCCTCTCCATGGCCTCCTTGATTGCCGGCACGTCGCCGCGCTCGATCAGGTCGGTCATGTGGCCGCTGTTCTGCAGGATCTCGACGGCCGGCATCCGGCCGCTGCGTTTCGCGCGCAACAGGCGTTGCGACACGATTGCCTTCAGCGATGCGGCCAGGTCCTGGAACAGCGCCTGGCGCGTCTCCGGCGAGTAGAAGCTGATGACGCGGTTGAGCGCGTGCGAGCTGTTGGTCGCATGCATCGTCGCCACGACCAGATGGCCGCTCATCGAGTAGGCCACCGCGGCGCCCATCGTTTCGCGATCGCGGATCTCGCCGATGAACATCACGTCCGGCGCCTGCCGCATCGCGTTCTTCATCGCCACCTGCAGGCTGAGCGCGTCGGCGCCGATCTCGCGCTGGTTGACGATCGATTTCTTGTTGCGGAACAGGAACTCGATCGGGTCCTCGAAGGTCAGGATGTGACCGCTCATCAGCTCGTTGCGATGATCGAGCATCGAGGCGATCGTGGTCGACTTTCCGGAGCCGGCCGCGCCGACGACCAGGATCAGTCCGCGGCGCTCGAGCACCAGGTCCTTGAGCATGTCGGGCAGCGTCAGGCTGTCCAGCCGCGGCACGTCGTGCGGGATGAAACGGATCACCGCCGAGGCGGTACCGCGCTGCAGGAAGGCACTCAGGCGGAAGCTGCCGAGTCCCTGCACCGGCAGGCCGAGATTCAGTTCACGTTTCTCTTCCAGTTCGCGGAAATGGCTGTCGGTGAGCCGCTCGGCAAGAAGGCCGATCACCTGCTCGGGAACCAGCCTTTCCTGGTTGACCGGAACGCACACGCCGTTGATCTTGATCGTGACCGGCGAGCCGACCGAAATGAACAGGTCCGAGGCATTCTTCTCGGCCATGAGCTGGAAAAGCCTATCGAGCGCCATGCCTCCTCCGGTTGGGGTCGCGCGCCTACCTGACTAGCTTACGCAGACGCCTCGCCGAGGGAAAGCCGGGCGCTTAGGTCGAAAGGACGAATCCGAACCGCTCCTGCGCCGCGCCGTCAGCCGCCGTCTACGGCGAGTCGAAGGAGCTCGTTGATCCCGGTCTTGGCGCGGGTGCGGGCATCGACCTGCTTGACGATCACCGCGCAGTAGAGATTGCAGTTCGCCGCCGGCAGCGAACCGGCAACGACCACCGAGCCGGCCGGCACCCTGCCGTAGGAGATCTCGCCCGTTTCGCGGTTGAAGATCTTGGTGCTCTGGCCGATGAACACACCCATGCCGAGCACCGAGTTCTCCTCGACGATCACGCCCTCGACGACCTCGGAGCGGGCGCCGATGAAGCAGTTGTCCTCGATGATCGTCGGATTGGCCTGCAGGGGCTCCAGCACGCCCCCGATGCCCACGCCCCCGGAGAGATGGACGTTCCTGCCGATCTGCGCACAGGACCCGACGGTGGCCCAGCTGTCGACCATCGTTCCCTCGTCGACGTAGGCGCCGATGTTCACGAACGAAGGCATCAGCACCACGTTGCGCGCGATGTAGGCGCCGCGGCGTGCCACCGCCGGAGGCACCACGCGGACGCCGGCCTGGCGGAACTGCGCCTCGCTCCAGCCGGCGAACTTGGTCTCGACCTTGTCGTAGAAACGGAACGGATCGTCGCCGCCGAAGCCCATGGCCCGGTTGTCCGAGAGGCGGAAAGACAGCAGCACGGCCTTCTTGGCCCACTGGTGGACGATCCACTGGCCTGCGCGCCTTTCAGCGACGCGCAGTTCGCCCGCGTCGAGGCGGGCCAGGGTGTCCTCCACCGCGCTGCGGACCGGGCCGGTCGTCGCGGGGCCCAGGCTGGCGCGGTCTTCCCATGCTTGATCGATGATGTCTTGCACTGACATGGCGTCCTCAGAGTGAGCGGCCAAACTCGGCGATGCGGTGCGCGGCTTCCATGACTTCCGCTTCCTCCGCGACAAGGGCGATGCGAACGAATCCGGCGCCGGGATTGAGCCCGTCACAGGTGCGCGAAAGATAGCTGCCGGGAAGCACGGTCACGTTGAACCGTGCATGCAGCCGGCGCGCGAACTCGGCGTCGTCAATCGGCGTGCGCGCCCAGAGATAGAAGGCGGCGTCCGGCACGGAGGTGTCGAGCACCTGCTGCACGATCGGCGTGGCGTGGCGGAACTTCGACGCGTACTTGCGCCGGTTCTCGACCACGTGTGCCTCGTCGCGCCACGCAGCGACGCTCGCCGCCTGCACCGCCGGACCGAGCGCCGTGCCATGGTAAGTACGGTAGAGAAAGAAGCTCCTGAGCACCGCGGCGTCGCCGGCGACGAAACCGGAGCGCAGGCCCGGCGCGTTGGACCGCTTCGACAGGCTTCCGAAGGCGACCAGCCGCTCGAAACCCGTGCGGCCCAGCGCGGTCGCGGCCTGCAGGCCGCCCAGCGGCGGCGCATCTTCGTCGAAGTAGATCTCCGAGTAGCACTCGTCGCTGGCAATGACGAAATCGTGGCGGTCGGCCAGCTCGAACAGCGTGCGCCATTCAGGCAGGGCCATCACCCGGCCGTGCGGGTTGCCCGGCGAACACACGTAGACCAGCTGCACCTGCGACCAGGTCGCCGCGTCGAGTGCGGAGAAATCCATCCGGAAGCCGTTTTCCGGCGTGCACGGCAGGAACAGCGGCTGCGCACCGGCCAGCAGCGCGGCCCCCTCGTAGATCTGATAGAAGGGATTGGGGATCACGACGCGCGCGCCACGGCTGCGGTCGACGACAGTCTGCGCAAAGGCAAACAACGCCTCGCGTGACCCGGCCACCGGCATCACCTGCGTGGCGGGGTCGATCTGCGACAGCCCGTGGCGGCGCGCCAGCCAGGCGGCGATCGACTCGCGCAGTGCGTCGCTGCCGAGCGTGCTCGGGTAGCTGGCAAGCGTCGGCAGCGCTGCCGTCAATGCATCGAAGAGCAGTTTCGGCGTGGCGTGCTTCGGCTCGCCGATCGACAGGTTGATCGGCGCCAGGCCGGCCGGCGGCGTATTGCCGGCCAGCAGCTGGCGCAGCCGCTCGAACGGGTACGGCTGCAGGCGCGCGAGGTCGGGATTCATCCCCGCACGCTCGACGACGGCTCGAAGCGCGTCAGCTCGATGTGTGGCGCGGGCTTCCAGCCGCGCTTGCGGTGTTCCGCCACCACGGTCGTGAAGATGCCGCCGCGAACGTACCAGCGCGCCGTCAGGCGCAGGAATCGCGGCTTGAGCGCGCGAACGAGGTCGTCGACGATGACATTCGTCACCGCCTCGTGGAACACGCCCTTGTCCCGGTACGACCAGGCGTAGAGCTTGAGGCTCTTCAGCTCGACGTTGCGCGCGTCAGGCACGTAGTCGAGTACCAGGGTCGCGAAATCCGGCTGCCCCGTCAGCGGGCACAGGCAGGTGAACTCGGGAATCTCGATGTGGACCAGGTAGTCGCGCTCTGGACTCGGATTCGCGAAAGTGTCCAGCGTCGCTGCGGGACGGGTGGCCATCGGCGCGCCCTGACTGAAGAGTGATGTGAGTGGCGGGCAGTATTATACGAAGCCATCGCAACAGCCCCGATGCGTCGAAGCCAGAATTCTCCGGCGGCGCGTCGTCTTCCCGGGAAAACGCAACGTGCATCTTCGGCAGATCAAGCTCGCCGGATTCAAGTCATTCGTCGATCCGACGCAGATCGAAGTACCCGGCAGCCTGGTCGGCGTCGTCGGGCCCAACGGCTGCGGGAAATCGAACGTCATCGACGCCGTGCGCTGGGTGCTCGGCGAGTCGAAGGCCGCCGAACTGCGCGGCGAGTCGATGCAGGACGTGATCTTCAACGGGTCGGTGAACCGCAAGCCGGGCGGGCGCGCCAGCGTCGAGCTGGTGTTCGACAATTCCGACGGCCGGCTGCAGGGCGAGTGGGGCCGCTTCGGTGAAATCGCCGTCCGGCGCGTGCTCACTCGCGACGGCGCATCGAGCTACTACATCAACAACCACAGCGTGCGGCGGCGCGACGTGCAGGACATGTTCCTCGGCACCGGGCTGGGGCCCCGTGCCTACGCGATCATCGGCCAGGGCATGATCTCGCGCATCATCGAGGCGCGGCCGGAGGAGCTGCGCGTGTTCCTCGAGGAAGCGGCCGGGGTTTCGAAGTACCGCGAGCGCCGCCGCGAGACCGAGAACCGCCTGCGCGACACCCGGGACAATCTGACCCGCGTCGAGGACATCCTGCGCGAGCTCGAGGCGCAGATCGACAGGCTGGAAGGGCAGGCCCAGGTTGCGCAGCACTACCAGCAGCTGAAAGCGGATCACGACGAGCAGCAGCGGCTGCTGTGGCTGACGCGCAGGTGCGACGCCCAGGCCGAGCAGGACAAGGCGGCGCGCGACATCGAGTTGCGCACCGTTGCGCTCGAGGCGCACGTCGCCGAGCTGAGAGCTGCCGAGCGCCGCCTCGAGGAAGCGCGCAGCGCGCATTACGCCGGCGCCGACGCACTGCACGAGGCTCAGTCCGCACTGCTCAACGTCAACGCCGAAATCGGCAAGCTGGAGTCGGAATTGCGCCTGGTCGCCGAAGGCCGCGAGCGGCTCGCCACGCAGGTGGCGACCCTGACGGCCACGCGCGATAGACGCCTCGGCGAGGAAGCGGATCTGAAGGCGCGTGCCGAAGACCTGACGCGACAGATCGCCGATGGCGAGGCGGGCGTGGCGCAGGCACAGAGCCGCCTGCTCGAACACGAGACCGGCTTGCCGGATCTCGAGTCGGCCTACGCGGCCGCGCGCGATGCCCTCAGCGCGGCTCGCGCGGCGTCGGCGCTGGCGGAGCAGGCGATCGAAGGAGCGGGCGCGGAACAGCGCGGCATCGACCGGCAGCTTGCTGCGCTCGGCCAGCGGCGCGAGCGACTGAGCGAGGAGCGCGGCCATCTGGGGGCGCCGGATGAAGCCCGCCTGGCGCAGCTGAAGTCGGAGGCGGAGCGGCTGGAGAGCGAACTGGCGGCCGCGAGCCGGCAGCAGGAAACGGCGCAGACCCAGCTCGCCAGGGCGCAGGCCGAGCGGCACGCGCTGCTCGAGTCACGCACGCGCGAAACGGATTCGCTGGCAAGGCTCGAGGCGCGGCTCACCGCGTTGCGCGAACTGCAGTCCAACGTCGAGGCCGACGAAAGGCTCGATCCCTGGCTGCGCGAGCAGGGTCTGGACGCTCTGCCGAGGCTTTTCCGTCGGATGCAGGTCGATGCGGGCTGGGAAGTCGCCTTCGAGACCGTGCTGCGCGACCGGATCGAGGGACTCGAGGTCGGCCGTCTGGACACGCTGGCTGCGCTGGCCGGCGACGCGCCGCCGGCGCGAGTCGCGTTCTACACGACTGCCGGGGCGGTCGCCCGCGAGCCGGCGCCATTGGCCGGATTCGCGCGCCTGAGCGACCGCGTGCGCGGCCACGATGCCGCGCTGGCGGCCGTGCTCGGCGACTGGCTCGCCGGCGTTTTCGTTGCCGACGATCTGGCGCAGGCGCTCGCCGCGCGCGAGCAGCTGCCGCCGGGCGGCCAGTTCGTGGTGCGCGGCGGCCATCTGGTGTCGCGCTACGGTCTGCGCTTCTACGCGCCGGACGACCGCAAGTCCGGGCTGCTGGCCCGGCGCCAGGAGATCGAGAACCTGGAGAAGGAGCAGCGCGCCCAGAAGCTGCTCGTGGAGCACGCGGTCGGCGCGCTGGCGCGCTGCGACGCGGAGCTGCGCGAAGCCACGGCTGCCGAAGAGACGCAGCGCCGGGCGGTGGAGCGGTTCCGCAGCCTGGCGCATGCGCAGCAGCTCGAGATCGTGCGCCTGTCGGAACTCGTCGAGCGCGTGCGACACCGCGGCGGCCAGATCGAAGCCGAGCTTGCCGAGGTCGACGGGCACGAGCGCGAGCTGCTCGCGCTCCGTGGCGAGGCGGAGCGGCGCTTCACCGAACTCGACGAGGCACTGGCCGACAAGCAACAGGCGGCGGAGGCGGCGCGCGTCGGGTACGAGGACGCCGACCGCGCCGCGCGCGAGGGACGCGAGCAGCGCAGCCGACTGGCCGCCGAAGTTCAGCGGCACGAGTTCGAAGTCGGCGCCGCCGGACAGCGGCGCATCGACGTGCTGCATGCAATCGAGTCGGCCGCGGCCGACGCGTCGCGCCTGCTGCTCGACCAGCAGGCGGCGCAGGCGCAGCTGGCCAGCCTCGACGACACGGCCGCGCGGACGGGCCTCGATGGTCTGCTGGCGCAGCGGGCGCAGGCCGAGGCGCGCTTGCGCGAGGCGCGCAGTCGCCTCGACGAACTCGCGCAGCAGGTGCGCAGCGTCGACGAGGAGCGCATGCTGCTCGAGCGCGACGTGCAGCCGCGAAGAGACAAGATCACCGAGCTGCAACTGAAGGAGCAGGCGGCACGGCTGAGCGTCGAACAGTTCGCTCAGCTGCTGGCCGACGTACACGCCGACGAGGCGAGTCTCAACGAGCGGCTGCAGGCCGCACCGCTGCGCGCTTCCGCGCTGCAGGCCGAGATCACCCGTCTCGCGGCAGAAATCGAGGCCCTTGGCGCGGTCAATCTGGCCGCGCTGCAGGAGCTCGAGTCGAGCCGCGAGCGCAAGCAGTTCCTCGATTCGCAGTCAGCCGACCTGACTGCGGCGATCGACACGCTCGAGGATGCGATCCGCCGCATCGACCGCGAGACTCGCGAACTGCTGCAGAGCACGTTCGACCAGGTGAACGTCCAGTTCGGCCAGTTGTTCCCGAGGCTGTTCGGCGGCGGCGAAGCGCGGCTGCTGATGACGGGAGAGGAGATCCTCGACGCCGGCGTTCAGGTCATGGCCCAGCCGCCGGGCAAGCGCAACAGCACGATTCACCTGCTGTCCGGTGGCGAGAAGGCAATGACCGCCATTGCGCTCGTTTTTGCGCTGTTCAAGCTCAACCCGGCGCCGTTCTGCCTGCTCGACGAGGTCGACGCGCCGCTCGACGACCCGAATACCGAGCGCTTCTGCGCGCTGGTGCGTTCGATGACCAGTCGCGAGTCCACACCCGGCACGCAGTTCCTGTTCATCACCCATAACAAGATCGCGATGGAGATGGCCGAGCAGCTGATCGGCGTGACGATGCAGGAACAGGGCGTGTCGCGCGTCGTGGCGGTCGACATCGACAGCGCAGCCAGGCTCACCGCCGACGCCGCCTGAGGCGTGTGCCGTCGCCATCCGCGGACATGACCGACCTGCACATCGCCCTCGTCGCGGCCGCGCTGGTGGTCCTCGTGCTGCTGTACGGGTGGAGCAAGTGGCAGGAGCGGCGGCAGGTCCGCCGCCTGCGCGAGCGAATGGGCGTCCCGGATCGCGACCCGCTTCTGGCGCCCGCGGCCGCCGACCGGGACAACGGCGGCAGCCGCATCGAACCGCGCCTCGGCGAACTGCCCGCGGGCGCAGGCGGAGCCGCTCAGGCCGAGACCGCCGAGCCGCCACACCCGCGACCGCACCTGCCGGGCTGGAGCGAAGATCCAATGCTCGACTGCGCGCTCGAACTGCGCTGCGCACATGCCGTCGACGGCGTGGCCGTGATCGACGCAACGGCGCCATTGCTGCGCCTCGACTGCGGGCTGCCGGTGCATGTGGTGGCCTGGGATGCACGCGCCGAGCAGTGGGTGCTGCCCGACCGTTTTGGCTTCTACAGCGAACTGCTGGCCTCGATCCAGATCGCCAGCCGCAGGGGCCGGCTCGGCGATATCGAGGCATCGAAATTCATCGCCGCCGTGCAGCAGGTGGCGGTGGCACTCGACGCCGACTTCGATCCACCGGAGCTGCCGCTGCTGCGCAGTCGTGCCGCAGAGCTCGAGGGGCAGATCGCGCAGTTCGACGTGCAGATCGGACTGACGCTGCAGCCCGGCGAAGGCGTCTTCAACCCGGCCCAGGTCCACAAGGCAGTGCAGGCGGTGGGGCTCGAGGCGGATGGCGAACGGCGCTGGATGCGGCGCGGCGAGGACGGGTTGCCGCTGTTTGCCGTGCGCCTGACGCCGGAGTCTGGCCTCCTGCTGGAACTCGATGTGCCCGTCGCGGCTCCGGCGGCATGCCCGTTGCAGGCCATGTTTTCGACGGCGAGCGAGCTGGCCGCGCTGCTCAATGCACGCGTGGTCGACGATCACGGGCGGCCGATCGCGCCGGGCTCGATCGACGCGATCGAGCCGGCACTGCAACGGCTGTACGAGAAGATGCGCGCAGCGGACATCGAGCCCGGCTCCGGGCGTGCGCGCCGGCTGTTCGCCTCGTAAGCGGGACCGATGGCGGAAAGTGCCCGGCTGAACAGGCGCGTGCAGGCGTTGCGCGACGAAATCGCGCGTCACGACCATGCCTACTACGTGCTCGACGCGCCGACCATACCCGACGCCGAATACGACCGGCTGTTCCGCGAGCTTCAGGAGCTGGAGGCGCAGCATCCCGGACTGGTCACGCCCGACTCGCCGACGCAGCGCGTCGGCGGCGCACCGCGTGCCGACCTGCCCGAGGTCCGTCACGCGGTGCCGATGCTGTCGCTGGCCAATGCGCTCGAGGAAGCGGAGGCGGTCGCATTCGATGTCCGCGTGCGGGAGCAGCTGTCGCGGGCCGGCTTCGATGCGGAAGAGGTCGAGTACGCCTGCGAGCCGAAGTTCGACGGCCTGGCCGTGAATCTGCGCTACGAGGACGGCCACCTCGCGCTTGCCGCCACTCGCGGCGACGGACTGGTCGGCGAGGACGTCACGCCGAACGTGCGCACCATCCGAGCCGTGCCGCTGCGCCTGACCGGGAACGGGCCACGGGTGCTCGAAGTCCGTGGCGAAGTGCTGATGTACCGGCGCGACCTCGAGCGGCTCAACGAACGCGCACGTGCGGCCGGCGAAAAGGAGTTCGCCAATCCGCGCAACGCCGCGGCCGGGAGCCTGCGCCAGCTCGATCCGAGAATCAGTGCGCGCCGTCACCTTCGTTTCTTCGCCTATGGTCTCGGAGAACTCGCCGGCGCACAGGAGCCGGCGACCCACGCCGCCACGCTGGACTGGTTCGCGGAACTCGGCCTGCCGGTGTGCGAGCTGCGCCGGATGGCGGTGGGCATCGACGGGCTTCTCGCCTATTACCGCGAGATCGGCGAACGTCGCGCGCGATTGCCCTATGACATCGACGGAGTCGTCTACAAGGTCAACGACACGCGCCTGCAGCAGGCGCTGGGGTTCGTTTCGCGCGCGCCCCGTTTCGCGGTCGCGCACAAGTTTCCTGCGCAGGAGGCGCTCACCGAAGTGATCGGCATCGATGTTCAGGTCGGCCGCACGGGTGCGCTGACGCCGGTGGCGCGGATGGCACCGGTGCAGGTCGGTGGCGTGACGGTGACCAACGCCACCCTGCACAACGAAGAAGAGATACGGCGCAAGGACGTGCGCATCGGCGACACCGTGATCGTGCGCCGCGCCGGGGACGTGATTCCCGAGGTCGTCGCCGTCGTTCCCGAAAAGCGGCCGCCTGGCGCGAGGCTCTTCCACATGCCTGTGCGCTGTCCGGTGTGCGGCTCAGCCGTCGAACGGCCGGCCGACGAGGCGGTGGCCCGCTGCACGGGCGGTCTGGTGTGCGCCGCGCAGCGCAAGCAGGCGCTGCTGCATTTCGCCAGCCGGCGGGCGCTGGACATCGAGGGCCTCGGCGAGAAGCTGGTCGACCAGCTTGTCGACGGCGATCTGGTCCACTCGCCCGCCGACCTGTTCAGGCTCGACGTGAGCACGCTGGCCGGGCTGGAACGCATGGCGCAGAAGTCGGCGGCGAACGTCGTCTCGGCTCTGGAAAAGTCAAGGTCGACCTCGCTGGCTCGCTTCATCTACGCGCTCGGCATCCGCCATGTCGGCGAGTCGACGGCGCGTGACCTGGCCGCGCACTTCGGCTCCCTCGAAGCTTTGATGGCCGCCGACGAAGCGCAGCTTCTCGAAGTGGCGGATGTGGGCCCGGTCGTGGCGGCTTCGATCGCGCACTTCTTCGCCGAACCGCACAATCGCGAGGTCATCGCACAGTTGTGCGCCGTCGGCGTGCACTGGCCGGAAGGGCCGGGCAAGGCCGCGGCGCGGCGTGGACCGCTGGCCGGGGCCACCGTGGTGCTGACGGGCGCCTTGCAGACGCTGACGCGTGAACAGGCGACCGAACTGGTCGTCGCCGCGGGCGGCAAGGTCGCGGGGTCGGTATCGAAGAAGACGAGCTTCGTCGTGGCCGGCGCAGAGGCCGGCAGCAAGCTCGACAAGGCCCGCGCGCTCGGCGTGCGCGTGATCGACGAGGATGAACTGATGAATCTACTGAAGGGGCACTGACGGATGTACGCGATCATCGGCGGCAGCGGCCTGGCCAAGCTGTCGGCGCTGCAGAATCCGCGCCGGCAGGTGATGCGCTCGCCCTATGGCGAGCCTTCCGGCGCGCTGACCTTCGGTCGGTTCGCCGGCCGTGACGTGGTGTTCCTGGCGCGGCACGGCTACGGCCACACGATAGCGCCGCACGAAATCAACTATCGGGCCAACATCTGGGCGCTCAAGGAAATCGGCGTGCAGGGCGTGTTCTCGGTGGCCACGGTCGGCGGCGTCCGCGCGGACCTCGGGCCCGGCGCTCTGGTCGTGCCCGACCAGATCATCGACTACACGCACAGCCGCAAGAGCACGTTCTTCGAGGGCGCGGAAGCAAGAGTCATCCACATCGACTTCACGCTCCCCTATTCGGCGAAGCTGAGGGCGATGCTCCTGCAGGCGGCGCAGGCCGCGGGCGAGCCGATCATCGACGGCGCGACCTATGCCTGCTGTCAGGGGCCGCGCCTGGAAACGGCGGCGGAGATCGAGCGCATCGCCCGCGATGGCGGCGACGTGGTCGGCATGACCGGCATGCCGGAAGCCGCGCTGGCACGGGAGGCGGAGCTCGACTACGCCGCGCTCGGCGTGGTCGTCAACCATGCGGCGGGACGCGGCGAAAGCAAACGCGAAATCAAGCTCGATGACCTCGAGGGCGTGATGAGGGAAACGGTGACGCGGGCGGTACGGATCCTCGAGCAGGCGCTGCGCGGCGCGCCATGATCCGGCCGATCCTGAAGATGGGCGACCCGCGCCTGCTGCAGGTCGCGCAGCCGGTCACGGCGTTCGGCACGCCTGAGCTGCGGCAGCTCCTCGACGACATGTTCGACACGATGCAGGCGGCCGACGGCGCCGGGCTCGCTGCGCCGCAGATCGGCGTGCCGCTGCGGGTGGTGATCTTCGGCTCGGCGGACGGTGCGCCGAATCCGCGCTATCCGGACGAGCCGCCGGTACCGCGGACGATCCTCGTCAACCCGCACCTGCAGCCGCTGGACGAGGCGATGGAGGAGGGCTGGGAAGGCTGCCTGTCGGTGCCCGGCCTGCGTGGCGTGGTGCCCCGCCATCGCAGGCTGCGCTACAGCGGCTTCGATCCTGAAGGCCGGCCCATCGAGCGCACGGCGGAGGGTTTCCATGCGCGCGTCGTGCAGCACGAGTGCGACCACCTCGACGGCATCCTGTACCCGATGCGGGTGCGCGATCTGGCACGGTTCGGTTTCACCGAAGTCCTCTTCCCCGAGCTTGCCGGCGCGCCGAGCGCCGACGACTGACCCGGCAGGGCCAGTGCTCAGGGGCTGATCGCGTCGAGCAGGTCGCGCTCGATCTGGGCCTGGCCGCGCCCGTCCTCCAGGATCGCGCCGTCGATCAGGAACACGTCCTCGACGCGCTCGCCGAGCGTGTTGATCTTCGCGGTGTGCACGTTGACATCGTGCGTTGCGAGCACTCGGGTGATGGCGTAGAGCAGCCCGATGCGGTCGGTGGTGGTGATCGAAAGGAGGTGCTGGCGACCGCGCTCGCCGGCAGCCAGCGTGACATTGGGGGCGACCGGGAAATGCCGCGAATGGCGTGACAGGCGGCCCTTGACCGGCGGTGGCAGCGGCGTGATGGCCTCGATCCAGTCGGCGAGCTGCTTGTTGATCAGTCCCAGCAACTCGCGGTAGTCGGTACGGCCGTGGTCGGTGACCAGGAACGAGTCGAGCGCGTAGCCGTGCCGCGTCGTGTGGATCTTGGCGTCCAGGATCGAAAGGTTGCGGCTGTCGAAGTAGCCGCACACGCGCGCGAACAGGTCCTTCTGATCGCGCACGTACAGCAGCACCTCGACGGCGTCGCCGGTCGCGGCCAGCCGAGAACGGACGATGGCGCGGTCGGTGTTCACGTGGGCGAGCAGGGTCCGCGTGTGCCAGGCGATCTCGCGGGCGCTGTTGCGCATGAAGTAGACGACGTCGAGCTGCTGCCACAACGGTTCGTGCGCGGCGGCCGAGATGCCGTACAGGTCGAGGATGCGGCGCGCCTCCTCGGTGCGTCCCTCGAGCACTGCGGTGGCCGGCAGCGCCTCGCCGCCGAGGCGTCGCCGCGTCATGCGGAACAGATCCTCGAGCAGCTTGCCCTTCCAGCTGGTCCAGACGCGCGGGCTGGTCCCGCGGATGTCGGCGACCGTGAGCAGGTACAGCGCCGTGAGCCGGCGCTCCGTGCCGACCAGCTCGGCGAAACGGCCGACCACCTCGGGATCGGCGATGTCCTGCTTCTGGGCCACCTGGGACATCGTCAGGTGGTGCCGGACGAGAAACTCGACCAGCGCGGCGTCTTCGCCGCGGATCCCGTGCTGCCGGCAGAACACGCGCACATCGCGCGCGCCCAGTTCGCTGTGGTCGCCGCCGCGGCCCTTGGCGATGTCGTGAAACAGCGCGGCGACGTACAGCAGCCAGTGCCGGCCGAACTCGGCGATCAGCTGGCTGCACAGCGGATACTCGTGCGCGTATTCGGCCATCGTGAAGCGGCGCAGGTTGCGGACCACCTGCAGGATGTGCTGGTCCACGGTGTAGACGTGGAACAGGTCGTGCTGCATCTGGCCGACGATGCGGCGAAACACCGGCAGGTAGCGGCCCAGCACGGACCACTGGTTCATCCGCCGCAGGCCGTGCACGATGCCGCGCGGTTGCCGCAGGATGGCGATGAACGTCTCGCGGTTGCGCGGGTCGCGGCGGAAATCGGCGTCGATCAGGAAGCGCGCATGCCACAGCGCGCGCAGCAGCCGAGCGGTCATGCCCTTGAGGTCGGGGTGCTGCTGCAGGACCAGGAAGCCGCGCAGCAGCGCGTCGGGATCGCGGTCGAACGCGTTGTCATCGACGATGTCGAGCATCTCGCCGCGGGCGACGAACACGGCGTCGATCGGCTGCGGCTGCGGATCCTCGTGCGGAAACAGCCGTTCTTCGATGTTCTGCAGGACGATCGTGTTCAGCTGGGTCACCAGCTTGGCTGCCCGGTAGTAGCGCTTCATCAGCACTTCGCTGGGACGGTGGGCTGCCGAGGGCTCGAGCCCTTCGGCGGCGGCAATGGCGGCCTGCACGTCGAACAGCAGGCGGTCTTCACGGCGACCGGCGACGATGTGCAGGCGTGCCCGGAGCTGCTTCAGCGTCCGCTCGCTGCGGCGCAGCCAGCGACCCTCCTCGGCGGTCAGCAATCCGCCGGCAACCAGTTCGTTCCATGACGTGCCCAGTCCCGCGGCGCGGGCGGCCCACAGCAGCGTATGCAGGTCACGCAGGCCCCCAGGACTTTCTTTGCAGTTCGGCTCGAGGCTGTACGCCGCCTCCTGGTACTTCAGGTGGCGCTGCTGTTGCTCGAGCACCTTCTCTCGAAAGAAATGTTGTGGATCAACAGTTTCAAGAACATTTCTGACAAATTGATTGAAGAGTGCGACCGGGCCGGCGACGCGCCTGGATTCGAGCATCGACGTCAGCACCGTCACATCGTGGGCGGCCTGCTCGCGGCACTCGGCGACCGTGCGCACGCTATGCCCGATGTGCAGGCCGAGGTCCCACAGGCTGCCCACGAGGCTCTCGATGGCGCCCAGTTCGTCGGCTCGCGTGTCCTGCGGGACGACGATCAGCACATCGACGTCGGAGTGCGGAAACAATTCACCCCGACCGTAGCCGCCGACCGCGATGATCGCCGCGCGTCGGGCGACGCCGTGACCACGGGCGAGCTTCCTCAGCGTGCGGTCGACGCTGCGCGCCAGACCGCGCAAAAGCTGCTGGACCGGACGGCCGGCGTGGAAGGCCGCGATCAGCAGTTCGCGCTCGGCGCGCAGTTCGCTGCGCAGCGCGAAGCCGATGTCGTTCATTGGCTGCGCCGTGTCAGGCGGCAACGGTCCTGCGGCCTTCCGCCCGGGCAGTCCGCGCCGGCGGAGGCATCAGCGCCGAGACGGTCAGGACTTCGAATCCGGTTTCCGTCACCAGCACGGTGTGCTCCCACTGTGCCGAAAGACTGTGATCCTTGGTGACGATGGTCCAGCCATCGGCCAGCTCGCGAATCTCGCGGCGCCCGGCGTTGATCATCGGCTCGATCGTGAAAATCATCCCGGCCGCCAGCCGGTCGAGCGTGCCCGGCTTGCCGTAATGAAGGACCTGCGGCTCTTCGTGGAAGCGCCGCCCGATCCCGTGGCCGCAGAACTCGCGCACGACCGAAAAGCCGTGCTTCTCGGCGTGCGTCTGGATCGCATGGCCGATGTCGCCGAGGAAGCCGCCCGGCACGACCTGCGCGATGCCGGCCCACATGCACTCGTACGTGACCTCGCACAGTCGACGCGCGGCAAGCGACGGCTCGCCGACGTAGAACATGCGGCTCGTGTCGCCGTGAAAATCGTCCTTGATGACGGTGATATCGATGTTCACGATGTCGCCGTTCTTCAGTACCCGGTCGCCCGGAATGCCGTGGCAGACCTGGTGGTTGACCGACGTGCAGATCGACTTCGGAAAGGGCCGGTAGCCGGGCGGGGCGTAGTCCAGCGGCGCCGGAATGGTGCCCTGATCACGCACCATGTAGTCGTGGCAGAGCCGGTCGAGTTCGCCGGTCGTCACGCCGGGCCGCACGTGCGGGGCGATGAAATCGAGGACCTCGGCGGCCAGGCGGCCGGCCACCCGCATCCGTTCGATTTCCTCCGGGGTCTTGATCACGATGGCCATGGGCGGCGGCTCGGTTCAGGCGGCTCGGCACATGCTCGTATAATACGCGGCTGCCTTTGGGGAACCGGGGCAAATCGCGCGCATCGCCACCAAGGTGCCGAACGGAAAGCAGCTTCTCCGTACCGGCCGCGGCGATTGCGTTGGACCCAACCTTGGATGAGGAACTGCAATGTCCGTGACCATGCGTCAAATGCTGGAGGCGGGTGTCCATTTCGGCCACCAGACCCGCTTCTGGAACCCGAAGATGGCGCCGTTCATCTTCGGCCACCGCAACAAGATCCATATCGTCAACCTCGAGCGCACGCTGGAGAACTTCCAGTCGGCGGCGAAGTTCGTGCGCCAGCTCACCGCGAACCGCGGCACGATCCTGTTTGTCGGCACCAAGCGGCAGGCGCGTGAGATCGTCGTCGAAGAGGCACAGCGCGCCGGCCAGCCGTACATCGACCAGCGCTGGCTCGGCGGCATGCTGACCAACTTCAAGACCATCAAGGCGTCGATCAAGCGCCTGAAGGAGATGGAGCAGACGGTCGAGGAGGGCGGCCAGGAACGCATGTCCAAGAAGGAGGCACTGACCTTCCAGCGCGAGATCGACAAGCTGAACAAGTCGATCGGCGGCATCAAGGACATGAATGCGCTTCCCGATGCGATGTTCGTGATCGACGTCGGCTACCACAAGATCGCGGTTGCCGAGGCCAAGAAACTGGGCATTCCCGTGGTCGGGGTGGTCGACACCAACCACTCGCCCGACGGCATCGCCTACGTGATCCCGGGCAACGACGATTCCAGCCGGGCAGTGCGCCTGTACGCGCGCGGCATCGCCGACGCGGCGCTCGAGGGCAAGGCGCAGGCGCTGCAGGGCGTGGTGCAGGTGGCCACCGGCGAGTTCGTCGAGGTCGAGGAAGAAGAGGAAGCGGAAGGCTGACCGTGGGCCCCGCCGTGCCGTCTTCGAGAAGGGGCGCAAGCCCCTTTTTTCTAGCAGATTCGAACAATCCAGGAGTATGAAAGTGGCGGAAATCACCGCGAGCATGGTCAAGGAGCTGCGCGAGCGCACCGACGCGCCGATGATGGAATGCAAGAAGGCACTCGCCGAGGCCGGCGGTGACATGGCCAAGGGCGAGGAAATCCTGCGCGTCAAGCTGGGCAACAAGGCGAGCAAGGCCGCGAGCCGGATCGCCGCGGAGGGGGTCGTCGGCGTCGACGTCAGTGCGGATGGCAAGCTGGCAACGATGGTCGAGGTCAACTGCGAGACCGACTTCGTCGCCAAGAACGAAGACTTCCTCGCCTTCGCGCGCGACCTGGCGAAGCTTGTCGCCGGCAGGTCGCCGGCCGACGTGGCGGCGCTCTCCGATCTTCCCCTCGGTGACGGCACAGTCGAGGCGACGCGGACCGCACTGGTCGGCCGCATCGGCGAGAACATGTCGATCCGCCGCTTCGCGCGCGTGGAGGCGAAGGGCCGCATTTCGAGCTACGTGCACGGCGGTGCCAGGATCGGAGTCCTGGTCGACGTCGTCGGCGGCGACGCGGAACTCGGCAAGGATCTGGCGATGCACATCGCGGCGAGCAAGCCGAGGGCCCTCGATGCCGCGGGAGTGCCCGCCGAGAGCATCGAGACCGAGAGGCGGGTGGCAGCGGAAAAGGCGGCCGAGGACGCGGCGAAGTCGGGCAAGTCGATTCCGCCCGAGATCCTCGCCAAGCGGGTCGAGGGCACCGTGCAGAAATACCTGAAGGAGGTGACGCTGCTCGGTCAGCCGTTCGTGAAGGACGACAAGCTCAGCATCGAGCAGCTGCTGAAGAACAAGGGGGCCAAGGTCGAGCAGTTCGTGCTGTATGTGGTCGGCGAAGGAATCGAGAAGAAGAGCTCCGATTTCGCCGCCGAGGTGGCCGCCCAGGCCGCCGCCGCGCGAGGCTGACGGCGGAGGGCGCATGGCCGATGGTCCGATCTACCAGCGTGTCCTGCTGAAGCTGTCGGGCGAGGCGCTGATGGGCAGCGACTCGTTCGGCATCAACCGGGAGACGCTGGAGCGCATGGTGGCCGACATCGGCGAGGTCGTTCACCTCGGCGTCGAGATGGCGGTGGTGATCGGGGGCGGCAACATCTTCCGCGGCGTCGCGCTCGGCGCGGAGGGCATGGACCGGGCCACCGCGGACTATATGGGCATGATGGCCACCGTGATGAACGCGATGGCGCTGCAGGACGCGATGCGGCGTGCCGGCATCGAGGCGCGCGTGCAGTCGGCACTGAACATCGAGCAGGTCGTCGAGCCGTACATCCGGCCCAAGGCGATGCGGTACCTCGAAGAGGGCAAGGTCGTGATCTTCGCCGCCGGTACCGGCAATCCTTTCTTCACTACCGATACCGCCGCCGCGCTGCGCGGGTCGGAGATGGGGGTGCAGATCGTGCTGAAGGCGACCAAGGTCGATGGCATCTACAGCGCCGACCCCAGGAAGCACCCCTCTGCGACGCGCTTCACGAGCATCAGCTTCGACGAGGCGCTGTCCCGGCGCCTGCAGGTGATGGATGCGACGGCCTTCGCGCTGTGCCGCGACCAGAAGCTGCCGATCAAGGTGTTCGACATCACCAAGCCGGGGTCGCTGCGCCGCGTGGCCATGGGTGAGGACGAGGGCACCCTCGTGCACGTCTGACCGCCGTGTTGTAATCGAGGGGCGAAGGGAGACCAAGATGACGATCGCCGACATCCGCAGTACAGCCGAGCAGAAGATGCACAAGACGGTCGAGGCGCTGAAGCACGACCTGGCCAAGATCCGTACCGGCCGCGCCCACCCCGGGCTGCTCGACCACATCCATGTCGACTATTACGGCTCGCTCGTGCCTCTGTCCCAGGTGGCGCAGATCGGCCTTGGCGACGCGCGCACGATCACCGTGCAGCCGTGGGAGAAGAAGATGGTGGGTGCGGTCGAGAAGGCGATTCGCGACTCCGACCTCGGCGTGAATCCCGCCTCGCACGGCGAAGTCATCCGGGTGCCGATGCCGCCGCTGACCGAGGAGCGGCGCAAGGAGCTGACCAAGGTCGTCCGGCATGAAGGGGAGAACGCCCGCGTCGCGGTGCGCAACACGCGCCGCGACGCGATCAGTCACCTGAAGGACATGCTCAAGAAAAAGGAAGTTTCCGAGGACGACGAGAGACGGGCGCAGGACGACGTCCAGAAGCTGACCGACCGCTTTGTCGCCGAAGTGGACAAGCTGGTGGCGGAGAAAGAGAAGGAGGTTCTGACCGTCTGACGCGGCTGCGCCAGCGGACTGCCTGCCATGGGCGCCGATCCTCTTCCTGCCATTCCCCGGCACGTCGCCGTCATCATGGACGGCAACGGCCGCTGGGCCACTGCCCGGCACCTGCCGCGGGTGGCCGGACATTCGCGCGGCATCGACGCGGTTCGTGCGGCGGTCGAGCAGGCGGGGCGGCGCGGCGTCGAGTACCTGACGCTGTTCGCGTTCAGCTCGGAGAACTGGAAGCGGCCCCAGGAGGAGGTCGGCACACTGATGCGACTGTTCGTGTCGGCGCTGCAGAAGGAAGTGGGCATGCTGACGGAGAACGGTGCGCGCCTGCGCGTGGTCGGCGATCTGAGCGCGTTTGACACGCAGTTGCAGTCGCTGATCCGCCGCGCCGAGCGGGAGACCGAGGCCAACAGCCGCCTGCAGTTGACCGTTTGCGCGAGCTATGGGGGCCGCTGGGACATCGTGCGGGCGGTGCAGTCGCTGATCGGCACCGTGTCCGATCCGCGGCAACTGGCGCACACGTTGTCCGAGACGCAGCTTGCCGAACACCTGGGCCTGTCGTTCGCGCCCGATCCCGACCTGCTTATCCGGACCGGCGGTGAGCGACGGATCAGCAACTTCCTCCTGTGGCAGTGCGCCTACAGCGAACTCTATTTCACCGACACGCTGTGGCCGGACTTCGACGCCGCCGCGATGGACGCCGCGCTGACCTGGTACGCGACCCGCGAACGGCGCTTCGGGCAGACGAGCGCCCAGGTAGCGGCGCCGGCTGTCGAAGAACTGCGTGCTTAGACAGCGCGTCATCACTGCGATCGTCCTGCTGGCGGCATTGCTCGCCGCTGCGGCGGCCGGACGCCCGGCGCTGGATGCGGCGCTCGCCATCCTGATCGGAGCCGCGACCTTCGAGTGGCTGCGGCTGGCGCAGCACCCGACCGTGCTTTGCGTCGCTGCGGGAGTCGTCTTCGCCGGCGCGCTGCTCGCGGCGCAGCTGCTCGCCCTCGGGCCCATGGTCGAAGGCTTCGTGTTCCTGCTTCTGGCGATCGCCTGCGCCACCTGGCTGGGGGTGGCCGTGCTCGTGCTGCGCGGCGCGCGGCGCGGCGCGCGGCTGCCGCATGGGCTGTCGACCGTGCTCGCCTTTGTCCTGCTCGGCGCGGCGTGGTTTGCCCTGATGCGCCTGCTCGATGGTGGCGTCGCCTACGTGCTGTCGGTGCTGGTGATCGTCTGGCTGGCGGACATCGCCGCCTACTTCGCCGGCCGCCAATGGGGCCGCCGCAAGCTGGCGCCGGCGATAAGCCCCGGCAAGACCTGGGCCGGCGTGGCCGGCGCGGCGGCGGCGGTGGTCGGCATGGCTTTCCTGCTCGCACGCGTCGCGCCTGAAGCGCCGGCGTTTTCGACGCTGCTGCAGCAGCGCCTTGGGCTCGCCGCGGCACTGGCGGTGCTTGCCGCGCTGGTTGCGCTTTCGATCGTCGGCGACCTGTTCGAAAGCGTGCTCAAGCGCCAGGTCGACGCCAAGGACAGCAGCCATCTGCTGCCGGGTCACGGGGGCGTGCTCGATCGCATCGACGCGCTGATCGCCGTCCTGCCGGCGGCGGCGCTGCTCGACCTGTGGCTGCGCCGATGACGACAATCACCCTGCTCGGCGCCACGGGCTCGATCGGCGCAAGCGCCCTCGACGTGCTCTCCCGCCACCCGGATCGCTTCTCGCTGTACGCGGTGACGGCCGGTCGCAGCGTCGACGCACTGGCGGCCATCTGCGTCCGCTTCCGGCCGCAGGTTGCGGTGATCGCCGATGAAACAAGGCTGGCTTCGCTGCGCGATGCACTGCGCGCGGCCAATCTGCCGACGGTGGCACGCGCCGGCAGCGAGGCGCTTGCGGAAGTTGCCTGCGCGCCGGAGTGCGACACGGTGATCGCGGCGATCGTCGGCGCGGCCGGCCTCGTTCCGACGATTGCTGCCGCGCGCGCCGGCAAGCGGGTGCTGCTCGCCAACAAGGAGTCGATCGTGTGCGCCGGCCGGCTGCTCACTGACGCGATCCGCTCGGGGGGCGGCGAACTGCTGCCCGTAGACAGCGAGCACAGCGCCATTCACCAGTGCCTGGCCGGTGCGCGCTTCGCGAGCCGCGACGTGCGACGGCTGATCCTGACGGCCTCGGGAGGCCCGTTCCGTACGCGCGGCGACTTCGAAGGCATCACGCCCGAGGAAGCATGTGCGCACCCGAACTGGGTCATGGGTCGCAAGATCTCGGTCGATTCGGCGACGCTGATGAACAAGGGCCTCGAGGTCATCGAGGCCAGCTGGCTGTTCGGGTTCCCGGCGAGCCGGCTCGAGGTCGTGGTCCACCCGCAGAGCGTCATTCATTCGATGGTCGAGTTCGTCGACGGCTCGGTGGTCGCGCAGCTCGGCACGCCGGACATGCGCACGCCGATCGCTTACGCGCTCGCCTATCCGGAGCGCATCGACAGCGGTTCGGCAACGCTCGATTTCACCCGGCTCGGCGCGCTGAGCTTCGAGCCCCCGGACGTCAAGCGGTTCCGCTGCCTGGCGCTGGCCTTCGAGGCGCTGGCTGGCGGGACAGCGTGCACGGCGACTCTGAACGCCGCCAACGAAATCGCGGTCGAAGCCTTCCTTGGGGGCCGCCTGCCGTTCAGCGAGATTCCACGGGTGATCGAGGCAACGCTGAACGAACTCGATGCCGTCGAACCCGGTTCGATCGAGGCGGTGCTGGACATCGACGCGTGGGCGCGGCGAGAGGCGGCGGGCCAGGTGGACCGGCGTAGCGTCGCCCTGCTGAATCCGGTGGGCTCATGAGTACCTTGACGACGCTGCTTGCATTTCTCGTCACGCTCGGCGTGCTGATCGTGATCCACGAGTTCGGACACTACTGGGTGGCGCGACGCTGCGGCGTGCGCGTGCTGCGTTTCTCGATCGGTTTCGGCCGCCCGCTGTGGAAGCGGATCATCGGCGCCGACCGCACGGAGTGGGTCGTCGCAGCGATCCCGCTGGGCGGCTATGTGCGCATGCTCGACGAGCGTGATCCGGACACCTCGCCGGCGATGCTCGCCGACCTGTCGCGCGCCTTCAACCGGCAGCCGGTGGCCAAGCGAATCGCCATCGTGCTCGCCGGGCCGTTGGCCAACCTGCTGCTGGCGGTCGGCGTGTACTGGTTCCTGAACATCAGCGGCACGCTCGAACCGCGCGCCGTCCTCGCGGCGCCGGCTGCGGATACCGTTGCAGCGCGGGCCGGACTGCGCGAAGGCGACGAAGTGACGGCGGTCGATGGACGGGTTGTTCGCGGGTTCAGCGAGCTGCGCTGGAAGCTGCTCGAAAGCGCGGTCGACCGGGAGGCGGTCGATCTGACCGTGCGCCGCACCGGCGGTGCCGAACGCACGGCAACGCTCGACCTCGGGCAGCTCGGCGACGGCGAGATCGACCAGACCGTCTTTGCGCGGGTCGGCATCGCGCTTGCCGAGCCGCAGCCCGTGGCGCGGAAGCTGTTGCCGGATAGCGCGGCGGAGCGCGGTGGATTGCGACCCGGTGATCGATTCATCAGCATCGACGGGGAGCCCACCACACGCTCGCGCGACGTCAGCCGGATCGTGCGCGCCGCGCCGGAACGCAGCCTGCAGGTGGTGATCGAGCGCGACGGCGTGCGGCAGCCGCTGCAGCTGAAACCGTCGGCGGTGCAGGTCGACGGCGAGACGATCGGACGCATCGGCGTCGACTTCCGCGACCTGGTCGACGTTCGCTACGGTCCGCTGGAAAGCGTCGGGCTGGCCGTGGAGCGCACCTGGGACACCGCCGTTTTCTCGCTGCGCATGCTGGGCAAGATGATCACGGGCGAGGCGTCGTGGAAGAACCTGTCGGGACCGGTGACCATCGCCGATTACGCGGGGCAGACCGCGCGCCTCGGAGTCACTGCGTACCTGAGCTTTCTCGCTCTCGTCTCCATCAGTCTCGGCGTGCTCAATCTGCTGCCGATTCCGATGCTCGATGGAGGGCACTTGCTGTACTATTTCATAGAGATTCTCAAGGGCAGCCCGCCAGCCGACTGGGTTGTCGAGTGGGGGCAGCGCGCCGGGATCGGCGTGCTCGTGATGCTCACGGCGCTGGCGCTATACAACGACCTGACCCGGCTGCTGGCGTAACTTTCCATCGTGTTCAGAGTTGTGACTTCGAAGCGCCGTGGCGCGCGCGGGCTGCGCAGTGTCCGTTTCGCCATTGGCCTGGCCCTTGCCTTGCTGCTTGCCGGTCTCGGCGGCGTGGCCGTGGCGCAGGAGTTCGTCATCCGCGACATCCGCGTCGAGGGGATACAGCGAACCGAGGCGGGCACGGTGTTCAGTTACCTTCCGCTGCGCGTCGGCGACCGCTACGACCCCGAGCGGGGCGCGGCGGCGATCCGCGCGCTGTTTGCGACAGGGCTCTTCAAGGACGTTCGCTTCCAGGCGGAAGGCGACGTGCTGGTGGTGATCGTCGAGGAGCGGCCGGCGATCGCCGAAGTCAAGCTCGAAGGCGTCAAGGAGTTCGACAAGGACACGGTTCTGAAATCGCTGCGTGAAGTCGGCCTGGGCGAGGCGCGCGTGTTCGACCGTTCGCTGCTGGAACGGGCCGAGCAGGAGTTGAAGCGCCAGTACCTGAGCCGCGGGCTGTACGGGGTAGAGGTGAAGAGCACCGTCACGCCGGTCGAACGCAACCGCGTCAACGTGCTGATCACGATCGACGAGGGCGAGACCGCGCGCATCCGCTCGATCCGATTCACCGGCAACAAGGCGTTTTCGGAAGGCACGCTCCGCGACCAGCTGGAACTTTCGACGAGCGGCTGGCTCACCTGGTACACCAAGCGCGACCAGTACGCGCGTCCCAAGCTGGCGGGCGACCTGGAGTCGCTGCGCTCGTTCTACCTGAACCGTGGCTACCTCGACTTCAACATCGAGTCCACGCAGGTGTCGATCAGCCCGGACAAGCGCGACATCCATATCACGATCAATATCGTCGAAGGCGAGCGCTACACGGTTTCACAGGTCAAGCTGGCCGGTGAACTGCTGGGCCTGGACGAGGAACTGGAGGCGCTGATCGACGTCAGGCCGGGCGATACGTTCAGCGCCGAGCGCTTCAATGCGGTGTCGAAGCGCATGACCGACCGCCTGGGCGCGCTCGGCTACGCCTTCGCCACCGCCAACGCCGTGCCCGAGACCAACCGCGAGAAGCGAGAGGTCGCATTCACCTTCTTCCTCGATCCGGGCCGCCGTGTCTACGTGCGGCGGGTGAATATCGCGGGCAACTCGCGCACCCGCGACGACGTGATCCGACGTGAGATCCGGCAGTTCGAGAACGCCTGGTTCGATGCGGAGAAGGTGCGCCTGTCGCGCGACCGCATCGACCGGCTCGGCTATTTCGACAAGGTCGAGGTCGAAACGCCGCCTGTGGCCGGCTCGTTCGATCAGGTCGACGTCAACATCAACATCGAGGAGCGCCCCACCGGCCAGATCCAGGCCGGCGCCGGGTACTCGAGCACGGAAGGACTGGTGCTGCAGGGTTCGTATTCCCAGCAGAACACGTTCGGCACCGGCCACGCCGTTTCGTTCGAGATCAACACCAGCAGGGCCACCCGCACTTTCGGGCTGACGCACACCGATCCTTACGTGACGCTCCACGGGATCAGCCGCACGATCGAGCTGCTCGACCGCAAGTCCGACCTGGCCGAGCTGGGCCTCGGCACCGTCGACCTGGGTTCGCGGATCGCCGCGGTCCGCTACGGGGTGCCGTTCACCGAATTCGACACCGTATTCTTCGGCCTGCGATACGAAGGCAACGACATCGGTCTCACCGAGTCCAGCCCGCAGGTGTACAAGGACTACGTGCGTGATTTCGGCGATTCGCCGGCCGCGCTTTCACTGACCGTCGGGACGGCGCGGGACAGCCGAGACAACCTGCTCGTGCCGAGCAGGGGCCTGTATCAGCGCGCCTTCCTGGAGTACTCGCTGCCGGTCCTCGACCTGCGCTATTACCGCCTGACGTACCAGCACCAGCGCTACTTCGCCCTCACCAACAGGTTCACGCTCGCGTTCAACGGCGAACTCGGCTACGGCGGCGCCTACAGTGGCAAGCCGTACCCGGTGTTCAAGAATTTCTACGTCGGCGGCATCGGCAGCGTGCGAGGCTACGAAGCGGCGTCGCTGGGCCCGACGGACGAATTCGGCACGCCATTGGGCGGGACGCGCCGCTTCAATTTCTCCGTCGAAGGCCTGACGCCGATCCCGGGCGCCGACCGCACGCTGCGCATGCTCGCGTTCGTCGACGGCGGCCAGGTGTGGGGCGAGGACGAGAAAGTGGATTTCGGCAGTCTTCGCTTTTCGACCGGTGTCGGCATTGCCTGGATTTCGCCGCTTGGCCCGATGAAGCTGAGCTATGCGTATCCGATCAACACCCAGGAAGGCGACCGCCTCCAGCGTTTCCAGTTCCAGATCGGCACGGGCTTCTAGACACCGCCCGGCGCCGGGTGACAAGGCACTATAGAATTTCGCGTCGCAACCCGGACGGTTCCATGATGAAGGCTTATCTGAATTCTGCGCTGCTCGCCGCGGCGCTCGCATCCTCGACGGTGACTCTGCCCGCGGCGGCGCAGGAACTGAAGCTCGGCTACGTGAGCTCGGAGCGCATCCTGCGCGACTCCGCGCCCGCCAAGGCAGCCACGCAGAAGCTCGAGGCCGAGTTTTCCAAGCGCGACCGGGAACTGCAGGATCTCGGCGCCAAGCTGAAGGCTTCGGCCGACCGCTTCGAGAAGGATGCGCCGGTGCTCAGCGAGGCCGAGCGCGCGCGGCGCCAGCGCGAACTGACCGAACTCGACCGTGACCTGCAGCGACGGCAGCGCGAGTTCCGTGAAGACCTGAACCAACGCCGCAACGAGGAACTGCAGGGGCTTCTGGAACGGGCACAGCGCATCGTGCGCCAGATCGCCGAGCAGGAGAAATTCGACCTGATCGTGCAGGACGCCGTGTACTTCAGCCCGCGCGTCGACATCACCGAGAAGGTCCTGCGCACGCTCAACACGCCGAAGTAGGCGGATCCCGTTGCCGATGGCGGCCAGCTACCGGATCGATGCGCTGGCCGAAGCTGTCCTTGGCGCCGCCGTTGGACGCATTGCTGCTTCCATACTCGGCGACGCGTCCGTCCGCATCTCCGGCGTCGCGCCGCTGCAGGCGGCCAGCGGCGAGCAGCTGAGTTTTCTCGCCAACCCACGCTACCGCGCCGCGGCGGCGGCGTCCGGCGCCGGTGCACTCGTGCTCAGCGCCGGCGACCGGCGCGCCCTGTTTCCCGACGGGGTCGGACCCGGCCGGGTGCTGGTCGAAAGCGACAATCCGTACGCGTGGTTCGCTCTCGCTGCGCAACTGCTCGCGCCGGCCGAGGCGCCGGCACCGGGGATCGCCGCAGGTGCTCATGTCGCGGCCGACGCCAACGTCGCTTCCAGCGCGCGCGTCGACGCCGGCGCGGTGATCGAATCCGGTGCCGTTGTCGATGCGCGCTGCTGGATCGGCGCGGGTGCCCATGTCGGTGCCACCGCGTCCATCGGCGCCGATTCGCGGCTGTACCCGGGCGCGCGGGTGCTGTCCGGCTGCGTGCTCGGCGCGCGCGTCGTCGTGCACAGCGGCGCGGTGATCGGTGCCGACGGCTTCGGTTTCGCTCCTCTCGACGGCAGGTGGATCAAGATCCCGCAGACGGGGCGCGTCGTCATCGGGGACGACGCCGAGATCGGCGCCAACACCACGATCGACCGCGGCGCGATGGGCGATACGGTGATCGAGGAGGGCGTAAAGCTCGACAACCTGATCCAGGTCGGCCATAACTGCCGCATCGGCGCGCACTCGGTGCTGGCCGGCTGCGTCGGCATCGCCGGCAGCGCCGACATCGGCCGAGGTTGTCAGATCGGCGGCGCGGCGATGATCGCGGGGCATCTGTCGATCGCCGACGGCACCCTGATCGGGCCGGGCACGCTCGTGTCGCGTACGATCGGCTCGCCCGGCTATTACACCGGTTTCTTCCCGCTGATGACCAACCGCGAGTGGGAACACAACGCCGCGGCGCTGCGTCACCTGCACGAGCTGCGCAGCCGCGTACGCGCGCTCGAGGCGCGGCTCAAGGAAGGCGGCCCTAAGGACGATTGATGGACATCCACGAAATCCTGCACCATCTTCCGCACCGTTACCCGATCATCCTCGTCGACAGGGTCCTCGAGATCGAGCCGGGAAAGCGGATCGTGGCGCTGAAGAACGTCAGCATCAACGAGCCGGTGTTCATGGGCCATTTCCCGCACTACCCGGTGATGCCCGGCGTGCTGATCATCGAGGCGCTGGCGCAGGCGGCGGCGATCCTGTCGTTCGTCACCTTCGACAAGCGCGCCGACAGGAACTCCGTCTACTACTTCGCCGGCATCGACAACGCCCGCTTCAAGCGGCCGGTCGGCCCGGGCGACCAGGTCCGGCTCGAGGTCGAACTGCGGCGCGAGATGCGTGGCATCGGCAAGTTCGGCGCACGCGCACTGGTCGATGGACAGGTGGTGGCCGAGGCCGAGCTGCTGTGCGCGTATCGCCAGATACCGGCCACTGCGGCTGGTGCAAAGTCCGGCTCGATGCGGGTCGGCGAGGCCTGATGGCCCGCGTGCATCCGAGCGCCCTGGTCGACCCGCGCGCCGACCTCGCTGCCGATGTCGAAGTGGGGCCGTATGCCGTCGTCGGGGCGCAGGTGCGCATTGGTACCGGCACCTCGATCGGTGCCCATGTGGTGCTGTCGGGACGCACGACGATCGGCCGCGGCAACCGGATCTTTCCTCATGCCGCCCTCGGCGGCATACCGCAGGACAAGAAGTACGCCGGCGAGGACACCGAGCTGGTGATCGGCGACGAAAACACGATCCGCGAGTTCTGCACTTTCAACACCGGCACCGTGCAGGGCGGCGGGGTCACGCGCATCGGTTCCGGCAACTGGGTCATGGCGTACGCGCATGTGGCGCACGATTGCCGCATTGGCGACCACTGCGTGGTCGCCAACGCGGTCACGCTCGGTGGTCACGTCGAAGTCGGCGACTGGGTGATCCTCGGCGGGCTCACCGGAATCCATCAGTTCGTGCGGGTCGGCAGTCACGCGATGGCCGGCGGTGGCACGGTGCTGCTGCAGGACCTGCCTCCGTTCGTGATCTGCAACGGCAACCCGGCCGGTGCGCACGGGTTGAACAGCGAGGGACTGAAGCGCCGCGGCTTCACGCCGGAGGCGATCGCCACGCTGCGGCGTGCGTACAAGGCGATCTACAAGGAGGGCTTGACCGCAGCCCAGTCCTGCGAGCGACTGGCACAGATGGCGGAGGAGGTGCCGGAGTCCGCGGGCGACCTGCACATGCTCGCCGAATTCGTCCGCTCCTCGGCGCGCGGCATCGTTCGCTGAGCCGACCGTGCTCATCGGTTTCGTCGCCGGCGAGGCCTCGGGCGACCTGCTCGCCGCGCCGGTGATCGGTGCGCTGCGCGAGCGCCTGCCGGGCGTTGCGTGTGCCGGGATTGCCGGTGAACGCATGATCGACGCCGGCGCCACCGCCTGGTGGCATGTGCGCGAGCTTTCCGTGCGCGGCTATGCGGAGGTCATCCGCGAACTGCCGCGGCTGCTGCGGCTTCGCGGCGCGCTGCGTACGCGCCTGCTGGCGGCGCACCCGGCGGTGGTGGTCGGCGTCGATTCACCCGACTTCAACCTGCGCCTCGAGATGCAGCTGCGCGCCGCCGGGGTGCCGACCGTGCACTACGTCAGTCCATCGATCTGGGCCTGGCGCCCGCAGCGGATCGAGAAGATCCGCCGCGCCGCCGATCGCGTGCTGCTCGTATTCCCGTTCGAGCAGAAGATCTACGACGACGCCGGCGTCGCCGCGACCTACGTCGGTCATCCCCTGGCGTCGAGCATCCCGCAGCAGACCGATGCGGCGTCGGCGCGGGCCCGTCTCGGCCTGCCGATCGACGGTCCGGTCGTCGCGCTGCTGCCCGGCAGCCGCCGGGCGGAGGTGGAGCACATCGGGCCGCCGTTCATCGAAGCCGCCGCGCTGATGTCAAGGCGCGAGCCCCGGCTGCGTTTCGTGCTGCCGGTGGCGGACCCTCGGCTGCGGCCGCTGCTCGCGCCGGCACTCGACGCGGCCGGAGCGGCCGCCGATCGCATTGCGCTGTACGACGGCCGCTCGCACGACTGCCTCGAGGCGGCCGACGGCGTGCTGGTCGCCAGCGGCACGGCCACGCTGGAAACGGCGCTGTTCGGCAAACCGATGGTCATCGCCTACCGCATGCCGACGATCTCGTACTGGATCATGCGGCAGATGGGCACGCTGACATTCGTCGGCCTGCCGAACATCCTCGCCGGCGAAGGGCTCGTGCCGGAACTGCTGCAACACGAGGCCACGCCACAGCGGCTCGCCGACGCGTTGCTGGCGATGCTCGACGATGCGCCGCGCTGCCAGCGCCTGCGCGAAAGGTTCGCGTCGATGCACGCGATGCTGAAGCGCGACACGCCGCGCCTCGCCGCCGAGGCGATCATCGCGACGATGAAGCAATGAGACGGAGCAGGGCCACCGCGCCGTTGCACGGCGATCTGTTTGCCGTTTGCCGGGATGGGCGGCGCGTCTGCGGCGCCGACGAGGCGGGCCGGGGGCCACTCGCCGGGCCGGTCATCGCCGCGGCGGTGATTCTCGACCCGGCGCGGCCGATCGAAGGACTGCGCGACTCCAAGCAGCTCTCGGCAGCGCGCCGCGCCGTGCTTGCACAGCTGATCCGCGGTCGTTCGACGGCATGGGCAATCGCGGCGGCCAGCGTGCACGAGATCGACCGGCTGAACATCCTGCAGGCCAGCCTTCTCGCCATGCGGCGTGCGATCGAAGCGCTCGAACCGGCGGCCGAATTCGCGCTCATCGACGGCGACCGGCTGCCGCGGCTTGCCATCGAAGCGCGCGCGGTGATCGGCGGCGACGCCCTCGAGCCGGCCATCTCGGCCGCGTCGATCCTCGCCAAGCACCACCGCGACCGGCTGATGACCGAACTCGACCGCGACTTCCCCGGCTATGGCTTCGCCGAGCATGCCGGCTATCCGACCCCGCGACACCTCGAGCGGCTGCGCGAACTCGGGCCGTGTCCGGCGCACCGGCGGTCGTTCGCACCGGTGCGTGCGCTGCTCGGCAGCGTCGACGAATGAACCAGGCGATCGCTTCGCCGGCCAACCCGGCGTTCAAGTCCTGGCTACGGCTGGCGACCCATCCGCGCGAAGCGCGCGCGCAGCACCGTGCGCTCGCCGAAGGACTGCACCTGGCGCAGGCGGCGCTGGATGCGGGGATCGCGGTGGAGGCGGTGCTCCTGCGGCAGCAGACCCGCGGCGCCGAAGTCGAGCGGCTCGCCGCGGCGGCGGCCGCGGCGGGCGCGCGGCGGTTCGAGCTTGCCGCCGCCCTGTACGACCGGATCTCGCCGGTCGAGCACGGCGTGGGGATGATGTTCGTCGTGAGCGTGCCGCGGCACGCGCTGCCGCAACGCGCGCGACGCGACATGCTGTACCTCGACGGCGTGCAGGATCCGGGCAACGTCGGTGCGCTGCTTCGCACCGCAGCGGCCGCCGGGATCGGTGACGTGCTGGCCAGCCCGGCCACTGCCGCGCTGTGGGCGCCGAAGACGCTGCGCGCGGGGCAGGGCGCGCACTTCCGCCTTCAACTTCACGAGCACGTTGCCGCCGGTTCACTGAAGGAGGTGCTGCAGGGAAGCTGGATCGGCGCGGATGCGCGCCTGGGCGAGCCGCTCTGGGCCACGCCGCTGCCCGCGGGCCCCATGGGCTGGGTTTTCGGGGGCGAAGGCGCCGGGCTGACCGAGCCCTGCGCGTGCCGTGTGCCACCGCATGGTTTCGATTCCGATCGATGCCGCGGTCGAGTCGCTGAACGTCGGCGCGGCCGCCGCCGTCTGCCTGTTCGAGCGCCGGCGGCGGCTTTCCACATCCCCATGATGCGTTAGCGGCGCTCCTATTGGCACCGCGGCCGGCTTCCGCAAGAATTAGCTGCTCGGTTCCTGGGAGAAGGGCGATGTGGGGCGAAACGCTGCTGAAGCGGGCCACGGACAAGGTCGTCGGCAAGATGGCCGGCACGCAGCTGGCGAAGCTGGCCGATGAGGTGCGCGCGCGCGGCGGCCTGCCGCTTCGCGTCGTGCTGCCCGACGGCAGCTGCACGGATTTCGCCGAAGCACCGCAACTCACCCTGACCGTGCGCGATCCGGCCGTGCTGACGAATTTCGCGCAGCCGACCCTCGGTGGCTTCGGCGAGGCCTATGTCGAGGGAAGGATCGACCTCGACGGCGACATTGCGCAGGCGATCAGTATCGCCTCGGGGCTGGTCGACGTCGCCGGCGTGCCGGTTGCCGAGCGGCCGGAGGCGGTGCCGGCAGAACATGCGCCCCAGTCGGACCGCGCCGACATCAGCCACCACTACGACGTCGGCAACGGCTTCTATCGCCTCTGGCTCGACGAGCGCATGGTCTATTCGTGTGCCTATTTCGAGACCGGGTCCGAAGACATCGACAGCGCGCAGCGGGCCAAGCTCGACCATGTCTGCCGCAAGCTGCGGCTTGCCGCCGGCGAACGCTTTCTCGACATCGGTTGCGGCTGGGGTGCGCTGGTCCTGCACGCCGCGCAGCATTACGGCGTGTCGGCCGTCGGCATCACGCTGTCCGAGCAGCAGGCGCTGCTGGCACGGCAGCGCATCGCCGCGGCGGGACTGCAGGACAAGGTCGAGGTGCTGCTGCTCGACTACCGAGACCTGCCGCAGCGCTTCGGCGAGGGAAACTTCGACAAGGTTGCCAGCATCGGGATGTTCGAGCACGTCGGACTGCGCAATCTGCCCGTGTACTTCGGCACGGTGGCGCGCATGCTGCGCGACCGCGGCCTGATGCTCAACCATGGCATCACCAGCGCCGATGCAGCCAGTCGGCCGATCGGTTCCGGCGCCGGCGATTTCATCGGCAGGTACGTCTTTCCCAACGGGGAACTGCCGCACCTGAGCCTCGCGGTGCGCGAGATGTCGGCGGCGGGATTCGAGGTCTTCGATGTCGAGAGCCTGCGGCCGCACTACGCGCTGACGCTGGCGCACTGGTCGCGACGCCTCGAGCAGCGGCTGCAGGAGGCCGCGCGGCAGGTCTCGGATCGGACGCTGCGCGTCTGGCGCCTTTATCTGGCGGGCTGCAGCCACGGCTTCGCCCAGGGGTGGATGAACCTCCACCAGGTCCTCGGCAGCCGCCAGGTCGCACCGGGATCGACCGAACTGCCGTTGACGCGGGCGTGGCTGTACCGCTGACGGGCGCAGCCGGCGACGCGGACCAAGGCAGGTCGTCTGTCCCCGGAGCAGGTGCTCTGATCCGCGCCTGAACCGGCAAGCTGGTTCCTGGATCAACCCCTCGCGCGCGCTTCGCCTGAAGCCGCGCTTCGTGGCTCTGCATGCGCCGCAGTGCGACGCCGAGCGAGGGCGGACGTTCGACTCCTTGTGAAACTTCGGGCGGCCGCCGTGCACGACGCTCCCCGCCCACCGGCCGCCGGGATCCCGCGTCAGTCGAGCAAATGCTCCTTGTCGCGCCGTATCTCGACAACGGACAGGCCACGCGAAAGTGATAGCTTTGGCGAGGCGATCTGTCGGCGACCGTGCGCCGGGCCGGAGTTCGACGGAATCGCAGCGCGAGGGTTAGCGAGCGCCGGGTTGACGATGGGAATCAGCAGTTGATGACAGCGATGGTCACCCTGCGTCGAGCAGGGCTGCAGCGGCGTGCGGGCAGGCTCGGCGCACTGGCGCTCGTGATGCTGCTGACTGCATCGCTGCACGGCTGCGCCTGGCTCGAAGCGAAGCAGCGCGTGCTCGCGCTGCGTCCGACCGCGGGCCGGCCCGCCGACTTCGCCGGCCTCGGTCCGAACGACGTGCGCTTTTCGATGCCTGTTGCGTCGAACCCGGGGCGCGACACCCAGGTGGCACTGTGGTGGCTGCCGCATCGCGACCCCTCGGCCCCGACCCTTCTTTACCTGCACGGCACTTTCCGCAACCTCTACAAGAACCTGCCGAAGATCGAGGCGCTGCGCGACGCCGGCTTTTCGATCGTCGCGGTCGACTACCGCGGCTGGGGCGACAGCTCCCGGATCGTTCCGTCCGAGGCGACGATTGCCGCCGACGCCCGGGTCGCCTGGACCGTCGTGGTGCGCCTGCAGCCCGAACCGGGCAAGCGCGTGATCTACGGCCATTCGCTCGGCGGGGCGGTGGCGGTCGATCTCGCAAGCCGGCTGCATTACGGTGTCGACTACGCCGCGCTCGTGCTTGAATCGACGTTCACGAGCCTGCCGGATGTCGCGGCGGCGGCCGGTTTCTGGGGTCGCATCGGTGCTGCGTTGACCACAATGGAGTTCGACGCGCAGGCCAGGATCGCCAGCGTCGACGCCCCGTTGCTGATGATGCACGGCACCGCCGACAGGACCGTGCCGATCGAACTCGGCCGACGCCTGCGCGATGCCGCCCCGCCCGGGGTGCGCTGGATCGAGGTGTCCGGCGGCAGCCACAGCAGGCTGCATAGCGAGGACCCGGACCTCTATCGGCGGGCGATTCCGGACCTGCTGAAGCAGCCCGTCGCGAGTCCTCCGGCGACTGCGCCCGCCGCAAACCAATGACCGCTTGGGTCTGGCTCCGCAGCGGACAACCGGCGGGCCGGCGACCAGGAGGCGGCAAATCGAGGCCTTCCCCGTTCGCGGCGCGGAGCAGGCGTTCGACACCGTTGTCGCACAGTTGCCCGTGCGTCAGAACGCGTAGCCGAGTCCCAGGCTGAACGACACGGCCGACGGCTTGACCGTCCCGAGCGTGGTCTCGCCTTCGGTGAGTTGGTGGCGCGCGAAATTGACGTTGAGGCTGGCGTTGAAGATCAGCGCCTCGGTCAGCGGGTAGGTGGCGCCGGCCTGCAGCACGGGGCTGATGCTGCTGCTCGACAGCGAGTAGCCGGGCAGGTCCTGCCGGGCGGCCCGGTTGTAGGCGATGCCGGCGCCGGCATACATCCTCAGCCCCAGGTAGGAAGGCAGGTGGTACTGCGCAGCGACGGTGATCGGCACGTGGTCGAATGTCCCGAGGCGCGCGCCATTCAGGTCCAGCGAATGATTGGATCGCGACACCGAAACATCGAAAGCGGCCCTTTCACTGACGAAGTGCCGGTAGCCGACCAGCGGCGCCCACGCGTTTCCGGACGCCGCGCTGTCGATACCGTACGCGTCGGTATTGACCCGCGCCGCGGCGCCGTAGACCAGGTTGGCGTACGGGCGCCCGTTGCGCGCCCCGGGAATCGGCGCTACGCCCCCGGTGCCGCCACCGGACGCCGGCGCTCCGTCGAGCGAGATCCGGGCGAAGAAGAACAAGACTTCGGTCGTAGGAATCCATGTGCCGTACAGCATCACGCGGTCGGTGCCGATGCTCGCCAGCGGAAGCGCGGCCGGGATGGGCAGGTAATTCGCATCCGCCCGCGCCGTCAGGAACACGGTGTAGCCCAGCCCGCCCTTGAGTCCGGCAACCAGCGGCCAGCGCGCGATCCAGGCATAGCCGAGCAGCGGTTGCACGTCATAGTGCGAGTCGCTGAACCCGAGCAGATAGACCATGCGCTCGTTGTCCTTGGCATCGATCATCGTTCTCGCGACGCCGACGCCCAACGGATAGTGATTCTCGTTGAACCGGTTCGGGTACTTGTACGGCGGGTGGAAGGTGTACGCCGGCAACAGCAGATCCGAGTGCCCATTCCGGAAGAGGCGCTTCGACCCTTCCCACGCGTCGGCGAACCATCCCGTCCAACCCGACGCCCGTTCGCCGCCGGGTATCAACCCCACCGGCGACGATTCGTTCATAGCGCTGAGCGCGCGCTGCGTGAAGGACGGCTCACCATCCTGCGCCGCTGCCCGTGCTGCTCCCATCAACAACGCAAGCGCCAGCAACGCGGCGCAACCTGCGATCGTCGTGCGGTCGCGAGGCACCGCAGGTTCGCGCAGGGCGGGCCTGGGCAGAACAAATCGAGGAATTCTCATGCGAGCGTACGATCCGCGGCCGCCGTCACCTTGGGGGTGAACACAAAAAATCAGCGGACCCTCCGGGTCCGCTGATGCGCAAGACAGTCAGTGCCTTTGTACTGGGGGAGGAACTGCAAATTCCCTGCCGTCGTCCAGCCAATTGAACTCACGGCGCGATCTTACCCAAAGTGGGCCAGGGCGGACAGGCGAGCGACCGCCGCCGCCCGGGCGCACAATTTCACCCTGGCGCTTGCCTTGACGAGAGGCGCTCGTCAGGAACGCAGACTTTCATGTCGGCATCCAAAGTGCACTCGCCTTTCGATGGTCCGAGGAGGGAATTCGCATGATCACGGCATTCGTCCAGTTCAAGCTTCCGCAACCGGTCACCCGCGAGAAGGCGCGCGAGACCTTCCTCGGCACGGCCCCAAGGTACCGGGAAACGCCGGGCCTGCTTCGCAAGTACTACATCCTTGCCGAAGACGGCGGCACCGCCGGCGGCATCTACCTGTGGAAGTCCAGGGAAGACGCAGACCGCCTTTACACGAAGGAGTGGGAGGACTTCGTGCGCTCGAAGTACGGGGCACCGCCGAGCGTGACGTACTTCGACAGTCCCGTGATCGTCGACAACACCACCAACGAGATCATTTCCGACTCCTGAGCGCCCTCGCCGCGGCGCATGCGCCCGGCCGACGCGAGCGCCGGCGAAGTGCCGCTCTGATTCCGCTCAGCGCGATTCGCGGCGGCCCGCGATCGCCGCAGCAACGGCGTCCCACGTGGCCTCGAACGCCTCCGGCGTGAAGCCGGCGCCTGAGGGCAGCCAGTCTGCGGTCCGCCCGCCGGCGAGGGTGTAGTGGCCGACGACGTCGAGGTGATCGGCGCGTGCGACGTGCAGCACGCGCCCATGCAGTTGGCTCAGCGTCGGCACGATGCCGTCGTTGACCACCGGCGTGGCTTTGAAGCCGAGCGTGCGGTCGAGCAGGCGCTGCGTCGTGGCACTGGGTTTCGGATACGGGTAGCGGGGATGCGGGCGCGCCGTGAGTCCGTGCAGCAGCCTGAACAGCGCGCGCAGCGCCACGTACTCAGGATCCAGCAGGTGCGCCGCCCTGAGCGCCTCGCGCGGCTTTGGCACGGCGGCGACGATGCAGCCGTAGTCGATGCCCGGTCGATTCGCCACGGCCGCGTCGAACAGTTCGATGCCTTCCGGAGTGAGTTGCAGAACGGCGCCCTGGTCGCGTTCGACTTCGCCGAGGTAGCGCCACACCGGGTCGCGGCGCTCGAAGCGGATGCGACGCAGCAGGGCTTCGGCGATGCGATCGAGCGGCCCTTCGCGCCGGCCGAGCCAGTCGTCCAGCCGCGCAACCATCGCGACCGCCTTCGCGGCGGCGAGGATCGTCCGGCGGCCGTGCCCCGAAGTGGCCAGCGCGCTCGCCACGAGCAGCAGGGTCTGCCCCTGCACGGTGGCGAAGTGATTGGCCAGCGGCGTGCCGTGATGCGGCGTGGCGACCGAAGTCGCCGTCTTCGTCAGGTGCCCGATACGCTCCTCTGAGTCACCGCGAGAGATCTTCACCCCCGGCGTGAGCAGCATGCGAACGTCGAGGCCGCCGGTCGAGTGACCGACGAAGTGCAGTTCGCGCGCGGCGAGACCCCCACGACGAATGACCTGGCGGCGCAACTCGTCAGCGCGCCGGGGGATCGACGCCGTCGGCTGGGTCCTGCAGCGGACGACGCGGGCCTCGACGCCGCGCCGGCGCAGGGCGCGGCCCAGCGCCTGCTCGACGCGCTCGAAATAGCTCACCGCGCCGACCGAGGTGAAGCCGAAGAAACCGGGCACCAGGAACACGAGCCGCGTCGACATGGCGGCATTGTGCCCGCGCCCGTGCCTCCGCTCGCCGACCCTGGCCGTGCCCCGGCCGACGCGCTATTCGCGCGCCTGATGGAGCCTGTGCTCGTTCATGATCGTCGCCGCAATCTCCTCGATCGACTTGGTCGTCGACGACAGCCAGTGGATGCCTTCGCGGCGCATCATCCGCTCGGCGGCGGCCACTTCCTGGCGGCAGTTCTCCAGCGACGCATAGCGGCTGTTCGGGCGCCGCTCGTGGCGCACCTCGGTGAGCCGCTCCGGCGAGATCGACAGGCCGAACAGCTTGCGCCGGTGTTGCGGCAGGGCGGACGGCAGTTCGTCTCGTTCGAAATCCTCGGGAATCAGCGGGTAATTGGCGGCCTTCACGCCGTACTGCATGGCGAGATACAGGCTGGTCGGCGTCTTGCCGCTGCGCGAGACGCCCACCAGGATCACGTCGGCCGTCGCCAGCCCGGCCGACGACTGGCCGTCGTCGTGCGCCAGCGCGAAGTTGATCGCCTCGATGCGGCGGTGATAGGTGCCGGTGTCGCTCATCGTGTGCGAGCGGCCGATCGTGTGCGTGGAGGCCAGCCCCAGCTCCTGCTCGAGCGGGACGACGAACGAGTCGAGCAGGTCGAGCACCATCGCGCGGGAACGGCGCAGTTCGGCGTTGGCCAGCGGATCGACCAGCGTCGAGAAGATGATCGGTCGCCGGCCGTCGAGAACCGCCGACTCGTTGATGCGCCCGACCAGGTCGCGCGCCTTGGCCACCGAATCGATGAACGGCGCGCGCACGCGACGGTAGCGCAGCGACTCGAACTGGGTCAGCACGCTGTGGCCGAGCGTCTCCGCCGTGATGCCCGTGCCGTCGGATACGAAGAAGACCGTGCGTATCGCACCGTCGGTTGTGGAATCGCTCATCGGCATCGGCGCAAGGGCAGGCGGGGAACCGGTCGCTAGAATCGAGGCGATTCTTGCATAGGAGGCGGACTGATCCGCCGCACACGGAGGTCCGATGCAACGCGGCAGGTACGTGCTCCCCTTCAGCGAACTGCGGATGACCGACGTCGGTTCGGTCGGCGGCAAGAACGCCTCGCTCGGCGAGATGCTCAGCCAGCTGACCGAGGAGGGCATCCGCGTGCCGGACGGCTTCGCCACGACGGCGGACGCCTACCGCGAGTTCCTGCAGGCGGCCGGCCTGGTCGAGAAGATCAACGCGCGGCTCGACGCGCTCGACGTCGACGACGTCAGGACCCTGGTCGCCACCGGCGCCGAGATTCGCCGCTGGGTCGAGGACGCCCCGTTTCCGGAGCAACTGGAATCGGAGATACGTTCGTTTTATCAATGGCTTCTGGAACAGTCCTCAAGTGAAATCTCGGTTGCGGTCCGCTCGAGCGCGACTGCCGAAGACCTGCCCGACGCCTCCTTTGCCGGCCAGCAGGAGACCTACCTGAACGTGGTCGGCATCGACGCCGTGCTGGCGCGCGTCAAGCAGGTTTTCGCATCGCTGTACAACGACCGCGCGATCGCCTACCGGGTGCACAAGGGCTTCGTGCACGCCGACGTGGCCCTGTCGGCGGGCGTGCAGCGGATGGTGCGCAGCGACCTCGGCGCCGCCGGCGTGATGTTCACGATGGACACCGAATCGGGCTTCCGCGACGTGGTGTTCATCACGTCGAGCTACGGGCTGGGCGAGACCGTGGTGCAGGGTTCGGTCAACCCGGACGAGTTCTACGTGCACAAGCCGATGCTGGCCGCAGGCAAGTTCCCGCTGATCCGCCGCTCGCTGGGCAGCAAGCTGATCAAGATGGAGTTCGATCCGACGGTGGCCAACGGCCGCACCGTGCGCACGGTGGACGTCCCCAAGGCCGACCGGTACCGCTTCTCGCTGACCGACGAGGACGTGCTCGAACTGGCCCGCTACGCGGTGAAGATCGAGACCCACTACGGGCGGCCGATGGACATCGAGTGGGGCAAGGACGGCGCGGACGGCAAGCTCTACATCCTGCAGGCGCGACCCGAGACGGTGAAGTCGCAGGCGCACGTGCAGCAGCGCTTCAAGCTGAAGAGCAAGTCGGCCGTGCTGGCGACCGGGCGCGCGATCGGGCAGAAAGTCGGCATCGGCAAGGTGGCGATGGTGCGCAGCACTGCGCAGATGGATCACGTGCAGCCGGGTGACGTGCTGGTCACCGACATGACCGATCCGAACTGGGAACCGGTGATGAAGCGGGCCGCGGCGATCGTGACCAACCGCGGCGGACGGACCTGTCATGCGGCGATCATCGCCCGCGAGCTCGGCATCCCTGCGGTGGTCGGCTGCGGCGACGCAACCGAGACGCTGCGCGACGGGGCGATGGTCACGGTCTCGTGCGCCGAAGGCGACACCGGCTACATCTACGAGGGCGAGCTGGAGACCGAGGTCGAGACGGTCGCGCAGGGCAAGCTGCCCGAACTGCCGGTGAAGATCATGATGAACGTCGGCAACCCGCAGCTGGCGTTCGAGTTCCAGTCGCTGCCCAACGCCGGCGTCGGGCTGGCCCGGCTGGAGTTCATCATCAACAACAACATCGGCGTGCACCCGAAGGCGGTGCTCGACTATCCGCGCATCGACGCGGAGCTGAAGCACGCCGTCGAGTCGCTCGCGCACGGCTACGCGAGTCCGCGGCAGTTCTTCGAGTCGCGGCTGGCCGAGGGCATCGCCACCATCGCCGCGGCCTTCTGGCCGAAGCCGGTGATCGTGCGCATGTCCGACTTCAAGAGCAACGAGTACAAGAAGCTGATCGGCGGCACGCGCTACGAGCCCGACGAGGAAAACCCGATGCTGGGCTTCCGCGGTGCCGCGCGCTACATCGCCGAGAGCTTCGCCGACTGTTTCCAGATGGAATGCGCGGCGCTCAAGCTCGTGCGCGAGACGATGGGGCTCACCAACGTCGAGATCATGGTGCCGTTCGTGCGCACGCTGAAGGAGGCGCGCCGGGTGACCGAGCTGCTGGCAGCCAACGGCCTGCGCCGCGGCGACAACGGCCTGCGGCTGATCATGATGTGCGAAGTGCCGTCGAATGCGGTGCTGGCCGACCAGTTTCTCGAGTATTTCGACGGCTTCTCGATCGGCTCCAACGACCTCACGCAGCTCACGCTGGGACTGGACCGCGACTCCGGCCTGGTGGCCGAGGGCTTCGACGAGCGCGACCCGGCCGTCATCGCGCTGCTCGAGATGGCGATAAAGGCCTGCCGGGCGCGCGGCAAGTACGTCGGCATCTGCGGGCAGGGGCCGTCGGACCACGCCGACTTCGCGCAGTGGCTGATGGAGCACGGCATCGAGTCGATTTCGCTGAATCCGGACACCGTGATCGAGACCTGGCGTCGCCTGGCGAAGCTGGCCTGACCCCCCGGCGGGAGAACCCATGAGCGGCTGGATCTGGTGGATGGTGCTGGCCTTCGGCCTGCTGATCCTTGAACTGCTGACCGGTACGTTCTACCTGATGGTGATCGCGGTGGCGCTGGCGGCCGGCGGCGTGGCCCATCTGGCCGGCGCGCCGTTCACGGTGCAGCTGGTGGTCACGGCGGTGATCGGCTTCGGCGGCGCGCTGTGGCTGCGCCGCTCGCGCTTCGGCCGCCTGAAGACAGAGGGCGATACGCTGCAGAACCTCGACGTCGGCCAAATCGTGCGCATCGACAGCTGGAGCGCCGGAAACACCGCGCGCGCCAGCTACCGCGGCGCGCAGTGGGACGTGCTGCTCGCACCCGGCGAGACGGCCGCGCCGGGAGAGTTCGTGATCCAGTCCGTGCAGGGAAGCCGGCTGGTGGTGACGCGCAAGCCTAACTGAGAGGACAGGAAGATGCTCGAAGGCACCGCGATCGTGATGCTGGTCGTCCTGGCCGTTGTCATCACCTTTATCGTCAAGTCGGTCACCATCGTGCCGCAGCAGCATGCCTGGGTGGTCGAGCGGCTCGGCAAGTTCCACGCGACGCTCGGCCCGGGGCTGAAGATCGTGATCCCGTTCATCGACCGGATCGCCTACAAGCACAGCCTCAAGGAGATCCCGCTCGACACGCCGAGCCAGGTCTGCATCACCAAGGACAACACGCAGCTTTCGGTCGACGGGGTGCTGTACTTCCAGGTCACCGATCCGCAGCGTGCCAGCTACGGCTCGAGCAACTACATCGTCGCCATCACCCAGCTCGCGCAGACGACGCTGCGCTCGGTGATCGGCCGGCTCGAACTGGACAAGACCTTCGAAGAGCGCGAGTTCATCAACCACAGCGTGGTCTCCTCGATCGACGAGGCGGCGATGAACTGGGGCGTGAAGGTGCTGCGCTACGAGATCAAGGACCTCACGCCGCCGCAGGTGATCCTGCACGCGATGCAGCAGCAGATCACCGCCGAGCGCGAGAAGCGGGCGCTGATCGCCTCGAGCGAGGGCCGCAAGCAGGAGCAGATCAACATCGCCACCGGCGAGCGCGAAGGCTCGATCGCCCGCTCCGAGGGCGAGAAGCAGGCGCAGATCAACATTGCCCAGGGCGAGGCCGGCGCGGTGCTGGCCATCGCCGAGGCCACCGCCGAGGCGATCCGCAAGGTCGCGCAGGCGATCCAGTCGCCGGGCGGCATGGAGGCGGTGAACCTGAAGGTGGCGGAAAAGTACGTCGAAGCCTTCGCCGGTCTGGCCAAGACCAACAACTCGCTGATCCTTCCCGCCAACCTGGCCGACGTCGGCTCGCTGATCGCCACCGCGATGACGGTGGTGAAGAGCCAGCAGGCGGCGAAAGCCTAGCGCGGCGCTGCAGCGATGGAATTCCTCCTCGCCGCCATCGGGCTGGCCGTTGCCGTGTGGATGATCGTGTCGGCGCGCAAGCGCCATCGCGACGAGCCGCCCGAGAAGCCGCCGGGCCAATGAGAACGCCGGCTGGCTGCGACGGCCGGAGGCGTCACGGGCTCACAGGTGGTAGTCCATCGCGAGCCGCGACTGCAGGTCCCGCGACAGCTTGAATGCCTCCTTCAGCGTGCGGCGGTCGAGTTCGTTCAGCTTCCTCGGGTCGATCCGGTTGGCACCGTCCTCGGGAGGAAACTCGTCCAGCGTGGCCTGGTGCGCGAGTCGGATGCGCTGCAGGGTGAAGAAAGCCGCGAGCATCGACTCCGCCTCGGCGGCAGGCAGGACGCCGGCACCGGCAGCCGCACGCAGCCGGTCCGCGGTGTTGGTCTGCGGCAGCGCGTGCGCCAGCGAGTAGACGCGCGCCGCATCGACGAACGGCCGCACGCCGTACATCTTCAGGTTGATCGTGCCCGGGGCGCCGGGCGCGTCTTCGGTGACGAAGTCGCGCCAGCGCGCCAGCGGCGGCTTCGCCTGCAGTGCGGTCTCCGCCAGCAGGCGCAGGAAGTTCGGCCGCTTGCGGGTGACGCCGAGAAGCCAGCGGCGCAGGTCGGCCGCCAGCCGCGCGTCGCCGGACAGCGCGCGGAAGTCGAAGCAGATGGCCGCGTCGAGCAGCGCCTTCGGCTCGGAGTTCTCGAGCCATCCGGAGAGCTTCGCCTGCCATTCCTCGAACGACAGGCAAAGCGCCGGATTCGACGCCATCACGTTGCCCTTGCACAGCGGAAAACCGCAGGCATCGAGCGCCTCGTTGACCTCGCGCGCGAACGGCAGCAGCGACTCTCGCACGGTGTCGGGCCCGGCCCCGTCGTGGGCGGCGAACAGCAGCCCGTTGTCCTGGTCGGTGGCGAACGTCTGTTCGAGCCGCCCCTCGCTGCCGAAGGCGAGCCAGCACCAGCTGATGCGGTCCAATGCGTGACGCTTGCGCACCAGTTCGATGATCCGCTCGCTGATGCGGTCGTTGAGGACCGAAACGAACAGCGTCAGCCGCTCGGCCGCGACGCCTTCCTCGACCAGCATGCGCGTCAGGCGGCGCACGCGGCCGGCGAGCGCGGCCAGCGCGTCGACGTCGCGCGCGAGGCGGATTTCCACCGTCAGCTCGCCCAGCCCGAGCCGCTGCAGCGAGAACAGATCGCGCTCCGAGACCACGCCGATCAGGCGGTCCTCCTTCGTGACCAGCACGTGCCGGATGCGATGCTCGATCATCAGCAGCGCCGCCTCGTACGCGGGCGTGTGCTCGGGAAGGGCCAGCGGCTCGCGGACCATGACCTCGGCGATCGGCGCGTCGAGACGCATCGCCGGCATCACGCGCAGCAGGTCGCGCTCGGTGAAGATGCCGCTGGGCCGGCTGCCGGCATCGACCACGACGATCGCGCCGACCCGCGCCTCGTGCATGCGCTGCACGGCCGTGCGCACCGTGTCGCCTTCGACGCAGACGATCGGCTCGCGGCGCAGCAGGCTGCGCAGCGGCAGGGCCAGGGTCTGCTGCTCGGCGATGAGCCGACGCTCGAGGATGCTGTCGGGTTCGGAGACGGGACGGGACATGGCGCGGTTCGGGTTCGGGCTTTCAGTCGCGGCGACCGCTGGCGCAGGGCAGGAACCCGCGCCGCATGAGCATGTTCCGCTCGTCGTCGACGATCAGAACTCTGCAGGAAGGTTCGCGCGGCCCTTTGCCCGTGTATCGGCGCCCGCCACTTTACGTGTTCGGTGCCGTGGCACTTTGCGCCAGATCGAATCGCCGCCTGGCCGGACTAGTCCGGGGGCGGCGGCGCGGTGAGCGGCAGGGTGAAGGAGAAGCACGCGCCGGCGCCTTCCTCGCTCTCGACCCACATGCGGCCACCGAAATGCTCGACGATCTGACGACTGATGTGCAGTCCCAGTCCCGTGCCGGGCGGCTTGGCGACCAGCGAGTCGCCGGCCTGCCAGAACCTGTCGAACACGTACGGGCGGTCCTGCCGCCGCACGCCGGGGCCGTTGTCGCGCACGTCGATGCGCAGTTCGCCGGGCAGCGCGCGCAGCGACACTTCCACGCGCCCGCTGCCTGCGGGACTGAACTTCAGCGCGTTGGAAAGCAGGTTCAGCAGCACCTGGATCAGGCGGTCGACGTCGGCGTGCACGGCCGGCGCCTGTTCGCGGCAGGTTCTCGACGAGCAGCACGCCCTTTTCCTTGAAGACCGGGCTCATCCGTGCCAGCGTGTCGGCCACCACGTCGCGAACGTCGACCCCGGTCATCTGCCATTCGGCACGGCCCGAGGAGATCTTGGCCATGTCGAGGACCTGGTTGATCAGGCGCGTCAGCCGCTCGGTCTCGCGGGTGATGATGCCGAGGAACTTCATCCGCTCGGCCGGCGCGACGTCCGGGTCGTCGAGCAGGATCTCCGAGAAGGCGCGGATCGAGGTGAGCGGCGTGCGCAGTTCGTGCGTCACCGTCGAGATGAAGTCGTCCTTGAGCCGGTCGAGTTCCTTGAGGCGCTCGTTGGCGGCGCGCAGCTCGGCAGTGGCGGCCTCCAGCTCGCGCGACTTCTGCTCGAGCCGGTGGCTGTAGACCATCACCTGCGAGGCCTCGTCGAGGATCGCACCGACCTCGTCGGGTGTCAGCGCTTCCTCCTTGACCACCGAGGCGATCATGATCCGCGCCGACGACGACACCGATCGCGCCGGCGAGCTGCGTCTCGACGAAGTGCACGAACTCCGCGTCGGCGGCCACGTCTTCGCCTGGCCAGGCCAGGCCGCGCGAGCGCGCGTAGTCGGCCATCGTCGCCTCGGCAGCGGCCGCGCCGATGAAGCGCGCAAGCAACCAGGTGCAGGTCGTGCGCCGAAGCCGTGCCGCGCCAGAAGCCTACGCCGCCGGCTTCGTGGCGGAACACGTCGACGAAGATGCTCGCCTGCCGTCGCTCGGCAGCCGTCTGCACGGTCGCCAGCGAAACGCCGACGTACAGGCCGATGTTGGCGATCATGCTCCAGATCATCGCGTGCGTGATCTGGTCCAGCCCGGCCAGGCCGAACAGGGCGAGCGGCTTCAGCAGCTCGATGCCGAACGGACCCTCGTCGAGGAAGGACGATCGGCAACCAGCCGGAGCGGGCGAGCGCCGGCAGCAGCAGCGTGTACAGCCAGACGGCGAAACCGGCCGACAGCCCGGCCAGCGCACCGCGCCGCGTGGCGCCGCTTCCAGAAGATCCCGCCGAGCACCGCCGGCGCGAACTGCGCCACGGCGGCGAACGAAATCAGCCCGATCGACACCAGCGCATAGGCCTCGCCGGCAAGGCGGAAGTAGAGGTAGCCGAGCAGCAGCACGAGCACGATCGCGCCGCGGCGGATGGCGAGCAGCAGGCCGGTCAGGTCGGGCTTCTCGGTCAGCCGGAGCCGCTTCAGGCGCAGCAGGATGGGCATCAGCAGGTCGTTGCAGACCATCGTCGACAGCGCGATGGTCTCGACGATCACCATGCCGGTGGCCGCCGACAGGCCGCCGATGAACACGAGCAGCGCCAGCAGCTCCTGCTTCTCGGCCATCGGCAGCGTCAGCACGAAGGTGTCGGCGTCGACGTCGCCGAGCGGGAAGTGCAGCCTGCCGCCGAATGCGATCGGCAGCACGAACACGTTGATCGCCAGCATGTAGAGCGGGAAAGACCCAGATCGCCTTGCTTCAGGTGGCTTCTCGTCGACGTTCTCGATGACGGCGACCTGGAACTGGCGCGGCAGGAACATGATCGCCATCATCGACAGGACGGTGAGCCAGACCCAGCTCGCGTAGCTGCCGGCCGACGCCTTCCGAGCGGCGTGAGCAGCTGCGGCGAGCTTCGGGACTTCGGCGGCGCGCGCGAACACGTCGCCGAAGCCGTCGTAGATGCCCGCAGGTCACGAACACGCCGACGGCGACGAAGGCGAGCAGCTTGACCAGCGACTCGAACGCGATCGCCGCGACCATGCCCTGGTGGTGCTCGGCGGCGTCGAGGTGGCGGGTGCCGAAGGCGATCGTGAACAGCGGCGAGGATCAGCGCCACCCAGAACGCGGTGTCCTGCAGGATCGGCACCGCGCCGTGCGCTCGCCGGCATGACGATCGCGGGGATACTGGGCGAGGATCGTGAAGCTGCTCGAGATCGCCTTCAGCTGCAGCGAGATGTACGGCACGATGCCGATCACCGCGATGACGGTCACCAGCGCCGCCGAGCAGCGCGCTCTTGCCGTAGCGCGAGGCGATGAAGTCGGCGAGCGAGGTGATGCGGTTGCGCTTCGAGATGCGCAGGATCTTGCGCAGCACGATCCACCACAGCGCGATCATCAGCGTCGGGCCGATGTAGATCGGCAGGAAGCCGACGCCGTCGGCCGCCGCGCGGCCGACGCTGCCGTAGAAGGTCCAGGCGGTGGCATAGACCGCGAGCGACAGGCTGTAGATGTAGGGGTTGGCGATGATCGAACGGCCGCTGTCGGCGCGCTGGTCGGCGTAGTAGGCGATCGCGAACAGCAGCCCGAGGTAGGCGAACGAGACCGCGACGATGACCCAGCCCTGGAGCATGGGAGCAAAGGCTCAGTCGTCGCGTTCGACGGCGCGCGCCATCAGCGCGATCAGCACGGTCCACGCGCCGAAGATCCACGCGTAGAGCAGCGGCACGCCGAAGAACGTGCCGGGCCGGTTGAACAGCGCCAGCACGGGATAGTTGAACAGCAGACCGCCCAGCATGGCGAGCGCGACCAGCCTCGCGGACCTGCGTCCCGGCTTCATGATCCTGTCTCCTCGGCCATGTCGCGGCGCGCTGCCCGTCTCGCGGTCGGCGGCCGGATCGGCGGATACGGTAAGCGGCGCTGCTCGACGCTGTCAAACCTTCGCGAAGCCCGCCACGCTTCAGCGCCGCGACTGCTTCATCAGTCGCTGCTGCTCGCGCTTCCAGTCCTTCTCGCGCGTGGCGTCGCGCTTCTCGAACTGCCGCTTGCCCTTGGCCAAGCCGATGTTCAGCTTGATGCGGCCCTTGCTGAAGTGCAGGTCGAGCGGCACAAGCGTGTAGCCGGAACGCTCCACCTTGCCGATCAGCTTGCGGATCTCGGCGGCGTTGAGCAGCAGCTTTCGCGTGCGGGTCGGGTCAGGGTGGATGTGCGTGGAGGCGGTCTTCAGTGGCGTGATGTGCGCGTTGAGCAGGTAGATCGCGCCGCCACGCACGATGACATAGGCCTCCTTCAGCTGCGCCTGCCCGGCGCGGATGGCCTTGACCTCCCAGCCCTCGAGCACGAGGCCGGCTTCGAAGCGTTCCTCGACCGTGTAGTCGAAGAAGGCCTTTTTGTTCTGGACGATGGACATCGGCGGCGCGGGCGCGGCAGACGCGCCGCTATGATCCCGCATTATCGATCATGCATCGCGTCGAACGCAGCGTACTGGTTCCGTACACCGCCGAGCAGATGTACGAGCTCGTCGCAGCGGTGAGGGACTACCCGAAATTCCTGCCCTGGTGCGCGGGCACCCATGTGCGCCCGCGCCGCGACGGGCGGGTCGACGCAACGATCGAGATCCACTATCGCGGCGTGCGCAGCCGCTTCACCACCTGCAACGACAACCGCGCGCCAGAAAGCATCCACATGACGCTGGTCGACGGGCCGTTCCGGCGCCTGGCAGGCAACTGGGACTTCCGGCCGTTGCGCGCGGATGCCTGCAAGGTGCATCTGCACCTGCACTACGACTTCGCTCCGGGTCTGCTCGGCCGCGCGATCGCGCCGGTGTTCGACGGCATCGCCGGCTCGCTGGTCGACTCCTTCACGCGCCGCGCGGAGGCACTTTATGAAGGCCGCTGAAGACGAGGCCGGGCTGCGCGTCAGCGTGGTCTACCTGCGGCCGGGGCTGGCGTTCGAGAAGGCGCTGCGGCTGCCGGCGGGCGCCAGCGTCGGCTCGGCGATCGAGGCCAGCGGGATCCGCGACGCGGTGGCCGAGCTTGCGGACGCGGAACTGGAAGTCGGCGTGTTCAGCCAGTTGCGCAAACCGGCCGATCCGCTCTACGACGGCGACCGCGTCGAGGTCTACCGTCCGTTGACGATCGACCCGAAGGAGGCGCGCCGGGTCAGGGTTGCAGTGCGGCGGCGGCGCAAGGCGAGCAGACCGCTTTCCGGCGGCTGAGTCGGCCGCTGCTCAGCGGCACTGCTGTTCGATCTGAGAGCGCGTGCGCTCGGTTTCGCTGGCGCGCGCCGCGTCGTCGAGAAATTCCTGCTGGCCGGCGGCGTTCAGGCGCGCGACGCGGAAGCCGCCTTCGAGTGCGCGCTGGTAGGCGCGCAGCCTTTCGCAGTTCTCGGCAATCTGCGCCTTGCGCGACTCTTCGTCGGCGGTCTTCTTTTCGGCGGCGGCCAGCTGTTGCTGGCGCCGGCGTAACTCGATCTCGCGTTCGACGTACGTCGGCGCTCGGGGCGGGGCCGCGGCCCGCGTCGGCTCGGGCGGCGCCTTCGCTTCGGCGGGAGCTTCAGTCGGTACCTCCGGCAGGGCATCGGTACGCGGGGCGGGTGCTGCCGGCGGCTGGCGCACGATGTCCCGGGCCGCAACCGAACTCGGCGGCGGAACATCCGAATACACCATCCGGCCGGTGGCGTCGCGCCAGGCCCACTGCGCGGCCGCAGGCGCGGCGCAGGCGAGCGCGGCTGTCGAAAGGGCCGCCAGCAGCAACGTTTTTGCCGGGTTCATCGCAAATCCTCCGTGGCCAAGCGGAATTGTCGTGGAGCAACCGGCTCACTGGCAATTGCATCGCCTTCGCCTGTCCAGCCTAGGCCGGTGCGTCGATACGCCTGCGTATAATCCCATTTTGCGTCATGAGGATTTGCCATGCGGTTGAGCGAAAAAGCGCTGACCTTCGATGACGTTCTGCTCCTTCCGGCCTATTCGGCCGTCCTTCCCCGCGACACCCAACTTTCCACCCGTCTCACGCGCAACATCGCGCTGAACCTGCCGCTCGTTTCGGCGGCGATGGACACGGTGACCGAGGCGCCGCTGGCGATCACGCTGGCCCAGGAAGGCGGCATCGGCATCGTCCACAAGAACCTGAGCCCGCAGAAGCAGGCTGCCGAGGTCGCCAAGGTCAAGCGCTTCGAGGCCGGCGTGCTGCGCGATCCGATCACCATCACGCCAGACATGCCGGTGCGGGAGGCGATCGCGCTGCAGAGAACGAACCGGATTTCGGGCCTGCCGGTGGTCGAGGGCAAGCGCGTCGTCGGCATCGTGACCAACCGCGACCTGCGCTTCGAGGAGCGGCTCGACGTGCCGGTGGCCGAGATCATGACCCCGCGCGAGAAGCTGATCACGGTGCGGGAGGGGGCCAGCCTCGACGAAGCCAAGGCGCTGATGCACCGGCACCGGCTCGAGCGCGTGCTGGTCGTCAACGGCGACTCCGAGCTGCGCGGGCTGATCACGGTCAAGGACATCACCAAGGCGACCGAGCATCCGAACGCGGCCAAGGACGAATTCGGCAAGCTGCGCGTGGGTGCGGCGATCAGCACCGGCGGCGGACTCCGACGAGCGTGCCGAACTGCTGGTCAAGGCCGGCGCCGATGTGCTGGTGGTCGATACGGCGCACGGGCACAGCCAGGGCGTGCTCGACCGGGTCGCGTGGGTGAAGAAGAACTTCCCGAAGGTCGACGTGATCGGCGGCAACATCGCGACCGCGGCGGCGGCCAGGGCGCTGCTCGATTCCGGCGCCGACGGCGTCAAGGTCGGCATCGGCCCGGGATCGATCTGCACCACGCGGGTGGTCACCGGCGTCGGCGTGCCGCAGATCACCGCGGTGTCCAACGTGGCGAAGGCGCTGGCCGGCACGGGCGTGCCGCTGATCGCCGACGGCGGGATCCGCTACTCGGGCGACATTGCCAAGGTACTGGCGGCGGGCGCCTGGAGCGTGATGCTCGGCAGCATGTTCGCCGGGACCGAGGAAGCGCCGGGCGAGGTGATCCTCTACCAGGGCCGCTCGTACAAGAGCTACCGCGGCATGGGCAGCCTGGGCGCGATGCAGCAGGGTTCGGCCGAGCGCTACTTCCAGGACAACGATGCCAACGTCGACAAGTTCGTTCCCGAGGGGATCGAGGGCCGGGTCCCCTACAAGGGCAGCGTGCTGACGATCGTCTTCCAGCTCGCCGGCGGCATCCGTTCCGCGCTCGGCTACTGCGGCTGCCACAGCATCGAGGAGATGCGCACTCGCGCGGAGTTCGTCGAGATCACGCACGCCGGCGTGCGCGAGTCGCACGTGCACGACGTGCAGATCACCAAAGAGGCACCGAATTACCGCGTGGAGTAGGTTGGACCGTCGGGCGTCCCCCAAGTCGGCGACACCGCGGGTGCTTCCCGGCTCTTCCCACGGGCGCCGCCAGGCGCCCGACGACTGAAGCGAGCATGAGCCACGAAAAGATCCTGATCCTCGACTTCGGTTCGCAGGTCACCCAGCTGATCGCGCGCCGCGTGCGCGAGGCCGGCGTGTACTGCGAGATCCATCCCAGCGAGGCCTCGCCGCAGTTCATCCGCGAGTTCGCGCCGAAGGGCGTGATCCTCTCCGGCAGCCACATGTCGGCCTACGAGGAGTCGACCGACCGCGCGCCGGCCGACGTGTTTTCACTCGGTGTTCCGGTGCTCGGCATCTGCTACGGCATGCAGACGATGGCGCAGCAGCTCGGCGGCCGGGTCGAGGGCGGGCACCATCGCGAGTTCGGCTATGCCGAGGTGCGGGCGCGCGGACACACGAAGCTGCTCGGCGGCATCGAGGACTTCCGCACCGCCGAGGGGCACGGCATGCTCAAGGTGTGGATGAGCCACGGCGACCGGGTGGTCGACCTGCCGCCCGGCTTCCGGCTGATGGCGAGCACCGAGAGCTGCCCGATCGCCGGCATGGCCGACGAGGAGCGCCGCTTCTACGGCGTGCAGTTCCATCCCGAGGTCACGCACACGCTGCAGGGACAGGCGATCCTGAGCCGCTTCGTACTCGAGATCTGCGGCTGCCGCGGCGACTGGAACATGCCCGACTACGTCAGCGAGGCGGTGGCGAAGATCCGCGAGCAGGTCGGCGGCGAAGAGGTGATCCTCGGCCTGTCGGGCGGCGTCGACTCGTCGGTCGCGGCGGCGCTGATCCACAAGGCGATCGGCGCGCAACTGACCTGCGTGTTCGTCGATACCGGGCTGCTGCGGCTGGACGAACCGCAGCAGGTCGTCGACACCTTCGACCGGCACATGGGGCTGCGCCTGCTGCACATCGACGCCAGCGAGCGCTTCATGGCCAAGCTCTCCGGCGTCGGCGACCCGGAAGCGAAGCGCAAGATCATCGGCGCCGAGTTCGTGCACGTCTTCCAGGAGGAGGCGGCGAGGCTGCCCAACGCCAGGTGGCTCGCGCAGGGCACGATCTACCCGGACGTGATCGAATCGGCCGGCGCCAAGACCAAGAAGGCCACCACGATCAAGAGCCACCACAACGTCGGCGGCCTGCCCGAGACGCTGCACCTGAAGCTGCTCGAGCCGTTGCGCGAACTGTTCAAGGACGAGGTGCGCAAGCTCGGCGACGCCCTCGGCCTGCCGCACGACATGGTCTACCGCCACCCGTTCCCCGGACCGGGACTGGGCGTGCGCATCCTCGGCGAGGTCAGGCGCGACTTCGCCGACCTGCTGCGCCGGGCCGACGCCATCTTCATCGAAGAACTGCGCGCCAGCGGCTGGTACGACAAGACCAGCCAGGCGTTCGCGGTGTTCCTGCCGGTGAAGAGCGTCGGCGTGATGGGCGACGGCCGCACCTACGAATGGGTGGTCGCGCTGCGCGCGGTGCAGACGCAGGACTTCATGACCGCGCACTGGGCGCACCTGCCGCACGACCTGCTGGCGCGGGTGTCGAACCGCATCATCAACGAGGTGCGCGGCATCAACCGCGTCGTCTACGACATCTCCGGCAAGCCGCCGGCGACGATCGAGTGGGAGTGACCCAAATCATATGCAAAACTCTTGATATTTCGTCTAGTTTTGCGTATGTTTTGGCATGGCTTCCCTTGAGTCCTTCCTCGACGATCTGCTTGCCCGCGGGCGTGCCTACTTCTCCCGGGATGAGGTGGCCGCTGCGCTTGGCCTGAAGCCGTCGGCACTGGCGGCGGCGATCACGCGCGGGATCAACAAGCGCCGCCTGGCGAACCCCAGGCACGGCTTCTATCTCATCCTGCGCCCAGAAGATCAGATCGCCGGCGCGCCGGACCCCGTGAAATGGATCGACCCGCTGATGAAGCATCAGGGGATCGACTACCGAGTTTCGCTGCTGCGTGCGGCGGCGTTCCACGGCGCCTCGCACCAAGCCAGCATGGTGTTCCAGGTTGTCGTCCCGAGGCAGTTGCGGGACTTCGATCTGGGTCGCCATCGCCTGCAGTTCGTTACCAGGGTCCGGACGCTTTCAGGCAGGTCAATCAGGAAGTTGTTGGTCGACCAGATGAAGAGCGACGCCGGCTTCGCCACGGTGGCTGGCGTCGAGCTGACGCTGCTCGATTGCATGCGCTACTTTCACAAGGCGGCTGGCATCAACGGCGTCGCGCAGATCGTCAAGGATATCGGCGCCAAGGCCAGCCCGCGCCTGCTCGCAGAAGGCGGCCGGCGCCTACGAGAATTCGGCGGTCCGCCGCTCGGCTACCTGCTCGATCTGGCGGGACACGCGCGCCAGGCCGACGCGCTGCAAGGGTTCGTGAAACGTGCCAGGACGGCACTGCCGCTGGATCTGGCCGTGAGGCCAATCGTGAAAGCGCTGGCGCAGGCTGACGAGCGAAACCCAAAGTGGAAGCTATGGTCAATGAAGCGGTGGAGGTCGCGGAAGCGATTCCCACCGCCTTTCTGCAGGCGTGGAGCGTCGAAAGCGCCCTGGCCGGACCTGAGGCAGGTCGAGCAGGACCTGATCATCAGTCGCGCCGGTGCGCGACCTGTTCACTGCGCGGCGTTGAAGGGGAAGATCGCATTCGCGGTGGGACGGCAATTCACGAGCTGATCTTCAGCATCCGCTGCGCGACTCGGAGGATACGATCTCGTCATGACGCATCCCGAAGCCACAGTGGCACGGTCGACGCGATTCGCGCGGCGCGTCGTGGCTCGGGAAGTGCGCGGGGAACAGGCCGGGAACGATGCACCTGGTGTTCAAGTTGACGCCGAGATCGAAGCGGAGCGACAGTCAAGCCAGAAGTGTCGGGAAGCGATACGCGAGCACGCCCGAGCAGGCGGTGTTCGAACGCTATCCGTTCGCCGTGGAAAGCCGAGCTGGTACAGCGGAAGCGCAGATCATGCTCCAGGCCGAGGGCTGTTGGCAGGTCGAAGCGGCGCGCACTGCGCAGCGGCGTAAGGAACCGCGAGCCGTCGGATCTGCAGACCAGGACTCGAACAGCTGCCGCTGGATCCGGAGCAAGTCTCGCTGTTTCGACCACTACGACGCCCTGGAGGGCAAGTCGATCACGCGGCCCTGGCCGAGCAGCGCATGCGGGAGAGATTGAACGCGAGCTCTGAGAGGCATCGGCTGAGTTCCGGGCGCGTGCGCGCGAGCGATGCGGATGATCTCAGCGTTCGAGCGCGTTTGGACCGAGCTGATCGCGCGAATCGGTGGAGCAGCATGGAAGCTCTCCGCTGCGGTCATCGAGGAATGGCGTGCAAGGCGGTAGCCGGCGTTGCTGACGCTCCCAGATCGGCAACACCCTGAATGAAGGCTTTGGAGAGATCACCGTCGAGCCAGCGATTGACGTCGGAGCCCGCTTCCTTGGTCGCGCTGCGGCGGAGAACGAGCGACTGATCGCATCCTGGAGGCAAACGGAATCGAGCGGCGTCTGGCGCGCGGATTCGGCAACTTCTCCTTCGCAAACCCGAATCGTCGCGACTCTCCACCGAGGCGAAAGTGGCGCTCTTTCGCGGCGGTTTCGGGGTCGCACGGATGTCTATCCAGTCCGTTGGGAAAGCAAGACAACCGGCAAGTCCGGTTACGCACCTGCCTGCGCGAACGAGTGGCGTGCCGGAGTGTGCGAGAAGCCACGCATCAAGTGCGCAGACTGCGGGAATCGCTCGTTGATCCCGCTTTCGGACGCTGCCATCTACGCTCACCTGGCCGGTGACCACACGATCGGTGTCTACCCGCTGCTGGAGGACGACAGCTGTTATTTCCTCGCGATCGATTTCGACGAGGCCGAGTGGAGACAGGATGTTCGCGCCTTCGCCGGTTCGTGCGCCGATCTCGGCGTTCCGGTTGCGATCGAGACTTCCCGCTCTGGAAACGGGGCGCACGCCTGGATCTTCTTCGCAAATCGCGTATCGGCCCGGGATGCCCGGCGGTTGGGCACCGCCATCATCAGTCACACCTGCGCGCGCACCCGGCAACTGAAGCTCACGTCCTACGACCGATTGTTTCCCAATCAGGACACGATGCCCAAGGGTGGCTTCGGCAATCTGATCGCGTTGCCGCTGCAGAAGAAGCCGCGGGAGAACGGCTGGAGTGTGTTCGTCGACGAAGCCTTCCGGCCCCATCCAGACCAGTGGGAATTCCTGGCCTCGATTCAGCCGATGTCGCCGCTCGACATCGAGCCCACGATCCTTCGCGCCACGGGCGGCGTGCATCCGCTGGATGTGACCTTTATCGATGAGGAGGACCACAAAGAACCATGGAAAGGAACGGTCCAGACGCCAGCAAGAAGCTGGAGGTGCCTGTTGCCGAAGTCGCTCACGGTCACACTGAGCAACCTGATCTACTTCGAAAAGACGCAGTTGCCGCAGCCACTGGCCAACCGCTTGATTCGTCTCGCTGCCTTCCAGAATCCCGAGTTTTACAGGGCGCAGGCGATGCGCTTCGCCGTGTGGGATAAGCCGCGCGTGATTGGTTGCGCTGAGAACTACCCGAACCACATCGCACTGCCACGCGGCTGCCTGGACGCCGCGCAGGCACTGCTACGGGATAACGGTATACGCTGCGATCTGCGTGATGAGCGATACTATGGGTGACGCACTCGACGTGGCCTTCGCCGGCACGCTGCGACTGGATCAGGACTCTGCGATGACCGCGATGTTGCATCACGACGCCGGCGTGCTGTGCGCACCGACCGCCTTTGGCAAGACCGTCACCGCGGCGGCCATGATCGCTCGGCGTGGCGTCAACACGCTGGTGCTCGTCCATCGCACGGAGTTGCTGAAGCAGTGGCAGGAGCGTCTACAGTCTTTCCTTGCCGTCGGCAAAGGCGTGGTCGAGACCATCGGGGGCGGCAAGGCCAAACCGACCGGCAAGATCGATATCGCGGTGATGCAGTCGCTGTCTCGCCAAGGCGAGGTCGACCCGCTGGTCGAACACTATGGCCACGTCATCGTCGATGAGTGCCACCACGTTGGAGCGGTGTCGTTCGATGCGATCCTCAAGCGGACGAAGGCAAAATACGTGCTCGGACTCACCGCCACGCCGATCCGCCGTGATGGCCAGCAGCCGATTATCTTTATGCAATGCGGGCCGATCCGTCACACGGCCGCGAGGCCGGTCGAGTGCGCCGCATGACTTGGAGGTGACGGCCCGCTTGCTGCCCAACCGCATCGACTTACCACCGGAGGCGGGCATTCAGGACGTCTTCCGCCACCTCGCCAGCGATCCTGAACGTACCGAGGTGATCGGGCGAAATCAAAGCGCCTTCAACGAAGGTCGGAAGTGCTGGTCCTGACCAAGCGCACTGAACACCTGGATGCCATTGTGGCGGTGCTGTCCGCGAAAGATTCCGTCACCCTTCGTGCTGCACGGACGGATGTCGAAGAAGCAGCGGGCCACGGTGATGTCGAACCTCCGTCGCTGCCGCCCGATGCACCGCGCGTGCTGCTCGCCACTGGAGACTTATTGGCGAGGGCTTTGACCACCCACCTCTCGATACCTCCATCCTGGCGATGCCGATTTCGTGGAAAGGGACGCTGCAACAATACGCGGGCCGACTGCATCGCGAGCATGCGACCAAGACCGATGTGCACATCATTGATTTTGTGGACAGGGATCACCCGGCCCTGCTGCGCATGTGGGACAAGCGTCAGCACGGCTACCGGGCGATGGGTTATCGGATCGCAGAACCGCCGCCCGTTCTGCAGGCTATGCCTCAAGCGACCCATCTGACCGGGACTTGATGGGTGTCCCTGACGGTAAAAAAACTGGCGGAAAAGTGAGCCGGGACAATAGCTTAGGGCGTTTGATGCCGGCCCTTCTTGGGCGCTGCCCTTGACCGACATGGACGCGCGTCGATGCTGTCGCTCGATGTTCGCTGGGGAGTCGATAGATGTCGAGAGATGTCGAAAGGTCACGTTCGGCCGAACCGCCCGGAAACCCGCGCCACTGCTGGTGCTCCGCACTTTGACGGTAAGAGTGACGGTAGAAATCTGCGAGGTCTTCGAGAGTGCATGTCAATATCAATAGCTTAGAAGGCTCGTTGATGATCGAGTGCGAGTAGGGGAGGACGGAGCTCCGTCGGGACTGTCTCCAGCCTCGTCACGTCGGGCGGCGCGCAGGCCGCGAGATGGGGAAGGGGCGCCGCGCGGGCGAAGCCCCTCACGAAGTGTTCAGTAGCATCTTGATCGTGTCCTCGGGTCTGGTCGGCGATGGGTACAGGGATGCGCGTAGGGTCCCTGGTTATAGATACGGACTCACGCGGAAAAGTGCCGGACTGCCGCGCGGCGGGCACGGGACCCGTTGACGCGAGGATGACCTTTAGCGAGTCCGTGGTTCTCCGGAAGACCCTGGCAAGCGGTAGATGCGATCGCTTCATATTGAGTAATAGTTGTTTCTGAAGTAGTAGTATGCCTTTCTTTCCCATGTGGGCGGTTCTCTTCGTCACCCTCCCGACCCAGCCGAATGCGGTGCGTCTGCGCATCTGGCGGGCGCTCAAGGGGCTCGGCTGCGCCGCGCTGCGCGATGGCGCCTACCTGCTCCCTGCGGAGCACGCGGCGGTGCTGGAGACCCTGGCCGCCGAGGTGCGCGAACACGGCGGCACGGCGTCGGTCATGACGCTCGCCCCGCGCGACGACGCCCAGCGGGCCGAGGTGCTGGCCCAGTTCGACCGCGACGAGGCCTACGCGCAATGGCGCGAGACGGCCACGGCGCTTCAGGCCGAAGCGCAACGCCTGGGCGAGACAGACGCAAGGCGCCGTCTGCGCGGCATCGCCGACGCGCTGCAGGCGCTCCGACGCATCGACTACTACCCCGGGCCGGCGGCCGAGCAGGCCGAGGCCGACCTCGTCGCGCTGCGGCGGGCGCTCGACGCCCGCTTCTCGCTGGGCGAGCCGCGCCCCCGCGCCGACGACGGCATCGCGCGTCTCGACCGGGCGCGGTATCAGGGCAGGCGCTGGGCCACGCGCGCGCGGCCCTGGGTCGACCGGCTGGCCTGCGCCTGGCTGATCCGGCGTTTCGTCGACGAGCGCGCCCGGTTCGTCTGGCTGCCCGACACCGGCGACGCGCTCTCCACCCCGCGCGGCGCGCTCGGTTTCGACTACGACGGCGCGCGCTTCACCCACGTCGGCGCCCGCGTCAGCTTCGAAGTGATGGCGGCGAGCTTCGGTCTCGACGGCGACGCGAGGCTGCAGCGCGTCGCGCAGTCGGTGCACTACCTCGACGTGGGCGGCATCCCGGCACCCGAGGCGGCCGGCCTGGAAGCCGTGCTGGCCGGCCTGCGCGCGCTGCATGCCGATGACGACGTTCTCGCCGCCGCGGCTGCGGTGGTGTTCGACGCCTTTTACGCAGCGCCGGGAGGTTCCGCATGACAGCATCGGACACCGACCCATCCGCCGCGCCCGCACGCGCCGCGGCGCCGCCGCCGCCGCCGCGGCGGCGCGCGGCCGCCGTCAGCTTCGGCGAGGCCTTCCGGTTCTGGCTGAAGCTCGGCTTCATCAGCTTCGGCGGCCCCGCCGGGCAGATCGCGATCATGCACACCGAGCTGGTCGAGCGCCGGCGCTGGATCAGCGAGAAGCGCTTCCTGCACGCCTTGAACTACTGCATGGTGCTGCCGGGCCCGGAGGCGCAGCAACTCGCCACCTACATCGGCTGGCTGATGCACCGCATCTGGGGCGGCATCGTCGCCGGTGCGCTTTTCGTGCTGCCCTCGCTGTTCATCCTGATCGGGCTGTCGTGGATCTACCTGCGTTTCGGCGACGTGCCGGTGGTCGCGGGCGTCTTCTTCGGGCTGAAGCCGGCGGTCACCGCGCTTGTGCTGCACGCCGCGCATCGCATCGGCACCCGGGCGCTGAAGAACGCATGGATGTGGGGCATCGCCGCTGCGGCGTTCGTCGCCATCTTCGCGTTCAACGCGCCGTTTCCGGCGATCGTGGTCGCCGCGGCGCTGATCGGCCACTTCGGCGCGCGATGCGGCACCCGCGGTGTTCGCGCTCGGCGGCGGGCACGGTGGCGCAAAGCGAGCCACGGTCCGGCGCTGATCGACGACGACACGCCGACGCCCGTGCACGCGCGTTTCTCGCGCCGCCAC
>CAWKAP010000006.1:0-424888 GCA_963847675.1 uncultured beta proteobacterium
GCGGCAGCCTTTCCTCCAGCGCGGCCCGATAGCGATCCAGCACGAGTTCGATGTTCGCGAGCTGCCGATGCTTGCCCGCCACGCTGAGGCCGGCCTGGCGCGCGAGGTAGCGCAGCCAGACGTCCGGAATGATGACGAGCGGCGCGTCCAGGAAGAGGCGAAACCAGTAGTCGCGATCCTCGACGATCGAGATCGACTCGTCGAAACGCCCTGCCCGGCGGGCGACCGCAGTGCGGGTCACGACAGACGAGGTCGGAACCAGGCACGCCTGCACCTGCCAGCTCAGCGGTCGCGCGGCGATTGCCGTTTCCTTCGGCAACTCGGCACGGAAGGGAAGCGTGGCGAAGAACGATGGCCTGAGCATTTCGCCGCCTTCGCCGACCTGTTCCTCGTCGGTGATGACGGTGCCGGCTGCCGGAAAACGCTCCAGCGCGGCAATTTGGGCCTTCAGCTTGCCGGGGAACCAGACGTCGTCGGCATCCAGGAAGGCGATGAATTCGCCCCGCGCGCGGTCCAGGCCCGCGTTACGCGCCGAGGAGACGCCGCCGTTCGCCTTGGCGATGACCTCGACCGGGGCCCCGAAGCGCTGCGCGATCGCGCGCGTGTCGTCGGTCGAGCCGTCGTCGATGACCAGGATCTCCTGCTCGACCTCCTGCGCCAGCGCGCTTTCGACGGCAGAGGCGATCCACGGCGCGGCGTTGTACGCAGGGATGATGGTGGTGACGCGCGGCGTCATGTGCCCTTGCGTAGGAGCGCGGTCGGGCCCATCAAGGCGCGAACCCCGCCTCGGTCAGGCGTTCGCGCAGGCCGGGCAACTGGATGCCGGCGCCGTAGGCGGTTCGCGCCTGCTCGCGCGCCTTCTCGAACTGCTTCATGTCCACGTACAGCAGCCCGAGGTTGTAGTTCACCTGCGGCGACGTCACGCCAAGCCGGATGGCCTCCAGGTATGCGCTCTCGGCAACGTCGAGGCGCTTGAGCGCGTGGTTGTGAATGCCGAAGACGTAGCGCACCATCCCGTCGTTGGGACGGAAGCGCATGGCGAGATCGAACCAGCAGTCGGCGGTGTTCTTCGGCGGCTGGCCCTGGACGTTGGGCAGCTTGCCGTTGAGCTGCCGTTCCAGGCGCGACACGGCATCGAGCGCACGATAGTGGTTGGGGATGACGCGCAGCGTGTAGGCGATGTCGCCGTACAGCCGCACCTTGTCCTTGACCGCCAACCGCTCCTCCAGGTGCGGCCTGAAGTGTGCGTTCTCGACGAGTTTCAGTCGCGTCTGCGGAGCATCGCCGGTGGGCACCCGAATGCCGGGATCGTTGTAGTCCCACGGGCCGACGTAGTACGAGCTGGCAGAGCGCACCTCGCCGCATACCTCGGCACCGAGAAAGCCGGCCTGCTGCGCCAGCGCAAACGCGGGCAGGACGGTCATCACCGCCGACGCGGCCGCTTGCAGGAACTTGTCCGTGCGCCGCGGGCTACAGCCAGCGCATAGTCGATCCTCCTACGGTTCAGGACGTGCCGAACCATGAAGCGCGCGGGCGACGCGTCCCATGGCGTGAAGCGCGGCAACTGGTACAGGTCGCCCGCGGAGTCGGCCGCGCCCCAGGCTGTGGTGAACGCGCTCGAAACCCGATCTCGCGGGCCAGCGCCACGTGGCGGGCGTCGTAGTCCCCGCCGGGGATGCCGTTCGGATACGCAAAGTGGTCGACCGGTTGCTGCACCAGGTTTTCCAGGTAGGCGCGCGCACCCGCCATCTCGCCGCGCGCTTCTTCGAGCGGAATCTGCGTCAGCATCGGATGCGTGACGGTATGCGCGCCGAGCTTCATGCCCGCTTTGCCGAGCAGCCGGATCTGATCATCGGCCATCATCGGGCCGCTGCCGTTGACCGCCCGACCTCCGCGCTCGATCCGGCGGATGATCGCTTCACGCTGCGCCAGCGGGTACTCCTTGAGGACGCCCTGCAGCCGGTACACGGCCGCGCTGCGCTGCTCGCCGCTCGCCATGGCGATCTGGCCCAGTCCTTCGTCGGCGAGGTCGAGGCTGTCCGCCTTGAACGTGCGCAGCGCCTCGACGAGGCGGTCGTTCCACATCCACCCGCCGTTCAGGTAACCGGTGGCGACGAAGAACGTGGCCGGCAGGCCGAACTCGAGAAGCACCGGCAAGGCCACCTGCACGCAGTCCGCATAGCCGTCGTCGAACGTGATGGTCGCGGAGCGCGGCGGCAAGGTGTCCTCGCGCAGCCTGCGCACCGCCTCGTCGATCGGCAGGACGTTGAAGTACGACGACAGCAGGCGCACCTGCCAGCGGAAAACGCGGCGCGTCAGTGCGGCGGGCAGGAGCGGATCCGCATTGGCAAGCACGCGGTGGTAGATGAGGACCGACAGCCGTCGGCGCCCCCCGCGGGCACCATTGCGACGCGGCCCGTCGACGCCCGGCTCGTCCCTGCGACGCAGGCGGGTCATGGCTGCTGCGCCGCTCCCACAGGCAGCGCCGCGCGCGGTCGCGACACGCGCCGTGGCATCGCCGGCACAACCGCCGCGGCGCGCGAACGGATGCGCTGCTCGACGATCAGCCTGGCGATGACTACCATGCAAACGAGGTGATACGGGAGGTCGAAGTACGCCAGCCCAAGGAAGGCGCCACCGACCAGATAGCCCACCAGGCAGACCTGCACCATCGCAGCCAGGTCACCCAGCCAGAGCAGTTCGGGGTCCTTCCTGGTGAGCCGGCGCACCTTGCCCGCGGTCAGCCACGCCAGGCCAAACAGCCCGAGGAACAGTGCCGAGACCGACGAAACCGTGTTCGCCCAGCACCTGGAAGTAGATCGAATGCGCGTCGAGCACCTTTTGCGTCGGGTCCGGCGCATAGATCTGGAAGATGCAGACGGCTGGAACATGTCGAATCCGCCGCCGAGGAACGGCCGTTCCAGGGCCACCCGCCACGCCGACCCACCAGGCGTTGATGCGGCCCATCGCTGAGTCGTCCTGTTCGTAGGTCTTGATCGTCGTCAGCCGCTCGTAGTACTCGGGCGGCATGACCACCAGCACGACCACTAGTGCGGCGATGCCGAGCGCGCCCATCGCCAACCTGTTGCGGCTCTTGTACCAAAGCATCAGCGCCACCGCCACGATGGCGATGAACGCGCCCCGCGAGTGCGTGCCGACCGCGGCGACGGCGCGACAGCAGCATGCCTCCGCCCAGGCCCCAGTTCAGCCACCACTGCCGTGCCTGCAACTGGAGAAAGCGCAGCAGCGGGATGATCATGATCAGCGTCAGGCCGAGTTCGTTGTTGCCCTGGATGAAGCTTCCTTCCGGGCCCCAGACGCGATGGCCGCTGCCGCCGGTCAGCACGTGTATGCCGCCCTTGACGCCGTAGAAACCGAGAGACAGCGCGACGATCCATACGAACGCCTTGAGCCGCTGCTCGTTCGTAATCAGCATCAGCGTGACCAGCGTCATCAACTGGATGCGCCAGACCTTGTCGAGTTGCACGATTGCAAGCTCGGGAAAGAACGCGAAATAGGTCGTCACGCACATCCAGAGGAAGAGGACGATCAGCATCACCGTTTCGCGCGTCAGCGGCAGCCGTGCGCGGCTCCCTCATGAACAGCATTCCGGTCAGGGTCGCCAGCGCCACCAGCATCGCGAACGGCATCTCCCGCGCAAACGACCACGACAGCTTGTGCGGGTTCATGTAGCTCAACCAGCACCACATGATGATGCCGATCCACGGCCGCCGCAGGATGAACGGCAGGCTGCCCATGACGACCGCGAAGACGAAGTAGTCACGCATGACGTCTCACCAGTTCGGCCGTGTCAGGGTCTCGATTGAAGGCATCGCTCATGAACAGGGATCAGACTGCGCCGCAGCGGGCCGCCTCAGGGAGGATGGCACACCGCGGGGGCAGGCAAAACCCCCGCCGATCGGTGCCGGGCGACCATTTCGCGTTCAAGTCTATGCCAAAGGCGCATTCGCTCCGGATGCTTCCCGGTGTCATCGCGGCCGCGCTGCCTTGCACACCGCCCGCGTATTCGACCATCTGATAGATTCACCCGCGAAGATCCCATGCCGCACTGCTCGACGCGTTTGACGCCCGCAGCCGCACGAGCCGGCGCCAAGCGGCGACATCCCTCGCCGGGTCCGAACCCTTCCTCCAGTCTGGACTGATGCGAACGACCCATGCCGTCCTGATGCGACTGATGGTGCCGACACGCATCAGGCTGCTCGACGAGCTGCGCGGCCAGATCGGCTGGACGGAGGACCAGGTCCGCAAGCACCAGGAAGAGCAACTGCGGAAGCTGATCAGCTACTGCTGGGAGAACGTTCCCTACTACCGCTCGCGCTGGGCATCGCACGTTTCGGGTCCGCAGGACGTCCAGACCCTCGACGACCTGCAACGGCTGCCGCTGCTGACCAAGGAAGAACTGCGGGACGAGCTGGACGACCTGACGACCCGCGTCGAAAAGGACCGCGGCGAGGAAGCGCGCAGCGGCGGCAGCACGGGCCGCCCCACCCGCTACCGGATGACGCGCTTCGACCAGGAAGTCTCCTGGGCCCAGTTGTACCTGGGCTGGAGCTGGGCCGGCTACCGGGTCGGCGCGCCGTTTCTCATCGTCGGCGGCGAGTCCGTCGGCGTGGGACTCGGCGATCGCCGCACGTGGAAGGACTGGGTGATCAACCGCCGCGTCACCAGCGGCTCGAACCTGACGATCGACCGCGTGCAGGCGCTGGCGCGCTCGCCGCACTTCGATCGGCTCGAGTTCATCTACGGCTACCCGAACGCGATCCGCGAGTTCGGGGAACTGCTGGCCGACATCGGACGGAAGCCGCCCCGGCTGCGCGGCGTCATGTGCACCGCGGAAGTCATGCGCGACGAGGTTCGCAATCGCATCTCCGAGTGCCTCGGCGGCGTGCCGGTGCTCGACCAGTACGGCATGAACGACGGCGGGATCCTCGCCATCGAAGGACCGGAGCGCGACGGCCACCACGTCTTTTTCTACCGCGCCATCCTGGAGGTCCTCGACGACCAGAACCGGCAGATCACGGCACTGCGCCAGCCGGGACGCGCGGTGGCGACCAGCCTGACGAATTTCGCCACCCCTTTCGTCCGGTACACGACCGGAGACGAGGTCCACTGGTACACGCGCGAGCCGGCGGCCAGCGGCATCGCGTGGCCGCGCCTCGGCCCGATCGACGGCCGCACCGGTGACGTCATCTACCTGCCGAGCGGCCGTCGCATCGCCATGCCGGGCCTGACGCTCGTGATGCGATGGATCGAGGACCTGCATGCGTATCAGTTCATCCAGACCGGTCCGAGCGAGGTCACGGTGCGGCTGCAGCGCGGCCCGGGCTTCACCTGGGACGAAGAGCAGGCAAGGAAGTACCTGAGCGAAAAGATCACCGACGAGATCCGCTGGACGATCGACTGGGGCGCGCCCGAGCTTTCCATGAACGGCAAGCTCCTGCTGATCCGCAACGACTGGCTGCGCGCGCAGGGCCTCACCCGGCCGCCGAGGCCCTAGGCGAAACGGTTCGCGCCGCCGAAGCCTTGTTCGCCAGGTCGATCACGCGGCGCGCGTTCTCGTGCCAGTAGAGGCGGCGGCGCTCGACCGTCTCCCGCGCCGCGTTGCCCAGCCGCCGCCTCAGGTCCGCGTCCGAACCAAGCCGGGCGATCTGCGCCGTCATGTCGTCGAGATCGCCCGGGCGGAACAGCAGCGCGTTCTCGCCCGAGACCAGGACTTCCTCGATGTTCGCCTGGGCCGGCGCGACGATGGCGCTGCCCACGGCCATGTATTCGAACAGCTTCAGCGGCGACGCGTAGCCGGTGGCGGCCGGCTGCAGCGCGATGTCGAACGCCGCGATCGTTTCCGGAATCGCGTGACGGGGAACGAGCCCGGTGAATCGAACCCGATTGGCCAGGCCGAGCGAGGAGGCCTGTCTCTCCAGATCGGCCCGGATGGGCCCGTCGCCGACGATCAGCAGGCACCAGTCGTCGCGCGCGTTCGAGGCCATCAGGTCGATGACCCGATCGAGCCCGTGCCAGGGGCGCACGAAGCCCGTGAACCCCAGCACGAGCCGACCGGACAGGCCGAGCCGCTCTTTCGCCTCCTCACGGCTGGGCGCCCGCTCGAACTCTTCCCGGTTGATCCCGTTCGGAATCACCTCGATGCGCTCCGGCGGCACGCCGGCGGCGGAGATCATCTCGCCCAGCACTCCGGTCACCGGCAACACGAGATCTGCGGAACGCCAGACGGTGCGCTCGGACCAGCGAGCGACACCGGACAACGCGAGGCCGCTGTGCTCCGCACGCTCGGCAGCCAGCGGCGAATTGACCTCCAGGAGCAGCGGGATCGAGAAGCGGCGGCTTGCCCATCCGCCCGCATGCAGGAAGAGGTTGTAGCGCTCGTAGACGACGTCGGGCCGATGTTCGGCACAGGCCGCCCGCAGCTTGCGCCATGCGACGAAGTTGTAGGCAAGTTCGAGCAGCTCGAAGACGAAGCGCGGCAGCGCGCGGCGAAGCCGGCCGACCAGTCGCGATTCGGTTCCGAACTCCGACTCAGAGCCGAGGCTCGGCTCGACGACGACGACTTCTGCCCCGGCGCCGCGAAGCGCCCGGATCATCTCCTCGATGTGGACGGCCTGGCCGTCCCTCGATTGCGTTCGATGGTGGTAAAGGACTCTCAACGCGAAACCCCGGGAGGCGTGGGAAGGCCCTGCGGCACCGTGCAGATGCGCAGACCATGAAGGCTGCCGCGGCTGAGCGGTCGGCAAATCAAGCGGATCGGCTCCATGCCTGCCTGTCACTGGGATCGCTGCCTCCGGCCGCCGCCGAAGACGTGTCGACGTAGATTTCGAACAGGCGGTCAGCGACTTCTTCGATGCCGAACCGGCGCGCGCAGGCCAGCCTTCCGGCCTCCCCAAGGCGGCTGCGCAAACCGGGATCGCGAATGAGCCGGCGCAGGGCTTCGCCGAGGCCACCGACATCGCCGGGCGCGACCAGCAGCCCGGTTTCGCCGTCCCGGATGACCGATCCGATGGCACCTACCGGCGTGGAAATCGACGGCAGGCCAGACGCCATGGCTTCGAGCAGCGCGACCGGCAGACCCTCGGCGTGCGAAGGCAGGACAAAGATGTCCGCCTCCGCGAGCCGCCGGTCCTTCTCGGCCCCGACCGCGGAGCCGAGCAGGACGATGCGCTGCTGCAAGCCGTGCTCGCGAACGTAGGCCCGGAGCTGCTCTGAAATCCCGGGGTCTTCTTCACCGCCGACAAGCTGAAGCACGAAGTCCTCGTGAATGTCCTCGGCGGCCTTGAGCAGTTCCCACACACCCTTGCGCTTGCCGAGGTTGCCGAGGAAGAGCACCTTCACCGTCTTAGAGTCGGCTGTGCCGTTGCGCGTCCCGCTGGAGACCCTGACGCCGTTCTCCAGGACAACCAGCCTTGCGCCGGGGAGCATCGGCGCCAGCTTGCGGCGCCATTCTTCGGACAGGACGATGACGTTCGAGCAAAGCGAGGCGATGCGCCGCGCCAGGAGAGCCGCCGGCCAGGCCAGCGATTCGAGAAACGAATCGAATCGCGCGCCGTGGATGTGCAGGATCACGGGGACGCCGCGCAGCCGCGCCAGGAAGACGAGTACGCCGTCCAGGAAGTACGACAGCCCGCTGCAGGTGTGGATGTGGGCGATCGTGCCGCGGCCTTCGAGCGCGCGGAGCCAGCGGCGCCAGAGACTCAGTTTCGAGCGGACGCCTTCCCGGAAGGCCCGCCCCTCTTTCGTGGTCTTCCTGGTGTCGAAAAAGACAAGCTCGGCCTTGCGGGACAGGCCCGAGTCCCGCAGGTTGGCGATGACGCTCGTCATGCCGCCGATGGTGGGTTCCAGTGGCCCGGCCATCACGACCCTGATCCGGCCCTCCGTCCGAGGCGTGCCGGTCATCGCGGCCCACCGAGAGGTTCGTTGCAGGGATCAGCGTGCGGGACGTGCATCGCTCAGGCGGGCTTGCGGCATACCAGCCACATTCCCTTGCAGGCCAGGACTTCGTCAGGCAGACCGCGAAACTCCTCGGCGAGTTCGCCCCTTACGGCCGCGATCTCCGCGGCCGTGTATTCGCCGGTCGAGCGGATGCGCAGCAGTTCGAGGCCGGCCTGAGCCGCCCCGTCGCGATAGCGGTCGATCCGCCAGCGGTTGGGCACACCCTTGGCCGAGTACATCAGGTTCCACAGCCAGGTCGGCCAGGTCAGGAAGTCGAGCGGCGAGTGCTGGTGCAGGCCGTGGCTTTTCAGGTCGACGAGGTGCACGGCAAGCCCTCCCGGCCTGAGCGCAGCCGCCATGTCGGCGAAAGTCGCCGGCAGGTCGTTCACGTGCTCGAGCACGGCGCGGGAAAAGATCACGTCGGCTTCGCCGTGCATGCCGCAGAGTCCGTCGCGCGTGACGACGTACTCGAGCCGCTCGGGGCGGAATCCCTGCGCCGGGTCGCGGGAATCGCGCAGTGCGCCGCGTGCCCGCTCGGCCGCTTCCCCGGGAAGACGCTCGAAGAGATGCCGCAGCGTGGCCTCGGCAAACGGCGAAAGCCGCACCAGCGGGAAACGATCGGCACAGACAACGCGCTGCGCACCATGCGCGAGCATCAGCAACGCCACGCCGGGCAGATCGCCGGGGCCGTACTCGACGAGCACTTTGCCCGCGAGAAAGGACTCGATCTCCCCGCCGGGCAACTCGAGCGTCTCGAAGTACTCCCGGAAGCAGCGGAGGTAGTACTCGGCCACCGACTGCGGCGTCTCGCCACTGCGATCGCCGCGCCCCGTCTCTCCGGTCAGCTGCACATACGCCGCCGGGAACAGGCGCGCGACCTGGTTCGTGCCGACGGCGCGGGCGATGCGGATCGTGTTCTGAAGCGCGCCAGCCATGTCTGATTCAGGCCACTGCGCCGGCGTGCGCCCGTCCGGCCGGCTCCGCACGTTGCTGCCTGGCGGGCAACGACCCTTCGCGGCGCAGAAAGGCGTCGAACATCAGCAGCGTCCACAGCGGCGCGCTGTAGTCGCGCGCGTCCGGACTCGTGGTCGTCGCAGCATCCGCTGCAGGTCGCGCGTGTTGAACACGCCGGTGTCGGCCAGCGCGCGGGCCGAGCATCGCCTCGCGCACCCGCTCGCGCAGCGGACCGCGGAACCAGCGCGCCAGCGGCACCGCGAAGCCCATCTTGCGGCGGTACATGATCTCGCGCGGCAGATGCGGCTCCATCGCCTTCTTCAGCAGCCACTTGCCCTCGTCGCCGCGGATCTTCAGGTTCGGCGGCAGGCTGGCCAGCCACTCGACCAGCGGATGGTCCATCAGCGGCTCGCGCACTTCGAGCGAGTGCGCCATGCTGGCGCGGTCGACCTTGGTGTTGATGTCGCCGACCAGATAGGTCTTCAGGTCGAGGTACTGGACCAGCGACAGCGGATCGTCGGTCTGCGCGCTCGCGGCGTGGCGGCGGAAGACCTCGGCGGCGCGATAGCCGCCGAGCCGGGCGCGCACGCTGTCGCGAGAACATCTGGCGGCGCAGGTCGTCGCGGACGATCGACATGCTGTGGAAGTACGCCTCGACCGAAGTCGCGCGCCAGCGCCTGGAACGTCGACTTGGCGCGGAACAGCCGCGGCGCCCAGTCGGCCTCGGGATAGACGCGCCCGAGCAGCCCGAACAGCGGGCGGCGCATCGACAGCGGCAGGACGCCGCGCAGGCGCTCCTCCTTCAGGTGCGTGCGGTAGCGCCGGTAGCCGCCGAAGCTCTCGTCGCCGCCGTCGCCGGACAGCGCGACCGTCACGTGCTGGCGCGCGAGCTGGCAGACGCGGTAGGTCGGGAACGCGGAGCTGTCGGCGTACGGCTCGTCGTAGAGGCCGCGCGAGCGTGTCGATCGAGGTCGAAGTCGTCGCTCTCGACCCGGTCGACGAAATGGTCGCGTGCGGTAGCGCTCGGCGACCTGCTGCGCGATACCGCGACTCGTCGTAGGCCGGATCGGCGAAGGCGATCGAGCAGGTGTTGACCGGTCGCGTCCGACAGGCCGGCCATCATCGCGACCACGGCGCTCGAATCGACGCCGCCGGAGAGGAACGCGCCGAGCGGGACCTCGGAGATCAGCCGCAGCCGCACGCTCTCGCGCAGCCGCTCGACCAGTTCCGCCTGCGCGTCGGCTGCGCCGATCGCGATTGCCGGCGTGAAGCGGACGTCCCAGTACTCGCGCGGCGCCGGCAGCGGCTCGCCGCGCCGGATCGTCAGCGTGTGCGCCGGCGGCAGCTTGCGCGCGCCGGCGAAGATCGTGCGCGGCTCGGGCACGTAGCCGAGCGCGAAGTACTCCTCGATCGCGAACGGGTCGAGCTCGCGCGCAAGGCCGCCGTGCGCGAGCAGCGCCTTCAGCTCGGAGCCGAACAGCAGCGTGCCGTCGGGCAGCAGTGCGTAGTACAGCGGCTTGACGCCGAGCCGGTCGCGGGCGAGGAACAGCGTCTGCGCGGTTCCGGTCCCACAGCGCGAAGGCGAACATGCCGCGGAAGCGCGTCGACGCAGTCCTCGCCCCACTGCCTCCCAGGCGTGGACGATCACCTCGGTGTCGCTGCGCGTGCGGAAGACGTGGCCGAGCGCCGTCGAGCTCGGGGATCAGCTCGCGATAGTTGTAGATCTCGCCGTTGTAGACGATGACGACCGAGCCGTCCTCGTTGTACAGCGGCTGCTGCCCGGTGGCGAGATCGATGATCGACAGCCGGCGATGACCGAGCCCGACGCCGGGGCCGACGTGCAGTGCCGCCCTCGTCCGGGCCGCGGTGGTGCTGCGATTCGTTCATGCGCGACGAGCACGCGCGCGGTCGATCGCGCGCTCGCCGCGAGTGTCGAAGATGCCGACGATGCCGCACATGGCGTCAGTGGCCGCCCGCTCGCGCGACTGCGCTCCGGCGCCGCGCGGGCGCGGCGCTGCGCAGCAGCGCGGCGTACACGCTCGTCGTAGGCCGCGCACCATCGCGTCGAGGCTGAAGCGCTCCTCGACGCGGCTGCGGCCGGCGCTGCCGTGCCGCCGCGCGAGCGCCGCGGATCGTCGAAATAGCGCCGATCACGGCGGCCAGCGCCTCGGCGTCGGCGCGGCGGCGACCAGCGGTGCCGGTCACGCCGTCCTCGATCAGTTCGGCGTTGCCGCCGACGCGGGTGGCGATCGACCGGCAGCGCCGCTCGCCATCGCCTCGAGGATGGTGTTGGAGATGCCCTCGGCCAGCGACGGCAGGACGAAGCAGATCGAGGCCGCGCATCACGTCGGGAACGTCGTCGCGCGTCGCCGGCCAACCAGACGAGATCCCGCGCGCCGGCCGCGTCGAGCATCGCGCTGCGCCTGCGTCGCGCAGCGGGCCGTCGCCGACGATGACCAGCCGCAGGCGCCGCGCGCGCCGCTGCGCTGCGGCCGAGCACGCGCAGCGAACGCGCGGGCCAGGTTCAGCGGGTCCTTGACCGGCTCCATGCCGCCCGACCGTGCCGACGACGAAGCGACTCGTCGCCGGCGAACGGCAGTGCGGCGCGGGCGCGCGTCGGCATCCCGCGCCGTGGAAGCGCTGCGGTGTCGACGCCGTTGTAGATCTGCGCGATCGCGCGACGGCGCGATGCCGACCCGCTCGTCCAGGTAGCCTCGATCTGCCGCGACAGCGCGACGTAGCGCTGTCACGAACGGCCGGTACAGGCGCCGCACCCAGCGATAGCGGTCGCTGCGTGCCGTCGAGGTCGTGCATGTCCCAGCCGTGCTCGCCGTGCACGCGCACCGGCACGCCGGCGAGCCAGCGCCGGCACCGTGGCCTCGAGCGCGGCGAGGTTGCGCGTGTGCACGATCGCCGGCTGCAGCTGCGCGGAACAGGCGGTACAGCCGCGGGTAGAGCGGATACAGGTGGCCGGGGCCTTTGTGCCAGCGCGATGTATTCGACGTCGGGCCGCTTGACCCGCGCCTGCATCGCCGGCGAGACCTCCGTCAGCGCGATGACCGCGTGCCGCCAGCGGGACGCGGGCAGCCGGTTGATCAGGTTGACGACCCCGTTCTCCAGCCCGCCGACGTCGAAGCGGTAGACGACGTGGACGATCAGGGGCGGGGACGAGGGAGACGACCGCATGAGCCTCACCACCTCTCACCGGGGAACACCGCCGCTTTCGCGTGTCGTCCTCGCGAAAGCGGGGACCCAGTGTTTCTTCGAAAGCCCGATGGATTCCCGCTGCGCGGGAATGACACAGGCTTCGAGCGCACGTCGTCCCGGCGCAGGCCGGAACCATGCGTGTCGTCCCCGCGAAAGCGGGGACCCAGTGTCTTCTTCGAAAGTCGCTGGATTCCCGCTTGCGCGGGAATGACACAGGCTTCGAGCGCACGTCGTCCCGGCGAAGGCCGGAACCATGCGTGTCGTCCCCGCGAAGGCGGGGACCCAGTGTCTTCTCCGAAAGCTCGCTGGATTCCCGCCTGCGCGGGAATGACACAGGCTTCGAGCGCACGTCGTCCCGGCGAAGAGCCTGCCCGGACGTGATCCGGGGCCGGGACCCAATTTCCCGGCCTTCAACTTGGGCCCGGCCTTCGCCGGGGCGACGGTGCGCGAGGACATCACGGTAAGCAGCATCTTTCCGGTACCTACTGCCCAACCGCCCGCGCCACCGATGCGTCAATCGAGCCGCGCATCGTGGTGACGAAGTCGCGCAGCGCCTGCTCCGCGCCGGCCGGCGAACCCTCGTACGGCGCGGCGACGATGATCGCGACTGCGTCGTCGCCCCGTCCGACGATGCGGTCCGCCGCCTGCAGCAGCTTGGCGACATACGGATTGGCTGACCTCACGGCCGGAGACGACGAACCAGTCCCACACCAGCAGCCGCTGGCCGTCGCCGCGCAGCAGCGTCTGTCGCAACGGGATCGTTGCCCCGTCGAGACTTCCGCGCGGGCGACTCGCCGACGTTGCTCCACGCGCGATTGCTTCTGCACGACCAGAACGTTCTGGGAGTTGATCAGTTCGGCGCCCTGCTTCTGGTTGCGGTAAACGGCCAGGTAGAGCGCGACCGCGCTGATCCGCCCTTGACGTATGTCTCGAAGATGCTCGCCGTTGCACCCAGATATCGCGGCCGCCACGCGGTCGCCTGTTCGCTGCTGCCGCTGCCAGCCGCCGGCATCCTTCGGCGCAGCGAGCCGAATCGACGCGGGTGTCCGTTTCGGCCCGATGGTCGAGATATGCCGCCCACGCGGGCCAGGCTGCCAGCACGAGCAACGTGACCAGCGCGGCGACGCCGATCGGCCGCGGCTCCACCGCCCGGAAGCGCGAGGCGCGCCGCGCCAGCGCGAGGTCGGGACGCGAACCTGCTCGTCGATCCTCGCGCCAACGTGCGCCGATCCAGAACAGCAGCAGCATGACCAGGCCGAAGAACAGCCAGCCGTAGATCAGGTGATCGACGCCGACCGCGAGCCTGTTGTCGCTCAGGTGCCCGAGCATCACGATGATGTAGGCACGAATCCAGTTGGCGACGATCGGCACGATGATCGAAGCGCCGATGAAGGCCAGCGCGCCGCCAGATCGAGCGGTAGTACAGGTACGCGAAGACGCAGCCGACGGTGACCGACGCGATCAGGTAGCGCAGTCCGCTGCAGCCCTCGACGATCGACCAGCTTCCCGAGGGAATGACGAAGAACAGGCCCTCGCGGTAGACGGGAATGCCGGTCACCTTCGAGCGCGGCGACGGTGAAGTCGGCAGTCATTTCCATCATCGGCGGGATCAGCGCCTCGCCCATCGGCACGGCGAAGAACAGGAATGCCAGTGGAAACGCCAGCTCCCAGCCGACGCGCCAGCCGAACACGGTAACGATGCAGGCGCTGATCAGGCCGATCACCGCCAGCTGCTCGACGACGGCAACGCCGGCCGCGTTGGCCGCGAGCCAGCCGAGGCCACCACCGGCCACCGCGACGAGGCCCGGCCAGAACGGCCGCAGCGGGATCGTCGCCAGTTTCTGCCGGCGCTCCCACGTGAACCAGACAAACGTCGGGATGACCAGCCAGCCGTGCGTGAAGGTTTCCGAGCGGTTCCAGATCTCGACCATTCCCCGCAGCGTCGGCCAGAACACGGCCAGGACGACCGCAAGCGCCAGCATGACGAGGCCGAAGACCTGCCACTGCCGTTGCGAGGCGGCCTGCGCGATCTTCAGTTCGATTTGGGGTTCGGAGTGCATTCCGGAATGCTTCGAAAGTCCGCTCGACTGCCAACCAGCGGATCAGTGTCGTTCCCGCGGAAGCGGGAACCCAGAGTCTTTCGCCCGCAGGCGACACTGGATCCCCGCTTTCGCGGGGATGACACATGCCGTGCGCGTGTCGTCGTACGGATCCCCGCTTCGCGGGATGCACATGTGCGCGTGTCGTCGTCCAGATATTGCGACCCGTTCGTCAACTCGCCCTCGACAGCCGCGCCACAGGTGCGGATTCGAGCAGCTCACCGAAACGCGAGAGCTGCGCTTCCCAGTTGTAGTGATTCACCACGCGAAGACGGGCCTGGCCGCCCATGTCGTCGCCGGCGGCCGGATCCATCAACGTGAGCACCTTGTGCGCAAACTCGCGCGCATCGCCGGCGACGTCGAACTCGCTGAGCGGCGCGGCGTCGATGCCCTGCGCACACCGCGGCGAAACGACGACGGGCCGGGCCATCGCCATCGCTTCGAAGACCTTGTTCTGCACGCCACGCGCCACCCGCAGCGGCGCCACCGCCACCCGCGCGTGCTGCAGGTACGGCCGCACGTCGTCGACCTTGCCGGTCACGACGACCCGCGGCCCGGCAAGCGCGCTGACCGTGGGCACCGGGTTCATGCCGACGATGTAGAAGCGAGCGCGCGGCCGCGCCTCGACGATGCGCGGCATGACCTCGCTCGCGAACCAGGTCACCGCGTCGACGTTCGGCCAGTAATCCATCGCGCCGGTGAAGACGATCGGCTCTTCGTCGGCTCCGTAAGGACTGGCGCGATCCGGCGGCCGGCGAGAAGAACTCCGTGTCGACGCCGTTGCCGATCGCATGCAACTGCGGCGCGCACTCCGGGGCCAGGCGGGCGAACAGTTCGACCTCGGCCGGCGTGACGAACGTGCAGGCCAGCGCCCGCGCGGCCATCCGCCGCTCGAATGCGAGCAGCGTGCGCGCCTCGCGGCCGTAGATGTAGGAAGCGGGCCAGGTGCGGCCCTCGGCGTACTGGGCCCACTTCTGCGAGTCGACGTCGCAGAAGTCGGCCACGAGGGCCGGCGCGCCGGGGCGATCGAGGTACAGCGACATCGCGGAGGAAAAGCACACCGCCCTGTCGATGCCGTGCACGGCGATCGTCCGGTCGACCCAGCGCTGCAGCGCCGCGCTGCGGTACCAGGACAGCGTCAGCGGTTCGCCGCGCAGCAGGCCGGCGGTGCACCGCGCGCGCGCCATCAGCGGCGACAGCGGAATGACCTTGACCTCCGCGCAGTACTCGCGCAGCGCGTTCACGTGCGCGCCGTCGCCTTCGAGGTCGGCGAACGTGCCGAGGTAGACGCGATAGTGCCGGCTCAGGAACCGCAGCAGGTGGTACGAGCGGATCTTGTCGCCCTTGTTGGGCGGATACGGCAGGCGGTGCACGAGGTAGAGGAGGGGTTGCATCGGCACTACCTCGCTCCGCTGCGGTCATCGCCTGCTGTCGGCACGAGCACGCGTGTCACCCCCGCGAAAGCGGGGGTCCAGCGGTGTCGGAGACGGAGAAACTGGGTTCCCGCTTTCGCGGGAACGACACGGCGGGGCAAGGCGCAATCGCCTGTTCTCATCGCCGCCTACCCCAGATTCCGCACGATCGACGGCCCCAGCGCGTTGGCTACGCTGCGCGGCAGGCGCCGCCACAGCGCGATCATGGCGCGGTACTTCGGGTTGGCCGGGTTGTTCTGCGGAATCGCGTCGCCTTTGAAGAGTTGGTACTCGTAGGCGAGCGGTGTCGGCTCGAAACCCCAGTTCTTCTTGAAGTGAAACGAACCGGTGTCGCGCTTGGAGCGGCCGTAGTCGAAGACGCGCACACCGCGCTCGCAGGCACGACGCATCAGCTCCCAGTACTTGAAGTCGTTGGCGGCCAGATCGCGCGCCGACTCGAGATCGCCGGCGTAGTACGGCAGCACTTCGTCGCGAAAGTAGAACGACAGCACGCTCGAGACCGGCTCGCCGCGCGGGCCGAGCACGGTGAGCACCTCGCAGGCCTCGCCGAAGGTCTCGCGCAGCGCTTCGAAGTAGCGCCTCGGCAGCGCCGGCGTGCCGTGCCGGTGCACGTTGTCGGCATACAGCGCGAAGAAACGGTCGACACCCGCGTCGACTTCGCTGCGCAGGCCGCGACCGATCGACCTTGCGCACCATCGCCCGCTGCTTGCGCGGGATGGCGAGCATGTTGGCCTCGACCTCCGGCAGGATCGGCTTGCGGAACGTGACGTAGAGATCCTGCTGCGGCCAGTCGGGCTCGGTGCGGCCGAGATTGCGCAGTTCGAGATGCTCGACGCCGAGTTCGCGGCCCAGATCGACTGCCGCCGTATGCAGCGCGGCGACGGCCTCGGCATCACTCGAAGCCACGCCGCCGTAAACCGCAAAGGGCAGCGAGACGAGTGCGTGGCCGAACAGCCGGCTGCGTACCTGCGCCAGCGGCAGCACGCCAGCGATCTCGCCGCCCCGCTCTGCCAGCAGATAGTGCGCGCGGTGACGGAAGACCTGCTCGATGATCTGCTTCCAGCCGATGCGGTGGAAGAAGGTGGCGTTCGGGCAGGCAGCGACAAAGGCTTCCCAGCGGGCCTCGTCGGCGGCGCACCAGCGGCCGCACCTGCAGCCGTGCGTCGAGCCTCGGCGCATCCATCAGGTTCACGCCGCCCCCACGTCGAACACGCGATCGATGCGGTCCCACTCGAAGTCGGTCAGCAGCCGGCCGAGCCGGCCCTTGGTCCGGTGCAGGTTCAGGTAGTGGCGGAAGCGCGTCCTGACGCCGACACCGCTGACCCGCGGCTGCTCGGGGTCGAGTTCCCACGGATGGAAATAGAAGATCGCCGGCCGCTGCTCGTTCCGGTTGACGCGCGCGATCGCCCAGCGCGAAACGTTGTACGGGGCGAGACGAAAGTAGCCGCCGCCGCCGGCGGGCAGGTTGCGGCCGAACAGCCGCGTGGTCGTCACCGGGAGCTCCATCAGTCCGTCGCGCACGCGGTACGGGAAGCGCGGCGCGTCGGGCATGCCGTAGTGGTCGTGCTGCACCGGGTAGACGCTCGAGCTGTAGCGATAGCCGGCCGCGGCGATGCTGTCGAACGCCCACAGGTTGCGCTTGCCGATCGAGAAGCTCGGCGCGCGGTAGCCGATCACCGGCGCGCCGCCGATGTCCTCGAGCAACGCCTTGGCGCGACGAATGTCCTCGCTGAACGCGGCGTGGTCGAGTTCGCTGGCACGGCGATGGCCGTAGCCGTGGCTGGCCACTTCATGGCCCTGGCCGATCATGCGCCGGACCAGCGCCGGGTAGCGTTCGGCCACCCAGCCCAGCGTGAAGAACGTGGCGTGCGCGCGGTGCTCGTCGAGCAGCGCCAGCAGCTGGTCGACGTTGCGCTCGATGCGGCAGGGCATCTGGTCCCACGTGTCGCGGCGGATGTGCCGGTCGAACGCCGAGACCTGGAAATAGTCCTCGACGTCGATGGTCAGCGCATTGATCAGCGCGATCGGCACCGAGGCGTTCATGCGTGCTCCCGCTCGGTGCGCGGCGTACGCAGCCATCCCGCCAGATGGGCCGCGATGCGACGCGCCCGTGGCGCCGTCCCACAGTTCGGGCACGCGGCCGCGCTTGCCGCCGCCAGCGATGATGCCGTCGACCGCCGCGCCGAGCGCCGCCAGGTCGCGCCCGATCAGCGTGTTGGTGCCCTGCTCGACCGTGATCGGCCGCTCGGTGTTCTCGCGCAGCGTCAGGCAGGGCACGCCGAGCGCGGTCGTCTCTTCCTGCATGCCGCCGGAGTCGGTCAGCACGACCGTGGCGCCGCTCATCAGGCCGACCATTTCCAGGTAGCCCTGCGGCGGCAGGCAGACGAGCCGCGGCGAGCGCAGGTACCTGTCCAGACCGAAGCGCTCGATGTTCGCGCGCGTGCGCGGATGCATCGGCCAGAGCAGCGGCAGGCGGGCGCTGATCCCGCTCAGGCTTTCGAGCAGCGCGGCCAGCGTCTCCGGCTCATCGACGTTCGACGGCCGGTGCAGCGTGACGAGGCCGAAACCGCGCTCGAGCAGAGCGGGCGGATGGCCTTCCGCAGCGAGCGTGCGCTCGGGTGCGACGGCCCTGGGCAGCGCGGCGCGCAGCGAGTCGATCATCACGTTGCCGACGAAATGCACGCGCGATGCATCGATGCCCTCGCGCACCAGGTTGTCGAGCGCGCTGCGCTCGGTCGTGTACAGCAGGTCGGCGATCTGGTCGGTCAGCAGGCGGTTGATCTCCTCCGGCATCGTGCGGTCGAAGCTGCGCAGGCCGGCCTCGACGTGCACGACCGCAACCCCGCGCTTGGCCGCGACCAGCGAGCAGGCGAGCGTCGAGTTGACGTCACCCACCACCACGACGCACGAGGGCGCATGCTCGTCGACCAGCGGCTCGAAGCGCTTCATGACCTCGGCCGTCTGCACCGCGTGCGAACCGGAGCCGACCTCGAGATTCACGTCCGGCGCCGGCATGCCGAGGTCGGCGAACAGCTTTTCGTTCAGCGCGTAGTCGTAGTGCTGGCCGGTGTGCACCAGCACCGCCCGTGGCGCACGCGGCTCCGAGGCAAGGGCGCGCAGCAGCGGCGCCATCTTCATGTAATTGGGCCGTGCGCCGACGACGCACAGCACGGGCCCGAGCGCCGCCACGGGGTCCAGCATCAGGCCCCCGATGAGCCGCCCGACTTCGCACCCGGCTTGTCGCGGCCCGCCGGCCGCACGATCGACTGCAGCATGTCGAGGATGACTTCGATGTTGCCGTCCATGCGGTCGACCGTGGCGGCCAGTGACGCGAAGTCCATCGAGACCGGCTCACCGGCGTCGCCTGCGCGCTGCTGCGCCGTCGGCAGGACCATCACCGGAGCACGCGGGGCATCGGCGCTGAGCTCGCCCTTCAGCTCCTGCTGCACCTCCTCGACGTCGGCCACCGAGATCGTGTGCTTCTCCGCAAGATAGCCGGCGAGCAGCAGCCGGTTGCACAGCTGGTTGATCCGCCGCGGGATGCCGCCGCTGAACTCGTGGATCCGGGCGAACGCATCGTCGTCGAACTGCGGGTCACTGTTCCAGCCCACGCGCTGCAGCCGGTGCTCGACGTAGCCTCGCGTCTCGGCCTTGTCCATCGGGCCGAGGTGGTAGGAAGCGATGATCCGCTGCCGGAGCTGCTGCATCGTCGGTGCCCGCATCAGGTCGCGCAGTTCCGGCTGCCCGATCAGGAAGCTCTGCAGCAGCGCCCGGTCGCCGAACTGGAAGTTCGACAGCATGCGCAGCTCTTCCATCGCCTGCGGCGAGAGATTCTGCGCCTCGTCGACCACCAGCAGCGCGCGCTTGTTCTCCGTGACGAGCGCGGTGAGGAACGCCTCCAGCCCGGCGAGCAGCAGCGCCTTGTCCTCGCCGCGGACCGACAGGCCGAATGCGGTGGCCACCGCACGCAGCAGGTTGTCCGAGTCGAGCATCGTGCTGACCAGCTGCGCCGCCACCACCCGGCGCGGGTCGAGTTCCTCGAGCAGCGCGCGCGCCAGCGTGGTCTTGCCGGCGCCGATCTCGCCGGTGACGACGATGAAGCCCTCGCCCTGGAACACGCCGTACTTCAGGTACGAATACGCGCTCGTGTGCCCCTTGCTGCTGAACAGGAACGCCGGGTCCGGGTTCAGCTGGAAGGGCTTGCCGGTCAGGCCGTAGAAGGTCTCGTACATCGGGACGCAGGTCAGTAGAAGCGGTGATTCAGCGTGAAGAACAGCGCCGCCTCGTTGGCATCGTTGGTGACGGTCGAGTTGATCCACTGGTAGCGCGCGCCCAGCGAGCCGTAGGTGCGCAGACCCAGCTGCCGCGAGAACTCGAGGCGAAGCCTCCGTCTGGGTCGTGTACTGCATCGGCGTCGATCAGGCTCTCCGTATACCGCCAGCTCGCCGAGGCCGTGAAATTCATGATCGGCGTCATCCGGCGACTGAACGCCACCTCGGCGCCCCTCTCCAGCGTGTCGGACAAGCACCGGCAGTACCGACGAGAATCCGGCGATACCTTCGGTGCGCGTTCTGAAGATGGAGAAGGCGAGGGAATGACGCCGGCCCGTACATCACTACGTTGGCGCTGTTGTTGGTCTGCAGCGTGATGCGCTCGTCGTAGATGATGGTCGGGCCCAGCAGCTGCGACGGAAGCTGACTGCTGGCGAGGAAATCCTTGCACCGCACGCTGCCGCTCGATCGGGATCGGGAATGCGCGTCGTGAACGCGGCGTCGACCAACTCGGCCACGTTGCCCTGCGGCGGGAAGGTCAGGAACTGCGTCGGCGTGGACGTCAGATCGCGCGACGAGCGGATGTTGAAGGCCACCAGCGGCCGCCGGTGCGAGAACTCGAGCCGCCACGCGTCACCGAAGACGCGATTCTCCCAGTAGCCCTCGAGACGGGTCCGCTCGTTGGGACGCCAGCTCACCTCGACCCCGTAGAACCGCTGCCAGTCTTCGCCCGTGTAGGTGTAGTTGTACGTTCTCAGCCCCGATTCGCGCGCCGAAGCGCAAGGTCGGGCGTCGGCGCATAACGCAGGCTGGCACGCGCAACGTCGCCGATCAGCCGAGGCTCGCCCTCGCGCGAACTGTCCAGCGACGATCGCTCGTATAGCTGAACGCCCCGCCGAGTGGCTGCGGCGCCCGCTCTATGCGGACCGTGTGCCGGCCCGAATACAGCCCCGCGCGTCGCTCCCGAGTCTGTCCACGAGTTGTCGCTGCGGACTTCGTAGTCGATCGAACCCAGCAGACGCCCCTTGATGTATGGCGTCAACGCCGACCTGATAGGAAGTAAAGGTATTGACCGGCGAGATCGGATCCGGCGTGGCCAGGAACGGGTTGTCCAGGCGTGCGCTGGACGTTCACCCGTCCATCGATGAAGAAGAAGTTTTCGACCGCCTCCAGGGTCGCGTTGAGGTTGCCCGCGGGCCTGAGGGAGAAGCTGTCCTGATCGCGCGCGCTGAATCGCAGCGAGGCGCCAAGATCACCGCCGCCCGAAAGGCGCAGACGCCCGCCCGCACCTGTCCCCGACAACGAGAAGTACGGCGAAATGTCGACCCAGATGTCGCTCCTCTCTTCGTCCCTTCGGCGCGAGATCCGGATTGCTCGACGCAGTCGCCGCTGATAGTGACACCGGTGTCAAGGTTCGAAACCTTGCGCCAGCGCGGGGGCGGCGCTTGCCGACCAGCGTTGCTCCGACAAACCAAAGCCGCCAGTCGGAGCGCATAGGGCGGCAACGAACTCATCGGCCGCACACGCGTCAGGCGGCCGCGGAGACGGCATCACCGCTGTAGCCGTAGCCGTAGCCGCCGTAGTAGCCATAGTACGAGCCCCCTTCGGAGCGCTCGATCTTGTTCAGGACCGTCATCACCACCGGGCAGTCTTCGATCGTTGCCAGCGCCTGCGTGACGGCCGACTGCTTGGTGCGGTTTGCCTCGACCACCATGACGACCTGGCCCATGTGGGAAGCCAGCACACGCGATTCGGTCGAGGGCAGGAGCGGCGGCGCGTCGAAGATCAGGATCCGGTCCGGGTAACGACCCGCCAGTTCCTGCGACCAGTCGCACCATGCCTTCGCTGGCCAGAAGTTCCGTCGCGCGGCTGTGCCGCGTTCCTGCCGGCAGGATCGAAAGCCGCTCGATGTTCGTGCGCAGAGAGCACGTCGGCGACATCCAGATCCTTGTTGGTCAGCAGATCGAGCAGCCCCTTGGCCGGCGGCAGGCCGAGCCTGCTCGGAAGAGCCGGTCGGGCCACGTCGGCATCGACCAGCAGCACGGTGGTGTCGACTTCCATGGCGATGCTGAACGCGAGATTGATCGCCATGAAGGTCTTGCCTTCGCCAGGCAGCGAACTGGTGATCATCACCAGGTTCGCCGCGCTGACCGGCGCGGCCGACTTGCCCTGCATGTTGCTGAGCAACGGCCGCTTGATCACGCGCATCTCATCGGCAAGGGAAGAGCGCGTGCCGTTCGGCATGATGTATCCGTCGGCGGCCAGGCGGTCGAGGTCGAGATCGACGTGCTTTGAACGCCGCGATGCCAGCTGCGACACATCGTGCATCACCTTGACGTCGGTCGTATCCGCCGGAGCCTCCGCTTTGCGAAAGACCGTAGCCGCGCTTCCCGCCTCGCGTTCCATAGCCTGGCGGATCGTTGCGGCCGCATCAGGCTTTTCCGCCTGCGCTTCGAGCTACCTCGCTCCGGGGCACGTCAATGCCGGCGCGCTTGAGTTCTTCCAGCCGCTTGGCCGCCTGTTCGATCAGTCCCACGATGCGTTCCTCAGTTGCGCAATGCCCAACTGACCCAACCGACCCAGGCCCCGTATAGCAGCAACAGGCTTGCCACCCCCGATCCAAAGGCCGCGTGCATCATTCGCCGCCGTCTAAGGAGCGGCGCAGTGGTCAGCATCGATACCGCACCCAGTACGGGCCGCTGGCAGATCTCGCGAAGCGTTCTTGCATCCTGAACGGTCTGGAAAATCTGCGCGAAGGCGAACGACGCCACGAGGCCGCCGCCGACCGATAAGGCCAGCACCATGCCCACCATCGCCATGCGGTCGGGGAATACCGGCCTTTGCGTCGCCCGCGGTGGTTCGATCAGCCGAAACTCGGCGCCCGATCCGGCGTCCTCGACGTCCTTGCCTATCGACGCCGCTTCCCGACGGGAAACCAGCTGGTCGTAGTTGCGCTTCAGGATCTCGTAGTCGCGATTCATCTGCGCCAGTTCGGTTTCCATCTCCGGCACCCGCTCGGCCCCGGCCTTGAGCCTGGCCATGCGGCCTCGCACGTCCGCGATGCGCGCAGTGAGCGCGGCCACGTTCGCCTCGGCTTCGCTGATGGCTATCCGGATGCGCTGGAACACGGGGTTGTTCGGCGCGCCGACTCTTGCCTGCGCCTGCACCGCCTTGGCGCGCGCTGCCTTTTCTGCCTTGCGCTCTTCCTCGAGCTGCTCGATCAGCCGCCGCGTGAGGACGACGTCCGGATGCTGGTCCGTGTAGCGGCGCAGCAGTTCATCGAGATGGCGCTGCTGCGCGGCGATTCTCGCGTCGAGCTCGGGAGTCGGCGGACTTGCCGGCGAAGCACTGATTTCCGGCATCAGGCTCGGCAGTTCTCCGCTGAGTTCCTGCTTCAGCGCATCGCGCGACTGCTCCGCCACCCGCAGCTCGGTCTGCAGCTTGTTGAGTTCCTCGGTGAGCAGCGCCCACCTTCGTCACGTAGTCGCGGCCGTCGACGCCCAATACGCCAAGATTGTCCAGCTTGTACTGCTTCAGCCGCTGTTCGGCTTCGGCCATCCGCGTTTCGTATTGCTTGATCTGATCGTCGACAAACCGCCGGGCGGATTCGGAATCACGGCGCTTGTCGCCAATGCCCGATTCGATGAACATCGACAGGAACGCCTGCACCACGCGCAGCGCCTTTTCCGGGCTGGCATCGCGATACGAGATGTTGTAGATGTTCTCCCTGCCGCCGCTCAACGAGATGCCGCGCGTCAGCTGATCGACCATCGCCTCCCGTTGCCGGTCGTTCGAAACCATCAGGTCCAGGTCGCTGCTGCGCAGCAGTTTTTCGATGTTCGGCCGCGAGATCAGCGTCCGTGCCAGCATCGCAATCTGCTGGTCGACGTTCGGCGTGATTGCCAGCCCTGCCATCAGCGGCCTGAGCAGCGACTGCGTATCCACGTAGACGCGCGCCGTCGCCTGATAGCGGTCGGGAATCTTCATCACCATGTATGCGCCTACCATGGCGATGACCCACGCCACGGCGAGGCCGATCCAGCGGCGCTGCCACATGCCTCGCAGCACCTTGAACACTTGCCTCAGGATTTCGTCCATGCGAGATGCCTACGTACCAAAGAAAAGTGGCCGACGCGCCATCGGCGATAGCGCTGCGACGAGAAACGAAGATCGCCGCACTGCATCGGCACTACAAGACGGTTCCAGAGATTGCTCGGTGATCTGCCTGTGGAAAGGGTCAGAACCAGCTCTGCGGAATGATCAGGATGTCGCCCGGCTTCACGTCCACGTTGGCCGAAATGTCGCCGCGCTTGATGAGGTCCTTCAGGCGTACGTTGTAGATCTTGCCCTGCTCGGCACCGCGGATGAGCACCGCCTTGTTGCCGTCGGCAAAATCGGTCAGTCCACCGACGACGATCATCACGTCGAGCATCGTCATGTTCTGCCGGTACGGGATCGCCTGCGGCCTTGCCGCCTCGCCGATGATCCGGATCTGCTCGCTGAACGGCCCCGAGGCGCCGGCGACGATCACGGTGACCACCGGGTCGCGCACGTACTTGGACAGTTCTTTCTCGATATCCCGCGCCAGCTGGGTTGGCGAACGGCCCAGCGCCGGAAGGTCTTCGATCAGCGGCATGGTCAGCCGACCGTCTGGCCGCACCGGCACACTCATCGAGAGTTCGGGGTTACGCCAGACGATCACGTTGACCGTGTCGCCGGTGCCGATCAGGTAACGGTAGTCCGGCGTGGCCGCGAGCGTCGGCGCCGGACCGGAAGTTTTCATCGAACTGCACCCGACGAGCGCGCTGGCCAGAAGCAGACCCGCAACCGCCGCGAGCAAGCGCCTGCCCAACCCAGATTTGAGACCCCACATAGCCCCTCCGGCATCAGAAAAGGAGTAGTGACGCACTAACGGGCGCATCAATGGCCGGCGCCCATAACGTGTTTTGGTGAGTCTAGTACACCGACCTCACCGTTCATCCCCCCGCGCGGCGGGCAAACGAGACCGCCGGAGCCCAAATATCCCTGCCTGTATTGCACCGCCCGTGCAGTCGGTACTCACCCGCCAATCGGTCCTTCAAATGTTGCCGCGCATTGGTGACCAAGTCACTTCCGCCGTTCGGCGGGCCGCGGTAGCCGACTCAGGCTGCCCGGGTGGCCTGCGTCGCTTGACTGTCCCCATCCGGGGACGACGTGCAGACAGAGATCCACGCTTTCGACGCTCACCATACCCAATGATCGTCGGCGCCGCGTCCGTTTCCTCCGAAACATGCCCGTCGCGTTCGGGTAGCCTGCGCCCAACAAACGACGCTGGAAACCGCACCGTGACCGCCCAGTTGATCGACGGCAAGGCCGTCGCCGCCCGCCTGCTCGAACGCGTTTCGGCGTTCACGACCGAGATTCGCGAGCGACACGGGCTGCAGCCCGGGCTGGCGGTGGTGCTGGTCGGCGAGGATCCGGCCAGCCAGGTGTACGTGCGGAACAAGGGACGGCAGACGTTGGCGGCCGGGATGCGCTCCTTCGAGCACGCATTGCCGGCGTCGACCACCCAGGCCGATCTGCTCGCGCTGGTGCAGAAGCTGAATCGCGACCCGGCCGTGCACGGCGTCCTGGTGCAGTTGCCGCTTCCACCTCAGCTGGCCGAGGACGAGGTGATCGAGGCGATCGACCCGGCCAAGGACGTCGACGGCTTTCACCCGATCAACGTCGGCCGACTGTCGATCGGCGCGCCGGCGCTGGTGCCGTGCACGCCGTACGGCTGCTCGGTGCTGATCCGCTCGGTGGTGCCCGACCCCACGGGACTGCACGCGGTGATCATCGGCCGCTCGAACATCGTCGGCAAGCCGATGGCGCAGCTGCTGCTGGCGATGAACTGCACGGTGACGATCGCCCACTCGCGCACGCGCGACCTGCCGGCGCTGGCGCGCAGCGCCGACATCCTGGTGGCCGCGGTCGGCCGGCCGGAGATGGTGCGCGGCGACTGGATCAAGCCCGGCGCCTGCGTGATCGACGTCGGCATCAACCGCGTGCCGGCTGCCGAACCCGGCAAGACGCGGCTGGTCGGCGACGTGGCGTTCGCCGAAGCGGCCGAGGTGGCCGGGGCGATCACGCCCGTGCCCGGCGGCGTCGGCCCGATGACGATCGCCTGCCTGCTGCGCAACACGGTGATCGCCGCCTGTCGGGCGCGCGGCATCGGTATTCCTGCGGACCTGTAGCGCTCCCGCGAGATCGAGCGCTGGCGCCGCATCGCGCGGCGCGGCGCCGACTGCTGCCATCGATCAACAGCCTGCTGCACCGGCGGCGTACCGTGGTTCGTGAATCGATCGTGCAGGAGAAAGTCATGAGCAGCGGACGATTCATCGATCGCCTCGACGCCGGACGCCAGCTGGCGCAGCGGGTCGTCGCGATGAAGCTCGACAAGCCGATCGTCTATGCATTGCCGCGCGGGGGCGTGCCGGTGGCGGCAGAGATCGCCGCCGCGCTCGACGCGCCGCTGGACCTGGTGCTGGTGCGCAAGATCGGCGCGCCGATGCAGCCGGAGCTGGCGGTGGGCGCGGTCGTCGACGGCGAGACGCCGGAACTGGTCATCAATCACGACATCGCGCGGCAGACCGGCGCCGACCAGGAATACATCGACCGCGTCTGCGCAAGAGAACTGGCGGAGATCGAGCGCCGGCGCACGCGCTATCTGGCCGACCGTCCGCGCCCGGACCCGAAGGGGCGGACGGTGATCGTGGTCGACGACGGCATCGCCACCGGCGCCACGGCGATCGCCGCGCTGCGCGCACTGAAGAAGCGCGGCGCCGCGCGGCGAATCGTCGCCGTGCCGGTGTCTCCGCCGGACACGGTCGACCGGCTGCGCAAGGAAGCCGACGACGTGATCTGCCTGATGGAGCCGCTCGACTTCTGGGGCATCTCCGGCTTCTACGTCGACTTTCACCAGCTCGAGGACGCCGAAGTCACGCGCGCGCTCGAGGCGGCCGCGGCTCGGTCCGGCAGCCAGGCCTGATGGATACGCCGGCCATCGAGCGTGGGCCCTTGTCGGGCGACGCGACGGTGTCGCTGCGCGAGAAGGCCGCGCTGCTTGCGCAGCCGGCCACCTACGGACCGGGCGTGACGACGGTGGAGACCGTCGAGACGCACATGTCGCTGCTGTTTCTCGCCGGAGCGACGGTCTACAAGCTGAAAAAGCCGGTCGTCTATCCGTTCCTCGACTTCAGCACGCTCGCGGCGCGCGAACGCGCCTGCCGCGACGAACTGCGCCTGAATCGCCGGCTCGCGCCCGACGTCTATCTCGGCCTGTCGAAAATCACGCGCGAGGCCGACGGCACGCTGGCACTGGACGGCCGCGGCGAGGTCGTCGACTGGCTGGTGCGGATGCGCCGGCTGCCGGCCGGTCGCACGCTCGACAAGCTGATCGCCACGGGCGTCACCGAGGAACAGGTCGACGCCGTGTCTGCCGTGCTCGCGCGCTTCTACGCCGGCGCCGAGCGCGGAAAGATCACCGCCGACGAGTACGTGCAGCAGCTGCACGGCGAACATGCCGTGAGCCGCGAGGTGATCACCGCCTTCGACGGGCGGCTGGCCGCGCCGCTGCTCGCGGAAGTGCAGCGCTTTCTCGACGAGGATCACGCGCTGCTGCGCGCGCGCGTGCAGGCGGGCCGCATCGTCGACGGTCACGGCGACCTGCGGCCCGAGCACGTGTGGCTGAACACGCCGCCGGTGATCATCGACTGCCTGGAATTCAACGAGCGCCTGCGCCAGGTCGATCCCTTCGACGAGATCACCTACCTCGGGCTCGAATGCGCGCGGCTCGGCGCGGCGTGGATCGGGCCGAGGCTGCTGAAGAATCTCTCGGCTGCGCTCGACGACGAAGTCGACGTGCGTCTGCTGCGCTTCCATGCCGGCTACCGTGCCTGTGTTCGCGCGCGGCTGGCGCTGGCGCACCTCGCCGAGCCTGCGCCGCGCGAACCCGAACGCTGGCAGCCGCTGGCCCGGGACTACCTGCGGCTCGGCACGGAGTTCAACCCAGTGCCGTCAGCTCGGTAGTCGCTGCGCCGCTTTGCAGGCACTCGACGGCCCGCGCGAAGAGCGGCGCGGCGGGCTCAAAGTTCACGCGGGCGAGCGCGGCGGTTGAAAGGTGCGTCGCCGGCACGGTGTCGGCGACGACCACCGCGGCAAGCGCCGGGTCGAGCAGCATGTCCTCGGCACCCGCGGCAAAACAGGCCGTGCGCCGCGAGAGCGATCACCCGACGCGCGCCGCCTGCGAGACAGGTCGACGCGGCGCGGCGCAGCGTGCCGCCGGTGCTGATCAGGTCGTCGATCACCAGCGCGGTGCTGCCGGCCACGTCGCCGGTGAGCAGCGAGCCGCTCACCACGCCGGCGCTGCGCCGCTTTTCGATGAAGGCGATGCCGACCGGCCGACCGAGCCTTCTGGCGAGCAGTTCACCGAACAGTTGCGCACGCTTGATCCCACCCGGGTCCGGAGACACGACCACGATCGGGCCCTCGGCGGCGAGCGCCTGCGCCCGCGCGGCAAACAGCACCGCCGCGTCGATGTGTACGGTCGGAATCCGGAACGCGTTCTGCAGCGCGGTGACCGAGTGGGTTTCCAGGGTCACCAGTGCGTCGACGCCGACCGCCTCGACGAGTTGCGCGAGGTAGCGCGTGCTGACCGGATCGAACGGCTTGGTCTGGCGCTCCTTGCGGCCGTAGGCGAGGTACGGCACCAGCGCGACGACGCGGGCCGCACCGTGGTCGCGCAGCGCGCCGCAGAAGAACAGCAGCCGCACCAGCTTGTCGTCGCCGCTGGCCTGCGCGTCGCCGTGCAGGCCCTGCAGCACGTACACGTCCTCGCCGCGCACGGAGACGAGCGGCCGCGCCTTGTGCTCGCCGTCCTCGAACTCGCGCTCCTCGTGCGCATCGAGCGGCCGGCCAAGCGCCGCGGCGACCCGCTCGCCGAATTCGCGCGACGCGTTCAGAGCAAAGAGGCGCATCCCATTTCCGCCCGCCGGACGATGCAATCAAGCTAGCGCGCGGCGGCAATGCGCCATTGAGATCCGTCAAGCGGCGCGGGAACATCGGCGCTACGGTGGCTCATCGACCGGACCGGTGCCGATGGAATCGCGCGATCTCAGCCACAACCCGCTGCTCACCGACCTGTACGAGCTGACCATGCTGCAGGCGTACCGGGCGAGCGGCATGAACGACACCGCGGTGTTCGAGATGTTCGTGCGGGCGCTGCCGCCGGGGCGCAACTTCCTGCTCGCCGCCGGCCTCGAGCAGGTGGTCGACTACCTGCTTGCGCTGCGCTTCGCCGCTGACGACCTCGACTGGCTCGCGTCGACCGGTCGCTTCGATGCGGCCTTTCTCGAGTCGCTGCGCGATTTGCGCTTCACCGGCGATCTCGACGCGATGACCGAAGGCACCGTCGCGTTCACCGACGAGCCGCTGCTGCGCGTGACCGCGCCGCTGCGCGAAGCGCAGTTCATCGAGAGCCGGGTCCTCAATCTCGTGCACCTGGAAACGCTGGTGGCGAGCAAGGCGGCGCGCTGCGTGCTGGCTTCCGGCGGCAAGCCGCTGATCGACTTCGGCCTGCGCCGCGCGCACGGCGCCGAGGCGGGGCTGCTCTCGGCGCGGGCCAGTTATCTCGCCGGCTTCGCCGGCACGGCGACGGTGGAGGCGGCGCGCCGCTTCGGCGTGCCGGTGTTCGGCACGATGGCGCACTCGTTCGTGCAGGCACACGACGACGAGTCGAAGGCCTTCGCCGACTTCGCGCGTTCGCAGCCGCACAACGCCACGCTGCTGATCGACACCTACGACACGGCACGCGCCGCGCACAAGGTGGTGGCGCTGGCACGGACCGGCGTGCCCGTGCAGGGCGTGCGCATCGACAGCGGCGACCTCGCCGCGCACGCACGCGAGGTGCGCCGCATCCTCGACGACGGCGGGCTGCGCGAGGCGCGCATCTTCGCCAGTGGCAACCTGAACGAGGAGCGCCTGCAGGCGCTGGTCGCCGGCGGCGCGCCGATCGACGCGTTCGGCGTCGGCACGCGGATGAACGTGTCGGCCGACGCGCCGTTTCTCGACTGCGCGTACAAGCTCGCCGAGTACGCCGGCAAGCCGCGGCGCAAGCGTTCGGAAGGCAAGGCGACGTGGCCCGGCCGCAAGCAGGTGTTCCGCAGCATCGACGACGCCGGCAGGATGGCCGGCGACCTGCTCGCTCTCGACGGCGACGATGCGCCGGGCACGCCGCTTCTCGTGCCGGTGCTGCGTGGCGGCCGACGTGTCGGTCCCGCGCCGACGCTCGAAGCGCTGCGCGAGCGCGCGCGCGAGCAGATCGCGATGCTTCCCGAGCGGCTGCGCGCTCTGCAGTCCGCGCCGCCATACCCGGTGGCGGTGGCACCGTCGCTGCGCGCGCTTGCCGATGCAGTCGATGCCCGGACGAAGGCGCACGAATGACACGATCCGCCGATCGTCGCCTCATCTCTTCAGGGCCGGGATCCTTAACGCCGATCAACGCCGCACATGTGGCCGGCGCTATGGTCAGTTGAAACGAGCATCAAGGGAACCGGCAATGCGCCGCAAGCAGGATCCGCCCGCGCCGATCGACCCGCCCGCCGAAGCACCGGTGGACAGCCGCATCGTTTCGCGCCCCGACGGCTATCACTGGCTGACGGCCGACGGCAAGCGAGAGATCGGACCGTTCGCAACCTACGAGGACGCGGAGTTCGATCTGCGCGCCGACGAGCATTCCGACGTCGAGCCCGAGGAGACGCTGACCGAGGCGGAGAGCGAGATCGGCATCGCCGACTGGATCGATCCGGAAACCGGCGAGCCGGCCGAGGAAGAGCGGCCGCGGCTGGAAGATCACTGAACAGTCCGCGCCGCGGGCGCGGCAAGCGCGATGCCCGGTGGCCACGAGTACTTCGAACACGGCGCAGACATCGGCGTGATCGGCCGAGGCGCGAGTGTCGAAGAGGCGTTCGTCCGGGCCGCCGAGGCGATGTTCGCGATCATGGTCGAACCCGAAACGGTGCAGCCCGGGACCGAGGTTGCGGTCGAATTCGACGAGGACGATGTCGAGTTCGCCCTGGTGCGCTGGCTCAACGCGCTGCTGGCGCAGGCGCGCGAAAGCGGCGCGGTGTTCTGCGGGTTCGAACTGCGGCGCGACGGCAACCGGTGGCGCGGTACGGCCCGCGGCGAACCCTGGCGCGACTCGCATGAGCGCGGCACCGAGGTCAAGGGCGCGACGCTGACCGCGCTGTCGGTGCGGCAGGACGCGGACGGCTGGCAGGCGCGCTGCGTGGTCGACGTTTAGGGAGACTGCGATGGATCTCGGCAAGCTCGAACGAATCGACGAGTGGACGTGGCGCGTGAAGCGCGCGCCGGGCACCGGCGGTGCCGACGCGCTGCTGTACGGCGACCGCGAGCTGATGGCGGCGATGGACGACAAGGTGCTCGAGCAGATCGGCAACGTCGCACAGTTGCCCGGGCTGGTCGGCAGCGCAATGGCGATGCCGGACGCGCACTGGGGCTACGGCTTTCCGATCGGCGGCGTGGCGGCGTTCGACCCCGAGCAGGGCGGGATCATTTCCGCCGGCGGCGTGGGCTTCGACATCTCCTGCGGCATCCGCTGCCTGCGCACCGACCTCACGCTGGCGGAGATCGCGCCGAAGCTCGAGCAACTCGGCGAGCGGCTGTTCAAGACCATCCCGGCCGGCGTCGGCGTCGAAGGCGACCTGAAGCTGTCGGTCGACGAACTCGACACGGTGATGCGCGACGGCGCGGTGTGGGCGGTGCGGCGCGGCTTCGGCGTCGGGCGAAGACCTGCAGTTCGTCGAGGAGCACGGCCGCGTCGGCGGCGCGGTGCCCGACAACGTCTCGCAGACCGCCAAGAAGCGGCAGCGCGGCGAGATGGGCACGCTCGGTTCCGGCAACCACTACCTCGAAGTGCAGGTGGTCGACCGCATCGACGACCAGGCCGCGGCGCAGGCCTTCGGCATCCGCGAGGGGCAGATCGTGATCTCGATCCACTGCGGCTCGCGCGGCCTCGGTCACCAGATCGGCACCGACTATCTGGTGAGCCTGGCCAAGGCGGCGGGCCGGCTCGGCATCGCCCTGCCCGACCGCGAACTGGCCTGCGCGCCGATCGCCTCGCCCGAAGGGCAGGCCTACATCGGCGCGATGAACGCGGCGATCAACGTGGCGCTCGCCAACCGGCAGATCCTCACCGCGCTGACGCGCGAGACGGTGCGCGAGCTGTTTCCCCAGGCAACGCTGGAGACGCTGTTCGACGTCTCGCACAACACCTGCAAGCCGGAGAACCACGTCGTCGAAGGGAAGCGCCGCCGGCTGTACGTGCACCGCAAGGGCGCGACGCGCGCGTTCGGGCCGGGCCACCCGGATCTTCCGGCGCGCTATCGCGAGGCCGGCCAGCCGGTGATCATCGGCGGCAGCATGGGCACCGGCTCGTACATCCTCGCCGGCACCACGCAGGCCGAGGCGCGCTCGTTCAGTTCGGCCAGCCACGGCGCCGGCCGCCAGATGAGCCGCCACCAGGCGCTGAAGCAGTGGCACGGCCGGCAGCTGATCGACGAACTGCGCAGCCGCGGCATCCTGATCCGCACGCGCTCGATGCGCGGCGCCGCCGAGGAAGCGCCCGGCGCCTACAAGGACGTCGACGCCGTGGCGCGCGCCACCGAAGGCGCGGGGCTGGCGCGCCGTGTCGCGTTCCTGCGGCCGAAGGTGTGCGTGAAGGGATAGCCAGCGCTCGACACTTACGTCAGCAGCAAAACGTTAAGTCCGGCGATCCTGTCGAACGCCGCATCGCCGGTCAGAAAGACGTGCCCAGCACCCAGCTGAAGACAGCTGGCAGCCTGGAGCGCATCTGGGGTGCGCAGGCCGTGCCGGACGCGGATCGCGGTGGCAAGCTCAACCACGTCCTTGGTGAGCTCGACCCAGATCAGATCGGGGCGAGCGAAGTAAGCGTCGAACGCGGCCAGCGTGAGGTGGTCGCCTGCCCTTGCCGGCCTCACCCTGCATTCGAGCCACGTCAAGCGGCTCACTGCCGCCCCGGCGTCAGGATGTTTCTTCGCCCATCGCATCAGCTCCCCTCGCAGTCGCTCCGCGAAAGGGGCACTGCCTTCGACGAGGTAGATCAGCGCGCTGGCGTCGAAGAACGCAATCACGTCCAGCTCTCGCGCTCCGCGTGCAGTTCGCGGTCGAGCTGGCGCTTGGGCTTTTTCCCCGTCACGGGCTGGCTGAGCAGCCACTGGATCGCGGTCATTCCGGGTTGCGCTGCGCCGGGCTTGTCCTGCAAGAGTGCCGCGTACTGCTGCTCGGTGAGGACGACGGCGGCTGCCCTATTCCGCTTGACGAGATGCACCGGGCCGCGGCGCAGGCGCTCTTCGATCGCGGCGATGCCGCGCCGCTTGAGCTCGGCAGCAGTGAGAGTATTCATGTCCTGTCCCTGAAAAGTACTGAAAACGGTACTGATTGTACGGCGAACAGCACCTTTTCCCGTCATTCCCGTCAAAGCACGAGGGCCGTCCGGTCGACGCTGCCGCCTGGTCCTGCCAGGAACCGAAGACACCCGCTATGGCTGAGCCGCTCTTGGCCTATCCTTTGCTCGACCCTGGTCCTCCGCACTTGCCTCGAACCGATCGGCTTCGTCCTTTACCGATGCCTGAAGTCCGCATTCCGCCCAACGATCTGCCGGGCACGCTGATCCTGCCCGCGCAGGCGCAGGCCGTGGTCGCCTTCGCGCACGGCAGCGGCTCGGGCCGCTTCAGCCCGCGCAACCGGCAGGTGGCGGCACGGCTGCAGCAGGAGAAGCTCGGCACGCTGCTGTTCGACCTGCTCACCGAGGCCGAGGCCGACGACCGCCGCAACGTGTTCGACATTCCGCTGCTGGCGGAGCGGCTCGGCCACGCGATCGACTTCCTGCGCACGCACGTCGAAACGGCTGCGCTGCCGACCGGGCTGTTCGGTGCGAGCACCGGCGCGGCCGCGGCGCTGGTCGCCGCCGCGCAGAGGCCCGATCAGATCAGCGCGGTGGTCTCACGCGGCGGGCGGCCGGATCTCGCCGGCGATGCCCTGCCCCGGGTGCGCGCGCCGACGCTGCTGATCGTCGGCGGCGCTGATACTGACGTGCTGATACTCAACCGCGGCGCCGCGCGGCAGATGACCTGCACCTGCGACCTTGCGGTGGTGCCGCACGCGACGCACCTTTTCGAGGAGCCCGGCACGCTCGAACAGGTGGCGGAACTGGCAGCGAACTGGTTTGCGAGGTATTGCAGGAGCTAAGCGCCCTACGCGCGCACGATCAGCAGCGGCGTGTCGCACTTCGCGGCGATGCGGGTCGCCACCGAGCCGAGCACGGCGGTCTTGAAGCCGCCGTAGCCGTGCGAACCGACCAGCAGCACGTCGAGGTTCTTCTTCGCGTAGGCGGCGATCTCGTCGCCCGGCATCCCGACCAGCCGGACTTCGTCGGCTTTGGCCTTGCTCTTCTCGATCAGGCGGCGCGCCGGTTCGACGGCCTTCTCGAAATCGCGGTCCTGCAGGAGCTTGACCTCCTGATCGGAGTAGGTCGGCACGGCCACGCCGCCGAGATCCGCGACCACCGGCATCACGAAGTCGGGCACGACGTGCATGAGCGTCATGCGCGCGCCGGTGCCGAAAAGTTCGCGGTGGCGCAAGGCGAACTTCACCGCAGCCAGCCCGAACTTGCTGCCGTCCACCGCAATGCCGGTCCTGAGCACGTCGCCGCGCGGCGGGCGCAGGGCACGCAGCACCAGCACCGGCCGCTTGCTCCGCGCCAGCACGGCATGGGTCACGGAGCCGAACAGCAGGCCCTTGAATTCCGAATAGCCGTGCGCGCCGAGCACGATCAGGTCGGCCTTGAGGTTGTCGGCGACCTGCGCGATCCGCTCGGCCGCGTGGCCGCTTTCGACGTGCGACTCCGCCGCGATGCCGACCTTGGCAAGCGCCTTGCGCGCCGGCGCCAGAACCGCCTCGGCCTCGGTCTGGTAGATGCGACGGGTCAGTTCGCGGCCCAGCTGCGCCGCCGCCATGCGCGCGACCATCGGCTGCACGTTGACCATGTGCACTTCCGGCTCCGCGCCGATCAGCGTGCTGCGCGAGGCGAGGAAGGCCACGGCCCGCTTGCTGTATTCGCTGCCATCGAGCGGTACGAGGATCCTCATCGTCGTTTCTCCTTGTGCGCCAGGGGCAGGGCGCCAATTGCACATTACGCCGGCACGGCGACGCCGGCATCTGCCGTGCATCGCTCCGATGACGCAGGTCAACTGCGTCATCGCGCCGGCTCCTAAATTGAATTCGGTCAACAGGGCGCGAGGCAACGGCAGTGAACGCGGCACCACGCAGTCGTGACGGAACGACGCGCATCCTGGCCCTGGCGGGCGGTGGCTATCTCGGCCTGTACACGGCCACGGTGCTGGCCGAACTGGAGAAGCGCCTCGGCGAGCCGCTCGGACGGCGCTTCGACCTGATCGCGGGCACGTCGGTCGGCGCGATCGCCGCGCTGGCGCTGGCCTTCGAGGTGCCGATGCAGCGCGTCGTGCGCCTGTTCCAGGTCCGCGGCACCGAAGTGTTCTCGCCCCGCGCCCGTCCGCGCGGCACGGTGACGCGACTGCTCGACCTGTCGCGCTCGGTGCTCGGCCCGAAATACAGCGGTACTGCGCTGCGCGAACTGCTGGCGCGCGACTTCGGGGGGCGCACGCTGGGCGAAGCGCTGCACAACGTGGTCATCCCGGCGGTCGACATCACGCGCAGCCAGACCAAGGTGTTCAAGACGCCGCATGCCGAGGAATCGACCGGCGACGAGGAACTGACTGCCGTCGACGTGGCGATGGCGGCCTGCGCGGCGCCGGCCTACTTTCCCGCGGTGCGCATCGGCGATTCGATGTACTCGGACGGCGGCCTGTTCGCTACCGCGCCCGACCAGGTCGCGCTGCACGAGGCCGAGCATTTCCTCGGCGTGCCGCCGGAACGGGTGCGGATGCTGTCGGTCGGCACGGCCACCGAAAGCTACCAGCCGGCCGACAGCGTCGACGAGGACGCCGGCGCGGTGGGCTGGCTCTCGGACGGCCGGCTGATCCTGACGCTGATCTCGGTGCAGCAGCAGCACGTGGAGGCGATGATGGAAGACCGCCTCGCGGACCGCTACCTGCACCTGGACGCGCCCTGGCCGCGCGACGCGGGGCTCGGCATCGACGTGGCGACCGAGGAGGCGGCGAAGACACTGATCGCGCTCGGCCGTGCCACCGTCGCCGAAGCCGATCCCGGGCGGCTCGCCGAGTTCCTGTAGGCGCGGTCACGCGCCCTTCACCGGCCCCAGTCGTGCCCGGCGAACGCGCGGGCGAAGGCTTCGAGTTCCCCGCCGCGCAGCCGGTCGATGCCGGCCGCGCCGGCACGGCCGTCGCCGCCGAAGCGCCGGCACAGCCGATCGGCGCCGCGCGGCGCGTCCAGCGGCGCGCGAACGCTCGCCGTATAGGCACCGTCCGCGCGCGCCCGGAGCACCGCGAAGGCGCTGCCTGACGCGCGCTCCGCCAGCAAATTGGCGAAGCTGCCCAGCACGCGCCGGCTCCAGCCGTCGTCGGGCAGCACGAACACGGCGCCGGCGGCGCTCTCGCGCCACGGCGGGCACTGCAGCGCGGTGGCGAGGTCGGTGCGACGTCGCGCGGCAAGCTCGGCGACGACCGGATCGCCGCGTGCGAACCCGAGCGGATCGGCGTGCGCGGCGACCCGCGCATAAAGCGCCGCCGGCGCGATCAGCACGTCGTCGGCCGTCTCGCCGTAGCCGTTGTAGTTGACCGCCTCGCCGAGTTCGCGCAGCAGCGCGAGGTCGCCTTCGCTCAGTCCCGCCGAAGCGACCGAGCCCGTGCGCGACCGCGGCCAGGTTGTCGCCGTAGGCGGCGGCCACCGCCCAGCGCCGATGCCGGCCGCGCAGTTCGCGATCGACGAGCAGGCTCGTGCAGGTGTCCGGCGCCGCGTCGATGCAGGCGTGCAGGCGCGGGTGATCGGGCACGTCGCCTGCGTGGTGGTGGTCGAACCAGCGCACCGCTCGCCCCGGCCGCCAGCAGGCGCTCCAGCGCGGCACGGTTGCGCGCCAGCGAGATGTCGAACACGCGCAGCTGCGCCCGGGCGGCGTCCTCGTCGCTGATCCGGATCCGGTCGAGCAGCGCGATGTCCCGCTTCAGACCGGTGACGACCGCCACGCGGCCGGGATCCGGGCCGGGCTCGGCGAGCCGCAGCTGGTGCGCGGCGAACAGTCCGTCGGCGTCGCCGTTGAAGACGTCGATCTCGATCGCGCTCATCGCTTTTTCCCGAGCGCGGCCGCGAGCAGGGCGACCTCGTCGTCGAGCCTGCTGCGCCTCATCCGCGTGTCGAAGCGCCGCACGCGCTCGCCGGCCGCCGGCACTTCCGCGAACGTGCGTTGCCGCTCCAGCACTGCGAGCGTGGCATCGGAAGCGTCCGCGCCCTGCGCCTGGCGCCGTGCGATCCGCGAGCGCAGGGTCGCCGGCGGCGCGTCGCACCAGACGCACTCGCAGCGCACGCCAAGCCGCGCCGCCAGCCGGTGCAGCGCGTCGCGCTCGGCGCGCCTGAGCATCGCCGCGTCGACGATGACCGGGTAGCCGGCGTCGAGCACGGTGGCCGCCACCTCGTGCAGTCGTTGATAGGTGCGCTTCGTCATCGCCGGCGAATACAGGCCGGCGCCGAAGGCCGCGGCCCTGCGCGTGCCCGACGTCAGGCCGGCGAGCCGCTTGCGCTCGACGTCGGATCGCACGCGCACGGCGCCGAGGTGCTCGAGCAGCACGCCGGCCACCGTGGTCTTGCCCGAGCCGGACAGCCCGCCGACGGCGACCAGCAGCGGCGAAGGCGCCACCGCCAGCCGCTCCGCCAGCGCCAGGTCGCGCGCGAAGGCCGCCGCGGCCTTCTGGCGCCCGGCCGCGTGCGCGTCGGGCTGGTGGGCGCGGATCAGCGAGACCTTGGCGCGCACCAGCGCGCGGTAGACGGCATAGAAGCGCAGTCCCGTCAGCAGCTCGTAGTCGCCGCTCGCCTCCAGATACCGGTCGACGAACCGCCAGGCCAGCCGCGGCAGGCCGTGCTCGATCAGGTCCATGAAGGTGAAGGCGATGTCGCTGGCCACGTCGATGAAGCGCAGCTCGGGGTTGAACTCGATCCCGTCGAAGGGCACCGGCACCTCGTCGAGCAGCACGATGTTGGCCAGGTGCAGGTCGCCGTGGCATTCGCGGATGAAGCCGCCGTCGTGCCTTGCCGCGAACCAGCCGGCGCGATGCCGGAATTCCACCTCGGTCCATTGCGCCAGACGCTGCAGGCGCGCGCGCCGCGGCTCGTCGTCGAGCCGCAGCAGGCACAGCGCGAAGTTCTCGCGCGCCCAGCGCAGCACCTTCGAAGGCAGCCCGTAGTCGGCGTCTGCTGGCGCCGGGGCCGCATCGGCGTGAAACGCGGCCACCGCGGCGGCCAATCGGTCGATGTGCGCGGCGTTCAGCCGGCCGGCGCGCGCGCGGCGGTCGGCCAGGTTGCGCGTGGCAAAGCGGTGCATGCGCACCGCGTATTCGATCGCCGCGCCGCGGCCGCCGAGCCGCGGTGCCGATTCGCTCCCAGTGATGCGCACGACGTCCAGATAGATCTGCGGCGCGGTGCGCCGGTTCAGCCGCACCTCCTCCTCGCAGCAGCGCTGCCGCGCGGCGAGCGTGCTGAAGTCGACGAATCCGAAAGCCACCGGCTTCTTCAGCTTGTAGGCATGGTCGCCGGCGAGCAGCACGCTGGAGATGTGCGTCTGGATCAGCGTGACCGGCCGTCCCGTCGCTGCCCTGAGGTGGCTGCGCAGCGCCGCGACCAGCGCCGCGTGCCGCGCCATCGCGTTGTTGGGCGGCGCACGCCTGCGGGGCATCGATTCTCGAGCAGTCGGCCTTTCCGCCGCACCTCGCCGTCCTGCGGCCCGCTTCGGGGGAGTACGCGTGGCAGACATGCGGTCGCCTTCGCCGTCACGGTCCGGTTGCAGCGGCTCCCTGTTCGTGGCGCGGGAGTCGGGGGTGACGGCGGGTTTCATCGGCGTGCCCCGGCAGGTTCAGCTTGCCTCCTTCTCCGGCGCCAGCAGCACGGCCAGCCGGAAATCGCCCGCCTCCTGCAGCGTGCGCTGCGGATGCGTGCCGAGCGCCGCGCGGTCGCAGACGACGACGCGCACGCGCCGCGCGTGCAGGTCGGGCAGCAGTTCGCGCAGCGGGCGCGATCGGGCGGGCGGTTCCCCGGCTGCCGCGTCGATGCATGTCGCGCCGAGCGGCTGCGCCAGGCCGCGGGCCAGTTCGCGTTCGGCCCCGCAACCCAGTGCGGCGATCGGACCGCTGCCGCGCGCGCCCTGGTGCGGCAGGTACAGCAGCGCGGCAGGCGCAGCCAGCGCGGCTTCGAGCAGGCCGGTGAACGGCTGCACCCAGCGCGCCATCGGGTCGGAAGGCTCGGTGACGACGAGCAGGTCGCCGGCCCGCGCAACCTGACCAAGCACCGCAGCCGGTCCGCCGCGGATCTCGGTCACCTGCGCATGCAGTCCCGCCCTGCCCGCGGCCTCGAGCCGCCGGCGCAGCGCGGCGCTGGCCAGCTCGAGTTCGCGCAGCAGTTCCGCGCGCGGCACGTCGCGCCACAGCGAAACGCGCTGATCGAACGCGCGCGGCGACGGCAGCTCGGCGAGCGCCAGGGTGGCCATGTCCTCGAGCAGCACCGCCTGCAGTTCCGCGCCGAGCGCACGCGCCAGGTCGATCACCGCATCGACGGCAGCCGGCGCCACGCCGGCGGGAAAACTCGCCACGAGGCGCGCATACAGGACCGGCGCCGCCATCTCAGCCTCGTCCGCGGCACGCCGCCGCGCCGTGGCTCGGCCGGCATCCGGCAAATGGGCCGCGCGCCTGCCGCATCGTCTACTTCCCTTCGGCCGGGCGCACGCCGAACTCGCGCCGGGTCTGCGCATAGGCGAGCAACCGGGCCTCGACGCGGCCGTTGAGGCTGTCGGCGGGAAAGTTGCCGTCCGCTTCGCGGCTGCCGGCGGCCACGCCGGTCAGCGCCTGCAGCGCATCGTCGACGCTGGCCACCGTCGACACCGAGAAGCGGCCGGCATTGCAGGCGTCGACCACGTCGCCGCGCAGCATCAGGTGCTGCGCGTTGGCCGCCGGGATCAGCACGCCCTGCGTGCCGGTCAGCCCGCGCGCGTGGCACAGATCGAAGAAGCCCTCGATCTTCTCGTTGACGCCGCCGATGGCCTGCACCTCGCCGTGCTGGTTGATCGATCCGGTCACCGCCAGGTCCTGCCGCAGCGGCACGTCGGCGAGCGCCGACAGCAGCGCGCAGGTTTCGGCGAGCGAGGCGGAGTCGCCCTCCACGCCGCCGTAGGACTGCTCGAAGACGAGGCTGGCGTGCAGCGACATCGGCGCGCCGAGCGCATAGCGGCCGGCGAGGAAGCCGGCGAGGATCAGCACGCCCTTCGAGTGCAGCGGACCGCCGAGCTCGACCTCGCGCTCGATGTCGACCAGCTTGCCGGCGCCGGGCCGCACGCGCGCGGTGATCCGCGTCGGCCGGCCGAACGCAGTGTCGCCGAGCGTGAGCACCGACAGGCCGTTGACCTGCGCCACCGTGCTGCCCGAGGTGGCGATGAGCGCGATCTCGCGCAGCATCGCTTCCTGAACGCGCTCGCGCAGGCGGCCGGCGCGGCGGATCTGCTCGTCGATCGCCCGCTGCACGTCGGCGCGCGTGGTGACCTCGCGGCCGCCGTCGCGCGCCCAGAAGTCGGCCTCGGCGAGCAGGTCGCGGACGCGATCGACGTGCAGCGTCAGCTTGTGCGCGTCGTCGGCCATGCGCGCCGCGTGCTCGATCACGCGCGCCACTGCCGGGGCGTCGAGCGGCAGCAGCGAGGCGTCGCGCGCCAGCGCGGCGACCAGCTGCGCGAAGCCGGCCTCGGCCGCGGGCTGCCGCTCGAGCGCGTCCTCGAAGTCGGCCAGCACCTTGAAGTGCACCGCCAGTTCCGGATCGAACGCGGCGAGCAGCCAGTACAGCCAGCGCTCGCCGACCAGCACGACCTTCACCTGCAGCGGGATCGGGTCCGGCTCGAGCGACACGGTGCTGGTCAGGCTGAGGATGTCGTCGACGCTCTCGAAGCGGATGCGCCGCGTCTTCAGCGCGCGCTTCAGCGCCGCCCACGAGAACGGCTCGGAGAGCAGGCTGCGCGCGTCGAGCAGCAGGTAGCCGCCGTTGGCCCGGTGCAGCGCGCCTGCCTTCAGCCGGCGAAAGTCGGTCGACAGCACGCCACGGTGCCACACGTGCTCGATCCGGCCGACCAGGTTGCGCAACGTCGGATGCAGTTCCTCGACCACCGGCGCGCCGGCCGGAGCGCCGTCCGCGGTGACCAGCACGTTGACCTCGTAGCGGTCGAGCGGCCCGATCGTGGTCCACTCCTGCTCCTCGCCGTTGCCTTCCTCGCGCGCGGCGGCCTGCGCCGGACCGATGAACACGCCGACGTTGTCGAGCAGGTCGTTGCGCATCGCGTCGAGGTGTTCGAGCGCCACCGGCAGGTCGGCGAAGCGGGTCTTGGTCTCGTCGATCGAGTGGCTGACCGCGAAGCGCGCCGTGTCGCGGTCGAGCGTGCGCGCTTCCTCGCGGCGTTCCTTGTCCCAGCGCGGCACGGTCTGCAGGATCTCCTGCAGCTTCTCCTCGAACTGACGCAGCAGATCGTGCAGCCGCTTGCGCTCGTCCTCGGGCAGCGCATTGAACGCATCCGGCTTCAGCACCTCCCCGCCTTCGGACACGGGCGCAACGCCGAAGCCGAACGGCGTGCGCACGATGGCGACCTTCTTCTCGCCGGCTTCCTTGGTCAGCGCAGAGAACGCCTGCTCCTGCTTGCGGCGAAAGGCCTCGTCGATCGCGCGTCGTCGTGCCTGGTAGTCCTGGCCTTCGAACGCGGCGGGCAGCGCGGCGCCGAGGTCGCGGATCAGCTCGGTGATCGCGTCGCGGAACTGCGGACCGCGCCCCGACGGCAGGCGCAGCGCACGCGGCTTGTGGGCCTGCGCAAAGTTGTTGACGTAGACCCAGTCTTCCGGCGCCTGCTCTCCGCGCGCTTTTTCCCGCAGCAGCGCGCGCACCGTGCGGTCGATGCCGGCGCCGGTCGAACCGATCACGAACAGGTTGAAGCCGGGCGCCTGCATGCGCGCGCCGAAGCGCAGCGCATCGAAGGCCCGCGCCTGCCCGATGGCCTCGTCGTGGGGTGCCGCCTCGGCAGTGGTGGCAAAGGGGATTGCCGCAGGATCGACGCTACGCACCAGCTGCGCGGCGGTCAGGGGGGTTGTGGTCATCGCCTCTCCGCCATCGGGCAGCGCCGCAACGCGGTGGGCCGCCGGACCTCATCGGACGCGGTACGCGAGCATCGCTGCACCACCGGCCAGCGCACTCTGCGTACGCCAGGAAAACCCATTGTGGTCGTCATCGCGGACTGCTCACTGCGCTAGAGCAAACGCATGGCACGCATCGCGACCACACGGCGGTGGACGAAGAAAAACCGGCGCCGCCGCTCGGCGCCGGCACGGTCGTGCCCAGCGCGAAAGTCGGCGGCGCACGGCAGGCGACCGAAGTCGCCTGGGCAGTGGCGCTATTGAACCGTCAGTCGACGGCTCGCGCCACCCGCTTTCTTCGGCAACACCAGTTCGAGCACGCCGTCGGCGTACTTCGCGGTTGCCGCTTTCTCATCGACGTCGGAAGTCAGCGTGAAGCTGCGCGCCACCGCACCGTAGTAGCGCTCGGAGCGCAGCGTCGTCTCGCCTTTCTCTTCCTTCTCGCGCCTGACCTCGGCGCGGATCGACACGAGGTTGCCGTCGATCGAAACCTCGATGTCCTCCTTTTTCACGCCCGGGATCTCGGCGTGCACGGTGTACGCCTTCTCCGCCTCCTTCAGATCGAGGCGGATATCCGGCGTGGCTTCGAGTTCCAGTGTCGTCGGCCGCAGCATGTTGCGGAAGAAGTCACGGAACGCGACATCGAACGGATCGGTGCGAACAAGGTTGGTCATACAGCCTCCAAAATCGGCTCCGCCCGGCACCTTGCCCAATCCGGCGCCCCGGTCGACGGAGCCGCCAAGCACTTCATGTTCCTTGTACCTCCCGCGGCGCGACCGTATTTGATGGATGCCAAGGCGGCGCCCCGCGAGGCATCACGTGAACGCAGTACCCGCGCGCAGGCGGCGGCAGACACCTCGCGCCGCAACCGTCACGCGCGGCTGCGCCGACACTGCCGCGCTCGCACGGTGATTCGGTTGACTCGTGTCAACGCCAGATGCGCCGCGCACCGTAAGGTGTCCGTGTATCGAGGTGATGCGCCCCGATGCAGGAGCGCCGGATGGCAGACGTTGCGCGCATCGACCGACCGCCGCGGATCAGCAAGGACGCGGCCTCCCTGCGCCCGAAGCCGCACCTGCTCGACCGGGCGGCGATCCGTGAGACCTTCCGCTGGAGCGACGCGCGCCGGCAGCTTGCCGGGATGCCGGGCCATGGGCTGAACATCGGCGCCGAGGCGGCCGACCGCCACGCGCGCGGCGCGCGGGCCGATCATCCGGCGATCATCTGGCTCGGCATCGATGGCGAGCGGCAGGTCATCAGCTACGCCGAACTGCATCGGCGCAGCAATCGCTTCGCCAACGCGATCACCTCGCTCGGACTGAAACGCGGCGACCGGCTGTTCCTGCTCGCGCCGCGCATTCCGGCGCTGTACGTCGCCGCGCTCGGTGCGCTGAAGGCGGGCGTGGTCGTCTCGCCGCTGTTCTCCGCGTTCGGCCCCGAGCCGATCGCCACGCGAATGAATCTCGGCGGCGGCCAGGCGCTGCTCACCACGGCCGCGCTCTACGCGCGCAAGGTGGCGCCGGTGCGCGAGCAGATCGCCACGCTCGATCACGTGCTGCTCGCCGGCGGTGCGGCTGATGCGCCGCTGCCGCCCGGCGGGCACGACCTCGACGCACTGATGGCCCGGGCCGGCGAGGACTTCGCGACCGTGGCCACCACGCCGGACGAGATGGCACTGCTGCACTTCACCAGCGGCACCACCGGCAAGCCGAAGGGCGCGATCCACGTGCACGAAGCAGTCGTTGCCCACTACGCCACCGGCCTGTACGCGCTCGACCTGCACCCCGAGGACGTGTTCTGGTGCACGGCCGATCCCGGCTGGGTCACCGGGATGTCGTACGGGATCATCGCGCCGCTGGTGCACGGGGTGACGATGATCGTCGACGAGGCGGAGTTCGACCCGCAACGCTGGTACCGCATCCTGCACGACGAGCGGGTGTCCGTCTGGTACACGGCGCCGACCGCGATCCGCATGTTGATGAAGGCCGGCGCCGAGATGGCGCGCGAGTTCCGCTTCGAGCCGCTGCGCTTCATCGCCAGCGTCGGCGAGCCGCTCAATCCGCAGGCGGTGTGGTGGGGCCAGGACGTGTTCGGACTGCCGATCCACGACAACTGGTGGCAGACCGAAACGGGCGGCATCATGATCGCCAACACGGTCGCGCAGGACATCAAGCCCGGCTCGATGGGCCTGCCGCTGCCGGGCATCGACGCGTTCGTCGTGCAGCGGCGCGAAGGCGGCGTCGATGTCGTCGAGGAACCCGATGTCGAAGGCGAACTCGCGCTGCGCGCCGGCTGGCCGTCGATGTTCCGCGGCTACCTCAACGACGACGAGCGCTATCGCAAGTGCTTCGTCGGTGAGTTCTACCTGACCGGCGATCTCGTCAAGCGCGACGCCGACGGCTACTACTGGTTCGTCGGCCGCGCCGACGACGTGATCAAGTCGGCCGGACACCTGATCGGCCCGTTCGAGGTCGAAAGCGCGCTGATGGAGCACCCGGCGGTGGCGGAGGCCGGCGTGATCGGCAAGCCCGATCCGGTGCTCGGCGAGACCGTCAAGGCCTTCGTGTCGCTGAAGCCCGGCTTCTCGGCGAGCGAGGAACTGCGCCGCGAGCTGCTCGGCCATGCACGCAAGCGGCTCGGCCCGTCGGTGGCGCCGAAGGAAATCGATTTCGCGCGGTCGCTGCCGCGCACGCGCAGCGGCAAGATCATGCGGCGGCTGCTGAAGGCGCGCGAACTCGGCCTGCCCGAGGGCGACACCTCGACGCTCGAGGCCGACAAGTGAACGCGGCCGAACCCGACATTGCGAGGACACCATGAAGAAAACCCTGATCGTCTACCACTCGCGCTCCGGTCACACGCGGCGCGTCGCGGAGGCACTCGCGCAGCGGCTCGATGCCGACGTCGAGGAAATCCGCATCGTGCAGCCGCTCGACGGCTGGCTCGGCTACATGATGTGCGCGATCGAGTCGCTGGCCGAGCTGACGCCGGCGCTGCGGCCGATGCGCAGGCGGCCGGCCGACTACGACCTCGTGGTGGTCGGCACGCCGGTGTGGTTCTGGAACGTTTCGAGCCCGGTGCGCAGCTGGCTCGAAACCCACCCGCTGAAGCACCGCGTCGCGTTCTTCTGCACCATGGGCGGCTCGGGCGCCGAGCGCGCGTTCGCGTCGATGACCGAACTGGCCGGTCGCGAACCGGTCGCCACGCTGGCGCTGATCGACCGCGACGTCGAGCCGAAGGTCGGCGAGCGGATGGACGCGTTCCTCGGCGCGTTGCACGCGCGCGCCCACCCGCCACGCCACGCGCGCCGCGCCACGCTGCGGCGCACGCCGCGGCCTGATTGGTCGACGGGGCCGGCGATGACACCGCAATTCAGGCGCAGGCTGGCGCGGCTGCGCGCCATCATCGCCAAGGTGGCGTTGCTGGCCGCCCTGCTCGCCGTCGCCGAAGTCGCCGCGCAGACGGGGGACATGGCGTTGCCCGCCGCGCAGACCGAAGGCGGCAAGCCGCTGATGCAGGCGCTGCGGGAGCGCCGCTCGACGCGCAGCTTTGCCGACCGGCCGCTGGCACCGCAGACGCTGTCGAACCTGCTGTGGGCGGCGTTCGGCGTCAACCGGCCCGATGGACGCCGGACGGCGCCCTCGGCGCGCAACTGGCAGGAGATCGACGTCTACGTCGCGCTGCGCGAGGGGCTGTTCGTCTACGACGCCACGGCACATGCGCTCAGGCGCGTGCTGTCGCAGGACGTGCGGGAACTCGCCGGCACGCAGGCGCACGCGCGCGAGGCGCCGGTCACCCTGGTCTACGTGGCCGACGAACGCAGGATGGGCCACGCCGACGAGGAAACGCGCAGGACGTACGCCGCCGCCGACACCGGCTTCGTCGCGCAGAACGTCTACCTCTTCTGCGCGTCCGAAGGCCTCGCCACGGTGGTGTTCGCCTCGATCGACCGCGACCGCTTCGCCCGGGCAGCGAACCTGTCGCCGAGGCAGCGCATCACGCTCGCGCAGTCGGTCGGCTTTCCGAAGCCCTGAGGCTGCGATGCACGTACAGGCACGTATTGCCGAGCTGGCGCGCTTCACCACCGACGTGGCGAAGTACGACCGCGACTTCTGCCTGGAGCGCGTGCGCGACATGCTGCGCATCCGCCGGCTCGAGGAGCGCTGCGCCGAACTGTACGGCGAGGGCAAGATCCGCGGCTTCCTGCACCTGTACATCGGCGAGGAGGCGGTGGCCGCCGGCGTGATGCCGAACCTGGCGGCCGAGGACAACGTGGTGGCCACCTACCGCGAGCACGGCCAGGCGCTGCTGCGCGGGGTGTCGATGAACGCGATCATGGCCGAGATGTTCGGCAAGGTCGAAGGCTGCTCGCGGGGTCGCGGCGGTTCGATGCACCTGTTCGATGCCGGCACGCGCTTCTGCGGCGGCAACGCGATCGTCGGCGGCGGGCTGCCGCTCGCCACCGGCCTGGCGCTGGCCGACCGGATGCTGCCGCGCAAGGACTGCGTCACCGCGTGCTTCTTCGGCGAAGGCGCGGTCGCGGAGGGCGCGTTTCACGAGTCGCTGAACCTGGCAGCGCTGTGGCAGCTGCCGGTGCTGTTCATCTGCGAGAACAACCTGTACGCGATGGGCACCGCGCTGGCGCGATCGGAGTCGCAGATCGACCTGACGAAGAAGGCGGCCAGCTACGGGCTGCCGACCGCGCACATCAACGGCATGAACGTGCTGGCCGTGCACGACGCGGCGCGCGAGGCCGTCGGGCAGGTGCGCGCGACGCAGGCCCCCTACTTTCTCGAACTGCACACCTATCGCTTCCGCGCACATTCGATGTTCGATGCCGAGTTGTACCGCGACAAGGCGGAAGTCGAGCGCTGGAAGGAGCACGGCCCGATCCACACCTTCACCGACCGGCTGAAGGCGGCCGGGATGCTGTCCGAGGAGGATTTCCAGCGGCTCGATCACGAGGCAGTCGCGGAAGTGGACGCCGCGGTGGCCTTCGCCGAGGCCGGCACCTGGGAACCGGTGGAAGAACTGACGCGCGACGTGACCACGCCGGTCGCGACCCGCGAGTGAAGGACATGGCGAACGCGCACAGGACGAGCTACCGCGAGGCGCTGCGCGAGGCGCACCGCGATGCGCTGAACCGCGATCCGCGCGTGTTCGTGATGGGCGAGGACGTCGGCCGCTACGGCGGCGCCTACGCGGTGACCAAGGGCTTCTACGAGGAGTTCGGACCGGAGCGGATCCGCGACACGCCGCTGTCGGAACTGGCCTTCGTCGGGGCCGGTATCGGCGCGGCGCTCGGCGGGATGCGGCCGATCGTCGAGGTGATGACGGTGAACTTCTCGCTGCTCGCCCTCGACCAGATCGTCAACACCGCGGCCACCTTGCGCCACATGTCCGGCGGCCAGTTCTCGGTGCCCGTGGTGATCCGCATGGCCACCGGTGCCGGCCGCCAGCTCGCCGCGCAGCACTCGCACAGCCTCGAGGTCTGGTACGCGCACGTGCCGGGCATCCGCGTGCTGGCGCCGGCGACGATCATCGATGCGCGCGGCATGCTGTGGCCGGCGCTCGAGGATCCCGACCCGGTGGTGATCTTCGAGCACGCGCAGCTGTACAACCTCGAAGGCGAGCTCGCCGACCCGCCGCCGGCAGTCGACATCGAGCGCGCCGCCGTGCGCCGTGAAGGCAAGGACGTGACGATCGTCACCTACGGCGGCAGCCTGCCACGGGCGCTCGCCGCCGCCGACGAACTGGCCGGCGACGGCATCGAGGCCGAGGTGATCGACCTGCGCGTGCTGCGGCCGCTGGACTGGGACACGATCGTCGCCTCGCTCGGCAGGACGCATCGCGTGGTGGTCGTCGACGAAGGGTGGAAGACCTGCAGCCTGGCCGCGGAGATCATCGCCGGCCTCAACGAACGCGCCTTCTTCGAGCTCGACGCCGCGCCGGCGCGCGTGTGCAGCGAGGAAGTGCCGATGCCGTACGCGAAACACATGGAGGAGGCGGCGCTGCCGATGCCGCCGAAGATCGTCGCCGCGGTACGGCAGGCGTGCGGGAAGGCCGCGGCCGAGGGCGCGGAAGGACGATGATCGAATTCCGCCTGCCGTCGCTCGGCGCCGACATGGACGAGGGCAAGCTGCTCGAGTGGCGCGTGCAGCCCGGCGACGCGGTGCAGAAGGGCCAGGTGATCTGCGTCGTCGACACCGTGAAGGCGGCGATCGACGTCGAGTGCTGGCACGACGGCACGGTGCATGCGCTGCTGGTCGAGCCGGGCACGACGGTGCCGGTGGGCACGGCGCTGGCGGTGCTGCGCGAGGCCGGCGAAACGGCCGAGGACGTCGAACGCGGCGAGGCGCTGCCTGCCGAGGGCGCGCCAGGCAAGGCACCGGCGCCGCCTCCTGCCGCGGAGCAGCCACCCGAGCCCGCGGCACCGGCGCCCGAAGCACCGCGAGCCGCGCCCGCGGCAGCGCCACCGTCGAAGACGCCGCGCCGCGTGACGCCGGCGGCGCGCAGGCGCGCGGCCGAACTCGGTGTCGAACTCGATCGCGTGCCGGCCGGCGCCGACGGCACGGTTGCGCTGGCCGACGTCGAGCGTGCGGCGTCTGCGGCCGCGCCACTTCCGCCTGCCGCTGGGACGCCCGCCGCGCCGCCGACCGCGGCCCCGGCCACGATGGCCGAGCGCGCCGCGCAGATGCGCAAGGTGATCGGCGCCGCGATGGCGCGCAGCAAGCGCGAGATCCCGCACTACTACCTGGCCGAGGACGTGCTGCTGAGCGCCGCGATCGACTGGCTGGCCGAGCAGAACGCCGCCCGCGCGATTTCCGATCGGCTGCTGCTCGCGCCGCTGCTGCTCAGGAGCGTCGCGGCGGCGGTGCGCCGCTATCCGGAATTCAACGGCTACTGCCAGGACGGCGTGTTCACGCCGGGCGAGGCCGTGCATGTCGGCGTGGCGATCTCGCTGCGTGCCGGCGGCCTGGTGACTCCGGCGCTGATGGACGTCGACATGAAGGACGTCGACCAGGTCAACCGCGAACTGCTCGACCTGATCCGCCGCACGCGCGCCGGGTCGCTGCGCAGCGCCGAACTGTCGGCCGGCACGATCACCGTCACCAGCCTCGGCGACCAGGGCGTGGGCGCCGTGTACGGCATCATCTACCCGCCGCAGGTGGCGCTGGTCGGTTTCGGGCGCGTGACCGAGCGCCCGTGCGCCGTCGACGGCGGCCTGCGCGTGGCGCCGGTGATCACGGCCACGCTTGCGGCCGACCACCGGGTGAGCGACGGCCATCGCGGCGGGCTTTTCCTCGCCGCCGTGCGCGACCTGCTGCAGAATCCTGCGCAACTGACGAAGGCCGAACCATGAACCGCGACGAACTGCGCAAGGCCATCCTCGACACGCTGGCCGGCATCGCGCCCGAAGTCGACGTCGGCGCCCTCGCGCCCGCCAAGCCGCTGCGCGACCAGGTCGACCTCGACTCCGCCGACTGGCTCAATTTCCTCGTCGCCCTGCACGGAAAGGTCGGCGTCGAGATTCCCGATGCCGATGCGGCGAAGCTGACCACGCTCGACAAGCTGGTCGACTACTGCGGCGCCCACCTGTGAAGCGCCTGTCGGCGTGGCCGAAGGCCGCGGTGGCGCGCGTGCGCGCGCTGCTTGCCGACATCGACGGCACGATGACCAGCGATGGCCGCCTCGGCGCGGCCGCCTACCGCGCCATGGAGCAGCTTCAGGCAGCCGGCGTGCACGTCGTGCCGGTGACCGGGCGCCCGGCCGGATGGTGCGACCACATCGCGCGCTTCTGGCCGGTGGCGGCCGTGGTCGGCGAAAACGGCGCCTTCTATTTCCGTTACGACCACGCCGGGCGCCGCATGATCCGCGCCTGGGCGCGCGACGCCGCGCAACGCGAGCGCGACCGCACGCGCCTGGCCGAGATCGGCGCCGAAGTACTGCGCCAGGTGCCGGGCACGGCGCTGGCGGCAGACCAGCGCTACCGCGAGGCCGACCTGGCGATCGACTGGTGCGAGGACGTGCCGGCACTCGCTGCGGCGCAGGTGCAGCGCGTGGCCGACCTGCTGCACGGCCACGGCCTGACGGTCAAGGTCAGCTCGATCCACGTCAACGCCTGGTTCGGCGCCTACGACAAGCTGACGATGACGCGGCGGCTGATGCGCGAGCAGTTCGGCATCGACCTGCAGACCGAACGCGAGAGCGTGGCCTTCGTCGGCGACTCGCCGAACGACGAGCCGATGTTCGAGTTCTTTCCCAACTCGATCGCGGTGGCCAACATCGCCGATTTCGTCGATTCGATCGCGCACCGGCCCGCCTACGTCACGCGCGGTGCAGAAGGCGCGGGCTTCGCCGAACTGGCGCGGCTGATCCTGGCCCGCCGCCGCGGCAGCACGGCGTAGCAGCGCGCCGGTGACCGCCGTCAAGGGCTGGCGCGAGTCGCTGGCTACGATGAGTGCATGGCGCGCGTGGGCATCATCGGCGGCGGCGCATTCGGCACGGCGATGGCGTGCGTGCTGCGTCGTCGCGGTCACCTCGTCACGATCTGGGCCCGTGAAGCCGAGGTCGTCGAGGCGATCAACCGCGATCGCATCAACCCGATGTTCCTCCGCGGCGTGCCGCTGCCGGACGGCATCGCGGCGACGCAGGCTCCCGCCGAAGCCGTCCGCGATGCGACGTTCGTGCTGCTCGCACCGCCGGCGCAGCACATGCGCAGCGTCATCGCGCCGCTGCGTGGTGTCCTGCCCGCCGGCGTTGCGCTCGTGACCTGCTCCAAGGGGTTCGAGCAGACGACCTGCGCGCTGATGTCGCAGGTGATCGGCGAGGTCCTTCCCGCCGCGCCGGTCGCCGCGCTCTCGGGGCCGTCGTTCGCGGCCGAGATTTCCGTCGGCCAGCCGGCTGCGGTCACGCTCGCCTGCGCCGACCCCGTGCTCGGCGAGCGCCTCGCCCACGAGATCGGCAGCGCGCGGTTTCGCGTCTATCTGTCGGACGATCCGATCGGCGCGCAGGTCGGCGGCGCGATGAAGAACGTCATCGCGATCGCCTGCGGCGTGACCACCGGCCGGAAGCTTGGCAACAGCATGCGCGCGACGCTGGTCGCGCGCGGCCTGGCCGAGACGGTCGACCTCGGACTGGCGCTTGGCGCGCGGCTGGAGACCTTTCTCGGTCTCTCGGGCATCGGCGACATCGACCTGTCGTGCAACAGCCCGCAGTCGCGCAACATGTCGCTCGGCATCGCCCTCGGCGAAGGGCGCAGCCTCGCCGAGGTGCTCGGCAGCCGCATCACGGTCCAGGAAGGCGTGCACTCCGCCGCCGCGGCGGTCGCGCTGGCAAACCGACTCGGCGTGGAGATGCCGATCGCTGCGATGGTCGACCGGATCCTCAACCACGGCGCAGCGGCCGACGACGAAATCACCGCCCTCCTCGCGCTGCCGTTCGGCGTCGAGCGCGCGGTCGTCCCGCTGCTGCGGCGTGGTCCTTCGTCGTCACCGCCAGGCGCGGCCTGACCCCGCGGTGCCGCGCGAGGCGATGGAAAGCAAGCAAGAGAACCTGCTGCGCCTTCACTGGGCCCGCTGAACCCGAGAGCCGGCGCGACGTCGGGTTCCTGACCGCGGCCCTTCAGCTTCGCTCGCCGCCTGCGCCGGTCTGCTCGTCGACTTCGACGATGTCGCGGTCGAGCCGCTCGTCGACACCGATGTCCGCCTCCGCCTGCTGCAGCGCCTCCTCCTCTTCGATCGCGGTGTCGGCCGCCTCGCTCGCCGCGGCCAGCGCCTGCGCTGCGGTCGGATACGGTCCGAACTCCTGCTGGCCATCGTCGGCCACCCAGTAGTAGCCATCGGGTCGCGCGACCACGCGGTCGGTTCCGGGCTCCGCCGCCGTGCGGGTCGCGCGCGCTCGTACCGGGGCGGGCCGCGTTGCGTCGCGTTTCCGTGTCATGGCTGCCTCCGTCCTGAAAGTCCTTGCGAACTGCTGCTTCACGCTCCTGCGAGTTCACCGTAGACCGTAGTCGGTGCAGGCGCTTGACCGCCGTCAAGCGCATGGGAGCCAATGAGAAGACGTCGCCTGAGCGGCTCGTGCGTCGGACCGTGACCGTTCAGACGCGCGCTTGCAGGCGCTGGCCGAGCATCTCGGGCGTGATCAATGTCACGCCTTTGTCGGTGACGTGAAAGCGCTTGCGGTCGGTTTCGTCATCGACGCCGACCACCAGACCGGGCGGAATGCGACAGTACTTGTCGACCACCGCGCGCTGCAGCACCGCGCCCGCGCCGACCTGAACGTTGGGCAGCAATACCGAGTCCTCGATCCGTGCCGCATTGTCGACGCGCACGTTGGTCGACAGCAGCGAGCGCCGCACGACGGTGCCGCTGACGATGCAGCCGCTGGCGACCAGGGAATCGGGAGCAATGCCGCGACGGTGCTCGTCGTCGAAGACGAACTTGGCCGGCGGCAGCTGCGCCTGGTGGGTCCAGATCGGCCACTCGCGGTCGTACAGGTTCAGGTCGGGCACGACGCGGGTCAGTTCGAGGTTCGCTTCCCAGAACGCGTCGACCGTGCCGACGTCGCGCCAGTACGGCCGGCCGCGCGCCATGTTGACGCAGCTTGCGCGGAAGTTGTGCGCGCGCAGTCTGCAGCCCTCGGCGAGCATGGCCGGGATCAGGTTGCGGCCGAAATCGTGCTCCGACCCCGGCGTGGCTGCATCGAGCGCAAGCGCGGCGTACAGCGACTCGGCGTTGAACACATAGACGCCCATGCTGACGAGCGCGATGCCGGGCTCCCCAGGCATCGGCCGCGGCTGCGCCGGCTTTTCGTCGAAGCGGCGGATCCAGCCTTCGCCATCGACCTCGATCACGCCGAACGCCGACGCTTCGGCAAGTGGCACCTCGATGCAGGCGATCGTCGCCTGTGCGCTGCTATCGACGTGCTCGGCCAGCAGCACCTGGTAGTCCATCTTGTAGACGTGATCGCCGGCCAGCACGACCACGTACCGCGGGCCGTGCCGCAGCAGCAGGTCGACGTTCTGATGGACGGCATCGGCCGTGCCGCGGTACCAGACCGGCTCGAGCCGCTGCTGCGCCGGCAGCAGTTCGACGAACTCGTCGAAGCGGCCGTCGAGGAAGCTCCACGCCCGCTGCAGGTGACCGATCAGGCTCTGCGCCTTGTACTGCGTGCACACGCCGACGCGGCGCAGGCCGGAATTGACGCAGTTGGACAGCGTGAAGTCGATGATCCGGTAGCTGCCGCCGAAGGAGACGGCCGGCTTGGCGCGCCAGTTGGTCAGTTGCGCCAGCCTCGTGCCGCGCCCACCAGCCAGCACGATCGCCATCGAGTTGCGCACATAGGTGCTGGGTATGCGCGCCAGCAGCCGGTCGCTGCGCTCCTGCGCGTCCTTGAGTTCCGGCCCCGGATTCGATTTGACCGGTCTTTCGGCGATCTCAGCCATACGACCTCCGCGAGGGGGCCTGAAATCTCCTCAACCTATACCTGCTGGCGCGCGTTCGGCCATGACGGCTGTCAACAGCCGTCACGCATGAAAGCTACGCATACCGCGTCGACGGCACGTCGCCACCGCCACGCGCGACCGGCGAAGTCAGCCGAGCCGGAAGCGCGCGCGCAGCGTGCGGTGCTGGAAGACCCAGGCCGCGAGCAGCGTGATTGCCGCAACGGCACCGAGGATCAGCGCCAGCCTCAGGACCGGCTGCCCGGCGGCCACGCGCATCGCCGCGAACACGGCCAGTGTGCGCAGCCACTCGAGCGCGCCGAGCACCAGCGCGACCTGCAGCGTCCGCGCCGCCCACCAGCGCGGCACCGCGAGCAACGGGGTCAGCGCAATCGACAGCGCGGCGAGCGGGAGCCAGTCGGCGCGATAGAAGTGCGCGGCCAGCAGCAGCAGTGCGAGCAACGGAAGCAGCAGCCGGACGATGAGCATCGGAAATTGTCGGCGCGCTGCCAGCAAGTGGTCCGTGCGGCGCGTCTAATGCCGCAGCACGCACTTGGCGTACAGGTCGCCGAGTCGGCCTTGCGGGTCGTAGCGCGCCTTCAGCCGCCGGTAGGCCTCGCCGCCGTAGGTGGCCCGGAATTCGTCGGCAGCGTAGTAGCTGTCCGAATACAGCGACTTGATCCCCCCCAGGCGCGCGACCTCGCGCTCGACGAGCCGGTTGAAATGGCCCGGCGGATGGGCCTCGCGCCGGCGCACGACGTCCCAGAAGCCGAAGTTCACGTACAGACCGGCGCGACGCGGGAAGAGCGGAAACGATGCCGCCTGAGGCGTGGCGCCGATCGGGCAGATCCACACCGGCAGGATGCCGATCTCGCGCAGCAGGAAGGCGAGGAACTCGGCAGCGTTTTCAATCGGCAGGTCGACGTCCTGGATCACCGATTCACGGTGCCAGCCGGAGAACCGGTCGAGTGCCCGCGTGAGGCCCAACCGGCTGTTCAGCCGCATCAGCTTCGTATACGTGCGCGAGTTCAGCCGCTTCCGGCCGTACAGGCGGCGCAGCCAGGGCCGCTGTGCGCCGAGGTTCTTCGAGCACCAGAACCAGTCGGTGTCCCAGCGCCACAGGTAGTCGTGCACGGTCAGGTAGTCGAGTTCGCGCTCGAGCAGCGAGCGGTAGTAGATGCGCTCGAACGTGTAGTCGGAAACGTATGGCGCGGCGTCGACGAAGCGCGCCGTGCTGAGCACGATCGTGCCGGCATCGAAGACCACGCCGTCGACGAAATCGGCGTCGCCGCGCGCAGGCCTGCGCGAGTGCGGCGAAGAAGCCTGCCGCCTCGCCGAAGCGCCGGTGCTCGACGGCCACGTGGTGCGTCACCGGCATCGTCGCGGCGCGCACGCGCAGCGCGTAGCCGAGCGTGCCGTAGGAGTTGGCAAAGCCGTGGAAGAGATCGGCGTGCTCGTTGTCGGGCCGCGCGCGGACGATCTCGCCGGCGCCGGTGAGAACGTCGAGTTCGAGCACGGTTTCGTGCACCAGGCCGTGGCGGAACGACGTGGCCTCGATGCCGACGCCGGCCACCGCGCCGCCGAGCGTGATCGACTTCAGCTGCGGCACCACGGCCGGCATCACGCCCTGTGCGAGACAGGCGTCGGTCAGCGCGTCGTACGGCACCATGCCTTCGGCGTCGACCCAGCCGGCCGAGCCGTCCACGCCGAGAACGTGGTCGAACCCGCGCACGTCGAGCCGGCGCTTGTTCGACTCCGCGCGATCGCGGAACAGGTTCGACGTCGACTTGGCGAGGCCGACGCTTTCGGCCCGCGCCAGCGCGGCGCGCAGCGCCTGGCAGCGTCGCTCGTGTTCGGGGTAGGCGGCTTCAGCCACCCGCGGACTCCTGCGGCGCCGGCTTGTCGTACAGGAACGCGCGGCTCATCGGATAGGTCCGCGGCGTGCGGCGGTTCTTGCCGAAGGTGACCTGGTACAGGCCGGTGATGCCATTGTCCGCCCGGAACATCTCGGCGCAGCCGACCAGGTAGGTGCGCCAGATGCGCCGGAAGCGCTCGTCGAAGCGCGCCGGATCCAGGCGCCGGATGTCGTCCCAGTGGGCGTCGAAGCGTTCGGCCCAGGCCTCGAGCGTCAGCACGTAGTGACGGCGCAGGTTCTCGATGTCGATGATCTCGAGCCCGTACTTGTCCATCGCGTCGAGCGCCTCGGTCAGGCTGGGAATCCAGCCGCCCGGGAACACGTGGTCGCGGATGAAGAACTCGGTCGGGTACTGGCCGACGTGGCCGATGAAGTGCAGCATGCCCAGCCCGCCGGGCTTCAGGAAATCGGCGTGCGCCTTGACCACCTCGTCGATCTGGTCGCGGCCGGCGTGCTCGAGCACGCCGATCGAGACCACCTTGTCGTACTGGCGGTCGACGTCGCGGAAATCGGCCTCGCGCACGTCGAGTTGCCCGCCCAGCCCGCGCCGGCCGATCTCGTCGCGCAGCCAGTCGACCTGCTCGGTCGTGGTGTTGAGCCCGCTGACCCGCGCGCCGTAGTGCTTCGCGGCGTGGAACATGAAGCCGCCGAAGCCGCAGCCGATGTCGATCACCGACTCGCCGGGTGCGAGCAGCACCTTGCGGCAGACATGCTCGACCTTGTTGACCTGCGCCTGCTCGACCGTCGACGTGCCCTCGCTCCAGTAGGCGCAGGTGTACATCATCAGCTCGCGGTCGAGCCAGTAGCGGTAGAAATCCGCGCCCAGGCCGTAGTGGAAACGGGCGTTGTCCTTGGCGCGCTGCCAGTCCTTGTTGTTGCGCGTGAACTCGTGCCAGCGGTTGCGCAGCCGCACCAGCGGCGCGGGCTGCGAGAAGCCGGCCTCCAGCCCGAGCGCGAACAGCGCCGCGAGGTCGCCTTCGATGTCGACCTGGCCGTCGAAGTAGCCGTCGAGCAGTCCGATGTGGCCGAACAGGACGGCACGGCGCTGCGCCGCCGCCGTTTTGAAGCGCAGGGTGAACTCGGGCGCAGCGGCCGCAGGCCCGTGTCGAACGTCGCTGCCGTCGGCATAGACGACGCGCAGCGGCCGCGTCGAGCGCGCACAGACCGCGCGCAGGCGGGAATCGATCAGCGTCTTCATCTTGGTCTTGTCGATCGGCAGGGATCCGCACCAACGATTCTCCGGCGCCGCGAACGCACTGTCGATGACCGGCATCACACGCTTGGCCGGGCCGGGCGCGCCCGCCGAGGCAAGCCGGCGGCACGGCTTGCGCATTTCTGCCGAGCGGGCATCATCGCAGTTCGACCCGTCGCCACGCCCGACTTTCACCGCCCGCCCGCATGATCAACAAGATCGTCGCCTCGATCGAGGCCGCGCTCGCCGACGTGCCTGATGGCGCGACGATCATGCTTGGCGGCTTCGGAGCGGCCGGCCTGCCGGCCGAACTGATCGACGGGCTGATCGCGCAGGGCGCCAAGGAACTGACGATCGTCAACAACAACGCCGGCAACGGCGAGACCGGGCTGGCCGCGCTGCTGCAGGCGCGACGGGTGCGCAAGATCGTCTGTTCGTTCCCGCGCCAGGTCGATTCCTACGTGTTCGACGGCCTGTATCGCGCCGGCGAGATCGAGCTCGAACTCGTGCCGCAGGGCAACCTGGCCGAACGGATCCGCGCCGCCGGCGCCGGGATCGGCGCGTTCTTCACGCCGACCGGCTACGGCACCGAGCTGACCAAGGGCAAGGAAACGCGGCTGATCGACGGCCGCGGCTACGTGCTCGAGTATCCGATCCACGCCGACTTCGCGCTGATCAAGGCCGACCGCGGCGACCGCTGGGGCAACCTCGTCTACCGCAAGACGGCGCGCAATTTCGGCCCGATCATGGCCGCCGCGGCGAAGATCACCGTGGCCACCGTGCACGAGGTCGTCGAGCTGGGCAGCCTCGACCCCGAGGCGATCGTCACGCCGGGCCCGTACGTCAAGCGCATGGTGCGGATCGCGCGTGCGCGCGACGCAGCCGGCAGGGGTGAGGCCCGCCTGATGGACGCCGCCGTGAAACGCTGGACACGCGAGCAGATGGCGGCGCGGGTGGCGAACGACATCCCGGACGGAGCGGTGGTCAACCTCGGCATCGGCCTGCCGACGCTGGTCGCCAACTATCTGCCGCGCGACCGCGAGGTCGTCCTGCACAGCGAAAATGGCGTGCTCGGCATGGGTCCGGCGCCGCGCGCGGGCGAAGAGGACTTCGACCTGATCAACGCCGGCAAGTCGCCGGTCACGCTGCTGCCGGGCGGCTGCTTCTTCCACCATGCCGACAGCTTCGCGCTGATGCGCGGCGGGCACCTGGACATCTGCGTGCTCGGCGCGTTCCAGGTTTCAGTGCGCGGCGACCTCGCCAACTGGCACACCGGCGAGCCGGGCGCGATCCCGGCGGTGGGCGGCGCGATGGATCTCGCGATCGGCGCCCGGCAGACCTTCGTGATGATGGAACACCTGACCAAGCGCGGCGAGAGCAAGCTGGTCGACGAATGCAGCTATCCGCTGACCGGGCTCGCCTGCGTCAGCCGCGTCTACACCGACCTGGCGGTGATCGACGTGACCCGGGAAGGGTTGCGTGCGGTCGAATTGATCGACGGGCTGTCGTTCGACGAGCTGGTCAGGCTCTCCGGCGTGCCGATCCTGCCGCCGGCCCATGGAGCACAACGATGAAGGTCTTCGAGATCCGCGGCGACTGGGGCTTCGATCATCTGCAGCTCGGCACGCGCCCCGATCCGCGTCCCGGCTCCGGCGAGGTGCTGCTGCGGATGAAGGCGGCGTCGCTGAACTACCGCGATCTCGTCGTTCCCAACCGCGGCTACGGCGCCTTCACCGGCAACCTGCCGCTGATCCCGCTCTCCGACGGCGTCGGCGAAGTCGTCGAGGCCGGCCCCGGCGTGACGCGCGTGAAGGCCGGCGATCGCGTCTGCCCGTGCTTTCACCAGTCGTGGATCGGCGGCGCACCCGACCTGGAACGGCTGACGCGAACGCTCGGCGGCCCCGTCGACGGCACGATGGCCGAACTGATGTGCCTGCCGGCCGAAGGGGTCGTCAAGGTGCCGGCGCACCTGAGCGACGAACAGGCGGCGGCCCTACCCTGCGCCGCGCTCACCGCGTGGAGCGCGCTGGTCACCTACGACTCGCTGGCCCCCGGCTCGCGCGTTCTGGTGCAGGGCACCGGCGGGGTGGCGCTGTTCGCCGTGCAGTTCGGCAAGCTCGCCGGCTGCCACGTGACGGTGATCTCGTCGAGCGACGAGAAGCTCGCCCGGGCGAAGAAGCTCGGGGCGGATGCCGGCATCAACTACGTCGCCACGCCGGAGTGGTCGAAGGCGACGCGCGAGGTGACCGGCGGGCGCGGCTTCGACCACATCGTCGAACTCGGCGGCGAGAAGACGCTGCCGCAATCGCTGCGCGCGATCCGTCCCGGCGGGACGATCTCGATGATCGGCGTGCTGTCGGGCTCGGCGCTCGCCGCGCCGCTCGGCCACGTGGTCACGCGGCAGGTGCGCCTGCAGGGCATCACGGTCGGCTCGCGCGACGGCTTCGAGGCGATGATGCGGGCAATCGACCAGCACCGCGTCGTCCCGGTCGTCGACCAGGTGTTCGCCTTCGAGCAGCTGAAGGAAGCCATGGAGGCGCTCAAACGCGGCGCGCACTTCGGGAAGATCTGCATCCGGCATTGAACGCCGGCCGGTGCTCTTTGCTTGTTCAACCGGACACGAAGTCGACTGCTAGCATTTCCGTCATGATCGATTGGTCGTCATGCTCCGCTGTCGAACGAGACCCCGAGCGCGTAAGCGGTGCGTGGGTGTTCCGCGGTACGCGAGTGCCCGTCGCGGCGCTTTTCGAGAATCTCGAGGATGGCGCCCAGATCGCGCAGTTCGTCGAGTGGTTTCCCGGCGTGACCCTGCAACAGGCGCGTGCCGTGCTCGAACACGCAGCGCGCAGCAGCCTGGCCGCTGCCTGAGTGCGCGTACTCTTTCGACCAGGGCACGCCGGTTCCATTACGCCGGTTCCTGACGCAGCACGAGGTGTCGACGGTGTTCGAGCGCGGTTGGTCGATGCTGAAGAACGGCGAATTGCTCGTTGCTGCCGAGTCGGCCGGCTTTGCCATATTGGTGACCACCGACACGAATCTGAGGTACCAGCAGAACCTGCGTGCTCGACGGATCTCGGTCGTCGTCCTGAGCACGCCGAGCTGGCCTCGAATCCAGAGCGCGATCGCGGCCGTAGTTGAAGCGATCGATCGTGCCGAAGCGGCTTCGTTTGCGGAGGTCGATATTCCTTAGCGCCCGCAGCTTCAACGAGAGCGGCGCTGATTCCCGACCAGAAAGGTCATCACCGCCCCCAGCGCCGCCGCGCCGGCCATCAGCCAGATGCCGCGCTCCCAGGCGCCGCCGAGATCACCGGCCTCTCGGCCCCGGTCGAGCACCCAGCCGACCAGCGGCTGCAGGATGCCGGTGCCGAGGAAGATGCCGACGTTGACCACCGAGGTGGCGATGCCCGAGTACTGCGGCGGATTGGCCTCCTTGGCGATCGTCCACGACAGCGTGAAGCCGGGAATCAGCAGGCCCATCAGGAAGAACCAGGCGAGCGTTGCCCACATCGGCCACGCCGCCTGCAGCAGCCACGGCAGCCACGAAACCGTGTAGGCGACGACGAAGGCGCGCATCACGCCGTGCCGGCTCCTCAGGCGGTCGGAGATCATGCCGATGGCGAGCGAGCCGAACGCCACGCCGAGGAGCAGCAGGCTCGTGTGCTGGGCGGCGGCAACCCGCGACATGCCGTAGACCTGCTGCAGGTACGGCACGCCCCACAGGCCGGCGAAGGCCAGATAGCTGCCGCCGACGCCGGCGTTGGCCACGAACGCCGGCCAGGTGCTGCGGTTGGCGAGCACCCGCGCGAGCGCCTGCATCCACGGCACGCGCTGCGCCGACGCCGGCACGCTGCCCGCGACCGGCGCGAAACCGAGTTGCTGCGGCGAATCCCGCACGCGCAGCCACGTGGCCAGTGCGAGAGCCGCCGACAGGACGGCCAATGCCACGAACACCACGCGCCACGACGTCAGCGTCACCGCCCATGCCAGCGGCGCACCGGCCGCCACGGCACCGAGGTTGCCGGCAAACATCGTCACGCCGGTCAGCGTCGCGAAACGCTCGGGAACGAACCACACCGCCGAGACCTTCAAGACCGCGATGAACGCCACCGACACGCCGATGCCCACCAGCGTGCGGCCCGCCGCGGCGATCTCCCACGACGGGGCGAGCGCGAAAAGCAGCGAACCGGCGGCGGCGATTGCCGAGCCCGCGGTCAGGATGCGACGGGGCCCCAGCGTGTCGGCAAGCACGCCGACGGGGATCTGCAGCAGCGTGTAGACGTAGAAGTAGGTCGCGGCGAGCGTGCCGAGCACTGTGGCACTGATCGAAAACGCCCGCGTCAGTTCGCCGGCGATGGCCGCCGGCGCCGTGCGGTGGACGAACGAGAGCACGAAGCTGGCCAGCGCCAGCGCGAAGATCGCGCGCGCGACGCGCGTGAAGCGCCGTGCATCCTCTGGCGCGGTCGCGCTCACTCAGTAAGTCTCGAGGTGGAGCCGACCTTCCTGCCTGAGCCGCGCGTGCAGCCCGTCCCAGTCGAGCCCGCGCGTGGCGGCCGCGTGGCGCAGCGCGTCGAGCACGCCGTCTTCCATGCCGCGCAGGCCGCATACGTAGACAAAGGTATTGGGATCCTCGAGCAGCGCGCCCACGTCGGCCGCGCGGCTGCGCATTGCGTCCTGCACATAGCGGCGCGGCTCGCCGGGCGTGCGCGAAAACGCGAAGTTGATGTCGATGAAGTCCTTCGGCAGGTTCATCAGCGGGCCGAAATACGGCAATTCGGCCTGTGAGCGGGCGCCGAAGAACAGCATCAGCTTGCCGCCCTCGCCCTTGCCGCGGCGGCGGCGACGGCGCTCGGTCATCGCCCGCATCGGCGCCGATCCGGTGCCGGTGCAGACCATCAGCAGGTGGCTCCCGGGATGGTTAGGCATCAGGAAGGTGTTGCCGAACGGCCCGATCACCTGCACCTTGTCGCCTTTCCTCAGGTCGCACAGGTAGTTCGAGCACACGCCGCGCACCGGCTTGCCCTGGTGATCGGCAGTCACCCGCTTCACGGTCAGCGACAGGTTGTTGTAGCCCGGCCGCTCGCCGTCGCGCGGCGACGCGATCGAGTACTGGCGCGCGTGGTGCGGCCGGCCGTCTTCGTCGGCGCCGGGCGGCAGGATGCCGATCGACTGCCCTTCGAGCACCGGAAACGGCGTGCCGCCGAAATCGAGCACGATGTGGCGGGTGTCGCTTTCTGCCGCCGCGTCGGTGACCCGGAAATTGCCCATCACGGTCGCGGTGATCGGCGCGCGGTGCGTGTACAGGTTGACGTACGGATGCGAGGCCGACCACGGCGGCGCCGCAGAGCCCGGCACCGCGGCGGCCGGCACCGGCGGCGCGTCCTCGACGGCCACCTCGGCGGCGGTCGCCGCGATTTCGAGTCCGAGCGACTTTTCCGCCGGCAGTTCGTCCCAGCCGAACTGGTCGTCGACGCTGTACGCATCGGCGCGCAGCACGTTGCGCCAGTTGTCGATCGCCCCCGTCGGGCACGGCGAGATGCAGGCCAGGCAGGCCTTGCACTTGTCGGCGAGCACGACGTAGTTGCGCGAATCGTGCGTGATCGCGCCCACCGGGCAGGTCTCTTCGCAGGTGTTGCAGCGAATGCAGACCTCGGGGTCGATCAGGTGCTGGCGCAAGAGCTGCGAATCGGCCATGTCCATCGGCTCCGTTTACTCTGGCCGGCGGCTTGAACGGCCGCGCCAAGGTGCCGGTCCGCTCGAAGCCGCCGAATTCGGTCCGGCGGCCACGCCGTCCGGATCGAACCTAGTTGAACCGCACGTACCGGAAATCGACCGGCTGCTTGTTGATGCCGTTGGCCGGCGGCGCGATCCAGTGCGCGAAGCGGCCGGGCTCGGTCACGCGGCCCATCAGCGAGGCGACGAAGGCGCGGTCCTCGACGCTCGGCAGCCACTCGCGTTCGTGCCGGGCCCAGTCGGCTTCGCTGACGACCTCGCCCGACGGGCTGACGCGGATGCCGGCCAGCGAGCCGATGCGGCGGTTGAACGCCTTGTGCGGCGCCTGCAGCCGGAACGGCAGGCCGGCCTTCTCGAGCACGCGGTTCCAGCGGCCGATACCGGCGACCGAATCGCGGATGTAGTCGTCGCGCAGCACTTCGTTCAAGGCGTTGAGCAACGGCACTTCGCGCTCGACCAGGCGACCGTCGCTCACGCCGAGCACGGTGTAGCTGCGGCCGTGCAGGCGGTGGTCGTCGTCGCGCTTGGTTTCCTCGAAGCGGCCCTTCAGCCCCGAGTTGTAGAAGGTGGCGGCATTGCTCGACTCGTCGGCGCCGAACAGGTCGATGGTCACGCTGAAGTGGAAGTTGAGATAGCGCTGGATCGTCGGCAGGTCGATCACGCCGGCGGCGCGCAGCTTCGACGGATCGTCGGTCTTCAGCTCGTTCATCACCTGCGCGGTGCGCTGGATCACCCGCGAGACGCCGGATTCGCCGACGAACATGTGGTGCGCTTCCTCGGTGAGCATGAAGCGCGTCGTCCTCGCCAGCGGGTCGAAGCCGCTCTCGGCGAGCGCACACAGCTGGTACTTGCCGTCGCGGTCGGTGAAGTAGGTGAACATGAAGAACGACAGCCAGTCGGGCGTCCTCTCGTTGAAGGCACCGAGGATGCGCGGGTTGTCCGCGTCGCCGGAGCGGCGCTCGAGCAGCGCCTCGGCCTCCTCGCGGCCGTCGCGGCCGAAGTACTTGTGCAGCAGGTAGACCATCGCCCACAGGTGGCGGCCTTCCTCGACGTTGACCTGGAACAGGTTCCTGAGGTCGTACTGGCTCGGGCAGGTCAGGCCAAGGTGGCGCTGCTGCTCGACCGAGGCCGGCTCGGTGTCGCCCTGGGTGACGATGATCCGGCGCAGGTTCGCGCGATGCTCGCCCGGCACTTCCTGCCATGCCGGCTCGCCCTTGTGCTCGCCGAAGTTGACCTGCCGGCCGGCTTCCGGATTGTTGAGAAAGATGCCCCAGCGGTAGTCGGGCATCTTCACGTGGTCGAAATGCGCCCATCCGCCCGCCTCGACGCTGACCGCGGTGCGCAGATAGACATCGAAGTCCTGCGCGCCGTCGGGACCCATCTCGCGCCACCACGACAGGTAGTTCGGCTGCCAGTGCTCGAGGGCGCGCTGCAGCGCCTTGTCCTCGGCAAGATTGACGTTGTTCGGGATCTTTTCGCTGTAATCGATGGACATGCGGATTTCCTGCAGGGGAATCAGTTCGTTGTCGATCGGTGAGTGGCGCAGTGGGCGAGTGCGTCGCTCACACGCGGTTCCAGTCGAAGGCGGCCTTCTCGCCCTTGCCGTAGACCTTCAGCGCACCCTTCTCGCCGACGGCGTTCGGGCGGTTGAAGATCCAGTTCTGCCAGGCCGTGAGCCGGCCGAAGATGCGCGTGGCCATCGTCTCCGGGCCGTTGAAGCGCAGGTTGGCCTCCAGGCCGGTGAGCGCGTCGGGCGACAGGCTCGCGCGCTCCTCGATCGCGATGCGCACCTCGTCGGCCCAGTCGATGTCGTCGGGCGCTGCGGTGACGAGCCCGAGCGCCGCCGCCGCCTCCGCATCGAGTTCGCCGCCGACCGCAGCGCGCACCGCCTCGAGGGCCGCCTCCTCCTCGTAGAAGCGCCGGGCCAGCCGCGACTGCCCGGTGGCCATCGGATAGAGCACGAAATTCGCTTCGCCCACCGTGATCTTCGGCGCGCGCGCCGCGTCGTCGGGCAGCGCCAGCATGTAGCTGCGGTCGCAGGCGAGCAGCAGTTCGAGCAGGCTGCCGGCGAAGCACGAGCCCGGTTCGACCAGCGCGAACAGCGTGCGCGAGGACACGTCGAGACGCGAAAAGGCCCGCCGCAGCCAGCCGATCGTCTCGCGCACGAACCAGTGGGCCCGGTGTTCGAGCAGCAGTGCGTCCGCGTCGAGGACGGCCAGTGCGTCGCCTTCGGTCTTCAGCAGCCACAGGCCGATCTCCGGCTCGTTGCTGCGCATCGACAGCACCGCATCGTCCAGTTCCCGCGCCAGCGCCAGCGGCCACCAGTCGACGCCGGCGGCGACGATCTCTTCGATCGTGCGCGGCTGCGCGCCTGCAGGCGCCTTGACCGTGAACGTCGCGGTGCGCTTCGCGCGGTCGATCAGCACCGTGACGTGCGCGTAGCGCAGCGCATCGGCCTCGATCTGCCGCGCCAGCGGCGCGAGCGCGATGCCGGCGGCGTCCGCCGGCCGGTCGCTCAGCGCGGCCAGCTCGAGGGCCCGCTCGCGGACCTGCTGCTCGAAGACGGCCGTCCTGGCGATGCGGTCGACCAGCCGCCAGGCCACGGCCTTCTCGCCGCGCACGCCTTCGGTGGTGGTGCAGAACACGTCGGCGAGGTCGTGCCGCACGCGGCGCTTGTCGGTCAGCCGCGTCAGGCCGCCGGTGCCCGGCAGCACGCCGAGCAGCGGCACCTCCGGCAGGCTCACCGTCGAGGAACGGTCGTCGACGAGCCAGATTTCGTCGCAGGCCAGCGCAAGCTCGTAGCCGCCGCCGGCGCAGGCGCCGTTGACCGCGGCGAGAAACTTCAGTCCCGAGTGGCTGCTCGAGTCCTCGATGCCGTTGCGCGTTTCGTTGGTGAACTTGCAGAAGTTCACCTTCCACGCGTGCGACGACAGGCCGAGCATGAAGATGTTGGCGCCGGAGCAGAAGATCCGCTCCTTCAGGCTGGTGACGACGACCGTGCGCACCTCGGGATGCTCGAAGCGGATCCGGTTCAGCGCGTCATTCAGTTCGATGTCGACGCCGAGGTCGTAGCTGTTCAGCTTCAGCTTGTAGCCGGGACGCAGGCCGCCGTCCTCGGCGACGTCCATCGCCAGCGTCGCGACCGGACCGTCGAAGGCGAGCCGCCAGTGGCGGTAGCTCGACGGATCGGTCTGGTAATCGACCCGCGCAAAGGATGCGGTTTCCGGTGCATTCATGGGATTGGCTGCTTGCTGCGGTGGAAGGGTTCGTCCGCGAGGCGACCTCGTCGACTCATCGGGTCTCGCCGGCAAGGCAAAGTCCGAATATAGTACTGCAATACCAATTTAGACTGCGACGAGAAGACCCTCGCGAAAGCGAGGTCTGCAGGCTGCCGACGACCGGGCCCGCGCCGCGCAGAATCGCGAATCACAGAAGGAACGGGAGACACGCCATGACCGACCGGCCCCGACCTGCGCTGCAGGCGCCGCCCGAGCGTTTCAATTTCGCCCGCCATCTGTTCGGGTTGAACGCGAAGCGCGCGCGGAAGGATGCGTACGTAGACGACCTGGGGCGCCTCAGCTACGGCGATCTCGAGTCGCGCGCGCGACGTTGCGCCGCGGCGCTGCTGGCCAGTGGCCTGCGCCGCGAGGAGCGCGTTCTGCTGCTGATGCACGACACGACCGACTGGCCGGTGGCGTTTCTCGGCGCCCTGTACGCCGGCGTCGTGCCGGTGGCGGTGAACACGCTGCTGACGGCCGACGACTACGCGTTCATGCTCGCGCACAGCCGGGCGCAGGTGGCCCTGGTCTCCGCGCCGTTGCTGCCCGTGCTGCAGGCGGCCCTGGACCAGGGCGGGCACGAGGTGCGCTCGATCATCGTCTCGCGCGGCAAGGAGCTTCCGGCCGGCGGCGCCGACTTCGAATCCTGGATTTCCGCGCACGGGCCGCTGGCCGACGCCGCCGACACGCGGGCCGACGAGATCGCCTTCTGGCTGTACTCGTCCGGTTCGACCGGCCGGCCCAAGGGCACCGTGCACACGCACGCCAATCCGTACTGGACCGCCGAACTCTACGGCACGCCGGTGCTGGGCCTGCAGGAAAGCGACCTGTGCTTTTCGGCGGCGAAGCTCTTCTTCGCCTATGGACTCGGCAATGCGCTGAGCTTCCCGCTGTCGGTCGGCGCCACGGTGCTGCTGATGGCCGAACGGCCGACGCCCGATGCCATCTTCAAGCGCTGGACCGAACGCAGGCCGACGGTCTTCTTCGGCGCCCCGACCGGCTATGCCGGCATGCTCGCCTCGCCCGCCCTGCCGGCCAGGGAGGCCGTCGCGTTGCGGCTCTGTTCGTCGGCCGGTGAGGCGCTGCCGCGCGAGATCGGCGAGCGGTTCACCGCGCACTTCGGCTGCGAGATCATCGACGGCATCGGCTCGACCGAGATGCTGCACATCTTCATCTCCAACCGGCCGGGCGACGTGCGCTACGGCACCTCGGGCAGGCCGGTGCCGGGTTACGGGATCGAGATCCGCGACGAGTCCGGAGGCACGATCGAGGCGCCGGGGAAGATCGGCGATCTGTACATCAACGGCCCGTCTTCAGCGCTGATGTACTGGCAGGATCGCGCGAAGAGCGATGCGACGTTCCAGGGCGGCTGGACGCGCAGCGGCGACAAGTACGAGCGCGACGCCGACGGCTACTACGTCTACTCCGGCCGCAGCGACGACATGCTGAAGGTCAGCGGCCAGTACGTCTCGCCGTTCGAGGTCGAGGCCACGCTGGTGCAGCACGCCGCCGTGCTCGAGGCGGCGCTGATCGGCGTGACCGACGAGAACGGCCTGACCCGGCCGAAGGCCTATGTGGTGCTGAAGGAGCCGGGCAGGGCCGACGAGGCGATGGCCGAGGAACTGAAGCAGTTCGTGAAGAGCCGCCTCGCGCCGCACAAGTATCCTCGCCTGCTCGAATTCATCGACGAACTGCCCAAGACCGCCACCGGAAAGATCCAGCGCTTCCGGCTCCGCGAGAGCGAGCAGGCGCGGCGATGAGTGCAACCCCTGTCGCCAGCCCCTCTCCCGCAGGGCGAGAGAGGAATTCCTTGCTGCGATGAGCGTCGAAGCCGCCCGCGCACAGGTGCACTTCGCCGCCATCCACCAGGGCGGCAAGCCTGTGCGGCTGGAGTACCGCTGGGTCGGCACCGGGGAACGGTCGGCGCCACTGCTGGTGTTCCTGCACGAAGGACTCGGCTCGGCGTCGATGTGGAAGGACTTCCCGGCGCAGCTGTGCGCGGCGGGCGGTTATCGCGGTCTCGTGTACTCGCGCACCGGCTACGGCCGTTCGACGCCGCGACCGCACGGCGAGCGCTGGACGCCGGAGTACATGCACGAGCAGGCACGCGAAGTGCTGCCGCAGTTCCTCTCAGCTGCGGGGATCGACGTGGCGACGGATCCGCCCTGGCTGTTCGGCCACAGCGACGGCGCGTCGATCGCGCTGATCCACGCCGCTGCCTACCCCGATGCAGTCGCCGGACTGATCGTGCTGGCACCGCACATCTTCGTCGAGGACCTGTCGGTGCAGAGCATCGAGCAGGCGAAGACCGCCTACGCCAGCACCGACCTGCGCAGCCGCCTCGCACGACATCACCAGGATGTCGACTCCGCTTTCTGGGGCTGGAACGACATCTGGCTCGACCCGGCCTTCCGCCGCTGGAACATCGAAGGACTGCTGGCCTCGATCCGGGTTCCAGTGCTCGCCGTGCAAGGGCACAATGACGAATATGGGACCATGGCGCAGGTCGACGGGCTGGCCGCGGCCGTGCCACAGGCGGAAGTGCTCAGGCTCGACGACTGCGCCCATTCGCCGCACCGGGACCGGCCCGAGGCCGTGATACGGGCGACCATCGATTTCATCGACCGGCAACGACAATGGCGGTCGCGCAGCAACCAACGACACAGCGAGAGGAGACATCATGAAACGTCGTAACACCCTGGCGGCCCTGCTGGCGTCCGCCCTGCTTGCCGTCGGCGGCGCCGCCCATGCGCAGGCCAAGCTCAAGGTCGGCGTGATGCTGCCGTTCACCGGCACGTTTGCCGCACTCGGCACGGCGATCGACAACGGCTTCAAGCTGTACGTTCAGGAACAGGGCGGCAAGCTGGGCGGCCGCGAGATCGAGTATTTCGTCGTCGATGACGAATCCGATCCGGCCAAGGCCACCGACAACGTCAACAAGCTGATCAAGCGCGACAAGGTCGACGTGATCGTCGGCACCGTGCACTCGGGGGTGGCGATGGCGATGGCCAAGGCGGCGCGCGATATCGAACACGCTGCTGATCGTGCCCAACGCCGGCGCCGGCGCGGTGACCGGGCCGTTCTGCGCGCCGAACATCTTCCGCTCGTCGTTCTCCAACTGGCAGCCGGGCTACGCGATGGGCAAGGTCGCTGGCCGAGCGCAAGGCACAAGACCGCGGTCACGATCACCTGGAAGTACGCGGCCGGCGACGAATCGGTCGGCGGCTTCAGGGAGGCGTTCGAGAAAGGCGGCGGCAAGGTGGTCAAGGACCTGACGGTGCCGTTCCCGAACGTCGAGTTCCAGGCGCTGCTCACCGAGATCGCGGCGCTGAAGCCCGACACGGTCTACACGTTCTTTGCCGGCGGCGGTGCGGTGAAGTTCGTCAAGGACTACGCGGCGGCCGGGCTGAACAAGACCATTCCGCTTTACGGCGCGGGCTTCCTCACCGACGGCACGCTGGAGGCGCAGGGCGACGCTGCCGCAGGGCCTGCTTGACCGCGCTGCACTACGCCGACAGCCTGAACACGCCGCGCGACAACGCCTTCCGCCTCGCGTATGCGAAGGCCTACAAGCTGCAACCCGACGTGTATGCGGTGCAGGGCTACGACGCGGCGCAGATGCTGGCGCATCGGCCTGACTGCGGTCAAGGGCGACGTGAGCAAGCGCGCCGAGTTCGCCGCCGCGATGCGAAAAGGCGACGATCGACAGCCCGCGCGGCCCCTTCAAGCTGTCGAAGTCGCACAACCCGGTGCAGGACATCTACCTGCGCAAGGTCGAAGGGCAAGCGAGAACAAGGTCGTCGGCATCGCGGCCAAGGCGCTGGCCGACCCGGCGCGCGGCTGCAAGATGTAGCGGCGCGGGCGGGTCCGTCGGCCATCCGGGGACACGTTGCCCCGGCGCAGGCCGGGGCCCAAGCGCGAGCGCACGCAGACCAGGTCCCGGCCGTCGCCGGGGAGACAGCCGCCGCCGATGGACCTCGCCACCTTCCTGATCCAGTGCCTGAACGCGTCCAGTACGGGCTGCTGCTGTTCCTCGTCGCCAGCGGGCTGACGCTGATCTTCGGCATCATGGGCGTCATCAACCTGGCGCACGGCAGCTTCTACATGATCGGCGCGTACATGGCCTATGCGCTGGCGCCCTGGTCGTCGCGACCTGTCTGGGCGGCGGCTTCTTCGCGACGCTGGCCGTCGGCATCGTGCTGTCGGTGCTGCTCGGTTATCTGCTCGAGTGGGCCGTTCTTCAGCTACCTGTACGAGCGCGAGCACCTGCAGCAGGTGCTGATGACCTACGGACTGATCCTGGTGTTCGAGGAACTGCGCAGCATCATCGTCGGCGACGACGTGCACGGCGTGCCGGCGCCGAGCCTGCTGGCCGGCAGCTTTCCGCTGGCGACGTGATGAGCTATCCGGTGTATCGGCTGTTCATCTCGGCGGTGTGCATTGCGCTGGCCATTGGCATGTGGTTCGTGATCACGCGCACCCGGCTGGGCATGATGATTCGCGCCGGCGCCACGCAACCGCGAGATGGTGCAGTCGCCTGGGCATCGACATCAAGTTGCTCTACCGCGTCGTGTTCGCCGCCGGCGTGGCGATCGCCGCGCTGGCCGGCATGATCGCGGCACCGGTCAGTCGTCGGTCTACCCGGGCATGGGCAACCAGGTGCTGATCATCTGCTTCGTGGTGGTGGTGATCGGCGGCATCGGCTCGATCCGCGGCGCGCTGGTCGCCGCGCTGCTGATCGGCCTGGTCGACACCTTCGGCAAGGTGCTGTTGCCGGCGGTGGCCGGCGTGCTGGTCTACCTGCTGATGGCGCTGATCCTGCTGTGGAAGCCCGACGGGCTGTTCAAGGTCGGTTGATCACGGCGCCATGAACCTGCCCACCACGGCACCGGGAGCCGCGCGCGCGGGCACGTGGCTCACCGCGGCAAGCCTGCTGCGCGCGGCGCCGCTGCTGGCGGCGCTCCTGTTGCTGGCCGTTTCCTGCCTTCGGCGGCAAGTTCTACGTCGACCTGGTCGGTCAAGATCATGATCCTGGCGATCTTCGCGCTGAGCCTCGAGCTGCTGGTCGGCCAGCACCGGGCTGGTGTGCTTCGGCCACGCGGCGTTCTTCGGCATCGGCGCCTACGTCGCGGTGCTGCTGTCGCCGCAGGGCGAGGCGGCCTCGCTGTGGCTGCTGCTGCCGGCGGCGGTCGGCGCGGCGGCCGCCTACGCGCTGGCGGTCGGCGCGCTGTCGCTGCGCACGCAGCGGCGTGTACTTCATCATGGTCACGCTGGCCTTCGCGCAGATGGCCTACTTCGTGTTCCACGACACCGCCGCTCGGCGGCGGCACCGACGGCATCTACCTGTACTTCAGCCCGGACGCGGCAGTCTTCGGCTGGCGGCCGCTCGACCTCGACGGCGATCTCGGCTTCTACTACGCGGTGCTCGCCTGCCTGGCAGGAACGTTCGGCTTCCTGGCGATCATGCTGCTGCAGCTCCGCTTCGGCCACGCGCTGGCCGGCATCCGCGTCAACGAGCAGCGCATGCGCGCCACCGGGTTTCCGACCTATCCCTACAAGCTCGGCTGCATTCGTCATCGCCGGCCGCGTTCGCCGGGCTGGCCGGCTTCCTGTTCGCGGTGAAGGACGGCTACGTCAACCCGGAGACTGCTGTCGTGGCACCAGTCGGGCGCGGTGCTGCTGATGATCATCCTCGGCGGCATCGGCCACCTGCGCGGTGCGCTCCTCGGCGCGTTCGCCTTCACGATGCTGCAGGAGTTCTTCCAGTCGCAGGCGATCTTCGGCGCCGTTCGCCAAGCACTGGCAGCTGAGGCTGGGACTGACCATCATCGGCTTCGTCGCGCGCTGCCGCGCGGTCTGATCGGGCTGCCGACCGCCTGGCGAGGCGGCACCGATGAGCGCTGCCCGGCCGCCGAAGGCGCTCGGCCCTCCGTCGGCGAACAGCGCGAATCGCGAAGGGCGCGCGATGAGCCGCGAACGGCTGCTCGCCGCGCATGCCGTGTCGCGCCGCTTCGGCGGCCTGCGTCGCCGTCGACGAGGTTTCGCTCGAACTCGAACGCGGCGTGCTGCATGCGCGTGATCGGCACCAACGGCGCCGGCAAGTCGACGCTGATCAACATGCTGTCCGGCGAATCTCGACGTCGAGCCACGGCCGCGTCGAACTGCTCGGCCGCGACGTCACCGCACTGGAGCGCAGCCGCGGCGCGCGCGCGCCGGCCTGGGCCGCAGCTACCAGCGCAGCACGCATGCTTTCCGAGCTTCACGCGTGCTCGAGAACTGCCGGCTCGCCGCGCAGGCGCGCACTTTCCGCGCGCCTGGGCACTGGATCGACGCCGGCCGCACGCTGCCGCGACAGCCTGCAGGCGGCGGCAGGCGGCGCTCGAACGGGTCGGGCTCGGCGCGAGTCGCCGACCGTACGGTGACCACGCTGTCGCACGGCGCAAAGGCGCCAGCTCGAGATCGCCGATGTGCCTGGCCACCCAGCCCGGTGCTGCTGCTCGACGAACCGCTGGCCGGCATCGGCGCGGACGAGACCGACCGCATGCTGGCGCTGCTCGAACGAGCTGAAGCCCGGCCACGCGATCCTGCTCGTCGAGCACGACATGGACGCCGTGTTCCGCGTTGCCGACCGGATCACGGTGATGGTCAACGGCACGCGTGATCGCCAGCGACACGCCGGACGCAGTGCGCAGCAACGCCGAGGTGCAGCGCGCCTACCTCGGCGACGGCCATTGAAGCGCCGATGGCTGCGCCGAAGACACCGATCGTCGAAGCGCGCGAACTGCACGCCTGCATTACGGCACGAGCCACGTGCTGCACGGCGTCTCGCTCGCCGTTGCGCGCGGCGAATCGGTCGGCCTGCTCGGCCGCAACGGCATGGGCAAGACGACGCTGATCCGCACGCTGCTCGGCCTGGTGCCGGCGAGCCGCGGCCGCATCTTCGTCGACGGCATCGACGTCACGCAGCAGCGCACGGAGCGCATCGTGCGCCACGGCATCGGCTACGTGCCCGAGGGCCGCGGCATCTTTCCGAACCTGTCGGTGCGCGAGAACCTGGTGATGGCGGCGCGCGCCGGCCGCGACGGCCGCCTCGACTGGACCATCGAGCGCGTGCTCGACACCTTCCCGCGCCTGGCCGAGCGCATCGACCACGGCGGCAACCAGCTCTCCGGCGGCGAGCAGCAGATGCTGGCGATCGGCCGCGCGCTGATGACCAATCCGGATCTGCATGATCCTCGACGAGGCGACCGAGGGACTGGCGCCGCTGGTCGTGGCCGAGATCTGGCGCATCGTCGCGCTGATCCGGGCGAGCGGGATCGCTTCGCTGATCGTCGACCGCAACTACCGCGCCGTCCTGGCCAACAGCGACCGCGGCGTCGTGCTCGAGAAGGGGTGCGTCGTGCTCGAAGGCCCGTCGCGCCGGTTGCTGGCCGACGAGCCGCAGCTGCAACGTCACCTCTCCGTCTGACGGCTCGCGGTATCTTTCGCCAACGGCAGACGGCACGGCGCCGGAAAATGGAGCAGGGAATGATGCGAAAGATGTTGACGACGGCAGGCGCCGTTCTGTTTCTCGGGCTGCTCGTGCCCGGAGCGGATACGCGGGCCGCATTCGAAGTGACGGCCCCGGACGGTCGCCGCGTCCTGCTGAAGGACGACGGCACCTGGCGCTATGTGGACGCACCGGAAGCCGGCAAGGCCAAGGACGCCAGCGAGGCGGTGCTGACCCTCGAGAACCGCACCGAGGTCGGACAGAACTGTTATTTCCGCCTGGGGCTCGCCAACGATCTGCCCTACGAGATCAAGAGCATCGTGCCGTCGCTCTCGGTGTATCGCGCCGATGGCGTGCTGTATGAAACCCGCTCGGTCGGCTTCTTTTCGCTGAAGCCCGGGAACAGCCAGAGCAAGGTCGTCCTGTTCCAGGGCATCGGCTGCACCGAGATCGCCCGCCTGAAGGTATCCGGCGGCGATCGTTGCGAGATGGGCGATCTGGATCGCTTCTCGCCCGAGAGCGGGGTATGTCTTTCGCGGGTGCGGGTCGTCGCAAGCGATCTGGTGCGCTTCGACAAGTAGGCGCGGCAGATTCACCGTTGCCTGTACGCAGTGGCCTCAGTGAACCTCTGTTGCTCGCCGCTTGTTCAGGCCCCGCTTCATGATGACGAAGAACAGCGGCACGAACAGCAGGCCGAGGAACGTTGCGGCGACCATGCCGCCGAACACGCCGGTGCCGATGGCGTTCTGGCTGCCCGAGCCGGCGCCGCTGGCCAGCGCCAGCGGCAGCACGCCGCCGCCGAAAGCGAGCGAGGTCATCAGGATCGGACGCAGGCGCAGGCGAACGGCCTCGAGCGTGGCCGGGATCAGCTCGACGCCGGTCTTCATCTGCTCCAGGGCGAACTGCACGATCAGGATCGCGTTCTTCGCCGACAGCCCGATCGTCGTCAGCAGACCGACCTGGAAGAAAACGTCGTTCGCCAGTCCGCGGCCGGTCGCGGCGGCGAGCGCCCCGAGCACGCCGAGCGGCACGACCAGCAGCACCGCAATCGGGATCGACCAGCTTTCGTACAGCGCGGCGAGGCACAGGAAGACGACGAGGATCGACAGCGCGTAGAGGAGCGGCGCCTGCGCGCCCGATAGGCGCTCCTCGTAGGACAGGCCGGTCCAGGCGACCCCGAATCCGGGCGGCAGCTCGCCGGCCAGCCGCTCCATCGCGGCCATCGCCGCCCCCGAGCTGTAGCCCGGCGCCGCCTGCCCCTGGATCTGCACCGCCGGCGCACCGTTGAAGCGCTCCAGCCGCGGCGAACCGAACGTCCAGCTGCCGCTGGCGAACATCGAAAACGGCACCATCTCGCCGTGCTTATTGCGCACGTACCACTTGTCGAGATCCTCGGGGACCATCCGGAACGGCGCGTCGGCCTGCAGGTAGACCTTCTTCACCCGGCCCTTGTCGATGAAGTCGTTGACGTAGGCGCTGCCCCAGGCCGCCGAAAGCGTCGAATTGATGTCGGCCACCGACAGGCCGAGTGCTCCGGCGCGCACCGTGTCGACATCGACCTTGAACTGCGGCGTGTCCTCCTGACCGTTCGGCCGCACCGCGGCCAGGGCCGGGTCCTTCGCCGCCAGGCCGAGCAACTGGTTGCGGGCGGCGAGCAGCGCTTCGTGGCCCGCTCCGGCGCGGTCCTGCAGGTACATGTCGAAGCCGTTCGCCACACCGAGTTCGAGCACCGCGGGCGGCGCGAACGCAAAGGCGAGTGCGTCGCGCAGCTTCGAAAACGCCTTCATGGCGCGGCCCGCCACCGCCCTGACGCTGCTCTCCTGGCCGCGGCGCTCGCTCCAGTCGCGCAGCCGGATGAAACCGATCCCGGCGTTCTGCCCGCTGCCTGAAAAGGAGAAGCCCGCCACCGTGAACAGCGCCTGCACGGCCTCCTTCTCGTCCTCGAGAAAGTGGCGCTCGACCTCGCGCAGCACGGCCAAGGTGCGTTCCTGCGTGGCGCCCGGCGGCAGCAGCACCTGCGTGAACAGGATGCCCTGGTCCTCGTCCGGCAGGAACGAAGTCGGCAGGCGCCAGGCCAGGAAGCCACCGAGGACCACCATCAGCACGAAAGCCACCAGCCAGCGACCGCTCGACTTGAGCATGCCGGTGACGATGCGCCGGTAAGTCGCGCTTCCGCTGTCGAAGAAGCGGTTGAAGCGGCCGAACAGTCCGCTGGTTGCGCCGTGCGAACCCTTGGCGACCGGCTTGAGCAGCGTGGCGCACAGCGCTGGCGACAGGATGAGCGCGACGGTGACCGACAGGAGCATCGACGAGGCCAGCGTCAGCGAGAACTGCCGATAGATGACGCCGGTGGAACCGCCGAACAGCGCCATCGGAATGAAAACTGCCGCGAGCACCAGCGCGATGCCCACCAGGGCCCCGGTGATCTGGTCCATCGACTTGCGGGTTGCCTCCTTCGGCGACAGTCCCTCTTCGGCCATCAGCCGCTCGACGTTCTCGACCACGATGATCGCGTCGTCGACGAGCAGGCCGATGGCCAGCACGAGGCCGAACATCGTCAGCACGTTGATCGAGAAGCCGAAGGCCAGCATCACGCCCAGCGCGCCGAGCAGCACCACCGGCACGGCGATCGCCGGGATCAAGGTCGCGCGCAGGTTCTGCAGGAACAGGTACATGACCAGGAACACGAGCACGAACGCCTCGACCAGCGTCTTCACCACCTCCTTGATCGACAGGCGAATGAACGGCGTCGTGTCGTAGGCCACGACCGCCTTCAGTCCCTCCGGGAAGAACCGCGCGAGCTCGTCGACCTTGGCCTTGACCGCGTCGCCGGTGTCGAGCGCGTTGGCGCCGGTGGCCAGACGGACCGCCAGCCCCGCGGCGGGCTTGCCGTTGTAGAAGGACAGGGTGTTGTAGCTTTCGCCGCCCAGTTCGACGCGCGCGACGTCGCGCAACCGCACGGTGGCGCCGCTTTCCGCCGTGCGCAGGACGATGTCCTCGAACTGCGCCGGCGTCTGCAGCCGGCTCTGCGCGGCAATGGTGGCGTTCAGCTGCTGGCCCGGCACCGCGGGCAGCCCGCCGAGCTGCCCGGCCGAGATCTGCGAGTTCTGCGCGCGGATCGCGGCCGACACGTCGGCCGGCGTCAGCCTGTAGCTGATGAGCTTGTTCGGGTCGAGCCAGATCCGCATCGCGTACTGGGAACCGAACAGCGTCAGCTCGCCGACGCCCGGCACGCGGCTGAGCGGCTCCTGCACGTTCGCCGCGATGTAGTCGGCGATGTCGGTGCGGTTCATCGACCCGTCCTCGGAGACGAAGCCGATCACCATGATGAAGTTGCGCACCGACTTGGTGACCGTCACGCCCTGCTGCTGCACCTCCTGCGGCAGCTGCGTCTCGGCCAGCTTCAGCTTGTTCTGGACCTGCACCTGGGCGATGTCGGGGTCGGTGTCGGCGTTGAAGGTCAGCGTGATGGTCGCCGAGCCGGCGCCGTCGCTGGTCGAGGAGATGTAGCGCAGGCCATCCAGCCCGGTCATGCGCTGCTCGATGATCTGCGTGACCGTGTCCTCGAGCGTCTTCGCCGAGGCCCCGGGGTACGAGGCGCTGATGGTGATCGTCGGCGGGGCGATGCTCGGGTACTGCGCGATCGGCAGGCGGACGATCGAAATCAGGCCGGCCAGCATGATCACCAGCGCGATGACCCAGGCGAAGACCGGCCGGTCGATGAAGAAGCGCGACATCGCGTGTCCCGGGCGCCGCGATCAGGACTGCGGCGCCTTGCCGGCCTTCGCATCCGGCGCAGGCGTTTGCTCCCCTTTGGCCCCGCCCGAGACAGGCGGAGAAGACGGCGCGCCGCCCGGTCCGGCGCCCGCCTTCGCTTCGCTTCGCTCGACGGCCTGCACGACCGTGCCCGGTCGCGCGCGCTGCAGCCCTTCGACGATCACGCGCTCGCCCGGCTGCAGGCCCGCGTCGACCAGCCACTGGTTGCCGAGGGTCCGCGCGACCTGCAGCTTGCGCGACTCCACCTTGTCGTCCCTGCCCACCACCATCGCAACCGCGTCGCCCTTCGTGTCGCGCGTCACGGCCTGCTGCGGCACCACGATCGCCGCCTCGCGCACGCCCTCCTCGATCACGGCGCGCACGTACATCCCCGGCAGCAGGACACCCTGCGGATTCGGAAACAGGGCGCGCAGCGTGACCGCTCCGGTGGTCGGATCGACGGTGACGTCGGAAAACTGCAGCGTGCCCTCGTGCGGATAGGCCGTGCCGTCCTCGAGCAGCAGTTCAACGCGCGCCGAGTCCGCGGTCGGCTTCTTCAGCTTGCCGCTGGCGAGCGCGCGCCGCAGGCGCAGCAGTTCCGTACTCGACTGCGTGACGTCGACGTAGATCGGGTTCAGCTGCTGGATCGTCGCCAGCGCGGCCTGCTGGTTGGCGGTGACCAGTGCCCCGGCGGTGACCGCCGACACACCGATGCGGCCCGAGATCGGCGCCGCGACCTTCGTGTAGGCAAGATTGATGCGCGCGGCTTCGGCTGCGGCCATTGCCGCGGCGACGTCGGCTTCGCTCTGCCGCAGCGTCGCGTCGGCTTCGTCGTATGCCTGCTGGCTGATGAACTTGATCGCCAGCAGTTCCTTGTAGCGCTCGGCGCGCAGGCGCGCTGTCTGCAGGCTCGCCTCCGCCTTCGCCACCGCAGCCTTCGCACTGGCGTACGCGGCCTGGTAAGTGGCCGGATCGAGCTGGTACAGCGTGGTGCCCGCCCTGACCTCCGCCCCTTCGGTGAAGTTGCGCGACTGGATGATCCCGGTCACCTGGGGCCGCACCTCGGCGATCAGCGTCGGCGCCGTGCGGCCCGGCAGAGCGGTCCTGATCGGCACCGTACGCGGCTGCACGATCAGCACGCCAACCTGCGGCGGCGCCGGCGCGGCGCCCTGCGGCGGCGCCTTGGGGCTGCAGCCGGCCAGGATGGCACAGGCAACAACGAGCAGGCCCGCACCGATCCTGGCTTTGAAAACAAGTTGGAACATCAGGCCATCCCGTCGGCTGGGCACGGTGAAGGCCGCCGCGGACGGCGACCGGGCAGAGCAGACATCCCGCCCGGACTGTTCACGATGCCGAAACGTGCCCCGTATTCGGCCAGGTCGGCGCACGAACCCGCAACAGAGGGGCAACGACGCCGGTTTGTACCATGGGCCGTTGCGGCCGGCTCCGACCCGTCGGAGGCCCGGGTGCGCCCGTCCGCCGATCAGTGCGCAACGCGGCTGCTAGCTCGTGCGCTCGCCGCCGCGTCCGAGCCAGCGGCGGATCTGCTCGTACACGCGCCGGCTGCCGAGCAGTTCCAGGTGGCCGAGTCTCTGCCCGACCCATTGATGACCTTCCGGAAACGCCAGCGTGCGTTCGTCATCGACGTGACGCCCGAGGGCGCTGGCCAGCGGCACCAGTCCGTCACCGATCAGACGCGCGCCGGCGCCGGTCGTCGACTCGGTGGCAACGCCGGCGATCGCGTAGCAGTTCACGCCGGCAGGCAGCGGCACGGCCTGCCGCCGGTCCGCACTCGGCGCGAAGCGGTCGCTGCCCTGCCAGTCTTCATCGAGCAGGCTGCCGTGGCGCAGGTCGGTGATGCCTGCGCTGCGCGCACGCCCCAGATGGTTGAACGCCGCGGTGTACGGGCTGGCACCGAAGAGCACGTCGACCCAGGCACCGCCCCGCTCGAGCGGCGCGCCGTGATGCGGCGTGCCGAGGAACACCAGCGCGTCGAGGCGCTTCGTCCACGCACGTCGTCCGCGACGCGCGTATTGCACCGCGCTGCGCGCCACCAGTCCACCCATGCTGTGACCGAGGATCGCGAACTCCTCGATCGGCACCGGCCAGTTGGCAACCAGCGGCCCGAGCAGTGCGCTGAGTCGCCTGCCGTTGGCTGAAACGTGCAGGCCGCTGTTGTAGCGGACGTACACGGGTGTGTAGCCGAGGTCCTGCGCCAGTTCGCGCCCATGATCGTGGCCCTTGCGCGACCATTGCCTGTCGCTCATGCACAGCCCGTGGACCAGGAGGGCGATCTTTCCGCTGGCGTGGGGCAGCGCGCCGGCCAGCCCTTTCCTGCTCAAGTCGAGCGCCGCGCCGTCGTGGCGCAGATGCATCCCGACCGCCAGCGGGTTCCCGCTGTCTTCGAGGTAGTCGCCGAGCACGCCGTTGAGCACGGCCAGCACCGTGTCACGGCTGCGCCACGAACTGTTCGCGCCGAGCAGCGGCTGCAAGGCCGCGAGCGACGCATCCACGCCGGTTCCCGCGAGGCGGGTGACGCCGCGCACGGTCCTGTAGACCAGTCCGGTGATGCCGCGGGTCGGCGCGAACGTCGCCTTGCCGAGCACGCCCGGCGTGCGCGCGATGTTGTGATGCATCGTCTCGACCAGGTGGGTCAGCAGCAAGGTGGCGTCGGTCGCCACCCGGCTGGCGCCGCGCAGATCCGCTGGAATCGAGGTGTTCTCTTGGGCGGTTTTTGCCATGGCCGCACTGTAGGGCCTGCGACCGGTGCAGGCGGCGCTGCAAGTAGAGCGGTCCTTCGAGCGGCGACCGGCGCCGGCGGGCGTCTCCGCCGTAGTCGCTCAGGCTGCCGCGACGCGCACGCCGTGCGTATAGACGCTGAAGGTCTGGCCGCGGGCGAAGCCGATCAGCGTCTGTCCGCAAGCCCTCGGCCACGCGTAACGCCAGCGCGGTCGGTGCGGAGACCGCGGCAAGCACGGCGATGCCGGCAGTGGCGCTCTTCTGCACCATCTCGACGCTGGCGCGGCTGGTGATCAGAACGAAGCCTGCGCCGGTATCGACGCCGGTGCGCGTCAGCGCACCGATGAGTTTGTCCAGTGCGTTGTGGCGGCCGACATCCTCGCGCGCGCAGACGATCGCGCCGTCAGGCCCGCACCACGCCGCGCCGTGCGCGGCGCCGCTCGCGTGCTGCAGCGGCTGCACTTCTGCCAGGCCGGCATGGGCCCGCGCCAGCGCCGCCGGCGAGACCTGGAATGACAGCGTCGACAGGTCGGGCAACGGCCGCAGCACCTGGTCGAGGCTCTCCGTGCCGCAGATGCCGCAACCGGTGCGGCCGGCCAGCGTGCGGCGGCGCGCCTTCAGCTGCTCGAAGGCTGCCGCGGCAATCTCGATCGCCAGCGTGATGCCGGCCGGGCTCTCGTGAACCTCGATCCCGTAGCACTGCGCGGGCGTCGCGATGCCTTCGCTGAACGAGAAGCCGATCGCAAAATCGTGCAGGTCGGCCGGCGTAGCCAGCATCACCGCATGCGAGATGCCGTTGTACTCGAACGCGATCGGCACCTCGCAGGCGATGTCCGCCGCTGCCACGGAGGACGCGCCGGAATTCCAGCGTTGCACGGGCCGCAGTTCGCTCGCCGCTGCGGCGGAGATTTCGTCGTCGGCCATGGCGGCGCAGGTTACCGGCTCGGTCGCGCCCATGCGAGTCAGCCTGCGTCGTTGGCCAGATCCGCGAGCAGCCGCTGCGCCAGCACGATCGCCACCTGACGGCGGTAGTTCGACGCCGTGACGGCGGTGCGCATCGGACTGACCTGCCTGCCGATGCGCTTGCCGAGCGCGGCCAGTATTGCTTCGTCGACCGCCGAGCCGCACAGCGCCTCGGCGTCGGCGAGCAGCAGCGGCCGCGAATTCGTGCCCGTGAGCGCGACGCGCAGGCTGTCGATGCGTCGGCCGTCGAAGGTCGCGCGCATCGCCACGCCGGCCAGCGGAAAATCCATCGCGCCGCGCACGCGCGCCTTGCGATAGCCGCTGCGCGCCCGCTCCGGCTGCGGCGGCACGTGCACGGACACGATCAGTTCGTCGGCCAGCAGGCGCAGCGAAGCCGCGCCGTCGTCGGCGTAGATCTCCGCCAGCGGCAGCGAGCGCGGTCCGGCGCGCCCGACGATCTCCACCGACGCGTCGAGCGCAATCAACGCCGGCGCCAGGTCGCCGCTGAACGCGGCGTGGCAGCGCTTTCCCTGCGGCGCGACGTGGCAGGTCTCGCCGCCGTGCTTGAGGCAGAAGTCGTTGGCCTGCCGCCACCACTCGCTCTGGTTGTAGAAGACGCAGCGCGTGTCGAGGCAGAGGTTGCCGCCGATCGTCGCCACGCTGCGATGGCCCGGCCCGGCCACGCTCGCGCGCCGCCTGCGACAGCGCCGGCAGTTCGCGGGCGATCGCGCTGTCGGCAGCGAGCCATGCCAGCGTGGCGCCGGCGCCGAGATGCCACCCGCGTTGATCGCGCGTGATCGACGCGAAGCCGGCGATGCCGCCGACATCGACGAGGGCCGCTGGTGCCCCGATGCCCCGACGCAGGTTCGGCAGCAGGTCCGTGCCGCCGGCGATCACTCTTGCACCCGGAACGCTGGCCAGCAGCGCGGCGGCCTGCGCGGCGGTCCCCGGCCGGTGCAACCTGAATGGCGACAGCCGTTCCATGTCACGTGCCCGCAGCGTGCTTGGCTTCGGCGATCGCCCGCTTCACGCGCTCCTTGCGCGCGCGCGCCTGCAGCGCGTCGAGCAGCCGGTCGGGCGAGGCCGGCAGTTCGTGCAGGCGCAGGCCCGTGGCATCCGCGATGGCATTGGTCAGCGCCGGGATGAATCCGGACAGCGACCCCTCGCCCGCCTCCTTGGCGCCGAACGGGCCGTTCGGATCGGGCGCCTCGACGATGAAGACGTCGATCGGCGGCGACTCGACGATCGTCGGCACGCGATAGTCGATCAGGTTGGCCGCGAGCGGCAGCCCGTCGTGGTAACGCGTCTCCTCGCACAGTGCCTGGCCCATGCCCATCCACACCGAGCCCTGCACCTGGCCTTCCACCGAGAGCGGGTTGATGGCACGCCCGCAGTCGTGCGCGACCCACACCCGCGCCACCCTGACCACGCCGGTCGCCTCGTCGACCTCGACCTCGACCACCTGCGCCGCGTACGAATAGCCCGCGCCGGTGCCGACCGCCGCGCCCTTGAACCTGCCGCCCTGCACTTCGACCGGCGTCGACCACACGCCCTTGACCGTCAGCGTGCCGGCGTCCTCGAGCGCCGCGCTGACCGCATCGCGGTAGCCGATCGACTTGTCGCTGCCCGTGGCGCGGTACAGCTCGCCGAGGCAGTCGACCTCCGCCTCGCTCACGTCGAGCTTGCGCGCCGCCGCGGCGATCAGCAGCGCGCGCAGTGCCTCGGCGGCACGGATCGCCGCGTTGCCGACCATGAACGACACGCGCGACGAATACGAGCCGTTGTCCTTCGGCGTCACCGCGCTGTCGTTGGCGATCACGCGCAGCCGCGCGAGCGAAAGCCCGAGCACCTCGGCCACCGCCTGCGCCAGCAGCGTCGACGAGCCCTGGCCGATGTCGGCCGCGCCGGTGAGCACGGTGATGCTGCCGTCGAAGTCGAGCTTCAGGTTCACCACCGCGTGCGGCTCGCCGGTCCAGTGCACCGGCTTGGCCGAGCCGCTGACGTAGTGCGAGCAGGCCATGCCGAGGCCGTGCCCCTTCGGCAGCCGGCCGCGCCGCTCGCGCCACCGCGACGCGGCCTCGACCTTGTCGAGGCATTCGGCGAGCCCGCAGGAGTTGACCTGCAGGTCGTTGATCGTGCGGTGCGGCGCGGCGAACAGGTTGGCCCGCCGCACCGCGAACGGATCGAGCCCCAGGTCGGCGCCCATCGAGTCGAGCAGCGCTTCGAACGCGTGGCGAACGTCGACCGAGCCGTGCCCGCGCATCGCGCCGTTGGGCGGCGTGTTCGCGTACACGCGCAGGCCGTGGTAGCGGCTCGCCGGCACGCGATAGATCGCGTGCAGCAGCGCGCCGGCATAGAGGATCGTCACCAGCCCGTAGCCGGCATAGGCGCCGCCGCGCTGGATCACCTCGCAGTCGACCGCGGTGATCCGGCCATCGCGCGTCAGCCCGATCTTCAGCCGGATGTCCGTTTCCGGACGCCCGCGATGGGTGAGAAAGGTTTCCTCGCGCGACAGTTCGAGCCTGACCGTGGCCGCGGCAGCGCGCGCCAGCAGCGCGACGACGATCTCGAAATTCAGCGTCTCGGTGCGGTGGCCGAAGCCGCCGCCGACGAAGGGCTTGACGACGCGGATCTGCGACTCGTCGAGTTTCAGGCACCGCGCCAGCGCCAGGTGCACGTAGTACGGCACCTGGGTGACCGAGTGCAGCGTCAGGCGGTCGCGCTCGGCGTCCCATTCGGCGAGCGCGGCGTTCGGCTCCATCATCGCGTGCGTGACTTCGGCGTAATGGAAGCGCTCCTCGCGCACCAGCGCGGCAGCATCGAAGCCCGCTTCGACGTCGCCGAAGGTCTGATCGACTTCACGCTCGATGTTGCCGGGCTTGTTCGGGTGCAACTGGATCGCCTCCGGCGCCAGCGCCGCTGCGGCGTCGAACAGCGCCGGCAGCGGTTCGAGGTCGAGCACGATCGCCGCCAGTGCCGCGCGCGCCGTCCTGTCGTCGACCGCCGCCACCGCCGCCACGGGTTCGCCGCGATAGCGGACACGTTCGCGGGCGAGCGGGAACTCGTTGCAGGCGATCGGGATCACGCCGTACGGCACGTCGCAGTCCTCGCCGGTGATCACGGCGCGCACGCCGGGCATCGCGCGGGCGGCGCGCGTGTCGATGCCGCGGATCCGTGCGTGCGGCAGCGGGCTGCGCAGGATGGCGCCGACCAGCGCGTGGCGCGCCGGCAGGTCGGCCGTGTACAGCGCGCGGCCGGTGACCTTCTCGACACCGTCGATCAGCGGTTGCCGAACGCCCACCGCAGCAGAAACAGCGATGCGAAGCGCAGTGTCGTCGGGGGCGTTCATAAGCAACTTCTTCGCCGGTGAACCCGTGAGAATCCGAGCCAAAGGGCCGTGTCAGCTCCGCAAAAGCGGAGATCCAGCCTCGGTCGCCCCGAAGACACCGGGTTCCCGCTTGCGCGGGAACGACGCGCTCGTCATCGCGCAGCTCCTGCAGTTGAACTCGCCGCCTGCACCGCTTCGATGATCTTCACGTAACCGGTGCAGCGGCACAGGTTGCCGGACAGCGACTCGCGGATCTGCGTTTCGTCGGGATCGGGGTTCCGGCGCAGCAGCGCCTCGGCCGCCATGATCATCCCCGGCGTGCAGAAGCCACACTGCGTGCCGAGCTTCTCGTGGAAGGCCTGCTGCAGCCGGCTCATCCGTCCATTGGCCGCCAGCGCCTCGATCGTCTCCACCTGCTGCCCTTCGCAGCGCACGGCCAGGGTGATGCAGGCCAGGCGCGGCTCGCCGTCGATCAGCACCGTGCACGCGCCGCACTCGCCGCCGTCGCAGCCGCGCTTGGTCCCGGTGAGCCCGAGGTCGTCGCGCAGGTAGTCGATCAGCAGCGTGTGATCGGCGACCGCGTCCTCGCGGCTGCGGCCGTTGACACTGAGACGCAGCAGCCGCTTGGCCATCGTGCCGTCGCCGCCGGGTCCTGCGCGGCCTAACCGCCGAACGGCCGCGCGCCGCGCACCGGAAGTGCCTGCAGCGCGAAGCCCTGGTTGTAGCCGGCGCGCGTGATCAGCGTGAACTTCAGATAGGCGCCGGCAAGCGCCGCCGCCAGTCCGGCCAGGGCGCCGAGCGCGACGGCCGTCGTGCCGCCCGTCCACGACGCCGCGAGCAGCAGTGCGAGCGGCACCGCGGTGCCGCCGATCAGCATCGCGCGGCCGGCACGGTCGAGCGCGCGATTGGCGCGCGGCGCGATGCGGCCGGACAAGCGCTGCCGATAGGCGAGCAGGATCGCCGCCCGCGCCAGCACCAGCACGCCGAAGAGGACAGCCATCGCCGCGCCAGCCGGTGCATGCCAAAGCAGCGCCACGAAGAACACTCCGGCCCCCTCCGCCAGGCTCGTGCTCAGCAGCAGCGGCACGGTCAGCGGCTCACGCCATGCGGTGATACCTCGCGCCGCCCGCAGCATGCGGCCCTGGCAGTAGACGAACACGAGCGCCAGCGCTGCCGGCAGCCAGACGAGACCATCGATGCCGGCGTACACGCCGGCCGCCGCCGCGATGCCCACCGGAAGCAACACCGTCGCAACGATCGCCTCGCGCGTCATCCATGACGTGCGCGCGTTGAAGAAGACGTGCAGCGCTCTCAGCGGGCGGCCGAGTTCGAGCCAGACACAGCTCAGGCCGAGGCCGACCAGCGCCAGTCCGGCGAGCAGCAGCGCGGCAGCCAACGCGCCTTGCATGCCGGCCAGAGCGGTGAAGACGATCAGGCCGCTGCCGGCACCGCCGCCGATGAAGTTTCCGGCGGCGCGCCAGTCCCATTGCGTCTGCTGCCAGGGATTCGGACCGAAGCTCATGTCTGACCTCCGCGAAGCGCCGTCCTTTTCCCCTCCCCTTCAAGGGGAGGGGCATGGGGTGGGGATGGGTCGACAGCTTCCCTGTCCCACAGGTAGAAGAACCCCGGCCCGTTGCCGAGCTCCTCGTGCATGCGGAAGTGCTGGTTCTCGGCGAGCAGCTTCGACACGTTGCTTTCGGGATCCTCGAGATCGCCGAAGGTCATCGCCCTGGCGATGCAGGCGTTGACGCAGGCCGGCGTGGCCTCGGGATCGACCCCGGGCCGCAGGCCGCTCGCGAGGCCTTCGTCGATCCGGTCGACGCACAAGGTGCACTTGGTGGCCACCGCGAGGCGCGCCGCCTTGTGCGTGATCGTCTCGCTCTCGATCGGCTCGCCGTAGGCGAAGCTGGGGTGAAGCGTCCGGTAGCGCGCCTGGTACGGGCATGCCACCGCGCAGTACGCGCAGCCGATGCACAGGTCGTAGTCCATCGTCACGATGCCGTCGGCGCGCTTGCGCGTGGCCGTGCTCGGGCAGGCCTGAACGCACGACGGATCGTCGCAGTGCTGGCAGCCCACCGGGACGAACACCCGGCTGACTTCCGGGTACTCGCCGAACTCCATGTCGATCACGCGCCGCCACTGCACGCCCGGCGGTGTCGCATTGGTGACCTTGCACGACGCGGTGCAGGTCTGGCAGCCGACGCAGCGACGCAGGTCGGCGACCATTGCCCAGCGGGTCATTCGTCTGTCTCCTTGGCGTGCCGCGCGGTCATCACGTCGCCGCCTGCTCCGGCCACCCTTTCGGAAAGCCGCTGCGCAGTCCCGACGACATCGACCACGTCGTGTTCTTCCGTTGCCGGACTCCCGTTCCGCGTCGCCCGCGCAACGGGCCTCGCTTCACCGGAAACCTTGAATCGGGCTATTCTTGCAATTCAATACCATTATTCTTTAATTCAGGTCAATGAGCAGAAGAAAAGCCGCGCGGGCGAACGCCGAGCCTGCCGTGGCGCAGCGCAGCGATCTGGCCATCCGTCCGGTCCGTCGCGGCGACCTCGAGGCCGTGATCGCCATCGACACGCAGGTCACCGGGCTGGAGAAGCGCGATTACTGGCGATCCGTCTACCGCCGCTACGGCGAATCGGCGACCACGGCCAGCGCGCAGTTCCTGGTCGCCGAGTCGGGCGGCGAGGTCGTGGGCTTCGTGATCGGCGAGGTGCGCGACTGGGAATTCGGCGCCCCGCCCTGCGGCTGGGTGTTCGCGATCGACGTGCGTCCGGACGCGCGGCTGGCCGGCATCGGCACGCGCCTGCTGGAGTCGATCTGCGCGAGCTTCCGGCGTGCCGGGGTGCGCAAGGTGCGCACGATGCTGGCCAGCGACAACACGCTGATCCTGTCGTTCTTCCGCAGCCAGGGCATGATGGCCGGCCGCTTCATCCCCCTCGAAATGGACCTCGAAGGATGAAGCTGCAGCAGAACAGCCTGCTCGCCCTGTACAGCCTGCTCGAGTTCGCCGGCGACCCGATGCGGCACATCTCGGCGGCGGAGATCGCGCAGAAGTACCAGGTCTCGCCGCACCATCTGGCCAAGGTGCTGGCCGAACTGGCGCGCGCCGGCATCGTGCAGTCGGTACGCGGCGTCGGCGGCGGCTACCGCTTCGCAGCCAACGCACGTCGACTGACGCTGCTCGACGTGATCTCGCGCTTCGAGGACGTCGGCAGCGGGTCGACCGAACGCAACGGCCGGACGCCGGCCGACCGGGCGCTGTCCACCGTGCTGACCGAGATCGACGAAATGGCCAAGGCGACGTTGAAGTCGGTCACCCTGGCCACGTTGCTGCGCCTGTCGCAGCAGAAAACGGATGCCGGCGCACCTCACGCGGCCGGCGCGCCGGCGCAGGGCAACCGGTTGCCGCGCTGATCCGCCGAAGCGATGGCAAGGCGCGTGAAGCGGCGAGAGGAGAACGAACCATGAGCAGCGCTTCGGCGAAGCCGTTCGGCAGCTTCGACTACGTGATCGTCGGCGCCGGCTCGGCAGGGTGCGTGCTGGCCAATCGCCTGTCGGCCGATCCGGACGTCTCGGTGCTGCTGGTCGAGGCCGGTGGCCGCGACGACTGGATCTGGATCCGCATCCCGGTCGGCTACCTGTACTGCATCAACAATCCGCGCACCGACTGGTGCTACCGGACCGAGCCCTGCGCCGGGCTGAACGGCCGCTCGATCATCTACGCACGCGGCAAGGTGCTCGGCGGCTGCTCGTCGATCAACGCGATGGTCTACATGCGCGGCCAGAGGCGCGATTACGACGAGTGGGCGCAGCTGACCGGCGACAGCGGCTGGAACTGGGACAGCGTGCTGCCGGTGTTCAGGCGCAGCGAGGACCACTGGGGCGGCGCCGACGAGGCGCACGGCGCCGGCGGCGAGTGGCGCGTCGAACAGCAGCGCCTCGAGTGGGAGATCCTCGACTCATTCCGCGCCGCGATGGCCGAGACCGGCATCCCGCTCACCGACGACTTCAACCGCGGCGACAACGAGGGCACCGGCAGGTTCGAGGTCAACCAGCGGCGCGGCGTGCGCCTGAACGCCGCCGGAGCGTTCCTGCATCCGGTCGCGCAGCGAAAGAACCTGACCGTCGTCACGCAGGCGCACGTCACGCGGCTGCGCCTCGAAGGCAGGCGCACCACCGGTGTCGAGTTCCTGCGCGGCGGAGAACGGCATTTCGCCGCGGCGCGCATCGAGACCGTGATGGCCGCCGGCTCGATCGGCACGACGCAGATCCTGCAACTGTCCGGCATCGGCCCGGCGCCGCTGCTGCAGCGGCACGGCATCACGGTGGCGCACGAACTGCCGGGCGTGGGCGAGAACCTGCAGGACCACCTGCAGCTGCGCATGGGCTTCAAGGTGCAGAACGTGCTCACCCTGAACAAGCTCGCCAACAGCTGGATCGGCAAGGCGAAGATGGCGCTCGAGTACGCGCTGTTCCGCACCGGTCCGCTGACCATGGCGCCGTCGCAGCTCGGCGGCTTCACCCGCTCCTCGACGGAGCATGCGACACCGAACATCGAGTACCACGTGCAGCCGCTGACGCTGGACAAGTTCGGCGAGCCGCTGCACAAGTTCCCCGCCTTCACCGCCAGCGTGTGCAACCTGCGCCCGACGTCGCGCGGCCACATCCGCATCAGGAGCGCCGACCACCGCGACGCGCCGGAAATCCAGCCGAACTACCTGTCGACGCCGGAAGACCACCAGGTGGCGGCCGACTCGCTGCGTCTGACGCGGCGCATCGTGCAGGCGCCGGCACTGGCCCGCTATACGCCCGACGAGTTCCTGCCGGGCCCGCAGGTGCAGAGCGACGCCGAACTGGTGCGCGCCGCCGGCGACATCGGCACGACGATCTTCCACCCGATCGGCACCTGCAAAATGGGGCGAGACGACGACCCGATGGCGGTGGTCGACTCGCGCCTGCGGCTGCGCGGCCTCGAGCGGCTGCGCGTGGTCGACGCGTCAGTGATGCCGACCATCACCTCGGGCAACACTGCCGCGCCGGTGATGATGATCGCCGAGCGCGGGGCGGAGATGATGCGGCAGGACCGCAAAGCAGCACGTATCGGTTAGCGCAACGCCGCCAAATCGGCGCCTGCTTCCGTGTAACGCGCCGTCGCTCTGCTGGAGGAGAGTGCGCGGCGCTGTCTTCAGGCCGCGACCTGCTCGTAGGAGAAGTGCGGAATGCCAGCGCGCTGGGACGCATGCTCGACCGTGATTGCGCAAACGTTGCCCTGCGCATCGAGATCGAGCAGGGTGTTCTCGTCCAGGTCACGCGTCTCGGCGACGGGCGCGTCCTTGAACTCGATCAGAAGCGTATCGGTGTCTTCGAAGTAGCGGATTCTCATGGCGCAAACCTTCGGTCGAAGAACGCATTGTGGATCGTTTCGCCGTCGCGAGGAGAACGACGCGAAGATAACGATTCTCGGCCTCGGGAATATGGACCCATCGCCGGATGCGACCATCCGCCTGCACGGCTTCCTTGACCGGGGCCTGAATCGCTCGTTCGATCCACTCGTCACGGATTGCAGCTCGATCGGGTCGTCTCCGGAGCGCATCGAAATAGCGCGTCGTTTTCATGGCCGCAAATTAACAGAGTCCGGTTGCCGCGCCGCATCGCGCAGACGCCCTCGCTCGCCCGCTACACACCCAACGAGTTCCTGCCGGGACCGCAGGTGCAAAGCGATGCCGAACTGGTGCGCGCCGCCGGCGACATCGGCACGACGATCTTCCACCGGATCGGCACCTGCAAGATGGGGTGAGACGACGACCCGATGGCCGTCGTCGACTCGCGCCTGCGGCTGCGCGGCATCGCGCGCCGGTTAGTGGCACCGGCGGACATCGCTCAAGGCCACTCGAACTCGACCGTGGGCATCCCGGTGCTCGGATGCGGGCCGATCCTGCGAACCGTGAGCCCCCGGCGAATGTAAAAGCGCCGCGCTTTTTCGTTCGCCTCGTCAGTGCGTAGCCATCCGTCCGGCATCGCCTGCATTACGGTTGCAAGCAAGCGCGTTCCGATGCCTGTCCCTTGAAACCCGGGATGAACGAACAACTGCCGCAGCCAGCGCTTGTCCAGATCGTAGGCAACAAAAGCCACTATCTCCGAGCCGCTGCGTTCAACGGCCATGTGGCAGTTACCGAGCTCACCCGTGAGCCGCTGCAGAAGCGCCTCTGCCGATGGACGGGCCGACGCTCGCGGCTCGGTCAAGAGTGCCTCGTGCCACACATGCGCGATGCGCTCGAGTTCCGCGGGCGCGAACGACGAGACGACCGTCACGACCGATCGTCTTTCGGCCCAGCTGTGTGGATTGACAGTCGAAGACGCGCGCTGTCCACTGCCGGCTGTTCGACGGATGTCGTGTGCTCCAGATGCGCCGTCTTGCTCAGCTGCTCAGCCACCGGCCTTGGCGAGCTTCGCCTTCAGGCGCTGCGCAGTCTTCTCGACGCCGACGATGTAGCGGTTGTGCCTGCCGCGGGCGACCTCTTCCACGGCGTCGCGCACCGTGAAGTCGAACGACACGGCGGCGCCTTCGACGCTTGCCAGCGTGACCGTGATCTCGACCCACATGCCGAGCAGCGTGGCGCCAATGTGGTCGAGTTCGACGCGGGTGCCGACCGTGTCCTTGCCGGGATCGAGATGCTCCTTCACCAGGTCGCGGCACGCGAACTCGACGTCGTAGAGCATCAGCGGGGTGGCGTAGACGCGGCACTCGTCGCCCATGAAGCTGATCGTGCGCTCGCGGTCGACCGTGATGCGGCGGGTCAGGGTGAGTCCGGGCTTAAGCGTTTCGCTCATCGTTGTTCCTCGGTGTTGGCAGCCATCGCGTCAGCGTACAGCCGCGCTTCCGCGTAGTGCACCAGCGCCGTCGTGGCCCGCGCGCAGTTGCGGAAGACGCACACGCCCTGGTCCATCAGCCGCGCGGCCATCGCGTCGTAGAGCCTGCCGGCGTCGATGACGCCGATGAGCGGCTTGTCGTTGCGCGCGGCCAGCGGCGGCATCAGGGCGACGGTACTCGCCGGGTCGTTGATGTCGAAGCCGGGGCGCAGCCTGCTTTCTTCGAGCGCGCGCACGGCCGGCGCGGTCGGGTCGAGCGCGACCACCACCGCGTCGATGTGCGGATCCTGCAGGAACGCCTCGGCGATTCTCAGGTGCGCCTCGTCGTCGGCACCGGGATTGATGTCGATCGGATTGCCGATCTCGACCAGTGCGTCGAGGCGCTTGGCGGAAAGGATGTCCTTGATGCGGCTGACCGTCGCCGGTTCGAGTTCACCCATCTCCATCGCGAAGCTGTCCGACTCGATCGAGTCGGCCATGCTGACCGCCTCGAACCCGGCGCCGCTGATCGCACCGAGCCGGCGTCCGCCGATGTGCTTGCCGTGCAAGGCGCCGGCGACGTAGAAGAGATCGTCGAACGACGTGACGTCCGATGCCACCATCGCGCCGGCGTGGCGCACGACGGACTCGAACAATGCGTAGTCGCCCGCCACCGATGCCGTGTGTCCCAGTGCGCCGCCCGCGCCCGGCGCGGTGCGTCCCGCCTTGTAGACCACCACCTCTTTGCCGTTGCGCACCGCGCGGCGCACCGCGCGGGCGAAGTCGAGGCCGTCGAGGTCCCGGAAGCCTTCGACGTAGATGCCGATGGTCTCGATCTCCGGCCGCTCCGCGAAATACGCCAGCAGGTCGCCGTGCGTGAGGTCGGTCTGGTTGCCCATCGCCAGCATGTAGCGCGGATCGAGCCACGGGTTGTGCGACAGGCGCGTGATCATGAAGGCGCCGCTCTGGCTCAGCATCACCGAATTGCGCTCCGGCTTCTTCTGCGGCTTGGGCAGCCGCTCGAGCGGGATGAACCACGAGTCGTACGAGCCCGGATGCGAGACGACGCCGAGGCAGTTCGCACCGAGGAAGACAGGGCCGCCGCCTGCTCTGCCGTGCGCCGCGTTGATGCGCGCCGCCATCGCGGCGGCCGGCTCTCGGCTCCTGGCCGTTTCGCCCAGCCCACCCGGAATCAACATTACCGACTCGGCCGCATCTGTCTCGATGATCTCGTCGACGAGGCCGTAGACCGCCTCGGCATTGACGGCAACGATGAGCAGGTCGAGCTTGCCTTCGAGTTCGCGCAGGCTCCCGGCGCAGCGCACACCGTCGATCTCGCTCTCGCCCGGCTTGATGATCGTGATCCGTTCCTTCGGATAGCCGCTGCCCACCAGGTTGCGCAGGATGATGCGGGCGAAGTTCATGCCGGTCGCGGATACGCCGACGATCCCGAGCGAGGCCGGGTGCAGCAGCTTGTCGATCTTGTCGATCGGGCGCGGCAGCGGGCGGGCGACCGGTGTGCCGATCTCGCACCGCGCGGAGCCGACGGTCAGCGCGCCTGCCTCGCAGACGCAGTCGAGCTCGACCTTGCGCAGCGCGAAGCGGGCGCCCGCAGCGCCCGCCGGGTGCGCTCGGGCAAGGGCGATCAGCCCACCGAAGCAGGCCCCGAGTTGGGCATCCGGGACCAGCAGCCCGTCGCGCTGCGCGATCGCGACGAGCTTCTGGTAAGCGATCGTGCGCCGGAACAGGCGCAGGAAATCCGCCGCGCCGGCCAGTTCCGCGGCGGCGTGGGCGGTGCCGCGGCCGCGGCGGAAATTGCGCTCGTCGATCGCGTCGAGTCCGCCCGCGCCGGCGGACAGCACGAGACCGAATTCGCGCGCGCATTCGAGGCCGATGCGCAGTTCCACTGCCGCCTGCGAGCGGGCGCTGCCGGCGTCAAAGGCGATTCCGAGGGCTGCGAGCAGCGACTCGACCTCCGCAGTGTCAAGGGCTGGGCGCCCGCTGCCGGCGGCGTGCTCGAGGATCGCCGTCGCCGCGCCGATGTCCGCGGCACGGCGCGAGTGACTCACGAGCGCGCTCCCTGGACGGCGGGGCCGCGGGCGTCGCGGGCGCGGTCAACGTCGTGCGCCGCACGCCGCGCCTTCTCTTCGAGGCGTGCCCACGCCTCATCGACCTCCGCCTGCAGCGCGTCGACCTGCTCCGGCGTCAGGTGGCGGTAGCGCCGCTGCAGCGACAGGTAGTCGCTGACGGGACGCGTCCTGCCGGTGTGGTTCAGCGTCCACGTGCGGCCGTTCTCGACTTCGTACAGCGGAAACGCGCCGCACTCGACCGCGTGGCGCGCTGCGGTCAGCCCGGCATCGTCGGGCACGCCCCAGCCGTCGAGACAGGGGATCAGCAGGGTGATGATCCGCGTGCCGCGGATCGACTTCGCCTTCTTCACCTTGGCGAGCAGGTCGGGCAGGAAGGCGACGTTCGCCGTGGCCACGTAGGGCACCTCGTGCGCGGCCATGATCTCGACCAGGTTCTTCTTGCGCGAGGTCTTGCCGGCGGGTGTCGAGCCCGTGCTGGCGTAGTGCGGGGTCGAGGACGACTTCTGCGCCCCGGTGTTCATGTAGCCCTCGTTGTCGAGGCAGAAGTAGATGAAGTTCTCGTTGCGTTCGGCCGCCGACGACAGGCACTGGAAGCCGATGTCGTAGGTGCCGCCGTCGCCGGCGAGCACGATCACGTGGGTGTCGCGCCTGCCCTGCGCGTCGAGCGCGCGGCGCAGCCCGGAGGCGGCCGCGGCGCTCGCCTCCAGCGTCGGCTGGTACACGGGGATCTTCAGCGAGCTGTACGGCTGCGGGCCGGCGATGATCGCCATGCACGACGGCGGGATCACCGCCATCGTGTCCGGCCCCATCGCGGCGAGCACGTGGCGCACCGACAGCGCGTCGATGCACCCGGGGCAGGCGGCGTGCCCCGAGCACAGCATTTCTTCCTCGCGCAGTTCGATTCTTTGCATCGCGGCTCACCTCACCCAGACCGATTCGGTCAACGGCTCGCCCGCGCGCGCCTGCCGCACGAACTCGACGATCCGCTCCGGCGGCACGTTGACGCCGCCGACGCCGGCCAGACAGCCGTGGATGCGCGGCGCATCCGCAAGGCCGTAGAGCGCCGCGCAGCAGTTCCTGGTGCAGCACGCCGCCGGCGCCCGGCGAGTGGTTGCGGTCGAGCACGATCACCTCCGGCACGCCGGCGAGTGCGTCGCGCAGCGCCGCCACCGGCAGCGGCCGGAACAGCCGCACCTTGAGCAGGCCGACCGCTTCGCCCGCATCGCGCATCGCGTCGACCGCCTCGCGCGCGGTGCCGCACATGCTGCCCAGCGTGACGATCACCGTGCGCGCGCCGTCGCAGCGGTAGCGCTCGATCGCGCCGCCCAAGCTGCGCCCGGTGCGCTGCGCCCAGTCGCGGTCGATCTCGTCCGCCAGCGCCGGCACGCGCGCCATCGCCTGCTTCCATCTCCTGCCGGTGGCGGTAGAACATCTCCTGCGAGACCACGTTGCCCCACGATTCGACCTTCTCCGTGTCGAGGCGATGCGGCGGCGCGTACGGCGGCAGGAAGCGCGTCGACCAGCGTCCTGCGCCGGAATCGTCGACCGGCTCGAGCGCATGCGAGACGTAGAAGGCGTCGTGGCTGACCATCGCCGGCAGCAGCACCTGCTCGGCGATGCGGAAGGCCTGGATCGTCGTGTCGAGCGATTCCTGTGCGCTTTCGGAATAGAACTGGATCCAGCCGGTGTCGCGCTGCGCGAGGCTGTCGGTCTGGTCGGGCCAGAAGGCCCACGGCGAGGCGACCGTGCGGTTGATGTTGGCCATCACGATCGGCGCGCGCGCGCCGGCCGCGTAGTGCAGCAGCTCGTGCATCAGCAGCAGGCCCTGCGAGGCGGTGGCGGTGAAGACGCGCACGCCGGCCAGCGAGGCCGGGATGCATGCCGCCATCACCGAGTGCTCGGACTCGGGCGTGATGATCTCGGCGTCGAACTCGCCGGCGGCCGCGAACTCGGTGATTCGCTCCAGCACCGGCGTCTGCGGCGTGATCGGGTACACGGGAACGACCTTCGGCCGCGCCAGCTTCGCCGCCCACGCGACCGCGTGGTTGCCGGTCATCAGCACCGGCGACGTACGCGCGCTGTCCCGTTCTGCCGCGGTCAGCTCATCGCGCGCGTTCATGGCGCCCCCTTCGCCCTGCGGGCTGTCCCCCCAAGGGGGAACGAGCGCCTCCGGAGCGGCCGATCGGCGCTCACCGCTCCTCCTCCGACTTCACCTCGCCTCCTCCACCATCTTCATCGAGCCGGTCGGGCACTCCTTCACGCACAGCCCGCAGCCCTTGCAGTAGTCGGTGAGCACCACGTAACCGTCGGCGCCCCGCTTGACCGCCAGATCGGGGCAGTAGTTGACGCAGTTGTCGCAGAACACGCAGGTGCCGCACGAGAAGCAGCGTTCGCCCTCCGCCAGCGCCTGCTCGAGTTCGAGGCCAAGCTGCACCTCGACGTCGCTCCCGATTCGCTGCGCGGCGTCGAGCCGCAGCTCGGCGGGCCGTGCCTGCGTCGCGTAGTAGGCGGTGGCGATCGCACCGAGCTTCACGACGGGTTCGGCGTCGCCCGGTTCGCTGCCTGTCGCCACGCAGCGCGCGGTCGATCGCGACGGCCGCGCGCTTGCCCATGCCGACCGCCTCGGTCACGAAGCGCGCCATGCTCGCCAGGTCGCCGCCGGCGTAGATGCGCTCGGCGCTCGTCGCCTGTCGTGCGTCGACCTTCACCAGGCCCGCGTCGGCCTCGAGCGCGCCGAGCGGCGCAAGGTCCGGGTCCTGTCCGATCGACGGCACGACCGCGTCGGCGATCAGCGCGAACTCACTGTCGGGACGTCGCGTGACCTTGAACTGGCCGCGCTGCGCGCCCACCTCGAAGTGCACCCGCACGCAGGTCGAGCCGCACGTCCCGCTCGCCCCCACCCCTCTCCCGCGAGGGCAGAGGGAGACCGCCGTCAGCATGCTGCCGGCGACCAGCACGATGCCCTCTTCGAGCGCCTCGTCGATCTCCTCGCGCTGCGCCGGCAGCTGGGCGACGCTTTCGAGCGCGACGACCGTCACCTCGTGGCCTGCGCGGCGCGCGCTGCGCGCGACGTCGAACGCCGCGCTGCCGCCGCCGATCACCACCATGCGCCGGCCGAGCGCCGGCGTGTCGCCCCGGCTCGTCCGCGCCAGGAACTCGGCGCCGTCCATCGACCCACGGCTGCGCTGTAGTCGAGTTGCGGCAGCCGCTTCTGCCGCGTCGCGCCGGTGGCCAGGTAGCACGGCGTCGTAGCTCGCGCCGCAAACGCTCGAGGCCGGCGCCTGTCGCGAAGGGCTCGCCGCAGCGCACCTCGACGCCGAGCGCGACGATGCGCGCGATCTCGCCGTCGAGCACCGCGCGCGCCAGCCGGTACGGCGGAATGCCGTGGCGCATCAGCCCGCCGAGCGCCGCCTGCGCCTCGAACAGCGTGACGCGATAGCCGCGCCGGCGCAGCTGGAACGCCGCCGACAGCCCGGAGGGCCCGCCACCGACGACGGCGATGCGCTCGCTGCGCTCGCTGCGCCGGCGGCTCGGAAAGCCCAGCCCTCGGCCAGCGCCATGTCGCCGACGAAGCGTTCGAGTTTGCAGATCGACAGCGCCTCGTCGAAGCCGGCGCGGTTGCACGCCGCTTCGCAGGGGTGGTGGCAGATGCGGCCGGCGATCGCCGGAAACGGGTTGTGGCGCGTCAGCACCTGCCAGGCGCCGCGGAAGTCGCGCGCGCGGGCCAGGCCGATCCACTCGGCGATGTCGCCGTCGACCGGGCAGGCCGCGTGGCAGGGCGACGGCGCGCGGATGTGCTGCGGCAACGCGGCGCGCCACGTGCCGGTCCTGAAGACCTCGGTGCTGCCGGTGGTCCAGATGGGCGGGATCGGCGCGTTCATGCGGCCTCGCCTCTGCAGCAGCGACGTCGACCCATGCGTACGCCGTCGGCGCAGGCGGCGACGTTCTCGTCGCGCTGCTTCGGCGCGCTCCTCGGCCAGCGTCGCGGTCAGCACGTCGAGCGCCGGCGCGCTCGACCGCGCGCGCGAACGCGCCGAGCAGCGCGGAGTTGACGATGCGTCCCAGCCCGTGGCGGCGCGAGATCGACAGGCCGTCGACCGGAATCACGCGGTAGCCGGGCAGCGCCTGCGCGAACTGCTCGGCGCGGCTGCGCCGAGTTGACGACGATCAGCGTTTGCGGCCCGGCGGCGGCCAGCAGCCGGCCCTCGAGCAGCGTGGCATCGAAGCAGAGGATCGCGTCGGCCCGCTCGATGTCGCAGCGCAGGCGGATCGGGCGGTCGTCGACGCGAATGAACGAGCTGACCGGCGTGCCGCGCCGCGCGCCGCCGTAGGAGGAGAAGGCCTGCACCTGCCGGCCGGCGGCGAAGAACGCCATCGCCAGCAGGTTGCCCGCCGTCTGCGCGCCCTGCCCGCCGCGCCCCTGGATGATGATCTGCAGCAAGCGTCCGTCTCCCGTCGCTCCGTTCGCGCCGGCCGAGCATCCGGCAACGGCGCGACTTTCCCCCGTTCAATCTAGGCGCCCGCTCGCCATTCGTCGAATTGATTGTCAAAATGAGGAGCATTCACGTTACGAATATCGGCTCGAGGTTGGGTGTCATCCCCGCGAAAGCGGGGATCCGGCGTCTCCCGGGCCATCGTCCATGGATTCCCGCTTGCGCGGGAACGACACGTTCCGCATCGATGAACTTCCGCCATCTCGACCTCAACCTGCTGCGCGTGCTCGCCGCCGTCTATCGCACCGGCTCGGTGACCGCCGCCGGCCAGCAGCTCGCGCTGTCGCAGCCGGCCACCAGCAACGCGCTGGCGCGGTTGCGCGAGTTCTTCGGCGACGAACTGTTCGTCCGCTCGCCGCGCGGGCTGCACCCGACGCGCACCGCGCAGCGCATCGCGCCGGCGGTGATCGCGCACCTGCAGGCGCTGGAGACCACCGTGCTGCAGCGCCGAGGCGTTCGACCCGGCCGTGAGCCGCGTGCACTGGCGGCTGTCGCTGTCCGACCTCGGCGAGATCCTGTTCCTGCCGCCGCTGGCGGAGGTGCTGCGCCGGGAGGCGCCGCACTGCCAGGTTTCGAACGTCGCGCGTGGCCGCGGAGCAGGTCAGCAGCGCGCTCGAGGCGCGCGACATCGACATCGCCATCGGCATCCTGCGGGCGGGCCACGGCGGCATCGCCGGCGAGACGCTGTTTCGAGGAGCGCTTCGTCGGCATCACCGCGCGCGACTGGCAGCCACCTGCGGGCCGCGCCGGCAGGACGCTGAGCGCGAAGCAGCTCGCCGGCGCGGCGGTCGCCGTGGCCACGCCGACCGCGACCGTGCACGGCAGCGTCGACGCACGGCTCAGGCAGCTGAAGCTCGCCGACCGCGCGGTCCTGCACGTGCGGCACTTCGGCGCGCTGCCCGAGCTGGTCACGCGCACCGACCTGCTGGCGATCGTGCCGCGCATGTTCGCCGAGTCGCTGGCGCCGCGCTACGCGGTGCGGATATGGGAGCTGCCGGACGTGGCGCCGACCTACGACGTGCGCATGCTGTGGCACCCGTCGGCGAACGGCGACGCCGCGCACGCGTGGCTGCGGGCGCAGGTCAAGCGGCTGTTCAAGCGTGGCGCCAGGGCCGCGCTTCGGCACGGACTTGGCCAGCGAGCAAAGGCACCTTCCGCCTAGATCATCGCCGCCAGTCGAACCGCCTGCTCGATCGCCCGCGCCGCGTCGAGTTCGGCGGCGACGTCGGCGCCGCCGATCAGCCGCGGCTCGATGCCGCGAGACGCGAGGTCGTCGAGAAGCGACCGATCGCTGTCCTGTCCGGCGCAGATCACCACGTTGTCGACCGGCAGCACCCTGGCCTCGCCGTCGACGACGTAGTGCAGACCGGCATCGTCGATCGCGGTGTACCGCGCGCCGGACGTCATCTCGACGCCGGCCTTGTGCAGCCGCGCCTTGAGGATCCAGCCGGTGGTCTTGCCCAGCCCGGCACCCAGCCTGTCGCGCTTGCGCTGGAACATGTGCACGCGGCGCGGCGCCGGCCGGGCCGACGGCGTTCGGTCGCCGTCGAGGCCGCCGTTGCGCGCCGACGGATCGACGTTCCACGCGGACAGGAATTTCTCCGGCGAACGTGATTCCTCGGCGTCGCCGAGCAGGTACTCGGCAACGTCGAAGCCGATGCCGCCGGCACCGATGATCGCCACCCGCCGGCCGACGCTGGCTCTGCCCGACAGCACGTCGACGTACGACACGACCTTCGGATCGTCGATCCCCGGCAGTTCGGGCACGCGCGGCGTCACGCCGGTGGCGAGGACGACCTCGTCGAAGCCTTCCGCGACGACCTCATCGGCCCCAATCCGCCGGCCGAGCCTCAGCTGCACGCCGAGCCGCTGCAGCCGCACGCGGAAATAGCGCAGCAGTTCGTCGAACTCGCTCTTGCCGGGCACGACACGGGCCAGGTTCAGCTGGCCGCCGATCGCATCGGCGGCCTCGAACAACGTCACCGAGTGGCCGCGCCCGGCGGCCTCGATGGCGAAAGCCATGCCGGCCGGACCGGCGCCGACGACGGCGACGCGCTTGTGCGTGCCTGCCGGTGCGTCGCTGAACTCGATCTCGTGCCCGGCACGCGGGTTGACCAGGCAGCTGGCCGAACGCTCGGTGAAGATCAGATCGAGGCAGCTCTGGTTGCACGCGATGCAGGGGGCGATCTCGTCGGCGCGGCCCTCGCGCGCCTTCCGGGCGAACTCCGGATCGGCAAGCAGCGGTCGCGCCATCGACACGAGGTCGGCGGTGCCGTCGGCCAGCAACGCGTCGGCCAGATCCGGCGTATTGATGCGGTTCGAAGCGATCACCGGGATCGACACCGCGTCCTTGACCCGCCGCACCGCGAAAGACCACGCCGCGCGCGGCACGCTGGCGGCGATCGTCGGCACCGGCGCTTCGTGCCAGCCGATGCCGGTGTTCAGGATGTTGGCGCCGGCGTCCTGGATGCGACGCGCGAGTCGGGCCGTGTCATCCGCCGACGTGCCGCCCTCGACCAGGTCGATCGACGAGATGCGGTAGACGAGCAGGAAGTCGTCGCCGCAGGCCCGCCGCACGGCCTGCACGACTTCCACCGCAAGACGGCAGCGGTTGTCGATCGAACCGCCGTACTCGTCTTCGCGCCGGTTGGTCACCGGCGCGGTGAACTCGTTGATCAGGTAGCCCTCCGAGCCCATGATCTCGACGCCGTCGTAGCCCGCCTCGCGCGCGAGCCGGGCGGTGCGCGCGAAGTCTTCGACGGTGCGCCGGATGTCGTCGGTCGACAGCGCGCGCGGCGTGTAGCGATTGATGCGCGAGCGGATCGCCGACGGGGCGACGCATTCCGGCAGCTTTGCGTAGCGACCGGTGTGCAGGATCTGCAGCGCGATGTGCCCCCCTTCGCGGTGGACCGCGGCGCAGATCGCGCGGTGCTCGTCGAGTTGAGACTCGTCGCACAGCAGCGGCCCGTCCGCGTCGATGCGCCCTTCGAGGTTGGGCGCGAAGCCGCCGGTGAGGATCAGCCCGGTCTCGCCGCGGGCGCGCGCCGCGTAGAACGCGACCAGGCGCTCGACGGGCCGATCGAGCGTCTCCAGCCGCGTGTGCATCGCGCCCATCACGATGCGGTTGCGCAGCCGCAGGAAGCCGAGTTCGAGCGGAGCCAGCAGGTGCGGATAGCGGTTCATGGCGTCAATTCGCGATCACGCAGGCGGCGTTCCTTTGCGCCCCCTCTCCCGCAAGGGGAGAGGGGAGGAAGAGACTGCCTCAGGCGCCCGCCACGCGCCGCACTGCGACCCGCACGACATCGGCGCCGGAGCCGGTCGCATCGGTGAGTTCCAGCGACATCGGCGCGATCGTGTTCAGGCTCGGCGCCTTCATGTCCTTCGCATACGGCGTGGCCCAGTGGTCGAACTGGCCGATGATGAGGAGCGTCTTCGGATGGATGCCCTGCGCCGGCACCGCGCGGCCCTGCGTGGTGCCGATCACCGATTTCACCTCGATGAGGTCGCCTTCGTCGATGCCCAGTTCGTCGGCGGTGCGCTTGTTGATCACCACGCCGCGATGGCCGCGCAGGTTGCCTGCGACCTCGTCCATCAGCTGGATCGCCGCGTTGCCGCCGGAGTGGTACTGCATGCTCTTGGTGGTCAGCAGCCAGAACGGAAAGTCCTCCGGCTTGTGGCCGCGGCGAACCAGATCCTTCTCCCAGATTCCCGGGAAGTCGTGCCATACCGGCAGCGGCTGGTATTCCTCGAGCTGGCGGTCCCACCACTTGACGCCGGTCTCGTGCAGCCGGTTGCCGAGTTCGCGCCCGGCGCGCATCAGCCGCTCCTGGTACGGCAGCTCGAAGCGCATGCCCTGGCTCCTGAGCGTCGGATACAGGTACCAGCCGGCCTGCTCGTACGGCCGCGCCATCAGCCCGTGTTCCTTGAACCACGCCAGGTCGTGCACTTCGTCGCCGTTGCTCAGCTCGTGGCTGGCGGCGCGGCACACCGCATCCCAGATCTCGTCGACCGAGTGCACCTGCGCCGGATCGAGGGCGAAGTCGCGCCTGTCGTTCCTCAGCGGCACGCCGCAGACACCGCGGTTGATCGCTTCGTTGTAGCCCTCGAGGAGCCCGGTGCGGCGCGCCAGCTCGGTGGAAATCCAGGTGAAGTCCTTCGTATCGCCGCGCGGCGCTACCGCAGGCTGGCGCAGCACCCAGCCCTGGTGCCGCCAGAACTGCTCGACGAACTTGGTCTTGCCCATCTTGATCAGCTGCGTCGACTCGAGGTCGGTCGCCTCCGGCAGCACGATGTCGGCCATGTGGTTGGTCTCATCCGGCGTGTAGGCGATGCAGACCGTGTACGGGAAGTTGGCCATCATCGCGGCCACCGCCCGCGTGTCCCAGAACGAGATCGCCGGATTGGTGCGATAGGCGATCCACACGTCCGGCTTGCTGGTCTCGGGCCAGGCCTCGGGAGAGCGGTCGCTGAACATCCACGCCAGGTGCGTCGGGCCGAGCGCTTCGCTCCACGCGCCGGAATTGCCCGACAGCGGCACCAGCGTGCGGTGCGCGTTGCGCCCGGTCGGCTTGCGGATCCACGTGTCCTTCCCGGTCGGGTTCATGTTGGTGCTCATGAAACCATCGACGCCGGGCTTCACGCTCTTGTGCCGGTTGTCGTGCGGCTTGTTCAGGCGCACCGTCGTGCCGAGCGTGCCCCCGGGCACCTCGAGCGCGCCGACCAGCGCCGCCAGCATGGTGCGCGACCATACGGCTTCGAACGCGCCCCAGCCGTTGTTCACCGTCTTGCCGAGCGTGACCGCCACCGGGCGGAACGGCAGGACCTGCCCGTCGACCTCGATCGTCTCGCCGATGCAGGCGTTGTCGAGATATTCGGCGGCCAGGCGGCGGATCGTCGCCGCCGGCACCTCGCAGATCGGCGCCGCCCATTCCGGCGCGTACTGGTGCATGTGCGCGACGAGTTTCGTGAATGCGGTGTCGGCCTCGACGTTCTCGTGCGTCCACCGCTCGCCGTCGACACCGAGTTCCGCCGCTCGCGCCACCGTCACGCGGCCCTCGAGCAGCGGCTCGACTCCCGGCGTGTCGAACGGCACTGCAGCGCCGGCGCGCGCGTCCCACAGCAACGGCTTGCCGCTGTCGGGTTCGCGCAGGTAGAAGCCGTTGGGCCCGACGAGGTAGGGCGAGGAGGTCATGTCGCGCAGGAACGGCAGGTCGAGCCGCTCGCGGGGCTGCTCGTGCAGCATCACGTGGATGATCGCGAACATGCACGCCGCGTCGGTCTTGGGCCTGATCGGGATCCACTGCGCCGACGTGCCGGCGGTCACCGAGAGGTGCGGTTCGATCTGGATGCGCTTCGCGCCGCGCACGCGGGCGTCGGCGTGGCGCGTGACCGCGCACGGGCCGCCGGTCACCTCGTTGTTGTTGCCGAACGAGAGATTGAAGCGGGTGTACGTCATGTCGGCCGACACGGTGAACGCGCGGTGCCAGAACTCCCCGAACAGGTGCTCGGAGTGCACGCACTTGACGCCCTGTCCGGAGCCGAAGCTCGAGTCGACCGGCCCCCACGCGGCGAGAAACGCGGGGAAACTGCCCATGTAGTTGGCCGGCGTGCCGCCGTGGCCGAAGGTCGCCGCAACGCGCGGAAAGCCCTGCTCGTCGATCAGGCCGCGGCTGCGGATTTCGGCGAGCTTCGCGGCGACCGTGTCGAGCGCCTCGTCCCACGAAATCGGCACCCAGCCCGGATCCTCGTCGATCCCCTTCTTCGGGTTGGTGCGCTTCATCGGCGACAGGATCCGCGCCGGGTGGTAGGTCTTCTGCACCAGCCCGTAGGCCTTCACGCAGGGCCGGCCGTCGGCCGGGTGGATGCCGATGCCGTCGAAGTTCGGTCCGATGCCGGTGACCACGCCGTCGGTCACCTTGACGGTCAGCAGGTCGGGGCCGGCCACGCAGTTGTAGCAGTAGGTCGGCAACTCGCGCGTTGCAGGTTGGCGTTCGCTCAGTGCACTGCCCATGGCGCACCTCGATTCAGGTGACGAATGCGGCCGCCGCCTTCAGGCGGCGGGAACGACTGCAGTCGCTTCGAGCTCGATCACCGCCGGGTGGTCGAGCAGGTCGGCGACGAAGATCATGCTCATTGCCGGAAAGTGGCGGCCCATGCGCCGGCGCCAGACTTCGCCGAGCGCGGACCGCGCCGCCACGTAGCCGGGCTTGTCGCAGCAGTAGGCGGTGATCCGGCAGACGTGCCCGGGACGGCCGCCGGCCTGCGCGAGCACCTCGAGCACGTTGGCCAGCGCCTGGTCGAACTGCGACACGAAGTCGGTGCGCGTGAACTTCTGCTGCGCGTCCCACCCGACCTGTCCCGCGATGAAGACGATGCGGCCGGCATCGACGGCGATGCCGTTGGCGTAGCCGATCGGCTGCGCCCAGCCCGCGGGCTGCAGCGTTTGCATCGATCCCTTCAGTCGTCCATGCGCGGCGGATCGGGGTCCTCGGCCCAGTCCTTTTCAGGCTTCGGCACCTTGGCCATCCATGCCCGCACCAGTTCGACGTGTTCGCGCTCCTCTTCCTGCAGTTCGAGCGCGGCCTTGCGCACCGATTCGTCGGTGGTGTTCTTGGCCAGCGTGGCGAAGAAGCGCTCGGCGCGCTGCTCGGCCGCCAGGGCGAGCTGCAGCGCATGCCACGGCCGCATCAGGTAGTGCACCTCGTCGATCGGCACCGACTCCGCGGCCTCGAAGCCTTCCCACGACGGCGCCACCGCACCGGCCGGCGGCTCCTTCCACCCCATCTGCTCCATGATCTGGGTGCCGTGCTTGCCCTCGATCACCGCCATCTTGCGGAACAGCTCGGCGACCTCGCGGTTGTTGTGCACGTCCATCGCGTCGGCGAGGTCCGAGTAGCGCTGTGCCGCCTCGACCTCCATCGCATACGCCTGGGTCATGAATTCCTCGATCGTCTTCGGCGCCTTCGCGTTCATACACGGAACTCCATTTCAAGGTCGGTCACGGTCCTGGCAGCGCTGCCGTCGTTCAGCACGTAGGGCGGACGACCGCCCGCATACAGCACGCCGATGTTGAGTCCGTCGTCGGTCATCACCCGTCGCGCGGCGACTGCCGGATCGTCGGTGGCTTCCACCGGCGACGGGCGCACAAGCGATTTCCATTCCTTCTGCTCGGGACGGAAGGTGACGCAGGGGCTGAGGATCTCGACGAACGAGAAGCCCGGATGCTGGATCGCCTTCGCGATCATCGACGCCGTGCCGTTCGGATCGCCGGCAAAGGCGCGGCCGACGAAGTTGGCACCCGCGGCGAGCGCGATCACCAGCGGATGGAAGACGCGGATCTCGGTGCCGCCCGGCGCCAGCTTCGAGTCCCAGTCGGGCTCGGTGGTCGGCGACGGCTGGCCCTTGGTCATGCCGTAGACGTGGTTGTCCATCACGATGTAGGTGAGGTCGACGTTGCGCCGGCAGGCGTGCAGGAAGTGGTTGCCGCCGATCGAGTAGCCGTCGCCGTCGCCGCCGGTGACCAGCACGGTCAGGTCGGGCCGTGCGACCTTCAGTCCGGTGGCGGCAGCGAGCGCACGCCCGTGCACGCCGTGGAAGCCGTAGCAGCTCGTGTAGGCCGGGATGCGCGACGAGCAGCCGATGCCGGAAACCACGCCGACCTCGTGCGGCGGCTTGCCGATCATCGCCAGCGCCTTGGTGATCGAGCTGAGCACCGAATAGTCGCCGCAGCCCGGGCACCAGATCGGCTTGACCGCCGACTTGAAGCTCGCTGCCGTCAGCTGTGCAGCCGTTGCGATGTCGTTCATGCCGCTTTCCTCCAGTCCGCCAGTGCCTTGTGCACCTCGCCGGGCCGCAGCGGCAGCGGCCCAGGCCGGTGATAACTCGCCGGCTTCGCCGGCAGGTCGAAGTGGCCGCGCAGGTAGCGATAGAACTGCGCGCTGTGGTTCTGCTCGACGACCATCACGTGGCGGACACCTTCGAGCGCCTCGGTCAGCTTCTCCGGCTGCGCCGGCGCCAGCAGGCGCAGCGCGATCAGGCGCAGCTTGCGCCCTTCCGCGCGCGCGCGGGCGACCGCTTCGCGCACCGCCGCCGACGTCGAGCCGAAGGTGATCACCGCCGCGTCGCCGTCGCCTTCGATGTCGGCCCAGGCCTCGCCGTAGTCGTGCTGCAGCAGCTTGCGCTCGCGCTTGTCCAGCTGCAGCTGGTGGTCGCGCGACTTGCTGCTCGGCACCGCCGCCTCGGTGTGTTCCAGGCCGTCGGCCGTGTACGTGACGCCCGGCGTGCCGGGGATCGCCATCGGCGAGACGCCCGACTCGGTGTTGCGGTAGCGCTTGTAGTCCGCGGCGTTGGCCTCCGCCGTCGAGCCGCTCCGAGCGCAGCCCGCGTATCGGCGGGCGGATCGATGATCGCGCGCGACTGGCCCAGGAACTGGTCCGACAGCACGATCGCCGGCGCCTGCAGCGCCTCGGCCAGATGCACCGCCCACTGGGTGGTGGTCGCGCAGTCGGCGATCGAGGTCGGCGCCAGCACCAGCCGCGGCGCGTCGCCGTGCAGGCCGCTGACGGCGAACGACAGGTCGCTCTGCTCGCTCTTGGCCGGAATGCCGGTCGACGGACCGCCGCGCATCACGTCGACGATCGACGATCGGCACTTCGGCGGCCACCGCGAGGCCGATGCCCTCGGTCATCAGCGCCAGCCCGGGACCGGCGGTAGCGGTCAGCGACGGCACGCCGCCGTACGAGGCGCCGATGATCATGTTGATCGACGCCAGTTCGTCCTCGGCCTGCAGCAGCGTGCCGCCGACCTTGGCCAGCGCCGGCGCCATCCATTCGAGCAGTTCGGTCGCCGGCGTGATCGGATACGCGGCGACGAAACGGACGCCGCCGCGGATCGCGCCGAAGCCGGCCGCTTCGTTGCCGGTGATCGACCAGCGCGTCTTCGCACCCGCTTCGTCGCGCGGCAACTGCGGCACCTCGATCGGCGGCGTGATGCCGCGCTCGGCCGCGTACCCCGCGGCCAGCGCGGCGAGGTTCGCGGCCAGCGCGGCCTCGCCCCGCTTCCAGTCGCTGCGGACTGCGGCTTCGAGCGCGTCCTGCGGCAATCCGGCCAGCGCGCCGGCGAAGCCCAGCGCGACCATGTTGACCCAGCTGCCCGGGATGCCCTTGGCCATCTTCTTCATCTGCAGCGGCACGTAGCGCGCACCGGTGCCCTTGAAGATGTCCGGCGGCTCGCCTTCGTCCGGGTCGCCGACGATGACGCTCGACGCGGTGAGCGGCATCTCGTCGGCGAAACGGTGCGTGTTGCTGCCAGTCGATCGCCAGCAGCAGGTCGAAGGCGTCATCGAGGGTGTCGACCGACTGGTCGCGCCAGTCGCACCAGCGCCGCCGCTTCACCGCCGCGGATCTGCGGGCCGCTCGTGCGCACCATCAGCCCGTACGCACCCGCCTTGGCCGCTGCCTCGAGCAGCAGCGTGCCCGCCGTCATCACGCCACTGCCGCCGCTGCCGGCCAGTGCCACGGCCACGCCGCGCGGCGCGGCCGCGGCTTTCGGTTTTCCGCTAGTCAATTGGCTGTCCTCCCTTGATCCCGCAGATACAACCGCGCCTGACCCGGATCCGGTTTGACCCAGATCATTGAATCGGCAACGCGTTGTCGCAGGATTCGGCGCTGAACTGGTAATTCGGTACCGCTATGCCAGAATAGCCCTGCTGCTCGCTGCGGGTCAACGCGGCGGGACTGATCTGGCGCAAAGGGAGGCAACTCGATGGACCACCGCCACGCTGACCGCATCAGCTGGCCTGCGACGGGGCGTTCATTGCCCTGCGCGCGGGCGGACGGGCACTGAGATGAGCATCGACGCCCACCGCTGGTTGATGACGGCCCCCAAGGCACCGCTCGAACGCGCGGCATTCCCGGCCGAGGCCGGTCCCGGCGAGGTGGTGGTCGCGGTGGCCGGCTGCGGCGTGTGCCATACCGACCTCGGCTACTACTACGACGGCGTGCGCACCAACGCGCCGCTGCCGCTGGCGCTCGGCCACGAGATCAGCGGCAAGGTGGTCGCGGCCGGGAGCGGCGCGGAAAGCTGGCTCGGACAGGACGGTCATCGTGCCGGCGGTGCTGCCCTGCGGCGAGTGCGACCTGTGCCAGCGCGGCCTGGCGCACCATCTGCCGCCGCCAGAAGATGCCGGGCAACGACATCCAGGGCGGCTTCGCCTCGCACATCGTCGTGCCGGCGCGCGGGCTGTGCGAGGTCGACCTCGGCCGGCTCGAGCAGCGCCGGGCTGACGCTGTCGCAGGTATCGATCGTCGCCGACGCGCTGACCACGCCGTACCAGGCGGTGCGCCGCGCCGGCGTCGAGCCCGGACAGCCTGGCCATCGTGATCGGCGCCGGCGGCGTCGGCGGCTACTGCGTGCAGGTGGCGCGCGCCTTCGGCGCGCAGGTCGTGGCGATCGACGTCGACGACGCCAAGCTCGAAGCGATCGCGCCGCACGGCGCGGCGCTCACGCTCAACGCGCGCAACTTCGACGCCAAGGCGCTGAAGGGCGCGATCAGCGGCTTCGCCAAGAAGAATGGGCTGCGCGCGACCGAGTGGTTCATCTTCGAGTGCTCGGGCACCGCCGCCGGCCAGCTGACGGCCTTCGGCCTGCTGGTGCACGGCGCGACGCTGTCGGTGGTCGGCTTCACGATGGACAAGGTCGAAGTGCGGCTGTCGAACCTGATGGCGTTCGACGCGCGCGCGATCGGCAACTGGGGCTGCCCGCCCGAGTACTACCCGGCCGCACTCGACCTGGTGCTCGACGGCAAGGTGGCGATCGAGCCCTTCGTCGAGATGCACCCGCTCGACGACATCAACCACGTCTTTCGACGCCGTGCACGCGCGCGAGATCAGCAGGCGCGCCGTGCTGGTGCCCGCCTGAATCTCCTCCACCAAGGACTGATCGCCATGCGCGAGTTCAAGAACCACGACCTGGTCGACGACATCGCGCAAGCCTGGCGTGCGCTACGAGAAGCGTCCGGCGCGCACGCCCGACGGCAGAGTGGCCGAGGGCTGTACAACGCCTGGATCTCGCTCGACAACCCGGGCCAGTTCAACTCCTACACGACCGACATGGTCAAGGGCGTGATCCTGGCCATCCGCGCGGCCTCGCAACGCGCGCGACGTCAACTGCGTGGTGTTCACCGGCGTCGGCGACAAGGCCTTCTGCACCGGCGGCAACACCAAGGAGTACGCCGAGTACTACGCCGGCCACCCGCAGGAGTACCGGCAGTACATGCGCCTGTTCAACGACATGGTCTCGGCCATCCTCGCCTGCGACAAGCCGGTGATCTGCCGCGTCAACGGCATGCGCATCGGCGGCGGCCAGGAGATCGGCATGGCCTGCGACTTCTCGGTCGCGCAGGACCTGGCCCGCTTCGGCCAGGCCGGGCCCAAGCACGGCTCGGCGCCGATCGGCGGCGCCACCGACTTCCTGCCGCTGATCGTCGGCGCCGAGCGCGCGATGGCCGCCTGCGTGCTGTGCGAGCCGTTCTCGGCGCACAAGGCGTACCACATGGGCATCCTGACCGACATCGTGCCGGCGCTGAAGGTCGACGGCAAGTTCGTCGCCAACCCGCTGGTCGAGACGCAACGGCTGGTCGACGAGTTCGGCCGCTTCGTCTTCGGCGAGCCGAAGAGCGGCGACGCGGCGAAGGAAGGCAAGGCGCTGCTCACGCGCGGCACGGTCGACCTGTCGCTGCTCGACGCCAAGGTCGAGGAACTGTGCGCGAAGATCCTGCTGACCTTCCCCGACTGCACGACCAAGACGCTCGAGGAACTGCGCAAGCCCAAGCTCGAAGCGTGGAACCGCAACAAGGAAGACTCGCGCGCCTGGCTGGCGCTGAACATGATGACCGAGGCGCGCTCGGGCTTCATCGCCTTCAACGAAGGCACCAAGGAGGATCGCGAGGTCGACTTCGTGCTGCTGCGGCAGAAGCTCGCCGCCGGCGAGTCGTGGGTCGGCCCGCTGCACGACTCGATCCAGCCGAAGGCAAGAAGAAGGGCTAGGACATGTGCGTCTCCAATTCCGCGCTTCGCCCCTCCCCCTTCAAGGGGGAGGATGGGAGGGGGATGGGGTGCGCCGCTACTCCGACGCCGAACCCATCCCCACCCCCGCCCTCCCCTTGAAGGGGAGGGAGGCGACCGCGGCTCAACGACCATGAGCGACAGCAAACCTCTGAAGGACTGGCTCGAACTCGACGGCGCGCTGCTGCGGCTGCGGCTCGCGCGGCCGAAGGCCAACATCGTCGACGCCGAGATGATCGCCGCGCTGCGGCGGCGCGCTGCTCGCCCACCGCGCGCAGACGACGCTGCGCGGCGTGCTGCTCGACGCCGAGGGGCCGAACTTCAGCTTCGGCGCCAGCGTCGAGGAACACCTGCCCGCGCAGTGCGCGCAGATGCTCGCCTCGCTGCACGCGCTGATCCTGGCGATGATCGAGTTCCCGGCGCCGATCCTGGTCGCCGTGCGCGGCCAGTGCCTCGGCGGCGGGCTCGAGGTGGCGCTCGCCGGCGGGCCGATCTTCGCCGCGCCCGATGCGCAGTTCGGCCAGCCGGAGATGAAGCTCGGCGTGTTCGCGCCGGCCGCCTCGGTGCTGCTGCCGTACCGCGTCAACCAGCCGTTCGCCGAGGACCTGCTGTTTTCCGGCCGCTCGATCGGCGCCGACGAGGCGCACGCCGCTCGGCCTCGTGCACACCGTGTTCGACGACCCGGAGACCGCGGCGCTGGCGTACTTCAACCAGCACCTCGCCGGCAAGAGCGCGGCGCGCTGGCCTGCGCGCTGGCGGCGGCGCGCGCGGCGCGATGATCCGCGACGTGCGCCAGCGGCTGGCCGAAGTCGAGCGCCTGTACCTCGACCGGCTGATGGACACGCGCGACGCCAACGAGGGCCTGACCGCCTTCCTCGCCAAGCGCAAGCCGCAGTGGGAACACCGATAGGAGCACTGCCGATGGCCGCGATACCTCCCGTCGTCCAGATCGTGCAGCGCTGCGAGGCGCTGTTCGACGACCTGCACTTCAACGCCGTCAAGGACTGGAAGGCGGCGGCGCCGGGCCGCAAGGCGATCGGCTACCTGCCGGTGTACGTGCCGCGCGAACTCATCCACGCCGCCGGCATGCTGCCGGTGGGCATCCTCGGCGGCGGCGACCAGCTCGAGGTGATCCAGGGCGACGCCTACTACCAGAGCTACATCTGCCGCATTCCGCGCTCGACCATCGAGCTCGGGCTGACCGGGCCGGCTCGAACTGCCTCGACGGCATGCTGTTTCCGTCGATCTGCGACGTGATCCGCAACCTCTCGGGCATGTGGCAGATCCTGTTCACGGACAAGTACGTGCGCTACCTCGACGTACCGCAGAACTACGACGACGCGATCGGCGGCCGCTTCTACGTTCAGGAGACTGGAGGTGCTGCGCGAGGACCTCGGCAAACTGGCCGGGCGCGCCGATCACCGACGCGATGCTCAATGCCTCGATCGCCGTCTACAACGACAACCGCGCCGCGATCCGCGAGCTGTACGCGCTACCGCGCCGCCAAGCCATGGCAGGCGCCGACCTCCGAGGTCTACCTGCGTGCTGCGCGCCGGCATGGTGCTGCCGCCGGAGGAGCACACGACGCTGGTGCGCGACTACGTCGCCGCCGCCGACGCGGCTGCCGCGGCCGAAGCGCGACAACGCGCGCGTGGTGATCAACGGCACCTTCTGCGAGCAGCCGCCGCTGGCGCTGATCAAGTCGATCGAGATGTCCGGCTGCTACGTCGTCGACGACGACTTCATGCTGGTCGACGCGCTGGCTGCTCGACGACGTGCCGACCGACGGCGATCCGCTGGAGGAGCTGTCGCAAGGCCTTCCTGCACCGCTCGGCGACGACCGCCGCCAAGTACGACGAGCGGCGCGAGGAGAAGGGCCAGTTCCTGCTCAGGCAGGTGAAGGACTTGCGGCGCCGAGGGCGTGATCTTCGCCGCGCCGTCGTTCTGCGATCCGGCGCTGCTCGAACGGCCGATGCTGCAGGACGTGCTGAGCACGCACAAGGTCCCGCACACCGCATTCAAGTACGCCGAGAACACCGGCCAGATGGCCCCGATCCGCGAGCAGGCCGGCACCTTCGCCGATTCGATCAAGCTGTGGAACGCCGCATGATGGCTACTCGACCACGACGTCATTCTCTTGCTGTCGTTCCCGCGAAAGCGGGAACCCAGCGTCTTTACCGCGAAAGTCACTGGATCCCCGCTTTCGCGGGGATGACACAGACACAGCGAGGTGCACGACCATGAGCACAACCACCATCGCGATGCCCTCGCCGATCGGCAAACCCACCGTGAAGCCGCAGAACGTCCAGAAGGAGGACGCGATGTGGCTGCAGAAGGAACTGATCAACCAGAACTACATGGAGCTGGCCACCGCGCGCGCAGAACAACCGCAAGGTCTCGGCCACCTTCGTGCCGGGCAACCTGAACGAACTGCTGATGTGCTTCGACTTCGCGCGCAGCCTGCCCGAGACCAACGCGCTGCAGAACGGCATGCGCAAGAAGAGCGGCAAGATGATCATGGACGCCGAGCGCGACGGCCAGAGCGAGGACGTCTGCACCTACGTGAAGGCCGACCTCGGCATGATGCTCGGCGGCGAGATCGGCCCCACCGGCGACCCGCTGCCGCGGCCCGACGTGCTGCTGCTGTCGTACACCGGCTGCTTCACCTTCATGAAGTGGTTCGAGCTGATCCGCCACAAGTACGGCTGCGAGACGGTGATGCTGCACGTGCCCTACCAGGGCGAAGGCAGGATCGCGCCGAACATGCGCGAGTACGTCGTCAGGCAGCTGAAGGAGACGGTGATCCCGACGCTCGAGCGCATCTCCGGCGTCAAGTTCGACATCGACCGGCTGCGCCAGTACATGCGCGAATCGGCCAAGGCCGAGGAAGACCTGGTCGCCGTGCTGCAGTCGGCGAAGAACCGGCCTCGCCCGATCGACGGCTACTTCGGCGCGGTCTACTACATCGGCCCGATCTTCACCGCCTTCCGCGGCACGCCGGAGGCCACCGAGTACTACCGCGTGCTGCGCGGCGAGATCGAGCAGCGCGTGCGCGAGGGCAAGGGACCGGTCACGCCCGGAGGGCGAGATGGGCGAGGAGAAGTACCGCCTGGTCGTCGAAGGGCCGCCCAACTGGACCAGCTTCCGCGACTTCTGGAAGATGTTCTACGACGAGGGCGCGGTGGTCGTCTCGTCGACCTACGCCAAGGTCGGCGGTCTGTACGACTTCGGCTTCCGCCACGACCCCGACCACCCGCTCGAGTCGCTCGCCGACTACTGCCTCGGCTGCTACACGAACCTCAACCTGCCGTCGCGCATCGACATGATCTGCCAGTACATCGACGAGTACCAGGCCGACGGCCTGCTGATCAACTCGATCAAGAGCTGCAACAGCTTCTCCGCCGGGCAGCTGCTGATCCTGCGCGAGGTCGAGAAGCGCACCGGCAAGCCGGCCGCGTTCATCGAGTCCGACCTGGTCGACCCGCGCTACTTCTCGGCGGCCAACATCAAGAACCGGCTGGAGAGCTACTTCCAGATGGTCAGGCAGAAGCGCACGTTCGGGCCGCCGGCGGGCCGTCGGCACCCGTCATCCCGATCGTCGCGCACTGAAAGCGAGGGCCGGAACCATGCGCTGCTTCATCGGCATCGACCTCGGCTCGACCACCACCAAGGCGGTGGTGATCGACGAGAACCAGCAACATCCTCGGCCGCGGCATCACCAACTCGCGCTCGAACTACGACACCGCGGCGACGATCGCCAAGCAGGAGGCACTGCTCAACGGGCGCTTTCATCTGTTCCGCCGCGCGCTCGCGCAGCACCGGGGCACTGAACGGCGCGACTCGACGGCTTCATCGGCCAGCTCGAGCGCGACTTCCGCGCCGAGCAGTATCTCGAGCAGCTCGGCGACCTCGAGGCCACCTGCCAGCGCAACCTGGAGACGGCGAAGTTCGGCGACGCCACCGCCGCGGTCGGCGACAGCGCTCGACGAAGTCTTCCAGCGTCTGCAGGCCGAGGCGCCGCCGCTGTTCGCGCCCGGCGCCAAGCGCAAGAGCGACTTCTTCCGCGACATCGCCGGCAGCCAGTACCTCGCCGCCGGCGAGGCGGTCGCCAAGGAGGCCGGCATCCGCTACGACTTCCTGCTCAATCTCTTCGACCGCTCGATCATCGAGGTCGAGAACCGCGTCTACGACGCCTCGATCAAGCGGCATCTGCTCGCCGCGCTCGAGCGCACCTTCGCGGCCCTGCCGGAGGCGCGCGCACACCGCGCGCAGATCGAGGCGCCGATCAAGGGCGTGCTCGACACCGAGATGGAGGAGACCTACGTCGTCGGCACCGGCTACGGCCGCGCGCGGCTGCCGTTCTCCAAGGAGCACATCCGCTCCGAGATCCTGTGCCACGGCCTCGGCGCGCACGTGATGTATCCGGGCACCGCGACCGTGCTCGACATCGGCGGCCAGGACACCAAGGCGATCCAGGTCGACCCGCACGGCATCGTCGAGAGCTTCCAGATGAACGACCGCTGCGCGGCCGGCTGCGGGCGCTACCTCGGCTACATCGCCGACGAGATGAACATGGGCCTGCACGAGCTGGGCCCGCTGGCGATGAAGTCGACCAAGACGATCCGCATCAACTCGACCTGCACCGTGTTCGCCGGCGCCGAACTGCGCGACCGGCTGTCGCTCGGCGACAAGCGCGAGGACATCATGGCCGGCCTGCACCGCGCGATCATCCTGCGCGCGATGTCGATCCTGGCGCGCTCGGGCGGCATCCGCAACGAGTTCACCTTCACCGGCGGCGTGGCCAAGAACGAGGCCGCCGTGAAGGCGCTGCACGAGCTGGTCGAGGAGAACTACGGCAGGCTCACGCTGAACATCGACCCCGACTCGATCTACACCGGCGCCCTCGGCGGCGCGACTTTCGCGTGGCGCGCGGTGGTCGAGGAAGGCCAGACCGCGCAGGCGCGCGCCTGAGGAGCGCAACATGACGATCACTGTCGGCATCGACATCGGCTCCGGCGCCGTCAAGACCGCCCTGTTCCGCAGCGAGGGCGACCGCCACGACTGGCTGGCGAAGCGCTGCGAGCGCATCCGCCGCCGCGACCCGATGACGCTGGCCCAGGAAGGCTTCGACGGCGTGCTCGCCGAGGCCGGCCTGGCGCCGAACGACGTCGACTACATCGCCACCACCGGCGAGGGCGAGAACGTCAGGTTCGCCACCGGCCACTTCTACTCGATGACCACGCACGCGCGCGGCGGCGTGTTCCTGCGATGCCCGGCGCGCGCGCGGTGGTCGACATCGGCGCGCTCAACGGCCGCGCGATCTACGTCGACGAGCGCGGCAAGGTGCTGTCGTACAAGATGACCAGCCAGTGCGCCTCGGGCTCCGGCCAGTTCCTCGAGAACATCGCCCGCTACCTCGGCGTCGCGGTCGAGGAGATCGGCCCGCTGTCGCAGACCTCGGCCAACCCGGAGAAGGTGAGTTCGATCTGCGCCGTGCTGGCCGAGACCGACGTCATCAACATGGTCAGCCGCGGCATCGCCACGCCGGACATCCTCAAGGGCATCCACCTGTCGATGGCCTCGCGCATCGTCAAGCTGCTGAAGGTCACCGGCATCAAGGACGGCACCGCGCTGCTCACCGGCGGCCTGGCGCTCGACACGGGACTGCTGGCCGCGATCCGCGAGGAAATGGTCAACGAGAAGGTCACCGTCGAGGCGGTCAATCACCCCGACTCGATCTACGCCGGCGCGATCGGCGCGGCGCTGTGGGGCGCATTCCGGCACGAGAAGCTGGCCGAACTGGAGCAGCAAGTGGCGGCGTAGCCGCGCCTGCGGGAGGCCGCGCTGGCCCCCATTTGACGTCGGAGTCAGCGGACCGCACGACTCAGTCACCGATCGTTCGCGGCTTTCGACGTGAGCATCGCGGCTGCGCGACAGCGGTCGTCTGCGCGATGGTTGGCACCGCGGCGAGTGGCCGGCAGCTTTCGATCGATTCCGCCGCGAGCTATCGACCCGCAGCTGACTGTTGCTGCGTGTGGACCGGTCGTTCAGGTCCGCGCGGCACGCTACTGTTTGGTTGCCGGCTGGGTCGGTGCGCGGGGAGCGGGTCAATCGAAGCTGGCACTTCGCGCGCCCAACTAGGCGAAATTCGCACTTCGCCCCTCATGATTCAGTAACCGGCTTCGGCGAGTCACTGCGCGCAGACGACCGGCTCGTTGTGGCCGGCTGCTGCAACCGGCAGCGGCGGGTCTCAGGGTCCACAACGCCATGGTCCGTTGCGACACCGGCTCCCATCGGCGTACCGCAAGCCACCACCGCATGATCGCCGCTCGCCGCTTCAGGTGTGGGCGCGGTGCAGGAAGATGTCGATCGTGCGGACAAAGATGAAACCAAAGACGCAAAGGGACCAAGTCAATGCAACAGCGTATGGGCCGACACTCGGCGAAAGCGGGATCCCCGCAGCGTTGAGCCAGAGTCCAACAACAGTGGCAAGCGAAAGCGCGTAAATGATGACGACCCATGGTGGAAATCGGCCGCCTTCGACCGCGCGACGACGGCGAAACTGGGTCAACAGCAGGACGCTGAGGACCGACGCAGCGGCAGCACTGGACAAACGCCAATTGACGGGCCCGGAGATATGAAGGAGATCCAGAAGCACGGGAATCAATGCCAGGGCGGTCACCAGGAATCCGCCTTCGATATAGAGACGCACGAAGCGGAGATGCCGCTCGGAAATCTCGCCTCCTAGCGCCCCTCGAAGGGTGACCACCACCGAGGAAAAACCGACGAATGACAACGAGAGGCCCGCGAGGCCGAGCATGAAAGCAGATTCTGCGGACGTCACGATCTCAGTCCTCATAGACATTTGTCGAACGTCGTTGAACAACCCAGTCCGAGGGGCTGGGACCGCCGTCCGGCAAGCGTTGCTTGCGATCGTACGCAATTCATTCCTGCCCGGCAGCCTGACTGATGAGTCCTGCGTCGCGCATCAGGCCGGGTCGTGCAGAGGCGGCGTTGGACAATGATGACTGCTCCGGGGGTCAATGGCGAGAGCCTTGCGACGTCGGCTCTTGGCCGGGTTGAGTCTGTCGAGCCGCGGGTGAAGGGCCGCCCAATGCGATCAGGCCGCCTTGCGGCGCTGGTAGTACTCCGCGACTTTCGGATGGCCGGTCACGCGCTCGAAGTGTTTCACCAGCTGCGGCGCGACAGTGTCCACGAGATCCTTCGGAATGTAGTCCAGCACACCGGAACGCAGCCAGCGAATCAACATGGCGACCTTCAGATCCGCCACCGTAAGGTGCCGGTCAGCGAAATACTCTCCGCCGGCTGCTTGCAGCCTCGCCTGGAATTGCTTCAGGAAACGCGTGATGTGACCTGCCGCAAGCTCTTCGCGCGCGATTTTCTTGGCGTCCTCGGGCAAGTCGATGGTCTGCGCCGATCCGAGGCTGATGTCCTCAGCCGCGTCCATCACCTCGTCGCACAGGAATGCCTGCAAGTCGTCCCTTGGATACAGGCCGGTCAGCTTGCCGACGTAGCGATTGATGCTGTTGGACTGCGAAACCACCTCGCCGTCCACTTCCAGCGTGGGTAGCGCAAGGAACGGAGTCTTGTCGCGGAAAGCGGGCCAATCCTTACCCGCGATGCGGTGATCTTCGAACGCGATGCCACCGATGTGAAGCGCCAGACGCGCAGGCTCGCCGCGTCCGCCGTCGAAATCGAAGTAGGTCAGCTTGAGCTTTGCCATCTGTGGGTCCTCGGGATTATTGGGTCGTCCCTCGCAAGGGACTGCGTGCAAAGAAGTCTATCGCCCCCCTCTGAATCGTCTGCTCTGAGGCAAGTTAGCCCGAGCGATCAAGCGTCCGGAGATGGCCGGACCCGGGCTTACGCAAGTCGCCGCAAACCGGTCAACGACCGAACAGCTGCTCCCAAACGAACTGACCGCGAGCAACCGACCCTGAGCCGACTGACATGATCTACCGAAGCGGCCGTTGGAAGGGCCGCTGATGGCGGAAGCTCAACCATGCCAGTCCGCCTCCCCACTGGTCGTGCGCGAAGAGGCTCGTTGGGTCGCAACGGAAGCCCATCGCCTGCTGCATTTCCCTCCCGAAGCGGAGGCATAGGCATCGGCGTGGATCTTTCCCCGGTGCCGCGAGAGCATGGCAGCGGCGGTGGTCGATGCGCACACCGCAGGCGACTCCGCTTGCGCGATGCGCGCGACTCGGAGTGGAGTCGAAGACTTCCTTCTACTTCTGCTGGTAGACGGTCTTGCCGTCCTTGATTGTCTCGAGCACCTGCATCGAACTGATCTTCATCGGGTCGATCGCCAGCGGGTCCGCGGACAGGATCACCATGTCGGCCAGCTTGCCGGGCTCGAGCGTGCCCTTGCGGTGCTCCTCGAAGTACTGCCAGGCGGCGTCCTTGGTGACCGCGCGAAACGCCTCGTAGGGCGTGATCCGCTCCTTCGGGCCCAGCAGCTTGCCGGTGGTGGTGCGGCGGTTTACGGCGGAAGAAACCACGTTGAGGATGTCGATCCCCGCCACCGGCGCATCGTGGTGCAGCGTGATCTTCATGCCGCGGTCGAGTGCCGATCGGGCCGGATCGATTCGCGCCGCGCGCTCGGGGCCGAGGAAGATGTCGCGGTGCCGGTCACCCCAGAACTGCACGTGGATCGGGAAGAACGACGGCACGAGCCCGTTGTTCGCCGCGTAATTGAGCTGGTCCTCGCGCATCGTCTGCGCGTGGATGATCACGGTCCGCAGGTCGGGCCGCGGCTGCTCGCCGCGGACCTGGCGGACAGCCTCGATCAGCAGGTCGGTCGCCGCGTCACCGTTGGTGTGCGCGAGCACCGGGACGCCCGCCTTGTCGGCGAGCCGCAGGTACTTGACCGTTTCGTCGAGCGTCATGTTCGCATAGCCGCGGTGGCCCCCGCCCGCCTCCCGACCGGTCCCGTCCTTGGAAGACGAATCGGGATCCGCACCGAGGACCATCTGGACTCCGGCATCCGATTCGCAGCGGTCGGCGTGGACTGCGCCGCTGCCCTTCGGCTGGACGTGGTAAGGCTTGCTCAGGTAGGCGGTATAGCCCTGGATCGAGCCGTCCATCACCAGCTTGATGCCGCCCATTCTGTAACGTGCAGGCTTGTTCCAACCCTCGGCGATCCGTGAGACAGTCGCATCATCCAGCGTGGCGTAAACGGGGTAAGACACCACGTCGATCGGCATGATGCCCGCCTTGGCGCCGCTCTCGAGTAGCTTGAGCATTATCGGCAGCGCGCCGCCTTCTTGGGCTGTGGTGATTCCAGCCTCCGCGTACTTGCCAAGCCCGTAGGCCAACATGTCCAGGGCGCGATCGGCCGGTAGCGAGGGAACGGCCTTGAGCATAAAGCCCATGGCCTTTTCTTCGAGCACACCGTTCGGCTCCTTGCTCGAGGGCGCGCGCTGGATCTTGCCGCCTTCCGGATCCGGCGTTTCAGCGGTGATGCCGGCCAGCTCCAGCGCCTTGCTGTTGGCGGTCATCAGGTGACTCGATATATGCATCAACAGGATCGGGTGGGCCGTGGACACTGCATCGAGGTCCTGCCGGGTCGGGTGGCGCCGCTCGGCCACACCTGTGTCGTCGTAGCCCCAGCCGAACACCCACTTGCCAGGCTGCGGCTTCGTCTCCTTGATACGTTGCCGGAGCTTGCGCTGGATGTCCGCGATGGTCTTCACGTCGCCGATCGGGGAGGGATCCAGGTTGACGACCGAGAACTTGAGCGACTGCTGGACGACGTGCGAGTGCGCGTCGATGAACCCCGGCATCAGCGCGCGCCCCTTGAGGTCGACCATCCTCGTGCTCGCACCCTTGAGCGCCATCACGTCCTGCCGGGTCCCCGCGGCCAGGATCCTGTCGCCGCGGACGGCGAGGGCCTGCACCCGGTCACCATCCCGGGTCATGGTGACGATCGGGCCGCCGAAATAGATCGTGTCGGCGGTCTCCTGTGCGGCAGCAGGCAGCGCAAGCGCGAAATATGTCGCACTGAAAAAGATGAAGCCGCGGAAGCGTCGCACGCTGAAGTCTCCAAGTGAGCAGGCAGAGGAAAGGCGGATGTCTTGCGCGAGGCACGGCATCCTAATGCCTCACCCCCGGCGTCGCCATTTTTCCATTTCATGTCCACTTGCGGGTCCTCTGGCCGGCGCGCCGGGACGGCGGGTCATGGCCGGGTTGAGTCTGTCGAGCCGCGGGTGAAGGGCCGCCCAATGCGATCAGGCCGCCTTGCGGCGCTGGTAGTACTCCGCGACTTTCGGATGGCCGGTCACGCGCTCGAAGTGTTTCACCAGCTGCGGCGCGACGGTGTCCACGAGGTCCTTCGGAATGTAGTCCAGCACACCGGAACGCAGCCAGCGAATCAACATGGCGACCTTCAGATCCGCCACCGTAAGGTGCCGGTCAGCGAAATACTCTCCGCCGGCTGCTTCCAGCCTCGCCTGGAATTGCTTCAGGTAACGCGTGATGTGACCTGCCGCAAGCTCTTCGCGCGCGATTTTCTTGGCGTCCTCGGGCAAGTCGATGGTCTGCGCGATCCGAGTGCTGATGTCCTCAGCCGCGTCCATCACCTCGTCGCACAGGAATGCCTGCAAGTCGTCCCTTGGATACAGGCCGGTCAGCTTGCCGACGTAGCGATTGATGCTGTTGGACTGCGAAACCACCTCGCCGTCCACTTCCAGCGTGGGTAGCGCAAGGAACGGAGTCTTGTCGCGGAAAGCGGGCCAATCCTTACCCGCGATGCGGTGATCTTCGAACGCGATGCCACCGATGTGAAGCGCCAGACGCGCAGGCTCGCCGCGTCCGCCGTCGAAATCGAAGTAGGTCAGCTTGAGCTTTGCCATTTGTGGGTCCTCGGGATTATTGGGTCGTCCCTCGCAAGGGACTGCGTGCAAAGAAGTCTATCGCCCCCCTCTGAATCGTCTGCTCTGAGGCAAGTTAGCCTGAGCGATCAAGCGTCCGGAGATGGCCGGGCCTTGCCCGTCGCAGAAGATCGCCGTGCGCGCCGAGAGCAGACACAAGCCGGCCGATGCAGCTATCGCGACCGGCGCCTTACGGCGCTGATAGCGATCCCACACTGCCGGCTAACAGCGGCCATCGGCACGGTTAACGACGACCGACCCGATAGCGGACGCTCCGCAGTACGGGAAGGCGCGCACCGGCCGAAGAGGAGGTGATTCCGCTGGTTGACAAGTTCCTGGTCGTCTTCGCAAACCGCGAGGCCGCCTACAACCGGTTGATGTCGGGCGCGGCGCCGCCGAGCCAGGCCCGCGCGTATGCCTGGCGCGCGGCGGCCTCGCCCTTCGCGTCGCCCTTGCGCTTGTAGACCTCCGCAAGTCCCGCCAGCGCCCAGCCGTTGCTACGGACACGGCCCAGTGAATCGCGCAGAGCTTTCTCTGACGCATCGAGCTTGCCCTGCCGCAGGTAGACCGAGCCCAGCGACTGACGAATCGGGTAATACCAGTAGGGCGGCTCCATGTAGGCGAGCGAGTCTTCGACGGCGATCGCCTCTTCGTAGGCCTTGGCCGCCGCCGGGAGGTCGCCCCGCGCGTCGGCGAGGCGCGCGCTCGCGACCAGTCGCGCGGTCTGCACGATCTCCTTGCCCGGCACTGCCCAGTCGGTGTACGGCTTGAAGTCGGCCGTCTGCTCCATCGCGGCGATGGCATCGATCTCGCGCTGCGCGCTGATTGCGTCCTTCTTCGCCGCGAAGGCGAGCGCGCGTGCGTAGCGCGCCAGCGCGGACACCACCACCTGCTCCTTCGGCGGCGCCTTCAAGGCGAGGATCGTTTCGGGCTCGCTGAACAGCGCGTGGGCCAGGTAGGGTGCGGCCTTAATGGGTTCCAGCACTGCGAACTGCGCGATCACCGTGTCGGACAGTGACGCATCGAGCTTGCGTGCGGCATCGATCGCGGTCGGGCCATCGCCACCCATCTGCGCCGAGACCAGCACGAAGTGGATGTTGTGCGGGTAGTAGGCCGACTTGTACATCGGGTCCGAGGGCGAGGTCTTGAAGTACTGCTCGTCGACGGCCATCGCACGCTTGTTGATCTCCAGGGACTCCCTGTACAGGCCGATGCGGTAGTAGATGTGGGCCGGCATGTGCACGACATGGCCCGCACCCGGCATCAACGCGGCCAGGCGTCGCGCGTGGGGCAGCGCACGCTCGGGCTTCGTCGACGCCTCGACTGCGTGGATGTAGAGGTGGATCGCGCCCGGGTGACCTGGATTGCGCGCGAGCACCTTCTCCAGCGCCGCGAGCAGATCACCGGCGCGGCCTTTGGGTTTCGCGCCGCCCGCCTCCCAGTAGTCCCAGGGCTGCGTGTCCATCACGGACTCGGCGTACAGCGTGAGGATGGTGTCGTCGCCCGGGTATTTCTCGGCGACGGACTTCATCGCGTCGGCGTAGGCGGCGTCGAGTGCGGCGCGCTCGGCCTTCGGATCTGCCGAATAGCGTTCCCGGAGAGCCGCGATCAGTGCACGATCCTTCGCGGGTGCGCCGGGCGCAAGTTCGACTGCCTTGGCAAGCGCGGCAAGCGCCGGTGCAACGGCCTCGGGCATCATCGGCGCGTTGATGTTCGGCCCGAGCACCAGCGCCTCTCCCCACCAGGCCATCGCCAGCTTCGGATCGAGCTTCTGCGCGATCTGGAAGGCGCGCTGAGCCTCGGCGTGGTTGAACGCGAGGGCCCAGCGGATGCCCTGGTCGAAGTACTGCTGCGCCTTCGCGTTGCGCGTTCCCACCTTGAAGGACAGCGTGCCGAGGTTGTCGTACAGCGGTACGTCGCCGCCCGCGGCTTGCATCGGCTGCGGCTTGAAGGGTTTGGTCTCGGTTTGCGCGACGATCAGCCTCTGAAGCAAGGGCGGACGTCCGGCGACGGCGGGGGCGCACACAGCGCCCGGTTCGGAGAGCAGCGGGTCGTAAGCCTCGCCACCGGAGGCCTCGGCGCCGCGCCTCGCCATGAGGTCACTCGAACTGAACAGACCAGCCAGCACAACGGCCATTGCAACGCCGCGCAGGGGGATGCGCGCCGACTGCCCCTCGGCGGTGGCAGTGCGGGAATGAGCCAGCAGTCGAGACACACCTTTCTCCTCTGCGCCGAAAACGGGCAGCGAAGAAGTGTCGGCGTTCATCTCGCGAACCCTCTATCCCCTGTTTATGGAGTGACACAACCGCCTAAGGCCGCCGGCGAAGCGAGCAAAAGTCGCAGGGCGCTTCGTCCAATAGCGGAAGCTGTCGTCAGTCGCGATAGCCCGGGTTCGCGCGATCAAGCCGCCGCAGGAGCGCCGGCCACGCCAGTCCCCCGCCTGCGCCGTGCGTGACTCTCTCCCACTGTGTCTGTGCGCCGTCGACGATCGCCTGGCCGATCCGGCCGAGCAGTGCGCCCCCGCTCTGGGCCCGCACCTGGATCATGCAACTTGTCTCGAAGAAATACATGGCGACGAATGCCTCCGCTACTGAGCGGCCAATGGTGAGCAGGCCGTGATTGCGCAGCATCAGGAAGCGGCGGTCGCCGAGGTCGTGGACCAGCCGCGGCTTTTCGTCGTCATTCAGCGCCACTCCCTCGTAGTCGTGGTAGGCGAGGGAAGCGAGCACGAAGATCGAGTGCTGCGACAGCGGTAGCAAGCCGTCGCGCTGCGCCGAGACCGCAACGCCGTTCACGCTGTGAACGTGCAGCACGCATGCCGCATCCTGGCGCGCGGCGTGGATCGCGCTGTGGATCGTGAAGCCTGCCGGATTGATGTCGTACGGGCTCGGCTCCACCTTGCGACCCTCGAGGTCGACCTTCACCAGGCTCGACGCGGTGATCTCGTCGAACATCATGCCGTAGGGGTTGATCAGGAAGTGGTGCTCGGGCCCCGGAAGGCGGGCCGAGATGTGGGTGAAGATCAGGTCATCCCAGTGAAACATGGCGACCAGCCGGTAGCAGGCCGCAAGGTCGGTGCGCAGGCGCCACTCCTCGACGCTGGCGGTGCTGCGGATGCTGGCGGGGTGGTTCATCGGGGGCCTCCTTGCGCAACAGGCTGCGTGCGGGCAATATATAGACTGGTCTATTTATCGGAGCAAGCTGCAGTGCAGGATGCAGGTCACAGCCGAGCCCGCATGGTCGACGCCGCCATCGAACTGATGCGCGCCTCTGGCCTGAGCGGGGCCGGCATCAACGAGATCGTCCGCGCTTCCAGCGCGCCGAAGGGATCCGTCTACCACTTCTTCCCCGCCGGCAAGCAGCAGATCGTCGCCGAATCGCTCGACGTCTACTCGGCCCGGGTAATGGCCTTCATCGAGCAGGGACTGGCGCGCGACGGCGCGCCGGGCGAGCGCGTGCGGCGGCTCTTCGAGGCGTTCGCGCGGCGCGTTGAGGAGGGCCGGTTCCAGCGCAGTTGCGCCTTTGGCGCGGTGTGCCTTGACCTCGACGCTTCGCTTGACGGACTGCGGGGCGTGGTCGAAGCGGCGTTCGACGACTGGCGGAGGCTGATCGCCCGCTACGTCGACCTCGGCGAGCCGCGGCGCACTCGCTCCTACGCTGGGCTGGTTGTGACGGCGATCGAGGGTGCCTACATCCGCGCGCGCGCCGAACGCTCCGGCCGGCCGTTCCGTGAGGCAGGCGAGTGGCTCGGCGTGCTCGCAGGCGCCGGTTAGGGCGTCAGTCGCCGAGATAGCGGTGCGAAGCGCCGGATCGGCGGCGAGTTCCTGCCAACTGCCCAACTGGACGGCGCGGCCGCGGCGTGAGCGTCCGCCAGCGATTAGGTCGCTGCCCGCGCGACGGGCCGATTTTTTACCTCGCCGGGCGCGCACGCGAACGACCGGCTCCATGACGAGGGATCGCAGAGCGCCTCGGCGACGGGCGCCCACTTCGTCGTTCGACTTCATCAGTTCCAACCTCCGATCGCACGGCCTGGCGCTGCGCCTCTAACCCACTCCGAAGGACACGCTGGCCCTGCGCTATGCGCTCATCAGTGCCAACAAGCCCCACAGCCCGATACAGTTCGATCTGGCCACGCGCGTCGGACCCGCCGGCGGCACGGCCAACGTGATCGCGGGGGTCGCCGATGCGCAACTGTCGGACGATCTCTTTCTCGAAGTCAGCCGTATCGTCGATCGCAGCACGTTCCTGACGGCCGGCGTCAGCGTTTCCATCCCCGGCGAGGGGATCCGGAACGTGACTGCCGGCCATGCCCCGAACTGGACCAAGGGTTTCATCCATGTCGTCTTCAATTTCCAGCCTTGCCACGCTCTGGGCGGGGGTCGCCCTCGCCTTCGGGACCGCGACGACCGTGATGGCCCAGTCGGCCCCCCTGTCCGCGCAGGAGTCCGATCCGCGGGTGATGGGCTGGATGCAGGGCTTTCCGCCGCCGCCCGACAAGCTGATCACGCAGCCGGATTCGAACTACTTCAGCTTTCCCAAGCTGCGCTGGTCGGTCTGCCACCTGCGCGAGTTCCTGCCGACCGAGGAAATCAGCCGCGGGATCGGCGCGCCGGTCCCGCTCGACTACCTGCCGCACGCCGCGTTCGTGGAGACGGCGCGCGAGATCGACGCGCTCACCTTCAAGCCGATGAACGGCGACAAGGCGATGACCTGGGAGGAGTCTCTCTTCGCCAACTACACCGACGGGATGCTGATCATCCACAAGGGGCGGGTCGTCTACGAGCGCTACTTCGGCTGCCTGCGCGAAGACGGCAAGCACGCCATCATGTCGATGACGAAGTCGATCACCGGGCTGCTGGCGCAGATTCTCGTGGCCGAGGGGGTGCTGGACGACAGGCTGCGGGTGCGCGACGTGATTCCCGAGATCGGCAACAGCGCCTTCGCCACCGCCACGGTGCGGCAGGTCATGGACATGACGACGGGCGTCAGGTATTCGGAGGACTACTCGGACCCGAATGCCGACATCTGGCTCTATTCCCGCGCCGCCAGCCCCCTGCCGAAGCCCGAGGGATATCGCGGCCCCGACGGTTACTGGGCGTACCTCCAGCAGGTCCAGCCCGACGGCAAGCACGGCGAAGCGTTCCACTACAAGACGATCAATTCCGACATGCTGGGATGGATCATCAGTCGCGTGACGGGCAAGTCGGTGACCGAACTCGCCTCCGAGCGTCTCTGGCGGCCCATGGGCGCCGAGCAGGATGCTTACCAGACCGTCGACGGCAAGGGCGTTCCGTTCGCCGGCGGTGGCGTGACCGCGGGTCTGCGCGATCTCGGGCGGCTGGGTCTTCTGATGCTCAACGGGGGCGAAATCAACGGCAGACGGCTGTTCCCGGCTGGGGTAGTCGAGAAGATCCGGGCCGGTGGCGACCCGTCCAAGTTCAGCGGCTTCCCCACGATCAAGAACGGCAGCTACACCAGCCAGTGGTGGGTCTTCCACAACGAGCATGGCGCCTATGCCGCGCGCGGTGTCCACGGACAGACGATCTACGTCGATCCCCGGGCAGAGATGGTGCTGGTCCGGCTGGCCTCGTTCCCGCGGGCCCAGAATGGGCTCATCGACCCGACCTCTCTGCCGGCCTACCAGGCGGTGGCGGAATATCTGATGGCGAAGGACTGACCGGGAGAAAGGCGCGACATCAACCGGAGGGTCCCGCAGCAGTGAGCCCGTAGCGTCTCCCGCCGCGCGCCGAATCTCAATCGCTCCGTCCGGGGCTCATCCAAGCGCGCCCAGCGCTGTATATCGTTCTGCATCGGCGCCGGGTGAACGACCGGTCCACCTTTGGACTTGCCCTTTGCAGCCCGGGCGCGAGCAGCCACCGCATCGATCGACAGCGCCGGTCCGCCATCCGGGCCTGTTCACTGGGCCAATGGCAATCTACGCACGTCCTTGTCCGCCAGCGGGCTGCGTTGCGGTCCGGATCGGCCTTCGGTCATGCGCGGGCCAGCACTACCGCGAACCACTCCCTCGGGTCCGTCCAGGTCCGCAGATCGCGAAAGCCGGCGGCGAGCAGCAGCGCCCCGAAAGCGTCGCGGCTCCACTTGTAAGAGTCCTCGGTGTGGATGCGCTCGCCGGCTTCGAAGCGGCGTTCGCCGCCGGGCCAATGCACGGTCAGTGCCCGGCGCGCTTCGAGATGCATTTCGATGCGCGAGGCAGCCGCGTCGAAGAACGCGACGTGACGCCACTCGCGCACGTCGAAGTCGGCGCCGAGCAACCGGTTCAGGTGGCGCAGCAGATTCAGGTTGAAGGCCGCGGTGACGCCGAGCGGGTCGTCGTAGGCGGCTTCGATCAGCTCGCCGGTTTTGACGAGGTCGATGCCGATCAGCAGCGCGCCGCCGCTGGTGGCAGCGTGCGCCTGGCGGAGCAGGTGCAGCGCCTGTTCGGGGGCGAAGTTGCCGATGCTGGAACCGGGGAAGAACAGCAGCGACGCCGTGCCGGCGACCCCGGCGGGCAGTACCAGGCGCGAGGAGAAATCAAGTCCGACGCCGACGATGTCGAGTTGCGGGTGGCGCTGCTGCAGCCTCTCGAGCGTGCCGCGCAGGTAAGCGGCAGCGATGTCGACGGCCACGTAACGCCTGACCGCGAACGCGGCGAAAAGGTGTTCGGCCTTTTGGCAGTTGCCGGCGCCGAGGTCGACGAGTTGCACGTCGCGGCCGACGACTGCCTCGATCGCCTGTGCGATGGCTCGGCGATAGGCGCTGAAGATCGCCGCTTCGGTGCGCGTCGGGTAATACTCAGGCAGTTCGGTGATGGCCTCGAAAAGCTTCGAGCCCAGGGTGTCGTAGAAGAACTTCGGCGGAACGTTTGCCGGCGTTGCCGCAAGGCCCGCGGCCGCCTCGACTGCCGGTGAAGGCGCGTCGGGATCGGGATACTCGAAGAATTGCGGGGCGCGCATCCGCTCGGCCGTCAATCGCAATGAAGACCCGTCACTCGACGCGCCGGGCAGACGCGGGCAGCGACGTACTCGCCAGGTACCTTCCCTGTCCGGACCGCGACCGGCGGATTCAAACGATGTCCTCGTGCAGGCAGAGGATGTTGCCCTCCGGATCGCGGAACCACGCTGCCTCTTCCGAACCGAGCACGCAAACGTGATCGACCGTCCTGAACTCCGGCAGGTCGTAGTCCTCGAAGGCCACGCCGTCCCTTCAGCCCGGACCGCGGGCGAGTCGGACCGTGGCGAACGCGTACGGATATTCGGCCCGGAACCAGTTGCGAAACGACGGCCGGGCGAGCCGCCGCGCGGTGCGCGGTGACGCACCTTTCAGGACGTAGTGCGCTCCATCGAAGAAGTTCGCCGAATAGCCCGGGTAATACCCACGCGGCTCAAAGCCGTTGAAGCCAGAAAAGGCGGACGATGTCCATTCCCAGCCGTTGCCCAGCATCTGCTCGACACCGTGCGGCGTGGCGCTCAGGGGCTGTGCGCTCACCGGCAACGTGTCCCAGCCGATGAAGCCGAGATTCGCCCGCTCGGCATCCGGTGGCGCGCTGCCCCACGGGAAGGTTCGCTCGCCGTCGCCGTAGGCAGCGCGCTGCCACTCCGCTTCGGTCGGCAGGCGAGCGCCGACCCACTCGGCGTAGGCAGTCGCCTGCCGGTGCGTGAGATAGACCGGAGCCTCGAGCGGCAACGGCACCTCGTCGAACATGCGTCGTAACCACCACCGGCCGGCTCGCTTCTGCCAAAAGTGGGGTGGCGCCCCACCGGCATCGACGAAGCGCAGGTACTGCCCGTTGCTGACCTTGCGGCGGGCGATCTCGAAAGCGGCCACGTCTACCGCGTGCTGCGGGAACTCATTGTCCCAGCCGAAGGCGCCCGCAACCTGTCCGAGTGCGGTCCGGCCGGCCAGAACTCCCACCCACGGGTCGGAATCCAGGGCCGATGGATTGGCCCCGGCGGCGCCGTCCGGCCGTCGCGATGGCGGTCTCTTCTTCGAGGACTCGAGCTGATGCAGCAGGTAGCACAGCGTCTCGGCGTGCATCCAGCGGTGCTCCAGCGCCGTGAGAACCCGGTCGTCCGGCAGTTCGTCCCATCGTTCGTCCAGAAGCCGCCGAGTGCGCGTGACATAGGTTCGCACCTCGGCGAGCGTGGGCCAGTCGAACGGTGAATCCTCCGGCGCCTGCCCCGGCGGAGGATCGATTCCCGCTTCAAACAGGCGGTCGAACGCGGCGTGGACTGGAGGCAGGTCGAGGACCCCGCGGCCGAGCTGGTTCCAGTCGAAGGCATCCAAGTGCCCGACATAGAAAATCAGCCGGTGCCGATCCGGAATCGGCCGCTCATACAGCGTCTCATCGGCGATCAGCGCGAACAGCGCGTCCGTGTGCGCCCGCGCTTCACGCATCTCGTCATGGAGCTGCAAGGCCGACTCGCCGTGCGTCCACCTGTCCATGCGCCGACCATACCCTGCTCCGGCGCATACCGCCAACCGCGCGTCTTCAGTACAGCCGGCCTGCGGCGGGCCCGCCGCTACCGATGTCCGCTGGCCGGGTGCTGAGATTTCCCCGGTTCGCCCAAAGCGGGAGCCGGCAAGTCAGCCGCTCGCGGTGAAGGCCGGCTCTCAGGCCGGATCGCGGAAGCGAACGACCGGCCAATTGCTGTCGTCACGTCCTCCCGTCAGAATTGTCCGAGACCAGACGCGCTGGGCAAACTCTATTTGGCCGGCCTCTGGCATCTTCCGGCGATGCGCGGCGCTTGGCCGGGTGTTGGAGTGGCAGCCAGGCAGAGGCCGATCCAGTCTCTGAGTTGGCCTTGCCGCGCTGTCGCCGCGCAACTCGGGGACGGCATCATGAGGAGCCGCACATGGCAGACAACGACGAGTACTTCGGTTCCCCGGATCGAATTGCGCTTGCCAGACGCAGCGCCAGCCTGTGGCGTTTGCTTCGCAACGACCCGCGCTATGCGTACTACGGGCGCTTGGTCGCGCTGAGCGACCCTGGGGAAGATGCAGCGGATGTCTTGCTCGCGCTGGCGAAACTGCAAGGCGCGGCCGTCGCCTATTTCTACCCTGCCAGCGCTGCCGGGAGTCTTTTTGCGCAGCTCGAAAATAGAGGGCTCGCGACCGACCGGCACGAGCACTACTGGGGCGGAGAGGCGGCGCTGGCAGCGAGCCATCTCGCCCTGCAGACCTATCCGCTCCCGGCTGATCTCAAGATATCCGCGCTTGGCCCTGATACACCGTCGGAACTGGTGCGCGAGGTCGCCGAGCTTTGCCAGTCATGCGATGTCATGCCAGTCCCGGGTTCGGTGATGAGAGGGCAGTCACGAGATGGCATCTGCCTGGTCGCGACTGATAGAGATGGCCGTCCAGTCGCGTCCGCTTCTTCGTACATGCTCCACCACCCGTCGAGCCCTCGCGCCAGGGACGTCTTCTGGGGAATGCTGGCGACGCGCAATGACCGGCGCGGTGAAAGGATCGCCTTGCTCCTTGGCGCGCAGGCAATCATTCACATGTGGGAACGCCACGGGGCGCGCGGATTCATGACCGGCGTCAGGGCGGACAATCCTTCGTCTCAAGCGCTCTGCAACAAGCTCGGTGTGACCGCCTCAAGCTGGATCTACGCCTCCTGCATGGACAAGGAGGTGTTTGCTGGACAGTCAATTACCAAATAGCAGCGAGTGTGCTGGCGAGCGACCTTCGCTCCGCAGCCGAGCGAAACCCGGCGCAGCCACGCGCCCGCCCCTCTGAAGTCGCCAGTCGGCCATGAACAGTCGCTGACCACGGTCAGCTTCCGGGCATCTCACCTCAACATGTTTACGCCGCAGGCGACCGGCAGGCAGTCACCAGAAGGTGCGCACACGAAGGTAAAGGTCGCCGCCTTTCGGCTTCGACCTCTTCTACAGCAAGGGCGTCGCGCCACCGCGTGTCTTCATCGGTGCAATCCATGCATTCGTCGTGCCCTACGTCATCGTCACGCTGGTGGGCGTGCCCATCGTCATCCTGATTGCGGACATCGTTCAATACCTACCGAACCTGTTCTTCGGCACGGGCTGAGTGGGCGCTCAGCAGGTGTACAGCGGGCGGCCATCGCGCCAGCGGGCCGGCAGCCACGAGCTGCCGGCAGGCCTGTGCCGCTATCCACCTTCCTGCCTCGGATCGAGTTCCATGATCACGGGGGTTGATACGGGCGCAACGCCCACGCAATGCGACTGTTCTTGCACCTTAAGACCCTTCTCACGCGCGAACGAGTGCAGCGCCAGCAACAGCAGCAGTCCCAGCGCGGCAGCCAGAAACAGAAACAACGCGGCAGGCCCGAGCAGGGAAATCGCGGCACCACCGATGACCGGCCCGGCCACTCCGCCGATGCCGTTCGCCAGCAGCAGCGTCGCGCTCGCCGGCACGATTTGACGCTTGTCGAGCATGTCGTGCGTCAGCGCCAGGCACAGCGGATAGATGCACGACGCCAGCGCATAGAACAATGCCACGCCGCCATAAAGATGCAGCCACGAGCGTTGACCGAAGGCGGCGGTAAAGAGCGCCAGGCCCGCCGCCGCACCTGCGACGCTGACGATCACCAGGCGGCGCGGCAGGTAATCCGACACGAACCCCATCGGCCATTGGATCACCATTGCCGCAAGGATCGAGATGCCCATGAAGGCCGCAATCTGGTCGACCTCCAGCCCCATTTCGTAGCCATACACGGGGCCGACGGTCCCGAAGGCACCGAGCACGACGCCACTGACGGCAGCGCCGACCAGTCCCAGCTCCGACCGGACCCATAGCGCACCGAAGGCAAGCCTGCCCGCGCTCTCCATCACGGGGGGCGTCGAGCGCGTCAACGAGATCGGCACGAGCGACAGGATGAAGAACATGGCAGCAACGACGAACAGCTGATGCAGTCCCGGGTCGCCGAGCATCACGATGAATTGCCCGCTCGAGGCTGCCAGAAAGAACAACACCATGTAGGTGGCCAGCAGGGCGCCACGCGATTGATTGGTGGCGTGGGAGTTGATCCAGCTCTCTATCACCAGCATCAGGCCGGCGATGCAGAACCCAAGCGCAAGCCGGAACAGCATCCAGCCCGGCACCGAGACATGCAGCGGATGCATCAGCGTGGCAGCAGCCGCAATGCTCGCAAACACCGCGAATGCCCGGATATGGCCGACGCGTTGGACGACGCGTATGCCATACAGGCTGCCGAGGACGAAGCCCAGCGAGGTCAGCGCCAGCACGAGCCCGATGGTGCCGGGTTCGAAATCTTCGATCTCCAACCGCAATGCGGCGATCGTGCCCAGGCTCGAGTTGCCCATCACCAGGAGCACCAGGCTCGCAAAGAGCGCCACGATGGCGACGAATATCTTGGGAATCATGGTCAGACCGCCTCGCCGACGTGCACCGTGTGCAGGAACATGTTGAGCAGCCCGAGGGGTTCGCTTGAGCGCGGCTTCGCTTGCATGGGTTCGGCCCGATCACGATGGCAGCGCAAATTATGTCGCCGCCCGCGCACACGGCGCTCCCCGCGAGCTCGAGAACTGATTCGAGCGGATGTGCCAAATCATGCCGCACGATCGCAACACGGCAGTGAAAGGCCGCTTCGCGGCCTTGGATTGGGCCTTTCGAACTTCAGCTATAGGTCGGTTGCGCCAGTTCGCGACAGGGACAAGCTGACACTGGAGTCGCGCTTCGCAGTCGTCGGCACCGCTGGTTTCCGAACGTCTGCCTTGAGGAGTCCGGTACGGCGCACGTGCCTCCAAGCTATGTCTCCTCAGCCTTGAAGCCGGTCGTAGCCAGCGTCGGCTCAAGAACGCGCGGGCGACAGGAAGTGGCCGATCGCACGCACTGTCTTCACGACCTGAAGCAGTCAACCATCGGAGAGCAGTTGTATCGGTCGCGCGACCAATCCTCAGTCGCGCAGCACCAGCCGCAGCGGCTGGTGATCGGATGCGTCGGTCTCCGCATCCATCTCGACTGCCGCGATGCGCGCTGCGACATCCGCCGTCACCGCAAAGTAGTCGCGGCAGTGGCCGCCCATCGCCCACTGCTTGCGGTCGAACAGGCCGGTGCTCGGCGGATGCGGCTCGCTGCCGCGCGTCACACGCCAAGCATCGAGCAGCGGCGGCGCAAACAACTGCCGGTATTCGTCTTCGTCCGGCTGCACGTTCATGTCGCCGCACAGCACCAGCGACGCCGGACGCGGCACCGGGTCGTACGGACTCCTGGCGGGCTTGGCCGGCTGCGCATCGTTGTCCGCGACCTCGGCCTGCAGCGCGCGCAGGCGCTCGATCTGCGCCGCGCGGTGCGCGGTGGAGTAGTACTCCAGGTGCGTCGTCATCACGCGCAGCGGTCCGGCGCTTGTGTCGACGACGACCTCGATCGCCTGTCGCTGCATATGCTTGATGCCGGCCGCCGCTGGATGCGGCAGCAGGTGGCAGAACGCCTGCAGCACCGGCAGCCGCGACAGGATCAGGTTGCCGAACTGGCGCCGCGCCTTGCGCTCACCCTGCCGGTCCAGTCCGGCACCGAAGAACGCTTCATATTCAGGAAACAGCTTCTGCAGTTCAGCGACCTGATCGGCGCCGCCGCCGTAGGCCGGGTCGTTGCGCGCGACCTCCTGAAAGCAGATCACATCGGCCTCGCCCATCGCGCCGGCCAAGCGGGCGATGCGCGCCAGGTCGACCACGGCGTCGCAGCCGAGGCCGCACTGGATGTTCCAGGTCAGGATCGCCGTCATCGTCCTCTCTCTACTTGATGCCGGCCTGCATGAACGACTGGATGAACTGCCGCTGGAAGAGCAGGAACGCCACCAGCAACGGCGCGACCGCCATCAGCGTGCCGGCGCTGATCACCGCCCAGTCGACACCCGACTCGGGCGCGCCGAAGATCGCCAGCCCCACCGTCAGCGGCCGCGTCTCGATCGAATTGGTGATCACCAGCGGCCAGAGGAAGTTGTTCCAGTGGTAGCTGACCGACACCAGGCCGTAGGCGAGATAGGTCGGCCGCGCCAGCGGCACGTAGACGCGCCACAGCACGCCGAGGAAACTGCAGCCCTCGACGCGGGCCGCGTCCTCGAGTTCGCGCGGCACGGTCTTGAACGTCTGCCGCAGCAGGAAGATGCCGAAGGCGCTGGCCATGTACGGCAGGCCGATGCCGAGGATCGTGTCGACGAGTCCGAGCTGGCTCATGATGCGGTAGTTCTCGACGATCAGCACCTCGGGCATGATCATCAGCTGCACCAGCACCAGGCCGAAGGCGATGTCGCGGCCGGCGAATTCGAAGCGCGCGAAGGCGTAGCCGGCCAGCGTGCACAGCACGAACTGCGCCGACAGGATCATCGTGACCAGGATCACGGTGTTCAGCAAGTGGCGCGGAAACGGCGCGTAGGTCCACGCCTTGGCGAAGTTGTTCAGCGTCAGCGGCGCCAACAGATTGAAGTGGACGGCGAACTCCGGCGGGTGGAACGCGGCCCAGAACGCATAAAGCAGCGGCGACAGCCACAGTGCCGCCAGCAGCCAGGCGGCGCCTGTTTCCAGCACGGGCACGCGGTGGCCTCCGATCCTCATCGGTAGTGCACCCGTCGCTCGATCAGCAGGAACTGCAGCAGCGCGAGCACGGCGAGCAGCGCCAGCAGCACGACGGTCGAGCGTCGCCGCGTAGGTCGTCTCGAAGAAGCTGAACGCCACCTGGTAGATGTAGTACAGCAGCAGGCTCGAGGCGTTGTCCGGCCCGCCCTTGGTCAGGATGAACAGGTGGTCGACCAGCTTGAACGAGTTGATCGTCGCGTTGACCAGCACGAACAGCGTGGTCGGCATCAGCAGCGGGAAGGTCACCCGCCGGAAGAAGTACCAGCGCGAGGCGCCCTCGATCTTCGCCCGCCTCCTCGAGCTCCGGCGGCAGCGATCTGCAGCGCCGCCAGGTAGAAGATCATGAAGAAGCCGGCCTCCTTCCACACGACCATCACCATCGTCGCGCCGAGCACGGTGTTCGGATCGCCGAGCCAGTTGTGGCTCGGCGCGCCGAAGAGCGCGCGGAACTGGTCGATCAGGCCGATCTGCGGCGTGTAGAAGAAGAGCCAGATGTTGGCCACCGCGATCATCGGCAGCACCGTCGGCGTGAAGTACGCCATGCGCACCAGGCCGCGCGCCGGCAGCTTGTCGTTGACCCACAGCGCCATCACCAGCGCGATGCGCGATCGCGGTGGGAATGGTGCCGAGCGCGAACCAGAGGTTGTTGCGCAGCACCTGCCAGAAGATCGGGTCGTCGGCGAGCGAGGCGTAGTTGCCGAGACCGACGAAACGGGACGGCCGCACGACCGTCCCGGTGGAGAAGAAGCTGTCGAAGAGTGTCGCGACCGCCGGATAGTGGGTGAACGCGATCAGCAGGATCGCGGCCGGCGTGAGCAGCAGCCAGCCGTAAACATGCTATCGGCCTCATCGATACGGCTTCAGCAGCCTGTCCGCCTCGTCCTGCGCCGCCTTCAGCGCCTCGGCCGGCGCCTTCTGGCCGGTGAGCGTGGCCTGGATCGCGTCGTCGAGCAGCTTGCGCACGCGGCCGGTCTGGAACGTCGACAGCTCGGGCGTGGCGAACTCGAACTGGTCGCGCGCCACCACCGCCGGCGGGAAGCTCGCGGCGTACTCCTTGAGCTTCGGCGTGTCGTAGGCGTCGGGCCGCGTGGCGACGTAGCCGGTGGCCATGCTCCAGTCGGCGGCGCGCTCGGGCGCGGTCATCCACTTGACGAAGGCGAGCGCGGCCTTGCGCTCGTCCGGCGTCGTCTTCTTGAAGATGTAGAAGTTGCCGCCGCCGGTGGGCGAGCCGCGCTGCTTCGAGGCCGGCAGCATCGCCACGCCGAACGGGAACTTGGCGGTGTCCTTCACCGCGGTGAGGTTGCCGGTGGTGTGCCACATCATCGCCGTCTTGCCTTCGAGGAAGGCCTGGCGCAGCGTGCCCCACTCGACCGTGCCCTCGGGCATCACCTTGTGCTTGCCGCCGAGGTCGCGCCAGTACTGCAGCGCCGCGATCACGTCCGGGTGCGCGTAGTTGGTCGGCGTTGCCGTCCCGGTTCATCAGGTCCTGGCCGTTCTGCCGCGCGAAGGCCTGGAACATCCAGTACGGGTAGCCGGTTGACGGCACCATCACGCCCCAGCGCGTGACGTTGCCGCCGGCGTCCTTCTTGACCAGCTTGGCCGCCATCTGCTGCCATCTCGGTCCAGTTGGCGGGCGGCTTGTCCGGGTCGAGCCCGGCTTCCTTGAACGCGTCCTTGTTCCAGTACAGCACGATGGTCGAGCGCTGGAACGGGATGCCGTAGACCTTGCCCTTGTAGGTGCCGTTCGATCATCAGCGCCGGGTAGAAGGCCTTGAGCCAGGCCTTGTCGTCGGCCGTGGTGGCGACGTCGTCCCAGGCGATGATCACGTCCTGCTCGAGCAGCTCGTAGATGTCGATCGAGAACAGCACCGAGAGCTGCGCCGGCTGGCCGGCCTTCAGCGCGGCGAGCGCCTTGATGCGCGCGTCGTCGTAGTTGCCGGCGTAGATCGGGTTGACCTTGATGTCCGGGTGCTGCCTTCTCGAACTGCGCGCGCGTAGCCGTCGATCACCTTGGTGAGCGGCCCGCCGACGGCGATCGGGTAGTAGAACGTGAGCTCGGTCGCGGCACGCGCCGGAGCCGACGGCCGCGAGCAGCCCGGCCAGCACAAAGCAGACAACCATTTCATGGTCTTCCTCCCTTGTTTCGCCTTCTCGTCTCGACAAACGCCGACTCTGGGGCCAGAGCGGCGGTCCGACAAGTCCTCTTCAACGCGATCGGGCAAGTCGCAATGCATCAAGCCACCTGCGCCGTGCGCAGCTTCGCATGGCCTTGGTCAACCCGCCTGCCGCTGTCCGCGTCGAACACGTGCAGCGATTCCGGCTCCCAGCCGAGCCGCACGGCGGCCCCGGTGGCGAGCGCGCGCTGGCCGGGCGCGCGCAGCAGCAGCGACTCCTGGCCGACGCGCGTGGTCAGGATCGTGTCGGCGCCGTGGTACTCGGCGCTGGTCACCTCGGCGGCCACGCCACCGGAGTCGACCAGCGCGATGTGCTCGGGGCGGATGCCGAGCGTCAGGCCACGGCCCGCGCCGCGCAGCACCGTCTCGGTCGCGCCGCGGATCACCGCGCCGTGCGGGCCGTCGTCGAGCGCGACCAGGTTCATCGCCGGCGTGCCGATGAAGCGCGCCGCGAACAGCGTCGCCGGCCGCGCGTACAGCTCCTCCGGCGAGCCCTCCTGCTCGATGCGCCCTTCGCGCATCAGCATCGACGCGGTCGGCCATGCTCATCGCCTCGATCTGGTCGTGCGTCACGTAGACGACCGTCATGCCGAGCCGCTGCTGCAGGGCGCGGATCTCGACGCGCATGCCGTGGCGCAGCTGCGCGTCGAGGTTCGACAGCGGCTCGTCCATCAGGCAGATCTTGTTCTCGGCGACGATCGCGCGCGCCAGCGCCACGCGCTGGCGCTGCCCGCCCGACAGCTGCGACGGCTTGCGTGCGAGTTGCTCCGACAGTCCCACCAGCGCGGCGACTTTCGCGCGAGCCGCTCGGCCCGCTCGGCCGCCGGCATGCGCCGCACCTTCAGCCCGAAGACGATGTTCTCGGCCACCGACAGGTGCGGGAACAGCGCGTACGACTGGAACACCATCGAGATGCGGCGCTTGTCCGGGTTCAGCCGCGTGACGTCGCGGCCGTCGATGAGGATCCGTGCCCTCGCTCGGCTCCTCCAGCCCGGCGATCAGCCGCAGCGCGGTCGACTTGCCGCAGCCCGACGGGCCGAGCAGCACCAGGAACTTGCCCGACTTCGGCACGCAGGCTCACGCCGTCGACCGCGCGTCACCGCGCCGTAGCGCTTCGAAACGTTTTCGAGAACGATCTCGGACATCGCCGCGGATTATGAAGGCGATCGCTGCCGAAAAAGCTGCGCCGCCGAGCCGCCGAGGAGTTCGCCGGCACGATCGCCCGGCCGGTCCCGGCCGGGCTCCTCAGTTCCAGCGCCCCGCGGCCGCGTCGATCGAGCGCCTCAGCCCGGCGAAGTCGTCGTGCACGGCGAACTGCGGGAACTGTTCCGCGATGGCCGGCGGCGGATGAATGAAGAAGCCGGCGTCGGCGGCGGCGAGCATGCCGGTGTCGTTGTACGAGTCGCCGGCGGCGATGACGCGGAAATTGAGGCTCTTCAGCGCCAGGACCGCCTGCCGCTTCTGCTCGCTTTGCCGCAGCCGATAGTCGGCGAGGAAGCCTTCGTCGTCGACCAGCAGGCGATTGCACATCAGCGTCGGCCGGCCGAGCTGCGCCATCAGCGGGTCGGCAAACTCGTAGAAGGTGTCCGAGAGAATCACCACCTGGTAGCGGCTGCGCAACGCATCGAGGAAGTCCTTTGCGCCGGGAAGCGGCGCCATGCCGGCGATCACGTTGCGGATGTCGGCGAGCTTCAGCCCGTGCTCGCGCAGCAGTCCCAGCCGCCAGCGCATCAGTTTGCCGTAGTCGGGTTCGTCGCGCGTCGTGCGGCGGAATTCGGCAATGCCCGTGCGCTCGGCAAAGGCGATCCAGATCTCGGGGACCAGCACCCCTTCGAGATCGAGGCAGACGAAATGCATCGGAACGGGCTCCTGAAAACGACGCCGATCGTAGCGTACGGCCCGCTGACGACGTCGGCGCGACGATGCATCGCGCCCGCGGCGTGGCCGGCGCGTCTCAGCTTCGGGAATTCCTTCCGACGGCCGGGAAGCGCGCCGCATTGCGCTCGATCCACTCGCGCGCGGCCTCCTCGGCGGCGAGCACGCGGCCTTTGGCCAGTTGCTGCCGCCGGTAGTGCTCGATGTGGCAGACCTGTTCGACCATGCGGGCACGAAAGGCGTCGTCGGCGTCGGTGAACGCCAGGCCGAGTTCGTATCCGCCTTCGCGCGGCCGGCACCAGACGACGCGCGCTGTCGCCGAGAACGGCGGCTGAACCCAGGGAACGCGAACAGTGACCTCTCGCGCCGGCCGAAAGGCGCGCGCCGAACGCAGGGCCAGCCCGCCGCTGCCGACATTGACCAGCCGCGGCAACGATGCGCCGTCGTCGTCGAGCGGACTCAGCTCGATCGGAATGTCGGCCGGATGGCGAATGTATTTCCGCATGGCGCAGGCACCGCGAAGTGCGCGTTCAGGCGCTTCCTGCCGAAGCGACCGCCAGCCACCTCCCCTATTTCACCTGGGCCAGTTCCTTCAGCGTGAACACGAAGCTCGCCTTGTCGAGCGGCTTGTGGCAGGCGAGGCACTCGGCCTGGTTGATCGTGCGCGGCTTGCCTTCGGGGGTGAAGACGGCGTAGTTCCAGTTCTCGTTGCGCAGCATCTCCGGGATGTCGGCGCCCCAGCCCTTGCCGCGCGCCATCGTGCTGTAGGCGACCAGATGCTCGGCGACGAAAAAACCGTCGGCGCCGATGATGGGCTTGTCGTCGAAATCGAGTCGTGCCGTGTGCACCTCGACGACCACGACCGAGCCGTCCGGCAACGGCTTGCCTGTCTTCGCCGCCTGCAGCGCCACCTTGTTGGCGTAGAAGTGGCGCACCTGCTTCGTCGCCGGGAAGTTCATCGCGTGATAACGGGTGTACGTGTCCCTGAAACCCTGGGGGAAGGTGACGCGGGTGGCCGCCATGTTCGGCAGCAGCCCCGACTTGTCGCTCGCCTGCGCGCCCGGCTGCGCCGCGAAGTACGCCGCCAGGTTGGCGATGTCCTCGGGGGAGAGCTGCGCCGCGATGGCGTTCATCATCGCGTTCTTGCGCGTGCCGTCCTTCAGCGCCCGCAGTTGCGCCGCGAGATAGCCGGCGCGCTGCGCGGCCAGGTTCGGAATCGATTCGGCGACGCTGATGCCGGTGGCGCCGTGGCAGGCGGCGCAGACCGTCACCGCCTTGGCGCGGCCGGCGTCGATGTCGGCGGCGTCAGCGCCCGGCGCGCAGGCGAGCAGGAGCAGCAGTGGCAGGACTCGTCTCATCTCTCCCCTCGCCTTTCATCGTCAGGTGTGCAATTCAACCACGTCGCCGTCGGCCAGGCGATGTTCCCCTCCGACCTGCTGGCCGTCGAAGCCCGATGGCCCCCAGATGCGCGCCCAGCGCAGCTTGTGCGCGAGTTCGCCGTGCACCAGCCGCGCCACGTCGCCGACGGTCTGGCCGCCGCGCAGCGTGAACGGCCGCTGGCGGTCGACCGCGTGTCCCGGCACCTTGGTGTAGACGCGGACGATGCCGAGATGCCGGAACAGCCACGGCCCGAGTTCGCCCAGTCCAAGTCCGGTTTCGGCCGACACGGCGAGCGCCGGAAACGGCAACCCCGATAGCTCGCGCAGCACCTGGATTTCGGCCGCGGCGTCGGCGACCCGATCGGCCTTGTTCGCCAGCAGCAGCGTCGGCAGCCGCACCGAAAATGGATCGCCTGCGCCGTCGTCGCCGGCAGTTGCTTCGTCGTCACACGCGCCGGCATCGGCCGGCCAGCGCCCGGCGAGCGTGACGCGCCGGCCGGCGAGGATCGAACGCAACGCCTGCAACTGGTCGAGATCGGCGGGGTCCGTCAGGTCGAGCACCAGCAGCGCGGCGTCGGCCGTCTGCAGCGTGCTGCCGATCCACGGCACCGGATGTTCGGGCGCTATCGGCGGCAGGTCGACCAGCTGGAAGTGGATGTCCTCGTGCGGCAGCATTCCCGGCTGCGGAACCTGCGTCGTGAACGGGTAGGGCGCAACCACGGCGCCGGAGGCAGTGAGCCGCGCGTGCAGCGCCGACTTGCCGCTGCTCGGCGGCCCGACCAGCGCGATCTGCGCCGCGCCCTCGGGCCGGATTACCAGCGTCGGGCCGCCATGCCCGCCGCTCTTCCGGCCGCCTTCGAGCTGTTCGCCGAGGTCCTTGATGCGCGCCTTGATGTCCGCCTGCAGATGCTCGGTGCCCTTGTGCTTGGGGATCGTGCGCAGCATCTCGCGCAGCCACTCGAGCCGCTCGCGCGGCTCGCGCGTCGCACGGAAGCCGGCCTCGGCGGCCTTGTATTCGGGAGAAAGGTTGGCGGGCACGGCGGCTAAGTTACTCGAATGCGCGGGCCCTGTACCCGTCGCGGACAGTCGAAGTCAGACTGTCGCCTTGTGAGATGCTAGGCACCGTCGGCGCCGGATTCCGACTGACCCTCTTGCAGGCAACGGCCCACGAAAATGACGCGCCCAGTGACCAGCACCCCGAGCCAATCCGAAGGCGACGTCAACCTGTCGACGCGGCGCACGCGCTGGCAGGCCGAGCATCTCGACGCCGCCACGCGCGCCCTGCTCGACCGCGACAGCGCCGCCTTCCTGCACCAGTCGGTATCGACGCCGTGCCTGAACGCGATCCGCAGGGCCGAGGGCATCTGGATCGAGGACGTGGCGGGCCGGCGCTACATGGACTTCCACGGCAACAACGTGCACCACGTGGGCTACGCGCATCCGCACGTGATCGCCGCGATCAGGAAGCAGCTCGACGAGTTGAGCTTCGCGCCGCGCCGCTACGCCAGCGAGGCGGCGGTGGAGCTGGCCGAGGCGCTCGGCGCGCGCTTCAGATCGCTCACCGGCACGGCCGGCAAGGTGCTGTTCACCACCGGCGGCAGCGACGCGGTCGAGGTCGCGATCAAGCTCGCCCGCGCCGCGACCGGCCGCTTCAAGACACTGAGCTTCTGGGACGCATTCCACGGCGCCGGGCTCGGCTCATCGAGCGTGGGCGGCGAAGCGCTGTTCCGCTCAGGTGCGGTCGGCCCGCTGCTGCCCGGCACCGAGCACGTCGCGCCGTTCGGCTGCTACCGCTGCGCCTACGGCCATCCGGTCGATGCCGACGGCCGACCCGATCTCGACCGCTGCCGCCTGGCCTGCGCGGCGATGGTGCGCTACGTGCTCGAACGCGAGGGCGACGTCGCGGCGGTGATCGCCGAGCCGGCGCGCGCCGTGCCCTTTATCCCGCCGCCCGGCTACTGGCAGGCGGTGCGCGATGCCTGCCACGCACACGGCACGCTGCTGGTGTTCGACGAGATCCCGACCGGGCTCGGCAAGACCGGCCGCTTCTTCGCCGCCGAGCACGACGGCGCGGCACCGGACATCGTCGTGCTCGGCAAGGCGCTCGGCGGCGGCGTGCTGCCGATCGCGGCGTGCATCGCGCGCAGCGGGCCGCTCGCAGGCGCGCCGGCCGGCAGGCTGCCGCCGACGCTCGATGTCGCCGGCGAGTACGCCTACGGCCACTACACGCACGAGAAGAACCCGGTCACGGCGCGCGCCGCACTGGCCACGCTCGAGGTGATCGAGCGCGAGGGCCTGGTCGAGAACGCCGCGCGCGTCGGCGACCATGCGCTGGCGCGGATGGAGGAGATGAAACGCAGGCATCCGCTGATCGGCGACGTGCGCGGCCGCGGCTTCCTGCTCGGCATGGAACTGGTCAGCGACCGCGACGCGAAGACGCCGGCCGGCGATGCCGCAGAGCGCGTGCTGTACCGCGCGCTGTCGCGCGGCCTCTCGTTCAAGACCACGATGGGCAACGTGCTGACGCTCACTCCGCCGCTCGTCACCACGCGCGAGCAGATGGACGACGCGCTCGACATCGTCGAGCAGTGCCTCGCCGAGGAAGCAAAGTCTTGAAAGCCGTCCGCACGGACGCCGAACTCGAATGCCCGCGCATCGACGCCGGCCTGCGCGGGCGCGGCCTCGACCTGGTGCTGCTGCCCGACGGCGTTGCCGAAGACGAACTCGCGCGTGCAGTTGCCGGCGCTGATCTGCTGCTGATGTGCTACACGCCCATCACCCGCCGCGTGATCGAAGGCGCCACCCGCCTGCGCGGCATCGTCAAGTACGGGGTCGGCATCGACGCCATCGACATCGAGGCTGCCAAGGCGCGCCGCATCCCGGTCGTCAACGTGCCCGAGTACGCCGAGCGCACGGTGGCCGAAGGCGCGTTCACGCTGCTGCTGGCGCTGGCCAGGAAGCTCGCGCCGATGCACGAGGCGATGCGCCGCGACGGCTGGCTGTGGCCGAGCACGCCGTGGCTCGCTTCCGACATTGCCGGCAAGACCCTCGGGCTGGTCGGCGTGGGCCGCATCGGCCGCAGCATGGCGAAAATGGCGGCCGGCTTCCGGATGCGGGTGCTCGGCTTCGATCCCCACGTGGCCGCGGCCGAGATGCACGACGCCGGCGTGGACAAGCGCGACAGCCTGCACGAAATGCTCGCCGAATGCGATTTCGTCTCGATCCACTGCGTGCTGAACGACGTTACGCGCGGCCTGATCGGACGGCGCGAGTTCGAACGCATGAAGCGGGGGGCGATCCTGATCAACGTCTCGCGCGGGGCGCTCGTCGACGAAGCCGAGCTGCTGCGCGCGCTGCAGGACGGCCGGCTCGGCGGCGCCGGGCTCGACGTGTACGCGCAGGAGCCGCTCGCCCTGCGCGGCCACCCGTTGAGCGTGCTGTTCGGCATGGACAACGTGATCCTGACGCCGCACCTGACCTTCTTCACCCGCGAGGCGATGCAGCGCCTGGAAGAGGAAACGCTGCAGCGCTGCGACGAACTGCTGGCAGGCGCTCCGGTGCTCGTCAAATCGCGCGACCCGCGGCTCACCTCGCAGCGGCACGGCGTGCGCTTCGGCTGAGCGTCGGCACACTTTGATCTGATTCACTAACGCGGACCACTGACGGAGAACGGCATGCTGCTCAGCGTCACGTCGATCTGCGCCGGCGCATCGGCCGGCGCCCTGCTGCGCTGGCTGCTCGGCACCTGGCTCAATCACCTGTGGCCGAGCATTCCGTTCGGCACGCTGGCGGCGAACCTGGTCGGCGGCTACCTGATCGGGCTGGCGTTCGCCTACTTCTCCGGGCTGCCGATGCTGTCGCCCGAGTGGCGCCTTTTCATCATCACCGGGTTCCTCGGCGGGCTGACCACGTTTTCCACGTTCTCGCTCGAGGTCGTCACTGCCGCGCAGCGCGGCGACCTGACCTCGGCCGCGGCGATCGTCTTCCTGCACCTGCTCGGCTCGCTCGCCTGCACGGTGCTCGGCATCGCCACGTTCAGCTGGGTCAGGGCCGGGTAGGAGGCAACGATGCACGGATACCAGATCACGTTCTTCACCCAGCAGGATCGCAGGCAGGACGGCCGCCCGCTCGCCGACTGGCTTGTCGAAAGCGCGCGCGGCCTCGGCGTGCACGGCGCCACCGCGCTGCTCGGCGCCGAAGGCTTCGGCGCCCACCGACGGATTCACTCGGCGCGCTTCTTCGAACTGGCCGACCAGCCCGTCGAAGTGACGATGATCGCGACCGTCGAGGAGGCCGAACGCCTGTTCGCGCATCTGCGCGAGCACGGCGTGCACGTGTTCTACGCCCGCACCCCGGTCGAGTTCGGCACGATCGGCGAGGACGGCACGTAGGCACGGCTTCAGGGGAGACCCTGCGGCCGTCCCTATTGAAAAGCGTCGCGCGGCGCGCGACAGTAGCGAGCGGGCGAAGCCATCGGGCGTCCCGTCTGCCGCGAAACCCCGGCAGGCCCGCAGTGCAGGATCGACCGAAACCACAGATGGAGTCCGCCGCGTCTCATCCCGCCGCCGCCAGCGCGGCCAGCGCAACCGCACAGGCTGTCGCGGCGGCGATCGAACGCCATGCGCACCGGCCCGGCGCGCTGCTGCCGTTGTTGCACGACGTGCAGCAACGGCTCGGCTACCTGCCCGAGGACTGCGTGGCGCCGATCGCCCGCGCGCTGAACCTGTCGCGCGCCGAGGTGCACGGCGTGATCAGCTTCTATCACGACTTCCGCCGGGAACCGCCGGGCCAGCGCATCGTGCGCGTCTGCCAGGCCGAGGCGTGCCGCAGCCGCGGCGCCGAGGCGCTGATGGCGCACGCCGAGCAGCGGCTCGGCTGCGAACCGCACGCGCGCAGCGTCGACGGCGGCTTCTCGCTCGAGCCGGTCTATTGCCTGGGCCAGTGCGCCAACGCGCCAGCGGTGATGATCGACGGCAGCGTGCACGCGCGCGTGACGCCGCAGCGACTGGATGGACTGCTCGGGTTGGCGCGGCCCCCTCTCACCCGCCCCGCTCCCGCGAGCCGCGAGGGGTCGATCGAACGCGGCGGCATCGCGGTCTACGTGCCGTGCGACTCGACCGCCCTGGCGGTCGGCGCCGACGACGTCGCGGCGGAGATCGCGACGCAGGCGGCCGCGCGCGGCATCGCGTTCAACCTCGTGCGCAACGGCTCGCGCGGAGCGTTCTGGCTCGAGCCGCTGGTCGAGGTCGGCACCGCCTCCGGCCGCGTCGGCTATGGCCCGGTCTGCGTGCCGGACGTGGCGTCGCTGTTCGAGGCGGACTTTCTCGCCGGCGGTGCGCATCCGCTGCGGCTGGGCCGCGTCGATGAACTGCCCTGGCTCGGCTCGCAGCAGCGCCTCACCTTCGCCCGCATCGGCATCGTCGATCCGCAGTCGCTTGCCGATTACGAGGCGCACGAGGGCTACGTCGGCCTGCGGCGCGCGCTGGCGATGACGCCCGAAGCCGTCGTCGCCGAGGTGACCGACTCCGGGCTGCGCGGGCGCGGCGGCGCGGCGTTCCCGGCCGGCATCAAGTGGCAGACCGCCGCCCGCGCGCCGGGCGAGCGGAAGTACGTCGTGTGCAATGCCGACGAAGGCGACTCCGGCAGCTTCGCCGACCGGCTGCTGATGGAAAGCGACCCGTTTGCGGTGATCGAGGGCATGACCATCGCCGGCATCGCGGTCGGCGCGACGCAGGGCTACGTCTACGTGCGCAGCGAGTATCCGCACGCGGTCGCCGCGCTCGAAGGCGCGATCGCCACCGCACGTGCCGCGCAGCGGCTGGGCGCGGACGTCCTCGGCAGCGGCAAGGCGTTCGACGTCGAGGTGCGTGTGGGTGCCGGCGCCTATATCTGCGGCGAGGAAACCGCGCTGCTCGAGAGCCTCGAGGGCAGGCGCGGCGTGGTGCGCGCCAAGCCGCCGCTGCCGGCGATTGCCGGACTGTTCGGCCAGCCGACCGTCGTCAACAACGTGGTCACGCTGGCCACGGTGCCGGCCATCCTCGCCCGCGGCGCGGCGTTCCACCGCGACGTCGGCACGGGTCGCTCGCGCGGCACGTTGGCTGCGCAACTCGCCGGAAACGTCAGGCACGGCGGGCTGGTCGAGGTGCGCCTTCGGCATCACGCTGCGCGAACTGCTCACCAGGTACGGCGGCGGAACCGCGTCCGGCCGGCCGGTCCGCGCGGTCCAGGTGGGTGGGCCGCTCGGTGCCTACGTGCCGGAGAGCGCATGGGACCTGCCGATGGACTACGAGGAATACGCGCGCCAGGGCGCGATGCTCGGCCACGGCAGCGTCGTCGTGCACGACGACACTTCGGACATGGCCGCGCTGGCCCGCTTCGCGATGGAGTTCTGCGCGCTCGAAAGCTGCGGCAAGTGCACGCCGTGCCGGATCGGTGCGGTGCGCGGCGTCGAGGTGATCGACCGGATCACCGAAGGCCGCGAGCGCCCGCGGCAGATCGAACTGCTGCGCGAGCTGTGCGACACGATGGTCCACGGCTCGCTGTGCGCGATGGGCGGCATGGCGCCGTTTCCGGTGCTCTCCGCCCTGCAACACTACCCCGAGGACTTCGGCGTCGGCTCCGAGGGAGCACCCCATGGACAGCATCGAACTGCGGCGTAGCGGCGACGAGCCGCGCCTGATGCCGCACGGTCGCGACGACACCGACTACGGCACGCCGCCGCGTCACGGAGAGGCCGCGGTCGAGCTCACCATCGACGGTCGTCGCGTTCGCGTGCCGGCCGGCACCTCGGTGATGCGCGCGGCGATCGAGGCCGGCGTCGACGTACCGAAACTGTGTGCCACCGATTCGCTCGAGGCGTTCGGTTCGTGCCGGCTGTGCCTGGTCGAGATCGAGGGCCGCAAGGGCTATCCGGCCTCGTGCACGACGCCGGTCGAGCCCGGCATGCGCGTGCGCACGCAAAGCGAGAAGCTGCAGCAGCTGCGGCGCAACGTGATGGAGCTGTACGTCTCCGATCACCCGCTCGACTGCCTGACCTGCCCCGCCAACGGCGACTGCGAACTGCAGGACATGGCCGGCGCGGTCGGCCTGCGCGAGGTGCGCTACGGCACCGCCGGCGAGAACCATCTGGCCGAGCCGAAGGACGAATCGAACCCGTACTTCACTTTCGATGCGACCCGCTGCATCGTCTGCAGCCGCTGCGTGCGCGCCTGCGAGGAAACGCAGGGCACCTTCGCGCTGACGATTTCCGGCCGCGGCTTCGCCTCGCGCGTTGCCGCGGGGCAGTCACAGCCGTTCATGGATTCCGAGTGCGTCTCCTGCGGCGCCTGCGTGCAGGCCTGTCCCGACGGCCGCACTGCTGGAGAACAGCGTGATCGCGCTCGGCCAGCCCGGGCAAGGCGTGGTCACCACCTGCGCCTACTGCGGCGTCGGCTGCGCGTTCACGGCCGAGGTGAAGGGCGACCAGGTCGTGCGCATGGTGCCCCTGACAGGAACGGCCAGGCCAACGACGGCCACTCCTGCGTCAAGGGCCGCTTCGCCTGGGGCTACGCCACGCACAGGGACCGCGTGACCAAGCCGATGATCCGCGACCGCATCAGCGATCCGTGGCGCGAGGTCGGCTGGGACGAGGCGATCGGCTTCGCGGCCGGCCGGCTGCGCGCGATCCAGGCACGGCACGGCCGCGACGCGATCGGCGGCATCACCTCGAGCCGCTGCACCAACGAGGAAACCTACCTGGTGCAGAAGCTGGTGCGCGCGGCCTTCGGCAACAACAACGTCGACACCTGCGCCCGCGTGTGCCACTCGCCGACCGGCTACGGACTGAAGCAGACGCTCGGCGAGTCGGCCGGCACGCAGGCGTTCCGTTCGGTCGAGAAAGCCGACGTGATCGTGGTCATCGGCGCCAACCCGACCGAAGGCCACCCGGTGTTCGCTTCGCGGCTGAAGCGGCGGCTGCGCGAGGGCGCGCGGCTGATCGTGATCGACCCGCGGCGCATCGAACTGGTCGACGCGCCGCACGTGAAGGCCGATTTCCACCTGCAGCTGCAACCCGGCAGCAACGTCGCCGTGCTCAACAGCCTGGCGCACGTGATCGTCACCGAGGGCCTGCTCGACGAAGCCTTCGTCGCCGGACGCTGCGAAGACAAGGCGTTCGCCCAGTGGCGCGACTTCGTCGCCCTGCCGGAGAACTCGCCGGAGGCGATGCAGCGGCACACAGGCGTGCCGGCGGATCTCGTGCGCGGCGCAGCGCGGCTCTACGCCACCGGCGGCAACGCGGCGATCTACTACGGGCTCGGCGTGACCGAGCACGCGCAGGGCTCCACCGCGGTGATGGCGATTGCCAATCTCGCCATGGCCACCGGCAACGTCGGCCGCGAGGGCGTCGGCGTCAACCCGCTGCGCGGCCAGAACAACGTGCAGGGCTCGTGCGACATGGGCTCGTTCCCGCACGAATTGCCGGGCTACCGCCACGTTTCGGACGCCACCGTACGCGGCCTGTTCGAGTCCGCGTGGGGCGTGCAGCTCCTGCCGGAGCCCGGCCTGCGCATCCCCAACATGTTCGAGGCCGCGCTCGATGGCAGCTTCCGCGGCCTGTACTGCCAGGGCGAGGACCTGGTGCAGTCCGACCCGAACACGCAGCATGTCACCGCCGCGCTCGCCGCGATGGAGTGCGTGATCGTGCAGGACATCTTCGTCAACGAGACGGCGAAGTACGCGCACGTGTTCCTGCCCGGCGCGTCGTTCCTCGAGAAGGACGGCACCTTCACCAACGCCGAGCGGCGCATCTCGCGCGTGCGCAAGGTGATGGAGCCGCTTGCCGGTTACGCCGACTGGGAGGTCACCCAACTCCTCGCCGACGCGCTCGGCTACCCGATGCGCTACGGGCACCCGCGCGAGATCATGGCCGAGATCGCGGCATTGACGCCGACCTTCGCCGGAGTGACCTACGAGAAGCTCGACCGGCTCGGCAGCCTGCAATGGCCGTGCAACGAAGCGGCGCCGGACGGCACGCCGACCATGCACGTAGGCAGCTTCGTGCGCGGCAAGGGCAGGTTCTTCATCACCCGGTTCGTCGCCAGCGACGAGCGCAGCACGCGCCGGTTTCCGCTGCTGCTGACCACCGGCCGCGTGCTCACGCAGTACAACGTCGGCGCGCAGACGCGGCGCACCGAGAACCTGCGCTGGCACCACGAGGACCTGCTGGAGATCCATCCGCACGACGCCGAGGCACGCGGCATCCGCGACGGCGACCGGGTCGGCATCGAAAGCCGCGCCGGCCGCACCGTGCTGCGCGCCACGGTGACCGACCGCGTCGCCGCCGGCGTCGTCTACACGACCTTCCACTTTCCCGAGTCCGGCGCCAACGTGGTCACCACCGACAGCTCCGACTGGGCCACCAACTGCCCGGAGTACAAGGTGACGGCAGTGGAGGTCACCAAGGTGTCGCAGCCGTCGGACTGGCAGCAGCGCTACCGGCGTTTCAGCGCCGAGCAGGAACGCCTTCTTGCAGGCCGCCGGCACGCCGGCGAAGCGCCGGCCGAGTAGCCGGATGGACATCGACAACCTCGTGCGCATGGCCAACCGCATCGGCGAGTTCTTCGCCGCCATGCCCGACGCGCAGGAGGCGCAGGACGGCATCGCCGGCCACCTGCAGCGCTTCTGGGACCCGCGCATGCGGCGCGAGATCGTCGCGCACGTGGAGCGCGGCGGCGAGGGACTGAGCGCCGTGGTCCGCGAGGCCATCGTCGCCCACCGCGAAAAGCTGGCACCGGCGGCCGGGCGCTGAGCGCGACGTGTCCGCACCCAGGCGGCGAAGATAGACTGCACCCTCACCCAGCGAGGAGAGCATTGCCATGAAGATCCGCGCAGCAGCCTGTGTCGCCCTCTTGATCCCTCTCGCATCGGCCGCGGCGCCGGACCCTGCGGAGGGAGGCAGGCTCGTGCAGGCCAACAAGTGCGAGGTCTGCCACCAGAACAAGTTCCCCGGCCCGGTGGGCACCATCTACCTGCGCAAGGATCGCAAGGTCACGAGCTGGGCCAAGCTCAAGTCGCAGGTGGCCATGTGCAATACCATGCTCAAGAGCGGGCTCTTCCCGGAAGACGAAGAACACATCGCCGCGTTCCTGAACCAGACCTACTACAAGCTGCCCATGAAGTAACGGGCGGCACTCGCACGATCAACGGAGAAACCCATGAACGCCCCGACACCCCTGCGTCAGATGGCCAGGCCGCTGCCGGAGGCCTTCGTCGCCGCGCTGCGGACGCGCTTCGGCGAGCAGTGCTCCATGGCCGCGGCGGTGCGCGAGCACCACGGCCGCGACGAATCGGCGTATCCGCCGATGCCGCCCGACGCGGTGGTCTTCGCGCGCTCGACCGGCGACGTGGCCGCGCTGGTGGAGCTGGCCGCGCTGCACCGCGTACCGGTGATCCCGTACGGCGTCGGCTCGTCGCTCGAGGGGCACCTGCTCGCCATCGAGGGCGGCGTCAGCGTCGACCTGTCGCAGATGAACCAGGTGCTGGCGGTCAACTCCGAGGACCTCACGGTCACCGTGCAGGCCGGCGTCACACGCAAGCAGCTGAACGACGAGATCAAGCACACCGGCCTCTTCTTCCCGATCGACCCGGGCGCCGACGCCACGATCGGCGGCATGGCCGCCACGCGCGCGTCCGGCACCAACGCCGTGCGCTACGGCACGATGCGCGAGAACGTGCTCGGCCTGACCGTCGTCACCGCCGAAGGCAAGGTGATCCGCACTTCGCGGCGGGCGAAGAAATCCAGCGCCGGTTACGACCTGACGCGCGTGTTCGTCGGCGCCGAAGGCACGCTCGGCATCATCACCGAGGCGACGCTGCGCCTGTATCCGCAGCCGGAGGCGATCGCCGCCGCGATCTGCTCGTTCCCGAGCGTGCAAGCCGCCGTCGCGACGACGATCGCCACGATCCAGATGGGCGTGCCGATCGCGCGCTGCGAACTGCTCGACGCGCTGACGGTGAAGGCGGTGAATCTGCGCGACAGGCTCGGCCTGCCGGAATCGCCGCTGCTGCTGTTCGAGTTCCACGGCACGCCGGCAAGCGTCGAGGAACAGACCGCCACCGTGCAGGACCTCGCCCGCGACCACGGCGGCCACGACTTCGAGTGGGCCACCACCCCCGAGGACCGCACGCGGCTGTGGTCGGCGCGGCACAACGCCTACTTCGCCTGCCTGCAGCTGAAGCCCGGCTCGCGCAGCTGCACCACCGACGTGTGCGTGCCGATCTCGCGGCTGGCCGAGTGCATCGACGAGACGATCAAGGACACCGACGCGAGCAGCCTGCCGGCGCCGATCCTCGGCCACGTCGGCGACGGCAACTTCCACTGCGCGATCCTCGTCGATCCGGGCGACGCGGCCGAGATGGAGGAGGCCGAGCGGCTGAACCGGCGCATCGTCGAGCGCGCGCTGCGCATGGACGGCACGTGCACCGGGGAGCACGGTGTCGGCATGCACAAGATGGACTTCCTCGTCGACGAGCACGGCGCCGACGCGGTCGAGCTGATGGCGCGGATCAAGCGCGCGTTCGACCCGCTGAACATCATGAATCCCGGCAAGGTGGTGCGGCTCTGAGAGTCGGTGGCCGGGCGCGCGCAGTCGAAGGCCGAATGAACGGCATTGAACGGCTTCGGCGTCGACGCACCGCCGTCCGAACGGTCGCCGCCGCATTCCTCGTCGCCGCCGGCTTTCCTGCGAGCGCCACGCCGTCCGTCCCGCTGTCGATCCGGGTTTCCGCGCAGCGCACCGGCAGCGGAAGCGCCCAGCGCGACATCGGGGTAACGATCACGAACGTCAGCCGCGCGCCGGTCCGACTGCTGCCGAACCTGGTCCGCCTGTATATCGAAGGCGATGGCGCGGAGTACGTCCCGTACCCCGGCCCGCCGATCGACCCGTGGGGCGATACGCGGATGCTCGCCCCCGGAACGACCGCGACCCTCGTCTTTCGCGATGCCTCGGACAGGCGCGGAATATGGCGTCTGCCGCCCGGGACCTACCGGGTCACCGCGGTCTACGACGTGCCGAAGGACCTCGCGCCACCCGAGTCGATCGCCGGTCAGCAGCCGCCATGGCGCGGCAGACTCGAGAGTCCTCCGGAGACCTGGGTCATCAAAGGGACCTGAACTGCCAGGCCGGAGAGCCGGCTGGATCCGCAATCGCTCGCCCGGGTGTGCAGCGGCGTGTCAACGCGGCACCTTCACCTGCATCGTTTCGCCGCCCGCAGCCTTGATCTGCTTGCCGCGCTTCATCCACGCGCGCACGGTGACCTGCCCGATCGAAGGCGCGATGCGCACGCCGTCGAGTTCACGCGTGAACGGCTGCTCGGTTTCGTGCGGGTGCAGCAGCACGCGGGTGCCGAGCACGCTGCCGTCGGGCGCAACGACTTCGAAGCGCTCGGCGTAGTAGTCCCAGCCGGTGTCCTTGCTGCGCACCGTGACGTCGAAATAAAACACCTGCGGCCCCGAAGCGCGCGCCTCGACGGCGATCACGTCGGCCTCGCCGGCCACAGCCGCGGCCGAGGCCGACAGGAGTACTGCTGCCACGAGTGTCCGGAAGCAATCAGCCCTGTGCATATCGTCGGCTCCGGGTTCGCGGCAGGCCCGAGCAGGCGAGCGATGCAAGCCTGATCCGGTCCGCGCGCGGTTGAGCAGGCGCACGATGCGACTGCGCGATGACGCGTAACGTTATCGCATCCGACGCGACGAAGCCGTGCCGTACGATGACCGTACGCGCGCAGCGTCGCATCACTGCGGGAGACCACGACAATGGGACTCGCCAGCACTCTGGGCCGCCTCGCCCTCGGCCCGTTCACCAGGGCCTTGCCACCGATCGGCGAGACCGAAAGGGCAGCGCTCGAAGCCGGCACGGTCGGTTTCGAGGGCCGGCTGTTCGCGGGCCGGCCGGACTTCGACGCCCTCGCTGCCGTCGGGCCGAACCGGCTCACGCCCGAGGAACAGTCATTCCTCGATAACGAAGTGCGCGCCCTGATCGCGATGCTCGACGACTTCGGCATCGACGAGGCACGCGATCTGCCGCCCGAGGTCTGGCGGCTCATGCGCGAGAAGAAGTTCTTCGGGATGATCATTCCGCGCGAGTACGGAGGTCTCGGCTTCGGGCACTTCGCGCACGCCACGGTGGTGACGCGCGTCGCCACCGTCAACAGTGCCGCGGCGGTCACCGTGATGGTTCCGAACTCGCTCGGCCCGGCCGAACTGCTGCTGCACTACGGCACCGACGCGCAGAAGAAGCACTACCTGCCGAGGCTGGCCGACGGCCGCGAACTGCCATGCTTCGCGCTGACCTCGCCGTACGCGGGCTCGGATGCCGCCTCGATTCCCGACCGCGGCGTGCTCACCGAGCGCGAGATCGACGGCCGCACGGTACGCGGCTTCCTGGTCAACTTCGACAAGCGCTACATCACGCTGGCCCCGGTGGCCACGGTGGTCGGGCTCGCCTTCAACGCCATCGATCCCAAGCAGCCCGAAGACGGACAGGAACTCGGCATCACCTGCGCGCTGGTGCCGGTGCCGACCGACGGCATGTCGATCGGCAATCGGCACCGGCCGATGGACGCGGCCTTCATGAACGGACCGATCCGCGGCAAGGACGTGTTCGTCCCGATGGACTGGGTGATCGGCGGCGAGCCCATGGTCGGCCAGGGCTGGCGCATGCTGATGGAGAGCCTCGCCGCCGGCCGCGCGATCTCGCTGCCGGCATTGGGCGCGTCGATGCAGCAGACGGCGCTCTTCGTGGCCAACGGCTACGGCCGCATTCGCGAACAGTTCGGGCTGCAGATCAGCCGGTTCGAGGCGATTGCCGGACTGATCGCGAAGATGGCGGCCGAACTGTATGCGACCGACGCGGCGCGCCGCTACACCGCCGCAGCGCTCGACCAGGGCGAGCGGCCGAGCGTGGCCAGCGCGATCCTCAAGGTGCACCTGACCGAGGCCGGCCGGCGCGCGGTGAACGCCGGCATGGACATCCTCGGCGGCAAGGCAATCATCTACGGACCGAAGAACCTGCTCGGCGTCGGCTACCGGCAGGCGCCGATCGCCATCACCGTCGAAGGGGCCAACATCCTGACCCGCGCGCTGATCATCTTCGGCCAGGGCGCCGTGCGCTGCCACCCGCACGTGCTGGCCGAAATGCAGGCGGTCGCAAAGCAGGACCCCGAAGCGCTGGGCAGGGCGCTGGCCGGCCACATCGGCCACGTGCTGCGCAACGTGTGGGCGAGCCTGGTGTCGGCGCCGGTGATCGGTTCGCCGCCGGCGGAACTCGTCAGGGAAGCGCGTCTCATCGCGCGCGTTTCGGCCAAGTACGCGCTGACCGCCGACCTGGCGATGGGCCTGCTCGGCGGCAGGCTCAAGCGGATGGAACTGCTGTCGGCGCGGCTCGGCGACGTGCTGTCTTATCTCTATCTCGCCGCGGCAAGCGTGTGGCGCTATCAGGTCGAGGGCGATCCGGAGATGGCGCCGTTCGCGCGCGCGGCGATCCGCATGCAACTCGACCTCGCCGCCGCCACGCTGCGCGACCTGTACGCCAATCTGCCGTCGCGCGCGCTGCGCATCGCGGCACCGCTGATCCTGCGCCGCACCCGGCATCTCGCGCCGCTGCGCGACCGCGACCTGATCGCCATGGCCGATGCGCTGCGTGACAATCGCGCCTTGATCACGCGCCTGTGCCCTGATATCGGCGTGCCGACGAGCGGAGGGCTGCGCGACCTGATGCATGCGCTCGCGCTCGCCGACGCGGTGGCTGACGAAGTGCCCGAGCTGAACAGGGTCCTGCGCCGCACGAGCTCGCTGGAGCAATCGGCCGCAAAGTCACGCGATCCGGCGGCGGCGCTCGCCTATCTTCTCGCCGCCGACCGCGTGATCCAGGTCGACGAATTCCCGCCAAAGGAGTGACGATGGACTTCGGCTTGATCGGCCTCGGCCGCATGGGCGCCAACATGGCACGGCGCCTGGCGCGCGCCGGCACGCGGGTGACCGCTTTCGACCCCACCGCCGATGCCCGCGCCGCCCTCGATGACGAAAGGGGCGTTGCGACGGTCGACTCGATCGCGGCGCTGCTTGCCGCCTTACCGGCGCCGCGCATCGTCTGGACGATGGTTCCGGCCGGCGAGATCACGCAGCAGGTGCTCGACGAGCTGGCGCCACAGCTGCAGCGCGGCGACATCGTCGTCGACGGTGGCAATGCCTTCTACAAGGACACCGTGCGGCGCGCTGCCGCGTTCGCCGAGCGCGGCCTGAGCCTCGTCGACGCCGGCGTTTCCGGTGGCGTCTGGGGGCTGGAGAACGGCTACGGACTGATGGTCGGCGGCCCGCGGGAGGCGGTGGCGAAGCTCACCCCGATCCTGCAGCGGCTGGCGCCGGCGCCCGATCGCGGCTGGATCCACTGCGGCGCCTCCGGCTCCGGCCACTTCGCCAAGATGGTCCACAACGGCATCGAGTACGGAATGATGCAGGCGCTGGCCGAGGGCCTGGCCCTGCTGCAGGCCAAGCGCGAGTTCGACTTCGACCTGGCCGCGGTGACCGAGGCCTGGCGCGACGGCACGGTGATCCGCTCGTGGCTGCTCGACCTGACCGCCGAATTCCTGCACAAGGATGCCGGGCTCGAGAGCGTCGCCCCGCAGGTCGCGGACTCGGGCGAAGGACGCTGGACGGCGCTGGAAGCCGTCGAGCTCGGCGTGCCCGCGCCGGTGATGAGCCTGGCGCTGATGATGCGCTTCGCAAGCCAGGGCCACAGTGACTACGCGAACCGTCTGCTGGCGATGATGCGCAAGAGCTTCGGCGGCCATGCGGTCAAGCACGAGTAGGCGCTGCCGGTTCGATCTGCTCAGGACGCGTCGCGTTTGGCGTCCTGAGCGGTTCCGCTGCGGCCGCTGATGTGTCGTGCCACGTCGACCCGGGCAATGAGCGAAAACGCTTGCGGGAAATCTCCGGCCAGCGCCGCAGTGCGTTGATTGCCGGTCAGTGCGCGGTTCACGACGGGTCGTACCAACCGCCATAGGGCGCGGTCATGCGTTCAGCGGCCTGCGGACCCCATGAGCCCGCGGCGTAAGGCTGCACACCGTCGGCGTCGCCGAGGATTTCGTCGACCAGTTCCCACGCCGCCTCGACGCTGTCGGCACGCGCGAACAGCGCCGGGTCGCCGCGCAACGCATCGCCGAGGAGCCGCTCGTAGGCGGTCATTTCTTCAGTGCTTTGGTTGCAGACGTACAGTTCCATCTCGCGCCCGGTCATCGCTTCGCCGGGATTCTTGACGCGAACGCCGAGGGCGATCGACACCTTGTCCGGCCCGAGCCGAAAGCGCAGGTAGTTGCTGCGCGGCACCGGTTCGTCGAAGAGGCGCTTGGGCGGGTGGCGGAAACTGACCAGGACTTCGGTCGCGGTCGTGGCCAGTTTCTTGCCGGCGCGGATGAAGAACGGCACGTCGGCCCAGCGCCACGAGTCGATGTGCAGTTGCAGTGCCGCGTAGGTCTCGACCTGCGAGCGCGGATCCACACCGTCCTCGTCACGGTAGCCGGCGTACTGGCCGCGGATGAGGGCGTTGCGCGAGAACGGCCGGATCGCGCGCAGCACCTTGACCTTCTCGTCGCGTTCGGCATCGCAGTCGCCGCACACCGGCGGCTCCATGGTCAGCATGGCGACGACCTCGAGCAGGTGGTTCTGCACCACGTCGCGGATCGCGCCGAGTTCCTCGTACAGCCTGCCGCGCCCTTCGACGCCGAAGCGCTCGGCCATCGTCAGCTGCACGCTCTCGACGTTGTTGCGGTTCCACACCGGCTCGAGGAACGAATTGGCGAAACGGAAGTACTGCAGGTTCTGCACCGGCTCCTTGCCGAGGAAGTGATCGATGCGAAAGACGTCGCTCTCGTCGAAGTAACGGTGCACTGTCCGGTTCAGCGCGCGTGCCGACGACCGGTCGCGGCCGAAGGGCTTCTCGACCACTACGCGCGCGCCCTCCGTGCAGCCGGCTTCGTGCAGCCGCCCGGCCACGTCGCCGAACAGGCTTGGCGGAATCGCCAGGTAGTGCAGCGGACGGCGTGCGCCGCCGAGGGTCTGCTTCAGCCTGGCGAAAGTGGCGCCGTCACGATAGTCGCCGTCGACGTAGCGGAGGTTGCCGGCGAGTGCATCGAAGGCCCGCTCATCGAGCCCGTCGCCATTCGCCTCGATGCTGCTGCGGGCGCGTTCGATCAGTTGCTCGCGCTTCCACCCTGCGCGCGCCACGCCGACCACCGGCATCTGCAGCCGGCCGCGACGCGCCAGGTTGTGCAGCGCCGGGAACAGCTTCTTGTACGCGAGGTCGCCGGTGATGCCGAACAGGACCAGCGCATCGGATTCGTTCATCTGCGAGAGCACTCCGGTGGGTGCTGCGATCGAGCTGCGCCACGCGAAAACACGCGCAGTGCGGCCACCGTTGATCGACATCCGGATTCGCCGCCCGGTTCCCCGGCCACCCTACCGCAACCGGGATCGCGCCGCGCCACATCCACGCATGCCGCGCCGGCGGCCACCGGGAAACCGACTTCAGCGCTTGCCAAGGCCGAGATAGCTCTCTACCACGCGCGGATCGCTGGCCAGTTCGCGCGCCGGCCCTTCGAGGGCGATCTCGCCGGTTTCCAGCACGTAGGCGAAGTCGGCCACCTGCAGCGCCGCGCGCGCGTTCTGCTCGACGAGCAGGATCGAGGCGCCGCGGCGCTTCAGCTCCTCGATGATGTGGAAGATCTCGCGCACGATCAGCGGCGCCAGCCCCAGCGACGGCTCGTCGAGCATCAGCAGCTTCGGTCGCGCCATCAGCGCGCGGCCGATCGCCAGCATCTGCCGTTCCCCCCCGAAAGCGTGCCGGCCAGTTGCGCGTGCCGCTCCTGCAGCCGAGGAAACAGCGCGTAGACCTCGGCCATCGTCTGCGCATGGTCGCGGCTGCCGTGCCGGTAGCGCTGGAACGCGCCGAGCAGCAGGTTGTCCTCGACGCTCATCTCGCCGAACAGCTCGCGCTTCTCCGGCACCAGCGTCATGCCGCGCGCCACCAGGCGCTCGATCGGCGCCCCGTCGCAGTCGGCGCCGTCGAAGCGGATCTCGCCGCGCGCGCCGCCGTTGGCCGGCAGCGCGCCCATGATGGCCGCCAGCATCGTCGTCTTGCCGGCGCCGTTGGGTCCGATCACGGTGACGATCTGACCGGCGCCGACCTGCAGGTTGGCATTGGTGAGCGCCGTGACCTTGCCGTAGGTGACCGACAGGTCGCGCACGCGCAGGATCGGCGTCGTCACTCGACCCCTCCCAGGTACGCCTCGAGCACCTTGGGATCGCGCTGCACGTCCTCCGGCAACCCCTCGGCGATGCGGTGGCCGAAATCCATCACCGTGATGCGGTCGACCAGGCCCATCACGAAGTCCATGTCGTGCTCGACCAGCAGCACCGACATGCCCTCGGCCTTCAGCTTGCGCAGCAGCTCGGCGAGCGCGCGCTTCTCCAGGTAGCGCAGGCCGGCGGCCGGTTCGTCGAGCAGCAGCAGGCAGGGGTCGGCGCACAGCGCGCGGGCGATCTCGAGGATGCGCTGCTTGCCGAGCGGCAGCGAGCCGGCGGCGTCGAACATGTGGTCGGCAAGCCCGACGCGTTCGATCTGCCGCGCGGCCTCGGCGAGCACGCGCGCCTCCTGCCGCCGGTCGAGCCGCCAGGCGCCGGTCAGGACGCCGGTCAACAGCCCCGGGTACTCGCGCCGGTGCGCGCCGATGGCGACGTTGTCCAGCACCGACATCGCCGGCAGCAGCTTGACGTGCTGGAACGTCCGGCTCATGCCGAGCCGCGAGATCTCGCGCGACGTCTGGCCGGCGATCGGCCGGCCGCGGAAGCGGACGTCGCCGGCGGTGGGTTCGAGCACGCCCGAGATCAGGTTGAACACCGTGCTCTTGCCGGCGCCGTTAGGCCCGATCAGCGCGACGATCTCGCCCGCGTTGACGGTGAGGTCCATGTCGTCGACGGCGACGAGGCCGCCGAAGCGCTTGGTCGCGCCCTTCACTTCGAGCAGTGTTTCGCCGGCGGCCGGGAGCGGCCGGCGCACCAGCGGCGGCACGCCGGGATCGATGCGGCGCGGCTTGCGGCGCACCGGCACCCAGCGCGTCAGCACCGGCCACAACCCGTCGCGCGCCCGCTGCAGCACGACGATCATCACGATGCCGAACACGATCACCTCGAAGTTGCCGGCCTGGCCGACCAGTCGGGTGAGGACGTCCTGCAGCCACTGCTTCGACACGGTGATCACGGTGGCGCCGAGCAGGGCGCCCCACACGTAGCCCGCGCCGCCGACCACCGCCATGAACAGGTACTCGATGCCCTGGTGCAGCGAAAACGGCGTCGGGTTGAGGAAGCGCTGCATGTGCGCGTACAGCCATCCGGAGGCGCACGCCATCTGCGCCGCCAGCACGAAGATGATCAGCCGCGAAATCGCGGTGTTCACGCCCATCGACTCGGCCATCACCATGCCGCCCTTCAATGCGCGGATCGCGCGGCCCTCGCGCGAGTCGAGCAGGTTCTCGATGGTGACGATGCCGGCCAGGAGGAACAGGTAGATCAGGTAGAAGATCTGCCGCGCGCTTTCGATCTCGTGGCCGAAGATCTCGATCGGCGGGATGCCGCGCAGCCCGGTGAACCCGCCGAGGAACTCCATCGTGCCGAACAGGAAGTAGATGCTGATGCCCCAGGCGATCGTGCCCAGCGGCAGATAGTGGCCGGACAGCCGCAGCGTCAGCATGCCGACCAGTCCGGCGAACGCCAGCGTGAGCAGCAGCCCGACCGCAAGCGTCAGCCACGCGGAGGCACCGATCCACGCCAGCCATGGGGGCAGGTCCTGCATCGTGGTCAGCACCGCGGTCGCGTAGGCGCCGAGGCCGACGAAAGCCGCCTGCCCGAACGAGGTCAGCCCGCCGACCCCGGTCAGCAGCACCAGCCCCAGGGCCACCAGCGCGTACAGGCCGATGTAGTTGGCGAGCGTGACGTGGAACTCGGAGCCGAACACCGGCACCAGTCCGAGCAGGACGACGAACCCCAGCAGCAGCGCGCGCGGGCTCATCGAGCCCCCTTCGCCCTGCGGGCTGTCCCCCCAAGGGGGCGAGAGCCGGACAGCGGGCATGCCCTGCGGCATGCCCGCTGCCTGCGAGCGTGCGAGCGCATGCAAAGCGCGCGCGCGGCCTGCAAGGCCGAGCGCCTTCGGAGCGGCCGTGCGGCGCTCATCGCGGAGCAGCCATCACTCTTCTTCCTCGACGTGATGCGTGGTCAGCGAGCGCCACAGCAGCACCGGGATGATCAGCGTGAAGACGATCACTTCCTTGTACGCGCTGGCCCAGAACGACGAGTACGACTCGAGCAGGCCGACCAGCACCGCGCCGACCGCCGCCACCGGGTAGCTGACCAGCCCGCCGATGATCGCGCCGACGAACCCCTTCAGCCCGATCAGGAAGCCGGTGTCGTAGTAGACGGTGGTGATCGGCGCGATCAGCACGCCGGAGAACGCGCCGATCAGCGCGCAGAGCAGGAACGTGAGCCGGCCGGCCAGCGCGGTCGGGATGCCCATCAGCCGCGCGCCCTGGCGGTTCACCGCGGTCGCGCGCAACGCCTTGCCGTACAGCGTGCGCTCGAAGAGGAGGTAAAGGGCGACGATCAGCGCAATCGAGCAGCCGATCACCCACAGCGTCTGCATGCTGACGGTGAGGTCGCCGAGGTCGAAGCGCCCGTCCGTGAAGGGCGGCGTGCGCGAGCCCTCGGCGCCGAAGGCCACCAGCCCGAGCCCGACCATCACCACGTGCACTGCCACCGACACGATCAGCAGCACCAGCACCGAGGCCTCCGCAAGCGGCTGGTAGGCGAGCCGGTAGATCATCGGTCCGAGCGGTACCACCACCGCCAGCGCCAGCACGATCTGCAGCGGCATCGGCAATCGCGCCAGCGGCAGCGATGCCAGTACGCCCCACAGCGCGAGCGGCAGCAGCAGGTTCCAGCCGGCCACCGGCAGCAGCCGGCGCCACGCGCGCGCGCGCAACGCGGCGAAGCCGTCGACGAGCGCCGCCAGCGCACCGGCCGCCAGCAGCAGCCACAGCGTGCCGGGCAGCCGGCCGGCCTGGACCGCCACCAGCGTCAGGGCCCCATAGGCGACGAACTCGCCCTGCGGGATGAAGATCACGCGCGTGACGGCGAACGCCAGCACCAGCGCGAGCGCCAGCAGCGCGTAGATCGCGCCGTTGGTGATGCCGTCCTGCCCCAGGATCAGGGCGATCTGGAAATCCATTCTCGCAGCCGGTGAGCGGGCCAGCGGCCCGCGGTGATGGCGCTACGCGCCCGTGACGCCCGCTGCGCAGGCCGTGAATTCACGGGCGCCGCAGGCGCCGTCACAGGCCGCGCAGCGGCCGTCACTGCTCACTTCACTTCGACATCTTCCAGTCGCCGTTGACGACCTGCACCATCACCGCCGCGCGCTGGTCGAGCCCGAGGTGGTCGGTGGGACTCATGTTGAAGATGCCGTGCGCGCCGGCGACGTTCTTGACGCCCTCGAGCGCGTCGCGCAGCGCGGTGCGGAAGGCCGCGGTGCCGGGCTGCCCCTTCTTCAGTGCCGCCGGAACCGCCGCCTGGAGCAGCACGCCCGCATCCCAGGCGTGGGCGCCGAAGGTTGAAACGCTGTTCTTGCCGTGCGCCTTCTCGTAGGCGTCGACGTAGGCGGTGGCCGACTTCTTCACCGGATGGTCGTTGGGCAACTGGTCGGCGACCAGCACCGGACCGGCCGGCAGCCACGTGCCTTCGCAGTCCTTGCCGCACACGCGCAGGAAGTCGCGGTTGGCCACGCCGTGCGTCTGGTAGATCGTGCCCGCATAGCCGCGTTCCTTCAGCGTCTTCTGCGGCAGCGCCGCCGGCGTGCCGGAGCCGGCGATCAGCACCGCATCCGGGCGGGCCGAGATGACCTTCAGCACCTGGCCGGTCACCGAAGTGTCGGTGCGCTGGTAACGCTCGTTGGCGAGGATCTTCACGCCACGCGCCTCGGCGATGGTCGAGAAGACGTTCCACCACCCTTCGCCGTAGGCGTCGGCGAAGCCGATGAAGCCGACCGATTTGATGCCATTGGCAAGCATGTGGCCGACGATCACCACCGCCATCATCTGGTCGTTCTGCGGCGTCTTGAACACCCAGCGCCGCTTGGCGTCGACCGGCTCGACGATACGGCTGGAGGCCGCCATCGCGATCATCGGCGTCTCGGTCTCGGCGGCGATGTCGATCATCGCCAGCGAGTTCGGCGTGATCGTCGAGCCGACGATGACATCGACCTTGTCCTCGGAGATCATCTTGCGCGTGTTCTTGACCGCCGTGGTGGTGTCGGAGGCGTCGTCAAGGACGATGTACTGGATCTTGCGCCCGCCGATCGATTGGGGCATCAGCGCGATCGTGTTGCGCTCGGGAATGCCGAGCGAGGCCGCCGGCCCGGTGGCCGAGACGGTCACGCCGACCTTGATGTCCTGCGCCGTGACCTGCGCGGCGCCGAGAGCGAGCGCCGGTGCAACCAGCGCCACCAGCAATTTCAGTTTGAGTTTCATGTGTCTCCTCCTGCTCTGTTGCGACTGTCGGAAAAAAGGGAAACCGTGATTTCAGGGCGCCGACTTCACCCCGCGGCCAGGCACTGCAGGAACAACATCAGACCAGAATACGTTGCAAATACCTTGCTGCATGCGAAGAAATTCAGATCCTTTCGACGAGCAGGGCGATCCCCTGCCCGACACCGATGCACATCGTGGCCAGCCCGTAGCGGCCACCCCCGGCGTGCAACTGGCGCACCAGGGTGAGCGCCAGCCGCGCGCCGGAGGCGCCGAGCGGATGGCCGACCGCGATCGCGCCGCCGTTCGGGTTCACCTGCGCGGCATCGTCGGGCAGGCCGAGTTGCCGGGTGACCGCCAGCGCCTGCGCCGCGAAGGCCTCGTTCAGCTCGATGACGTCGACCTGTCCGATCGCCAGGCCGTGCCGCGCCAGGAGCTTCTTCGTCGCCGGCGCCGGCCCGATACCCATGATCCGCGGCGGCACGCCGGCCACCGCCATGCCGAGCACGCGCGCCCGCGGCGTCAGTCCGAACCTGGCGGCCGCCTTCTCGCTCGCCAGCAGCAGCGCCGCCGCGCCGTCGTTCACGCCGGAGGCATTGCCCGGAGTCACCGAACCGTCCGGCCGGACCACGCCCTTGAGTTTGCCGAGCGCCTCGAGCGTCGTCTCGCGCGGGTGCTCGTCGTCGGCGACCACCGTGTCGCCCTTCTTGCCGGGGATCGTGACCGGCGCGATTTCACCCTCGAAGAAGCCGCGCGCCTTCGCCGCGGCGTAGCGTGACTGCGAGCGCAGCGCGAAGGCATCCTGGTCGGCGCGGGCAATGCCGAACTCGGCGGCGACGTTCTCGGCCGTCTCAGGCATCGAGTCGACGCCGTGTTTCGCCTTCATCGCCGCATTGACAAAGCGCCAGCCGATCGTCGTGTCGTACACGGCGTTGCTGCGCGAGAAGGCCGTTTCCGCCTTCGGCATCACGAACGGCGCCCGGCTCATGCTCTCGACGCCGCCGGCAATCACCAGTTCCGCCTCTCCGGCGGCGATCGCGCGCGCCGCGGTACCGACCGCGTCGAGGCTGGAGCCGCACAGCCGGTTGATCGTCGCGCCCGGAACGTCGCTCGGCAGGCCGGCCAGCAGCGCGGCCATCCGCGCGACGTTGCGGTTGTCCTCGCCGGCCTGGTTGGCACAGCCGTAGAGCACGTCGTCCAGCAGTCCCCAGTCGACGCCAGGGTTGCGCGACATCAGCGCGCGGATGGAATGCGCAGCGAGGTCGTCGGTGCGGACGCCGGCAAGCGCGCCGCCGTAACGTCCGATCGGGGTGCGGATGCCGTCGCAGATGTATGCCGTGTTCATCGTTTCTCCCTCATGCCACTTGGCGCAACGTCCGCCCCGCGCTTCGGCTCACGCGCCGGCTCCCCGTGCCGCCCGCATCGGGCCACGGCTGGATTGCCGACACGCCGCGCAGGAACAGGTCGGCCACCACCGGTGCCATGTCGGCATAGTGCACCGGCCCCTCGTCCTTCAGCCACGTGAAAGTCCAGTTGATCATGCCGAACAGTGTCATCGTCACCGGCTTCAGCAGGCTGCTCGCGGCCAGCTGCGGCGCCGCTGCGGCAACCGCGTCCGCGTACGCCTGCACCACGCGCCGCTGCTTGGCATTGATCTGGTTGCGATGCGCGGGCTTCAGGTACTTGACGTCCTGGACGAGTACGCGGTGATAGACGGCGGCGTCCTCGTAGGCGGCCATGAACCGCTCGATCAGCTGGCGCAACCGCGCCGGCGGCGCCAGCGGCTCCCCGTCGACCGCGGCGATGATCGCCAGCAGGCTGTCCAGGTAGCGGTCGGCGATATCGAACAGCAGCTGCTCCTTGTCGCGGTAATAGTGGTACAGCAGCGCCTTCGAGATGCCGCAGGAGCGCGCCAGCTCCGCGATCGGCGTCACCGGATAGCCGTGGCGGGCAAACAGCTGCGCCGCCGAGGCGCGAATCGCGTCACGGTGCTGCTCGAAGGATGCTGACCGGGTCCGGCTCATGGCCCGGGCGGCGCGGGTGTACGCATCGCTTCGCGATGCACGTGCACCCGCGCTGGAAAAATTGGCGCGCCGCCCTTCGGGCGGCCGGGCGGGCGGCGCGATGACAACTGCCACGCAAGACCACCGCGGCGTGCAGCGGGCGTGGCGAGGTCTGCGCACATCGTCGTCTTCCCTATCGGTCGTCGAAGGAGATGACCACCCGCGGCGTCAGCGGGTAGGACTGGCAGGTCAGGACGAATCCTGCGGCGACTTCGTGCGGCTCGAGGGCGTAGTTCTTGGCCATCTTCACTTCGCCTTCGAGAAGCCTGGCGCGGCAGGTGCTGCACATGCCGCCCTGGCACGAGAACGGCAGGTCGATGCCGGCGGCGCGGCCGGCGTCGAGGATCGAATGCTGGCCGCGGTGGAAATCGATCTCGCGCCGCACGCCGTCGACGACCAGTGTCACGCGCGCCTCGGCCGCCTCGCCGTCGTCGACCGGCGCCCACGCGGCGGCGCCGGGCACGCCGAAGCGCTCGACGTGCACGTGCTCGCGCGGCAGGCCGGCGGCGAGCAGCGCGCCTTCGACCTCGTCGATCATCGACGCCGGGCCGCAGACGAACGCCTCGTCGATCCCGTCGACCGGGATCAGCGCCTCGAGAAACGCGCGCGCCTTGGCCGCATCGATGCGGCCGTTGAACAGTTCGATCTCCTGCTCCTCGCGCGAGAAGACGTTGAACAGCTCGAAGCGGGCGAGGTAGCGGTCCTTCAGCTCCCACAGCGCCTCGTGGAACATCGTGTTCGCCAGCCGTCGGTTGCCGTAGACGAGCGTGAAGCGAGAGCGCGGCTCGCGCGCCAGCGTCGTGCGGATCAGCGACAGCACCGGCGTGATGCCGCTGCCGGCGGCGAACGCGACGTAGTGCCTCGCCCGACTGGCGTCGAGCGGCGTGAAGAAGCGGCCCTCCGGCGTCATCACGTCGATCGAGTCGCCGGCCCTCAACGACTCGTTGGCCCAGACGGAGAACTGACCGCCCGGCACCTTCTTGATCGCCACGCGCAGCTCGCCGTCGTCGACCCCGGAGAGAATCGAATACGAGCGGCGCACGTCCTCGTCGCCGAACTGCCTGCGCAGGTTCAGGTGCTGGCCCTGCACGAAGCGGTACTCGTCGGCGAGCTCTGCCGGCACCTCGAAGGCGAGGCTCACGCACTCCGGCGTTTCGCGACGCACTTCCCTGATGCGCAGGCGATGGAACCTCGGCGTCATGACGTCGTCGCCCCTCAGATCGGCTTGAAGTGCTCGAACGGCTCGCGGCAGTCGCGGCAGCGGTACAGCGCCTTGCAGGCGGTCGCACCGAAGGCCGACAGCCGCTCGGTGTTCGCGCTGCCGCACAGCGGACAGTCGACGCGCGCCACGAAACCGATCGGCCGTTCCTTGCCGGCTGCGGCCGCGCCGCCGCCGGGCGGCGCGATGCCGTAGCGGCGCAGCTTCTCCTGCGCCGCGGGGGAGATCCAGTCGGTCGTCCATGGCGGCGCGAGCCTCGTCTCGACCCGAACGTCGGCCGCGCCCGCATCGCGCAACGCGTCGACGATCGAACGCGCGATGGCCTCGGTGGCGGGGCACCCGGAGTAGGTCGGCGTGACGACGACCTGCACCGCCTGCGCGGACGCGGCCACCTCGCGCACGATGCCCAGTTCGGTCACCGAGATCACCGGGATCTCCGGGTCGGCGACCCGCCCCAGCACGTCCCACGCCTGCTCGGTCGTCAGCATTGCGCTACCACCTCGCCCCAGGATGGGCGCGCTGCAGGACCTGCATCTCCGCCAGCAGATGGCCCATGTGCTCGCTGTGCCGGCCTTCCTTGCCGCGCGAAAGGAACGGCGTTCTCGCCGGCACCTTCAGCGTGGCCACCTCGAGAACCGGCCGCACGGACGCTTCCCACGCCGTGGCCAGCGACGACCAGGCCGGGCCGATGCCGGCCGCGGTCGGCCTGCTCGTCAGTCGCGGTCGGCGAGAAGAACTCGGCCGTGTAGGGCCACAGGTAGTCGAGCGCGCGCTGCATCCGTGCGTGCGATTCCTCGGTGCCGTCGCCGAGCCGCACCGTCCAGTCCGACGCGTGCTGCAGGTGGTAGCGCGTTTCCTTGGCACTCTTGCCGGCGATCGCGGCGAGCTGCGCGTCGCCGGAGCCCGCCAGTGCCTGCCAGAGCTGCATCTGAAAAGCGGCGAACAGGCAGTTGCGCAGGGAGGTGCGGCCGAAGTCCTCGTTCGGCAGTTCGCAGATCGTGAGGCTTCGGTACTCGTGCTCGGCGCGCAGGAACGCCAGCGCGTCCTCGTCGCGCCCCCGGCCCTCGAGGCTGCCGGCGTGCGTGAGCAGCAGCCGCGCCTGGCCGATCAGGTCGAGGGCGGTATTGGTGAGCGCGATGTCCTCCTCGATCACCGGTCCGTGCCCGCACCACTCGGACAGCCGCTGGCCGAGGATCAGCGCGCTGTCGGCGATGCGCAGCACGTAGTCGAGGTGGGCGGTCGATGATGCAACTGCAACGATCATTTGGTTTCCTGAAACTGGCGTCGGTCCGAAAGCAACGACAAGAAACTGGATCCCCGCTTACGTGGGGATGACGGCGCTGTTTCCGTTCGCCGCGAGGCTCGGCCTCTCGCTCACGGACAGCGCCGTCACATGTGATTCACTTCGTCGGGCAGCGTGTAGAAGGTCGGATGCCGGTAGATCTTGTCCTCGGCCGGATCGAACATCTCCGGCTTGGCATCGGGATCCGAGGCATGGATCTGGTCGGCGCGCACGACCCAGAGGCTCACGCCCTCCATGCGCCGCGTGTAGACGTCGCGCGCGTTGGTGAGCGCCATCTTCGCGTCCGGCGCGTGCACGCTGCCGCAGTGCTTGTGGTCCAGCCCGCCCTTGCTGCGGATGAAGACTTCCCACAGCGGCCATTCGTTCCTGCTCATCAGCGAAGCTCCTGAAATCGCCCCTCCCCTTCAAGGGGAGGGGCGGGGGTGGGGATGGGTTTCCTGATCACCACAGACACTCAGGCCGCCAGCGCGTCGCGACGGCGCTGCTTGTCCGCGTGCGCCAGTGCCGCCTCGCGCACCCACGCGCCGTCTTCCCACGCCTTGACCCGATCGGCCAGCCGGTCGCGGTTGCACTGGCCGTGCCCGTTGACGACGTTCCAGAACTCCTGCCAGTCGATCGGCCCGAAATCCCAGTGGCCGCGCGCCTCGTTCCACGACAGCGCCGGATCGGGCAGCGTCACGCCGAGCACCCCGGCCTGCGGCACCGTCGCGTCGACGAACTTCTGCCGCAGGTCGTCGTTGCTGATCCGCTTGATGCCCCACTTGATCGAGTCGCCGGAGTGCTTCGACTCCGAATCGTGCGGGCCGAACATCATCAGCGCCGGCCACCACCAGCGGTTCACGGCGTCCTGCACCATGTCGCGCTGCTCGGCCGTCCCTTTCATCATCGTCAGCAGCAGGTCGTAGCCCTGCCGCTGGTGGAACGACTCCTCCTTGCAGATGCGGATCATCGCGCGTGCGTACGGGCCGTACGAGCAGCGGCACAGCGGAATCTGGTTCATGATCGCCGCGCCGTCGACCAGCCAGCCGATCACGCCGATGTCGGCCCAGTTCAGCGTCGGGTAGTTGAAGATCGACGAGTACTTGGCCTTGCCCGAGTGCAGCGCGTCGACGAGGTCGTCGCGCGAGACGCCGAGCGTCTCGGCCGCCGCGTACAGGTACATGCCGTGGCCGCCTTCGTCCTGCACCTTGGCGAGCAGAATGGCCTTGCGCTTCAGGCTCGGCGCGCGCGTGATCCAGTTGCCCTCGGGCAGCATGCCGACGATCTCCGAGTGCGCGTGCTGGCTGATCTGCCGCACCAGCGTCCGGCGGTAGGCCTCCGGCATCCAGTCCTTCGGTTCGACGAATTCGCCGCGCGCGACCCTGGCGTCGAACTCCGCTTCGTACTCGGCGTCCTTCAGCGAGCGCGGCCCGCGCTGCGCCTCGTCCTTGCCGCCCTGCGGGATGTCGATGGCTTGTGTGTACATGGGCAACTCCGTGTGCTTAGGGTGTCATTCCCGCGCAAGCGGGAATCCAGCGTCGTTGAACAAAGGACACTGGGTCCCCGCTTGCGCGGGGACGACACGGATGGTCAAGTGGCCGTCGCGCCGTCATTTCGGTCGCTTGTCCAGGATCCTCTTCGCCTTGCCGACCGAACGCTCGACGCCGCCGGGCAGCGCGAGACGAACGGTCGCGGTCACGCCGACGTAGGCCTTGACGTTGTGCTCCAGCTTGCGCGCCGCCTCGTGGCGCGCCTCCTGCGCCCCGTAGGCGAGGTCGGGGCCCATTTCGACGTGCACCGTCAGCTCGTCGAGGTTGTCCGGCCGCGTCACCTCGAGCATGTAGTACGGCGTCAGTTCCGGCTGCTTGAGGATCAGTTCCTCGACCTGGGTCGGGAAGAGATTGACGCCGCGGATGATCAGCATGTCGTCCGAGCGGCCGGTGATCTTCTCCATCCTGCGCATGCTGCGCGCGGTCGGCGGCAGCAGGCGCGTCAGGTCGCGCGTGCGGTAGCGGATCATCGGCAGCGCTTCCTTGGTGAGCGTGGTGAACACGAGTTCACCCTTCTCGCCGTCGGGAAGCACCGCGCCGGTCTCGGGATCGATGATCTCCGGATAAAAGTGGTCTTCCCACACCGTCAGGCCGTCCTTGGTCTCGATGCATTCCTGCGCGACCCCGGGCCCGATGATCTCGCTCAGGCCGTAGATGTCGATCGCGTCGAGACCGACTTTGGCCTCGATCGCCTGCCGCATCGCCGGCGTCCACGGCTCGGCGCCGAAGATGCCGATTCTCAGCGAGGTCGACCTCGGGTCGATGCCCTGCCGCTCCATCTCCTCGGCAATCGCCAGCATGTACGACGGCGTGACCATGATCACGCTCGGCCCGAAGTCCTGGATCAGCTGCACCTGGCGCTCGGTCATGCCGCCCGACATCGGGATCACCGTGCAGCCGAGCTTCTCCGCGCCGTAGTGCGCGCCGAGGCCGCCGGTGAACAGGCCGTAGCCGTAGGCGACGTGCACCAGGTCGCCGGGCCGGCCGCCGGCGGCGCGGATCGAGCGCGCCATCACCGTGGCCCAGGTGTCGATGTCCTTCGCCGTGTAGCCGACCACGGTCGGCTTTCCGGTGGTGCCGCTCGAGGCATGGATGCGCACCACCTTCTCGCGCGGCACCGCAAACAGCCCGAACGGATAGTTGTCGCGCAGGTCGGCCTTGGTCGAGAACGGGAATTTCGCCAGATCCTCCAGCGAGTTCAGGTCCGTCGGCCTGACGCCGGCGGCTTCGAACTTGCGCCGGTAGTGCGGCACGTTGTCGTAGGCCTGCGCCAGCGACCATCGGAGCCGCTCGAACTGCAGTGTGCGCAGTTCGTCGCGGCTGGCGCGTTCGATCGGCTCCAGTTCTCCGGGGGCAGGGATCTTGGCGGTCATTGTCCTTCCTCCGCATTTGAAAAGCCGTGGAGAAACCGTAGCGAGCGCCCCGAGGTTGCGCCGAGGAGCGGAGACGTACAGACGCGTACGTTGAGCACCGGAGGCGCAAGATCGGGGCGCGCAGTAGGTTCATCCACGGCTTTTCAGAACTCGACGATGTGCTTGCCCTTCATGGTGTGCGAGCGCCCGCGCATCGAGGCCACCTGCTTGCCGTGCTGGTTGGTGACCATGATGTCGTACAGGCCGAGGCGGCCGTTGATCACGATCTCGCGCGCCTCGGCGATCAGCCGGTCGCCGACATGCCCCGGGTTCAGGATCTCGATGAAGATTCCGGAGGCGAGCGTCAGCTCGTTGTGGCTGTTGCAGGCGAACGCGAACGCGGTGTCGGCCAGCGTGGTGATCACCCCGCCGTGGCACAGGCCGAAGCCGTTGACCATGTCCGGGCGGACGACCATCGTCACCCGCGAATAGCCCGGACCGATCACTTCGATGCTCATGCCCAGCCCGCGCGACACGGCGTCGTTCTCGAACATCCGGTCGCGCACCGCTTCGGCGACGGTCTGCGCGTCGGGCTTGTGATGTTGGGTCGTCGTCATCGGCCGTCTAGTGGTGGAAGCCGCTGTGGGTCCAGCCGCGGCGCTGGATCAGCACCGACGTGCGGTAGCGCTCGCCGCCGTAGTGTTCGCGCAGGTTGGCCAGCACGCGGGCGAAGAAATCGAGCCCGACGCTCTCGGCCCATGCCATCGGCCCGCGCGGATAGTTGACGCCGTAGCGCATCGCATCGTCGATCGCGTCGGCCGTGCAGATGCCGTAGGCCACCGCGTCGGCCGCCTCGTTGACCAGCATGGCGATGGTGCGCAGCACGATCATGCCGGCGACGTCGTCCATCCGCGAGCAGGCGAAACCGGCCCGGGCCAGCGTCGCGCACACGGTGCGCAGCGCCGCCTCGCCGCACTGGTCGGCCGGCGCCAGAGCCAGCCGCCTGGTCGCGGCATAGTCGAGCGCGAGATCGAACAGCAGCAGGTGCTCGTGGCCCTCCTCGGCCGCGCGGCGCGTCGCCGGGCGGCCATCGGTGAGCATCAGCCGCGCGGCGCCGATCTCCAGCCAGCCGGCCGCGGCGGCGCTGCCGGTGCCCTGCACGCGAACGATGTCGACGCCGGCCTGCTCCAGCCGCGTGATGATCGGCGTGGCGATGCCCAGCGAGCCGACCGCGACCACGCGCCTGACCGGATCGGAACCCTCCTCGACGTTCGGCTGCGCCTTCTCGGCGCCGTCGCGGAAGTCGTAGATCCCGCGCCCGCTCTTGCGGCCGAGGCGCCCGGCGCGCACCAGTTCCTGCTGCGCCAGCGACGGCGCATAGCGGCGGTCGCCGAAGGTCGCCTCGAACACCGACTGCGTGACCTTGAAGTTGACGTCGTGGCCGATCAGGTCCATCAGCTCGAACGGCCCCATCGGAAACCCGCCGCAGTCGCGCACGATCGCATCGAGCGTCGCCGGCGAGGCGGCGCTTTCCGACAGCACCAGCCACGCCTCGGCGTAGAACGGCCGCGCGATGCGGTTGACGATGAAGCCCGGCGTGCACTTCGCGAACGCCGCCTTCTTGCCCCACGCCTCGGCGGTGTCGAACACCGTCTGCACCACGTCGGCGGACGTCTCGACGCCGCTGATCACCTCGACCAGCTTCATCCGCGTCGGCGGATTGAAGAAGTGCATGCCGACCACGCGCTCCGGATGCGCGCCGCCGGCAGCCAGCGCGGTGATCGACAGCGACGAAGTGTTGGTGGCGATGACGCAGTGGTCGTGCACCGCCTGCTGCAGGCGCGCCAGCAGCGTGCGCTTGGCGTCGAAATCCTCGGCGATCGCCTCGATCACCAGCGCGCAGCGCGCCAGTTCGCCGAAGTCGATCGCCGGATGCAGCCGCGCCAGCGTCGCCTGCGCGTCTTCGGCGGCAAGCCTGCCCTTGCCGACCCTCGCCTGCAGGTCCTTGTCGATCGCCGCGCGGGCACGGGCCACCGCGTTGGGCTGCGCGTCGAGCATCAGCACCGTGTGCCCGGCGGCCGCGGCGACCTGCGCGATGCCGGCACCCATCACGCCGGCGCCGATCACGCCGATCACAGCCTCCCTGGGCAGCGCGGCCATCTCAGTGGCGCCCGGCCGACCGAAGCCACTGAGCGCCCCCTTTGGGGGCAGCGAGCGCAAGCGAGCGTGGAGCCGTCACTTCAGTGCCCCTTGAACTGCGGCGTGCGCTTGGCGATGAAGGCGGCCACGCCCTCGCGGTAGTCGGCGCCGTGGCCGAGTTCGCGCTGGAAGTCGCGCTCCAGGTCCAGGCTGGCCTTCAGCGGCAGCGTCGACGAGGACTCGAACGCCTGTCTCGTGCGCACGTAGCCGTGCGTCGGTCCGGCGGCGAGTTGCCGTGCCAGCGCGGTGACCGTCGGCATCAGCGCATCGTCGTCGACGCATTTCCAGATCAGGCCCCATTGCTCGGCCTGCTCGGCGGAGAGCTTCTCCCCGGTCAGCGCCAGCCCCATCGCGCGCGCCGGCCCGAGCAGGCGCGGCAGGACCCAGGTGCCGCCGCAGTCCGGCACCAGGCCGATCTTCGCGAACGACTGGATGAAGCTTGCCGAACGCGCCGCGAAGACCAGGTCGCAGGCCAGCGCGATGTTGGCGCCGGCGCCGGCGGCCACGCCGTTGACCGCGGCGATCGTCGGCATCTCGATTGCGCGCAGCGACAGCACGAGCGGCTTGTAGTGGTGCTCGATCGATTCGCCGAGATCGACGCTTGCCGCGCCCGGATCGACGGCGCGATCGGCGAGGTCCTGCCCGGCGCAGAAACCACGGCCTTCGCCGGTCAGCACCAGGCAGCGCGCCGCCGGGCCGGTGCGCACCTGCGCCAGCGCGTCGTGCACGTCGCGGTGCATCTGCACGGTGAAGCTGTTCAGGCGCTCGGGGCGTGCCAGCGTCAACGTGGCTACGCCGTCCGCCACTTCGAGGCGGACAGTCTCGAATTGCTGCGTCATCGGTGCGTCTCCGCGGCCGGTTCTGTCTGAAGTTGTCATCGCGGCGCGCCCGCACTACTGGCACGCACCGCATTCGTTGACCGGCCGGTCAATCAATAGTAGCTTCCCTTTCTCCCGTCTGACAACATCTCCGGCGCCGCGACGCATCCCGCTCGACGGCGCGATCGGTGTGCGCAGGCCGCGCACCGCAGCAAACACGAGGACCGCAATGACGCACCCGCTGCTCGATACGCACCGCGCCACGCTCGACGGCGCGCTCAATGCGATTGCCACTCGCGGCTACTGGACACCCTATCCGGAGCAGGCGAGTCCGAAGATCTACGGAGAAGGCGCCAGCGAGGCCGGCAAGCAGGCGGTCGTCGCCACGTTCGGCCAGCGCTTCGATCTCGGCCAGCCCGGCACCACCGGCTGGCTGGCAAGCGACCGCTCGCCTTATGGCGTCGAGATCGGCGTGCAATACGCGATATGCGAGATCGAAGCCCTGCTCACGGCGGCGACGCAGGCAATGCCCGCCTGGCAGAAGCTCGGCGTCGACGGCCGCACCGGCGTGTGCCTGGAGATCCTCCACCGCCTGAACAGGGCCAGCTTCGAGATCGCCCATGCGGTCATGTACACGACCGGACAGGGATTCGGCATGGCGTTCCAGGCCGGCGGGCCACACGCACAGGATCGCGGACTCGAGGCGGTGGCCTACGCCCATCGCGAGATGAGTTTCGTGCCGGCCGCGGCGGACTGGGAAAAGCCGCAGGGCAAGAACCCGCCGCTGAAGATGAAGAAGTATTTCGAGATCGTCGGCCGCGGTCCGGCGCTGGTCATCGGCTGCTCGACCTTCCCGACCTGGAACACGTATCCGGGACTGTTCGCGGCGCTCGCCACCGGGAACAGCGTGATCGTCAAGCCGCACCCGTGGAGCGTCCTGCCGGCGGCGATCAGCGTGCGCATCGCGCGCGACGTGCTGCGCGAAAACGGCCTCGATCCCGACCTCGTCACGCTGGCGGTGGTCGACAAGCCCGAGACGCACGCAGCAGCTCGCCACCGATCCGCGCATCGCGTCGATCGACTACACCGGCGGCTCGACCTTCGGCCGCTGGCTGCTCGAGCACGCGCGCGGCAAGCAGATCTACGCCGAACTGGCCGGCGTGAACAACGTGGTGATCGAATCGACCGACAACTACAAGGGCATGCTGCGCAACCTGGCGTTCACGCTGAGCCTGTACTCGGGGCAGATGTGCACGACGACCAAGGCGCTGCTGGTGCCGGCGGGCGGCATCGACACCGACCAGGGCCACAAGTCGTTCGACGAGGTGGCCGCCGACCTTGGCGCCGCGATCGACAAGTTCCTGTCCGATCCGGCCACCGCCACCGCGGTGCTCGGCGCGATCCAGTCGCCGGAGACGCTGGCCCGGATCGAGGAGGCGCCGCAGGCCGCGACCGTCGTGCTGGCCTCGAAGAAGCTGACCCACCCCGAATTTCCGCGCGCCGAGGTGCACACGCCGGTCGTGCTCAAGGCCGACGCCGCGAACGAGCCGGCCTACATGCAGGAGCGTTTCGGCCCGATCAGCACGGTGGTCGCGGTGCCAGGCGGCACCGAGGCGCTGGCCGCGCTGTCCGAGCGCATCGTGCGCGACCAGGGCGCGCTGACCGTCGGCATGTATTCGACCCGGCCCGAGTTCATCGAGGCGATGACGGCAGCCACGCAGCGTGCCGGCGTCGCGCTGTCGATCAACCTGACCAGCGGTGTATTCGTCAACCAGTCGGCGGGCTTCTCCGACTATCACGGCACGGGCGCCAACCCGGCCGCCAACGCCAGCTACACCGACTCGGCCTTCGTCGCCAACCGCTTCCGCGTGATCCAGCGGCGGCATCACGTCTGAGGCCCGCATGCCGGCGTACGAGATCGACGGCATCCGCCCGGTGGTGGATCCGACCGCCTACGTGCATCCGAGCGCGGTGCTGATCGGCGACGTGATCGTCGGGCCGGGCTGCTACGTCGGCCCGCTCGCCAGCCTGCGCGGCGACTATGGCCGCATCATCCTCGAGGAAGGCAGCAACGTGCAGGACACCTGCGTGATGCACGGCTTCCCGGGCACGGACACGGTCGTCGAGGTCAACGGCCATGTCGGCCACGGGGCGGTGCTGCACGGCTGCATCGTCAAGCGCAACGCCATGGTCGGCATGAACGCGGTGGTCATGGACGAGGCGGTCGTCGGCGAATCGTCGATGGTCGCCGCCTGCGCGTTCGTCAAGGCCGGCATGGTGATCGCGCCGCGTTCGCTGGCCGCCGGCGTGCCGGCCAAGGTGCTGCGCCCGCTGACCGACGAGGAGATCGCCTGGAAGCAGAGCGGCACGCGCACCTACCAGGAACTCGCGGTGCGCAGCATGAAGACGATGCGCGAGGTCACACCGCTCGCCGCCGCCGAGCCGGACCGCCCGCGCATCAAGGTCAGCGAACACGTGGTGCCGAAGATCGCGCTGCGCAAGACGTAGTGAACCTCCTCTCCCTCTTCCCTCTCTGGGGAGGGAAGAGGGGAGCAACGAGCATTGCATGCTGAAGACCTACCGTTACCCGAAGTACGAGTACCGCCGGCCGCCGGAACTCGACGCCGCGAGTACCCGTCGCAGGCCGGTCGTCGTCGTCGGTGCCGGCCCGGTCGGCATGGCCGCGGCGATCGACCTGCGCCTGCACGGCGTGCCGGTGCTGCTGCTCGACGACGACGACACGGTGTCGATCGGATCGCGCGGCGTGTGCTACGCCAAGCGCACGCTGGAGATCCTCGACCGGCTCGGCGTCGGCGATGCGGTGTGCGACAAGGGCGTGAGCTGGGACGTCGGCCGCACGTTCTTCCGCGACAGCGAGGTCTACCGCTTCAACCTGCGCCCGCAGCCCGACCACAAGCGGCCGGGCATGATCAACCTGCAGCAGTACTACCTCGAGGAGATGCTGGTCGAGCGCTGCGCGGCCCTCGGCGTCGAGATGCGCTGGAAGAACAAGGTCGTCGCGGTGCCAGTCGAGCATCGACGGTGCGCTGCTCAAGGTCGAAACGCCGGACGGCCGCTACGCGATCGATTGCGACTGGCTGGTCGTCGCCGACGGCGCGCGCAGCCCGATCCGTCACATGCTCGGCCTCGACGTCGAAGGCAAGATCTTCACCGACCGCTTCCTGATCGCCGACGTGGTCATGCAGGCCGAGTTTCCGGCCGAGCGCTGGTTCTGGTTCGATCCGCCGTTTCACCCCAACCAGTCGGTGCTGCTGCACAAGCAGGCCGACAACGTCTGGCGCATCGACTTCCAGCTCGGCTGGGATGCCGATCCGGAGGAAGAGAAGAAGCCCGAGCACGTCGTGCCGCGCATCAGGGCGATGCTCGGCGCAGAGCGACCGTTCGAACTGGAGTGGGTCAGCGTGTACACGTTCCAGTGCCGGCGCATGCAGGCGTTCCGCCACGGCCGGCTGCTGTTCGTCGGCGATGCCGCGCACCAGGTCTCGCCGTTCGGCGCGCGCGGCGCCAACTCCGGCGTGCAGGACGCCGACAACCTGGCCTGGAAGCTGGCGCTGGTGATCGGCGGGCAGGCGCCCGGAGGCGCCTGCTCGACACCTACTCGGACGAGCGTGTGTTCGCCGCCGACGAGAACATCATGAACTCGACGCGCTCGACCGACTTCATCACGCCGAAGAGCGCCGCCAGCCGGACCTTCCGCAACGCCGTGCTGCAGCTCGCGGGCCACCATGCGTTCGCGCGCAAGCTGGTCAACTCGGGCCGCCTGTCGGTGCCGAGCGTGTACACGGGTTCGGCACTGAACACGCCGGATTCGGACACGTTCGCCGGCGACATGGTGCCGGGCGCGCCGCTCGACGATGCGCCGGTGGAGATCGACGGGGAGCCGGGCTGGCTGCTCGACCAGCTCGGCGGCGAATTCCAGCTCCTCGTCTACGTCGAGCGCGCCGCGGATGCGGATGCGCGGGTGCTGGCCGAACTGAAGACGGCCATCCCCGTCGAAGCCGTGCTGATCAGCGCCTCACCCGGCGGTCGCCCCGGCGTGCGGGTCCTGCACGACGTGCGCGGGCGCTTCCTGGAACGCTACGACGCGCTGCCCGGCAGCGCCTGGCTCGTGCGCCCCGACCAGCACGTGGCGGCGCGCTGGCGCCGGGTCGAGCCCGAGGCGGTGCGCGCGGCGCTTGCGCGCGCCACCGGCGCCTGAACCCAAGCGGAGGGCCGAACGATGCCGTTGAACCTCGAACCGAACTTCGCCGAAGCCGGCCGGCGCTACTTCCGCGACTTCTCGCCCGGCGACGACTTCTACCAGTTGCTGATCGACGCGCACCGCGACCTCAGCGACGCACAGAGCGCGCTGCTCAACGCCAAGCTGGTGCTGCTGCTGGCCAATCACGTCGGCGACCTCGCCGTCATCCGCGAGGCGCTGCAGCGCGCGCGCGAGGACGTCGCGAGTTCCTGATCCAGTCCGCATCCGGGACGGATTGCGGAACCGCCGCGCCTGCATTCAGCGCGACGCGCCTGCCTGAGGCGGCGTTGCGCCGGCAAGCGCGGCCCCACCCACGCCAGCCCGCCTCGCCCCTGTGATGTAGGCGGCCAGGTCACGCAGGTCGGTCGGCGTCAGCACGCCGCGGTACTGCGCCTTCGCATTCGCGGCGCCCGGCTGCGCACCGGCGATCAAGGCTTCGAGCCAGCGCGCCAAGACACGCGCATCATCGGCGTGGCCGCCTCGGATGATGATCAGTTCGCGCAGCGTCCGCAGGTCGGCGTGGCAGGCGACGCAGGCGCCGACCGGCTTGCCGGTGACCTTCGCGGTGTCTTCGTACAAACGGCGCGCCGCGCGTGGCGTTCTGTGCCAGCACCGGCGTGGCAACCATCGCGGCGCCAATCAGCACGGTCAGGACCTTCATGCGCGCATGCTAGTCCCTCGATCAGGGCGTTCCCTAGCCTGCGTCAAGGACTGCCGCACGGCCGGTACCGCCTCCGGGTCCGTCTGCGTTTAAGCTCGCCGTCATGAACGCGCCCGTCGAGAAGACCAATCCCTATGGCCGCCTGCCGCTCGAAGGCGAAGGGCCGGTCGATCCGCGCCGGCAGAACGAGGTGGTGGCGCGACTGCGTGCCGCGCTGCCCGGCCATTGCGTGCTGTACCGCGAGGAAGACACGCGCCCGTACGAGTGCGACGGGCTGACGCTGTACCGTCAGTTGCCGCTCGCCGCGGTGCTGCCCGAGTCCGAGGCACAGGTCGTCGCGGTCGTGAAGATCTGCCGCGAGATGGGCGTGCCGATCGTGCCGCGCGGCGCGGGCACGGGGCTTTCCGGCGGCGCGCTGCCGCACGCGGGCGGCGTGCTGCTGTCCACCGCCAAGCTGAACCGCATCGTCCGCCTCGATCCGTTTGCGCGCGCGGCGGTGGTCGAACCCGGCGTGCGCAATCTCGCGATCACCGAAGCCGCGGCGCCGCATGGCCTGTACTACGCGCCGGATCCGTCGAGTCAGATCGCCTGCACCATTGCCGGCAACGTGGCAGAGAACTCGGGCGGCGTGCATTGCCTGAAGTACGGCCTGACCTTCCACAACGTGCTCGCCGTGCGCGGTGTGACCAGCGACGGCGACGTGGTCGATTTCGGCTCCACCGCGCCCGACGTGCCGGGGCTCGACCTGCTGTCGCTGCTGATCGGCTCCGAGGGCATGCTCGCGGTGGTCACCGAGGTGACCGTCAAGCTCGTGCCGAAACCCGCGCTGGCCCGCTGCATCATGGCCAGCTTCGACGACGTCGGCGTGGCCGGCGAGGCGGTGGCGGCGATCATCGCCGCCGGCATCATTCCGGCCGGGCTGGAGATGATGGACCAGGCGGCCACGCGGATGGTCGAGCCGTTCGTGAAGGCCGGCTACGACCTCGACGCCGCGTCGATCCTGCTGGTCGAATCCGACGGCACGCCGGCCGAGGTCGAGGAGGAGATCGCGCGCATGACCGAGGTGCTGAACGGCGCCGGCGCCAAGCGCATCGCGGTGTCGAACTCGGAGGCCGAGCGGCTCAAGTTCTGGAAGGGACGCAAGAACGCGTTCCCGGCCGCGGGCCGCGTCTCGCCCGCCTACTACTGCATGGACGGCACGATCCCGCGCAAGCGGCTCGGCGAGATGCTGCGCGCGATCCAGCAGATGGAAGGCAAGTACGGCCTGCGCTGCCCGAACGTGTTCCACGCCGGCGACGGCAACCTGCACCCGCTGATCCTGTTCAACGACAACGACCCCGAGGAAGTGAAGCGCGCCGAGGACTTCGGCGTCGAGATCCTCGAGCTTTCGGTCGCGCTCGGCGGCACCATCACCGGCGAGCACGGCGTCGGCGTGGAGAAGATCAGCCAGATGTGCTCGCAGTTCAGCGAGGCCGAGCGCGCGATGTTCCACGCGGTGAAGCGCGCCTTCGACCCGGCCGGCATCCTCAACCCCGCCAAGGCGATCCCGACGCTGCACCGCTGCGCCGAATACGGCCGCATGAAGGTCAGCGGCGGCAAGCTGCCGCACGCCGAACTGGAACGCTTCTGATGCTCGACGAACTGCGCGAGCAGGTGCGTGCCGCAACCGCCGCGCGCGCGCCGCTCGTCATCCGCGCCGGCGGGACCAAGGACTTCTACGGCAACGCCACAGAAGGCCAGCGCCTCGATCCGCGCGGCTACGCGGGCATCGTCGCGCACGAGCCGACCGAACTGGTGATCACCGCGCGCTGCGGCACGAAGCTCGCGGAACTGGAAGCGACGCTCGATGCCGCCGGCCAGATGCTGCCGTTCGAGCCGCCGCACTTCGGCGCCGAGGCCACGGTCGGCGGCTGCATCGCGGCCGGGCTCGCCGGTCCGCGACGGGCCAGCGCCGGCGGCGTACGCGACTACCTGCTCGGCGCGAGGCTGCTCGTCGGCAGCGGCGACGTGCTCGCCTTCGGCGGCACGGTGATGAAGAACGTCGCCGGCTACGACGTCGCGCGGCTCGCCGCGGGCAGCCTCGGCGTGCTCGGCGTGATCACCGAGGTGTCGCTGAAGGTGCTGCCGAAGCCGGTGGCGGTCGCGACGCTGCGCCTCGAGTTCGACGAAGCGGCGGCGCTGAAACGGATGAACGAATGGGCCGGGCAGCCGCTGCCGGTTTCGGCCACCACGTGGCACGACGGCGTCCTGCAGGTCCGGCTGTCCGGCGCGCGGGCCGCGGTCGCGGAAGCGCAGGCGAAGATCGGCGGCGAGGCCGTCGATGGTGCCGCGCTCTGGCACGGCCTCCGCGAACAGACCGACCCGTATTTCTCCGGCGATGCGCCGCTGTGGCGGCTGGCGCTGCCGTCGACGGCCCCGGCGCTCGACCTCGCCGGCGCGCAACTGATCGAGTGGGGCGGCGCGCAGCGCTGGTTGCGCAGCGACGCGCCCGCCGCGGAGATCCGCGCGCGCGCCGCGGCCTGCGGCGGCCACGCGACGCGGTTCCGCGGCGGCGAGCGCAGCGACGTGTTCGCACCGCTCCCCGCGCCGGTCGACGCCATCCACCGGCGGCTCAGGGCCGAGTTCGATCCGGCCGGCATCTTCAATCGCGGCCGGATGTACGACTGGTAAATGCAGACCACCCTCGCCGACTTCATCAAGCACACGCCCGAGGGCCAGGAGGCGGCCGAGATCCTCGGCAAGTGCGTGCACTGCGGCTTCTGCACCGCCACCTGCCCGACGTACCAGCTGCTCGGCGACGAACTCGACAGCCCGCGCGGCCGCATCTACCTGATCAAGCAGGTGCTCGAAGGCGTGCGGCCGACGGAGAAGACGCAGCTTCACCTCGACCGCTGCCTGACCTGCCGCAACTGCGAGACCACCTGCCCCTCCGGCGTGCAGTACGGCCGGCTGGTCGACATCGGCCGCAAGGTGGTCGAGGAGCAGGTGCCGCGCCCGTTCGGCGCGCGCATGGTGCGCAGTGCGCTCAAGGCCGGCCTGACCAGCCCGCTGTTCGGCCCGGCGATGAAGCTCGGCCAGCTCGCGCGACCGCTGCTGCCCGGCTCGCTGAAATCCAAGGTGCCGGCGGCGCAGCAGGCGGGCATCACGCCCGGGCGCCCGCACAAGCGCAAGATGCTGCTGCTCGCCGGCTGCGTGCAGCCGGCGATGCTGCCCAACATCAACGCCGCGACGCTGCGCGTGTTCGACGCGCTCGGCATCGAGCTCGTGATTCCTCCTGCGGCCGGCTGCTGCGGCGCGATCCGCTATCACCTGAACGACCACGCGGGCGGGCTGAACGACGCGCGCGCCAACATCGACGCGTGGTGGCCGCACGTCGACGCCGGTTGCGAGGCGATCGTGATGAACGCGAGCGGCTGCGGCGCGCAGGTCCGCGAGTACGGGCACATGCTGCGCGACGACGTGGCCTATTCCGTGCGGGCGCAGCGGATCAGCGAACTGACCCGCGACATCGCCGAAGTCCTGCCCGCGATGGCCGACGCGATCAGGGAGAAGCTCAGGCCTCTCGGCAACGGGCGCGTGGTGTTCCACTCGCCCTGCACGCTGCAGCACGGACAGCAGGTGCGCGGCGAAGTCGAGGCGCTGCTCGACCGCGCTCGGCGCCGAGGTGCTGCCGGCGGGCGAGTCGCACTTCTGCTGCGGCTCGGCGGGAACGTACTCGGTGCTGCAGCCCGATCTCGCCTACCAGCTGCGCGACCGCCGCCTCGGCCACCTGCAGGCGCCGGCGCCGGACGTGATCCTGTCGGCCAACGTCGGCTGCATCACGCACCTGCAGAGCGGCACCGAGCGGCCGGTCCGGCACTGGATCGAGTGGCTCGACGAGCGTCTTTCCCCGGCGACAACGCAGTAGCGTCCTGACGTGGCGATCCTGCACGCGCTCGCGCTGCTGCTCGCCTTCCAGCTGATCGGCGAGGCCGCCACTTTCGCGCTGGCCCTGCCGGTGCCGGGCCCGGTGCTCGGCATGACACTGCTCCTCGCCGCCGTGGCGCTGCGCCGCGACCTGCTGGCGCGGATGAAGCCGACGACGGGCACGCTGCTCACCCACCTGTCGCTGCTGTTCGTGCCGGCCGGCGTCGGCGTGATGGTGCACGGCGCGCGGCTCGCCGCCGAGGGCCTGGCGATCGTGGTGGCGATCGTCGTCAGCACCGTGCTCGCGCTCGCTGCCACCGCGCTCACCGTGCGCGCGCTGCTGCGCGACGACGATCCCCGGCAATGAACCCGGTCGCCGACGTCTGGGTCTATCTCGCCGCGTCGCCGCTGCTGTGGCTGACGCTGACGCTGGCGGCGTACATCGGCGCGTTCGCGCTGTACGAGAAGAGCCGCTTCAATCCGCTCGTCAATCCGGTGGCGATCTCCGTGATCCTCATCACCGGGCTGCTGCTGATGACGGAGACGCCCTACGCGACGTACTTCGAGGGCGCGCAGTTCGTCCACTTCCTGCTCGGCCCGGCCACCGTCGCGCTCGCCGTGCCGCTGTTCGAGCAGATCCCGAAGCTGCGCCGCGCCTGGTTCGCGCTGACGGTCGGCCTGCTGGTCGGCGTCGTCGTGGCGATGGTCTCGGCGCTGGTCATCGCCTGGCTGCTCGGCGCCTCGGCGCCGACGATCGCGTCGCTGGCGCCGAAGTCGGTCACCACCCCGGTGGCGATGGGCATCAGCGAGAAGATCGGCGGCATCCCGTCGTTGACTGCGGTGATCGTCGTGCTGACCGGCATCGTCGCCGCCGCGCTGGGACGCTTCGTCTTCGACGCCCTCGGCGTCAGGAGCCACGCGGTGCGCGGCTTCGCCATCGGCCTGGCCGGCCACGGCCAGGGCGTCGCGCGCGCCTTCATCGTCAGCGACGAAGCCGGCGCTTTCGCCGGCCTGGCGATGGGACTCACCGCGCTCGCCACCGCGCTGATCGCACCGTGGCTGGCGCCGTGGGTCATCGCGCTGCTGCGCTGAGCCTCGTGGGCACGCGCCACCGCCCGGCGAAGAAATGACGCCGGTTCGCGGCGACGCCTCATTGCAACGTTCCCGCCGATCGCCACGGACTTCGTCCATCCGGGGGTCTTGAATGACCGTCGGCATTGATTTACGTTAGATCATTAAACTAAAATAAGCGCCGGTCTTGTTTCAGGTTCCACGCGCCCATGCACCGGCCCATCCCTGGCCGTTACGTCCCCGTCTCGACAGCCGGCGAGCACTTCAAGGCGTTCGTGCCCGCGCCTCTGCCGCCGCAGCCGCCGGTCGTGTGGTCGGCCGCATTGCGCCGGCGGTTCGACGCCGCGCTGGTGGCACTCGGAAGGCTCGACGCCGTCACGGCGCTGCTGCCGAACGCGGCGCTGCTGCTGTACAGCTTCGTGCGCAAGGAGGCGGTGCTGTCGTCGCAGATCGAGGGTACGCAGTCATCGCTGGCCGACCTGCTGCTGTTCGAGATCGACGAGCAGCCCGGCGTGCCGGTGGACGATGCGCGCGAGGTCAGCCGCAACGTGGCCGCGCTGGAGCACGGCCTGAAGAAGCTGCGTGGCGGGCTGCCCGTGTGCACACGGCTGCTGTGCGAAATGCACAAGGTGCTGCTCACCCATCGCCGCGGCCGCGGCAAAACCCCGGGCGAGCTGCGGCGCTCGCAGGTGTGGATCGGCGGTACACGGCCAGGCAACGCGGCATTCGTGCCACCACCTGCCGACGCCGTTCCGGAATGCCTCAGGCAGCTCGAGCGCTTTCTCAATGACGAACCCGAAACCACGTCGCCGCTCGTCAAGGCGGCGCTGGCCCATGTTCAGTTCGAAACGATTCATCCCTTTCTCGACGGCAACGGGCGTATCGGGCGGCTGCTGATCGTGCTCCAGCTCGTGGCGGACGGCGTCCTGCGCGAACCGATGCTCTACCCCAGCCTGTTCTTCAAGACCCACCGTGCCCTGTATTACGAGTTGCTGAACGAAGTGCGCCTGCACGGCGACTGGGAGCGCTGGCTGGCGTTCTTCGCCGAAGCGATCGAGGCCAGCGCCGCCCAGGCCGTGGCGACGGCCACCGCGCTGCTCGGACTGGTCAACGCCGATCGCGACCGCATCGTCGGCCTGGGCCGGGCGGCGACATCGGCGCTTGCGGTGCATCAGGCCCTGCAGCGCCAGCCGATCGCGACGTCCGCCGCACTGGTCAAGGCCACCGGGCTCACGGCAGCCACGGTCAACAAGTCGCTGGCGCATCTGGCGGACATCGACGTGGTCGCGGAACTCACCAACCGGCAGCGCGGCCGGGTGTTCAGCTATCGCCGCTACGTCGACCTTCTGACTGCCGAACTCGACGCCGGCACGTGAACCGGCGTGATTCGCTGCGGCACGCCGCTGCGACGCCTCACCTGCGCTACATCGACAGCGACCCCTCGCGAAAGTCGGCCCGGTCGAGCCACACGTTGACCAGCACCGGGCGGCCGCTGCGCGCGATTTCGCGCGCCTGCTGCAGCACGGCGGGCACGTCGGCCGTCTTCTTCACCACCAGCCCGGCGGCGCCGAAGCCCTCGGCCACGCGGTGGTAGTCGGTGCGCGCGAGCACGGTGCCGACGTCGTCGTGCAGCAGCTTGACCTGCTCGCGCGCGATCTGCGACCAGCTGGCGTCGTTGCCGACCACGGCGATCACCGGCACGCCGTGGCGCACGAAGGTGTCGAACTCCGCGAGTCCGTAGCCGCAGGCGCCGTCGCCCCAGATCAGCCACACCTCGGATTCCGGCTGCACCAGCTTCGCGCCGAGCGCGAATCCTGCGCCGACGCCGAGCGTGCCGAAGGCGCCCGGGTCGAGCCACGCGAGCGGCCCGCGCGGCCGCACGATGTACGAGGCGGTGGCGACGAAGTCGCCGCCGTCGGCCACCATGATGGCGTCGTCGCCGGCGGCGGCGTCGAGCGCGCGGAACAACGCCAGCGGGTTGACGTACTCGCCGCCAGCCGCCGCCTGCGCGTCGATTTCCTTCTCGCGTTCCTCGTCACGCGCACGCAACCGGGCCACCCACTCCGGCCGCTGCGCGCGCGTGCCGAGCTTCTCCGCCAGCTCGATCAGCGTGAGGCCCGCGTCGCCGATCGCCGCCACCGTCGGCCGCCGGTTCAGCCGCGCGTCCCGGCGGCTGCGGTTGGCGGCGACGAGCGCCGCCGAGCGCCGCACGTGCCGGCCGTAGTCGAGCCGGAAGTCGCACGGCACGCCGGCGAGCAGCACGCAGTCCGCGTCGCGCAGCGCGCTGCGACGCGCGTGGCGCATCTGCACCGGCGAATCGCGGCCGAGCAGCCCGCGCGCCATGCCGGACAGGTAGACCGGGATGCCGAGACGCCCGACCGCAGCGCCAATCTCCGCCGCCCGCTCCACCGCCAGCAGCGCCTGGCTGCCGATCACCAGCAGCGGCCGCTGCGCTCGCGCGAGCAGGTCGGCGGCCCTGCCGATGGCGCGGTGCGTCGCCTGCGGCGCGGCAGCCGCGGCGACCTCCGGTGCCGACATGTGGCCGCTGCCCGCGAACATCCGGTTCGCATGGCGGTTCAGGTACCCAGCGCAGCGCGCGGTCGGCGACCGACGCGCCCTTGCCGCCGGCCTCCGCGTACCACTGGCGGACCAGCGCTTCGTCGTACAGCAGGTCGACCGGGCACTCGACGAACACCGGGCCGGGCACGCCGTCGGCGGCCAGCCGCAGCGCCTGTTCGACCGCGCCGTCGAGGTCGCGCACGCGCCGGACGCGGAACACGCCGCTTCACGTGCGGCTCGATCAGCGGCCGCTGGTCGATGTCCTGCAGCGCCCCGCGCCCCTGCAGCGCGGTCGGCGCGGCGCCGCCGAGCAGCAGCAGCGGGCTCTGCGCGAGTTGCGCGTTCTTCAGCGCGGTGACCGTGTTGGTGAGCCCCGGCCCGGCGGTGACCGCGGCGACGCCCGGCGTACCGGTGAGCCGCGCCATCGCGTCGGCAGCGAACACCGCGGTGGCCTCGTCGCGCGTGTCGACGACGCGGATGCCGCGCGCCTTCGCCGCCGCCAGGATCGGCGAGATGTGCCCGCCGCACAGCGTGAACAGCAGCGGCACGCCGTGCGCGCGGAGCACGGCGGCAATGCGCTCGCCGCCGTTCATGGCGCGGTCACCCCTTCCCCTTCCTCTGTCCCACGTGGGGAGAGGGGAAAGCAAGAACCGGGCGACTCTTCACCTCCTGGTGCTCGCGGCAAAGTGCCCTGACCACCCCTCTCCCCTCGCGGGAGAGGGGCCGGGGGAGAGGGGGTGAATCGGTCAGCGGGTTCGTCATCCCTTCTTCAGCCTCTCGATGTGCTCCGCTACCAGTACCTTGCAGTCGATCTTGCCCACGCGTGTCTTTGGCAGTTCGCGCAGGAACTCGATCTCGCGCGGGCGCGACCGCTCGATCGGCCAACTGTTCTGGTTGAGTAACTCCCCGACAGTCGGGTCTTCAGGCGCGGTGCAGTTTAGGCGGTAGCGGTGTCGGCGGCGTCGTCCTGCTCGGTGATGGCGATCTCCGGTGCGGCGGTTTCGAAGTCCAGGCTTGGCAACTCGTCGATGCCGAGCGCCGCCCGCAGGGCCGCCGCTGGCGTGTGGCCGTTCAGTCGATAGCCTTGGTGGCTGCGCTCGGTGTTGTAGTAGGTCATGAACGCGTCCAGGTCGCGCTGGATCTCGGCGATCGACAGGTAGAAGGTCTCGCGGCCCTTCACCCGGAAGCACTCGTCGAGCAGCGTGCGGTTCATCCGCTCGACGAAGCCGTTGGTGCGCGGGCTGCGCACCTTGGTGTCGCGGTGCGCGATGTCCTCCGTAGCCAGCAGCAGCTCGTACGGATGGGTGTCAGGACGACCGCAGAACTCGCGCCCGTTGTCGGTGAGGATCGCCTGCACCGGCATCCCGAGCGCGTCATAGAACGGCAGCACCCGCTCGTAGAGCAGGTCGCAGGCGGTGATCGGCATCTTCGAGCTGTAGCGCTTGGCGAAGGCCAGCGAGCAGAAGGTGTCGACCACTACCTGCACGTAGACCTTGCCCACGCCCTTGAGGCTGCCCCAGCAGAAGGTGTCCTGGTTGAGCAGTTCGCCGGGAGCGGAGAACTCGACGTGCCGGCAGCGGAAGTCCGGGCTGTGCCGCTCCAGCAGGCGGATCTGCTCGTCGGTGAGGACGCGCTCGGCGGCAGCCTGGAGATCGAAAGCCGGCCCGCCGGCGGCACGACCATCCGGGCGCGGCTGCCGCTTCATGCCGCCGCGCCGTCCGTTCCGTCCGCGACGCACTCCCCACCGACATCCGCAAGCGCGCAGGCCACCGAATGAACCCTCCGGAAAGGATCGCCCTGATCATTGCCGACGACCACGCGATGGTCCGCGCCGGGCTGCGCCGGCTGCTCGAAGGCGAGGCCGGCGTGACGGTGGTGGCCGAAGCCCAAGATGGCGCCACCACGCTCGAATGCCTGCAGCAGCACCGCTGCGACGTGCTGATGCTCGACCTCACGATGCCGCCGCCGAGCGGCCCTGAACTGATCGCCCGCATCCGCGCCGAGTGGCCCGCGCTGCCGATCCTGGTGGTGAGCATGCACAGCAATGCGCGCCTGGCGCGGGCCGCGCTCGCCGCCGGCGCCAACTGCTACGTGACCAAGGACAGCGAGCCCGAGTCGCTGGTGCTGGCGCTGCGCCACGTGGCGCGCGGCGAGCAGCACGTCGAGCCGCGACTGGCGCACGCGATGCTGACCACGCCGCTACCGGCGCCGCCCGTGCACGAGCGGCTCACGCCGCGCGAGCGGCAGGTGCTGCTGCGGCTGGCCGCCGGGGAAAGCAACGTCGAGATCGCACGCGGCCTGCAACTGAGCGAGAAGACCGTCAGCGCGCACCGGAACAACCTGATGGAGAAGCTCGGCGTGAAAAGCCTCGCCGAACTGGTGCGCTACAGCGACCGGCACCTGCGACCCGGCAACGGAGACTGACGCCGGCGCGGTTGCAGCGACTGCAGCGACGGGCGCGCGCCAAGCGGGCGCGTGGCGTCGAGCAACGCGAACTACGCACCCACGCTATCGACTGCCGACTGTCCAGGGATCGATCACCGGCACGTTCAGATCATGAAAGTGCCTGACGTTGCGCGTGGCAACCGTAGCTCGCCGCGCGAGGGCGATTCCCGCGATCTGCGTGTCGCGCAGGTCGACGGTCCGTCCGGCCTTCTGGCGCGCTGCCGCGAGAGCCGCGGCGTCGATCGCCGCATCCCGGTCGAAATCGAGCACGCGATTCTCCAGATCCTCTTCAAGCAGCTTTCCGAACGCCACTTCGAGCGACTGCCTTCGCCGTCCCTTGGGCAGCAGCGCAAGGCCGAGGCGGGTCTCGAAGAGCGTGATGCTGGTGATCCAGATCGACTCGGCTGGCTGACCGTCCAGCCAGTGAACGACGGCGGCGTCGGGTGCGGTGCGCATGAGCGCCGACAGCACGTTCGTATCGAGGATGATCACTGGCCGAGGTCCGCGGGCCGCGGGTGCTGCCCGCGCAGCTCAGGCAGTTCCGCGGTCAGCCCTGTCCTGCTGAACCGCGCGGCGATGCGCGAGCCGAGCCTGGCGACCGGGCGGCCCTCTTCACGGGCGGCGTTGCGGAGGATCTCCCGGACCTCCTCTTCCATGCTCCGGCCGTGGCGTTCGGCACGGCGCTTCAGCCGCGTTTTCACGTCCTCTTCCAACTGGCGGACAACGACCTGGGCCATCAGAGCCTCCTCGAAAGCGCTGATAGCATGATATCAAATGGTGCCAATGCTGTGACCCGCCTCGCCGCCGTGGCGCACGCGCCCCTACCGCAGCGGCGTCACCGACCCCGAGCCGACGATCGACTTGGTGATCTTCGGCGCGCCGCGGTAGCGCACGTCGCCGGAGCCCGAAACGGCGACCTTCAGTTCCCCGGTCGCGTTCACGCGGGCGTCGCCGCTGCCGTTGATGTGCACGGCCACCTGCTGCGCCACCAGGTCGGCGCAGTGCACGTCGCCGGAACCTTCGATCACCACGCCGAGGCTGCGCGCCGTTCCCTTGGCCCGGAAGTCGCCGTTGCCGGCAAGCGAGACCGCCACCGCGTTGGCGCGCAGCAGTTCGACCGCGATGTCGCCCGAGCCCTGCAGCGTCGCCTCGAAGACGTCGGTCTCGATGCGGTCGGCGCGCACGTCGCCCGAGCCGCGCAGGACGACGCCTTTCAGCTGGCGCGCCTGAACGCGGACGCGGATCTTGGCGTGGGTGCGGTACGAGGCCCCCGGCCGCAGCCCGATCACCAGCGCGCCGTCCTGCACCGCGGTCTCGATCAGCGGCGCGATGTTGTCGTCGGCGTGCACGACGACGCCCTCGCGCTCCGCCGCCTGCACCCTGACGGCGAGCGGTCCCTGGAGGACCAGCCGGCTGAAGCCGGTAACGTCGCGCACGTCGTCGATGACGTTGCCCGAACCCTCGACCCGGTCGCCCGAACTGCCGAACAGGGCCACCATCGTCGCGCCCTCTGCTTCGCCCTGCGTCTGCGCAAGAACCGGCGCGAACGGCACGAGAGCACCGGCCACCAGCAGCGCCCGGCGGGCGCTTGAGGATCTGCAACTCGACATTCCTTGCTCCTCTTTCCAATTCCGCCGCAAGTATGCGCAAGCCCCGCTGCCGGCGCCCGCGCCGGGCGACAGGGCGCCGAAGCACGGGGCCGGATTGCATTTTCGTCCGACGGCTGGCGCCGGCGTCATCGCGCATCGTCCTTCCGGCGTAGCGGGTCCTGCGCCGGGCCGAGGCCAGCCGTAGGGCCTAGCCAGCTCCTGCGAGGCCGTGCGATCGCCGGCGAACGCTGACCACGTACCCTGCGGGGTATGGCACCGTCGCCCCGCACGATGCCATACCCCAAGGAGGAATGATGAGAGTGATGTCGGGTTACACCCTGCTTTCGGCCGCGCTGCTGGCGCTCCCGGCGGCGGCGCAGACGGCGGCGCCGCCGCCCGGACGGCTGCTGGCGTCCAACTGTTTCCAGTGCCACGGCACCAACGGCGCCGGGTCGAGCTTCGACTCGCTGATCGGCGAGGCGCCGGACGAGATCTACAAGAAGCTGCGCGAGATGCAGTCCGAGAACCCGGGCAACAACATCATGAAGGCGCACGCCCGCGGCTACACCGACGAGCAGATGCGGAGAATCTCGACGTACCTGTCGCAGCAGCGCAGTTCGTCGACGAGCAGGTGAGGAGGCGGACATGGATAAAGCACAAGACAGGATCGAACAGGTCCGCCGCAGGCTGCTGAAGGCGGCCGGGCTCGGCTCGCTGGGCGCCCTGCTGCCGACCCTCGGCTGCAGTGGCGGTTCGCAGGGCGACGATGGCGTGAGCCTTGCCCTCGGCCGCTCGACGTCGGGCGCGACGGCACTGCCCGCGACCGGCATCAGCGGCCGCGTGGTGGCCGTGGGCGGCGGCATGGCCGGCGCGGCGGCGGCGAAGTACCTGCGCCTGTGGGGCGGCAGCGGCGTTTCGGTGACGCTGGTCGAGCGCAGCGCCAGCTACACGTCGAACATCATGAGCAACCTGGTGCTGACCGGTCAGCGCAGCATCGGTTCGCTGCAGTACAAGTACGACAACCTGGTCAGCCGCTACGGCATCAAGCGCGTGCAGGGCGACGTGACGGCGATCGATCCGATCCGCAAGACGGTCAGGCTGGCCTCGGGCAGCACGCTTCCCTACGACCGCCTCGTGCTCGCGCCCGGCGTCGTGTTCACCTACGAACCGGCGCTCGGCGGCATCCCGGGACTGGAGACGGCGGCCGCACAGGCCAGGGTGCTCCATGCCTGGCAGGCCGGCCCGCAGACGACCGCGCTGCGCAGCCAGATCACGGCCATGCCCAGCGGCGGCGTGTTCGTGCTGACGATTCCCGCCAAGCCGTACCGCTGCCCGCCCGGGCCGTACGAGCGCGCCTGCCTGGTGGCCGACTGGCTGAAGAAGAACCGGCCCGGCTCGAAGGTCATCGTCCTCGACGCCAACCCGGGCATCACCGCCGAGGTGCATTCGTTCACCGACGCGTTCATGAACGTGCATGCCGGCGTGATCGACTACCAGCCGAACGTGACGATCCACCACATCGATGCGTCGACGCTGACGCTGGACACCAGCATCGGCAGCATCAAGGCCAACGTGATCAACGCCATCCCGCCGCATCGCGCCGGCAAGGTGGTGACCGACGCCGGTCTCGCCGACATCGGCGGACGCTGGGCCAGCGTCAACCAGCTTTCCTACGAATCGAAGGTGGCGGCCGGCATCCACGTGATCGGCGATGCGGCGGGCACCGACCAGCCCAAGGCCGGCCACATCGGCAACCAGCTCGGCAAGGTGTGCGCCGACGCGATCGTGCGCGCCTTCGGCGGGCTGACTCCGGATCCCGCGCCGGTGACCAACTCGGCCTGCTACTCGCCGATCACGATGGACACCGCCTCGTGGCTGACCGCGGTCTTTGCCTACAACCCGTCGACCCAGAAGATGGCGGCAGTGTCGGACTCGTTCCGCGAAGCCGCTTCGCGCAGCGGCGACAACTTCGGCAAGATGAACAAGTGGTTCAGCTCGCTGATGACCGAGACCTTCTCGTAGCCGGGGTCCGCACGGCGTCTCGAAAGCGGCGGCGCCTTCGGGCGCCGCAATTCCTTCATCGCCGCGGCCGGGCCGCGCTCACAGCAGTTCGAGCGTCGCGGGATCGGCTTGCCCGCCGAAGTACCTGTCGATCGCGCGCGTGAAGAGCGGTTCGCCCGTGACCTGCGCGAAGAGCGTCATGCACGAGCGGAATTTCAGGTCGTCGGGCGGGCCGAAGATCTCGTGCGCGCTGCGGCCCTCGACCGCCAGCACGAGCTCGGTGCAATGTTTCAGCCGCGCGCCGAGCACGGCGTGGGTCCAGTACGCCCGCGCCTCGGCGGTCGAGCCGATGCCATAGTGCTGCGCGGTCGCGCTGCGGCCGAGGCCCCTGAGCTGCGGGAAGACGAACCACATCCAGTGGCTCGTCTTCCGTCCGGCGGCGAGCTCGGCGCAGACCTGCCGGTACACCGGTGCCTGCGCGTCGACGAAGCGCTGCAGGTCGAACGGGTCGTCCATCGGTCGGCCGTCCGCGGACGGGCGCGGATTCAGCGGCGGCGCTGCAGCGACTCGACGATCTTCTCGCAGCGGCCGCGGTCGCGTTCGTCGGCCACGCCCGGCGTGGCGCACCACTCGAGCAGGATGTCGGCGGCGCTGCCGCCGCCCGCGGCGGCCTTGAAGCGGCTGCGCAGCTGCTTCACCTGCACCGCCAGGCGCTCCTTGTTCAGATCCGCCGGGCTCGGCAGCCCGAGCGCCAGCTCGAGCTCGAGCAGCGCGTCGCGGCGCACCGCAACGCCGTCGTCGATGCGGTCCAGATGGTCGTAGCGCGCATCCTCGCCGTCGAACGCGCGCAGCGCCTCGTCGCGGCGGGCCGCCATCTTCTGCTCCCACGCCGCCGGCAGCGCCGGCAGTTCACTCCAGCGGCCGTGCAATGACTCTCCGTCCGGTGGTGTGGGCTGTTCGCCCGTCAGCGCGGCATCGAGTTCCTCGCACAGGCGCGCTTTCGCCAGCAGCGCCTGCCATACCGCGGCTTCCTTGCCGCGGCTGCGCGCGCCGAGTGCACCCTCGACCGCGCTGCGCGCGGCGCGGAAGCGCGAGTCGAGCGCCGGCGGCGCCGGGTTGGCGGCGAGCGCGTCCTTCCAGTGGCCGTGCAGTTCGCGCAGGCTGCGGCGCATCTGCTCCTCGTCGACCTCGGACGACTGCGCCAGCGCCTCCACCTGTTCGCAGATCTGCTCGAAGGCACGGCGCTGCTCGCGGCGGCGCTCGTCGACCTCCTTGCGGTGGCTGTCACGCGTCTCGAAGACGGCGTTGCAGGCGGTGCGGAAGCGCTCCCACAGCACGCGTTCGTCGCGGCCGGCGAGCGGATGCGCCTTGGCCTCGGCCTGCCAGCGCGCCTGCAGCTGCCGCGCCTGCGCCGGGGTGTCGCGCTCCTGCGCTTTCGCGGCGAGCGCCTCGGCCTCGGCGATCAGCGCCTGCCGGCCCGCCTTCGCCTCGCCGCGCGCCTGGCCCAGCAACTCGCGCAGCGGCGCGAGCGCCTGCTTAATGCGGCTGTCGAGCTTTTTCCAGGCGTCGGGTTCCACGCTGCCCAGATCACCGCCATGCCAGGTCTGGTCGGTCTCGCGCAGCCAGCGCTCGATGGCGCGCAGATCGCGCGGCTCGGCGGCCAGCAGCGCGGCGACCTGTTCCGTGGCGGCGGCGATGAATTCGTCGCGCTGCTTGCGGGCCTGCTTGCGCTGCGCGTGCAGCTCGGCGAAATGGCGCGCCGCCGGCGCGTAGGCTTTCTCGCAGGCGCCGTCGAAACGCTCCCACAGCGACTTCGGCACGCCGGCGTGCTGCTCGTCGAGCGCCTTCCACTCGGCGCGCAGCTTCTGCACTTCCCTGGCCAGCTGCGTCGGCGCATGCGTCTCGCCGGCCAGCGCCTCGGCGCGCTCTGCAAGCTGCACCCGCGCGTTGTGCTGGCCGAAACTCATCCAGCGCTCCAGCTCGCCGAGCTGCTGCACCACGCGGCTCAGGCGCTGGATCGTCGGCTTCGGCAGCGTGCCGGCGGCAACCTTGACGGCCCGCGTCTGGTCGGCCGCCGCGCGTGCGGCCTGCACGTGGCCCGCCGCCAGCGCCTGCTCGGCCTCGTGCAACAGCTCGTGCAACTGGTGCCGCGCCGCGCTTTCCTGCTGCTGCGTGGCGCGCATCTGCGCCAGCCGGCGGGTCTCGACCACCATGATCGCCGCTTCGAAGCGCCGCGTCAGGTCGGGCGTGCGTACCGCCAGGTCGAGCGCCTGCCAGCGCGTCGGCAGCTGCGCGTTGTCGATGCCGGTGTCGGCGGCCAGTCGTTCCGCCTCGTCGACGAGGGCCTCGGCGGCGGCGAGCGCCGGCGCCGCCTGCTCCCACTGCGCGATCGACTGCTCGGCCCGCGCCAGCTTGGCCAGCGCGGCGGTGTCGTTGAGTTCCTGCGCCTCGGCGCGCAAGGCCTCGAGTTCCGCCCGCAGCTGCGGCAGCGCTTCGGCGGGTGGCGTGGCCGCATGCGCGGCGAGCCACTCGGCAACCCGCTGATCGAAGGCCGCCCTGGCGCGCTGCTCCTCGCGCTCGCGCTCGAAGCGGGCCTGCAGCGCCTGTCCCGCGGCCTCCCAGCGGGCCAGCCGCCCGTCGTCATCGTGCAGATCGAGCGCCTTCCAGCGCCGCTCGAGGTCGACCGCCGCCATCACGATCGCGCCCGGCTGATCGACCAGCGCCTCGGCCTGCGCCAGCAGCGCGTCGGCCTTTTCCGATTGCGCCGCGCGCCGGTCGATCGCATCGACGCGCTGCCGGGCGATGCGCGCCACGCCGCGGTCCTTGTCCTTCGCGACGTCGCCGAGGCGGCGCAGCGGCCCCTCCTCGGTGACCCGTTCGGCCGCCGCGATCCGCACCCGCGCGTGCGGGGCGGTCAGCGCGATCTCGGCCAGCAGGGCCTGGTCCTCGATGCCCTCGACCGCGGCACGCAACCGCTCGTCCTCGGCCAGTTCGTCCAGCCCGCGGCCGAGCGAATCGACGATCGCCGCGCGCACCGACGGATCCGCGTCCGCCTGCCAGACGGCAGCGAGCGCTGCGCCGTCACGGCAGCGCCGCGCGGCGGCCGCCCGCACTTCGGGCGCCGGATCGGCGCGCAGCAAGGCGGCGAGTTCAGCGGACTCGGGCGAAAGCTCGGCAACGCCGAGCAGGCGCTGTCCCGGATCGTCGTGTTCGTGCAGCGGCGCGCGGGAAAGAATCTTGTTGAGCACGGGAAGGTGGCAGTCGGGTGGCGGGAACTTCGGCGGCAGGCGAAGGGTACCGCGCGAATCTCAGATTTTGTCCGAAGTCATCAGCCGCACGCCGGCCTCGGCGAGGTCGCGCTGCGCGGCAACCAGCGAACCTTCCGTGTCGATGGCGCGACAGGCGTCCTCGACGACCGCTGTTTCGAAACCGGCTGCCTGCGCGTCGAGCGCGCTCCAGGCCACGCAGAAGTCGGTGGCCAGGCCGCAGCAGAACACACGGCGGATGCCGCGTTCGCGCAGCAGTCCGGCCAGTCCGGTGGGCGTGACACGGTCGGCTTCGAGCAGGGCCGAGTAGCTGTCGGTGTGCGCGTGATAGCCCTTGCGGATCACCGCCTGCGCGCGGGGAATGCTCAGCCCGGCGGCGAACTCGGCGCCGCGGCTGCCCTGCACGCAGTGATCGGGCCACAACACCTGCCTGCCGTAGGGCAGTTCGATCGTCTCGAACGGCCGCCGCCCGGCGTGCTGCGAGGCGAACGAAATGTGCTGCGGCGGATGCCAGTCCTGGGTCAGGATCACGTTGGCGAACTTCCCGGCCAGGCGATTGACGACCGGCACCACCTCGTCGCCGCGCGGCACGGCAAGCGCGCCGCCCGGCAGGAAGTCGTTCTGCACGTCCATCACCAGCAGCACCGCGTCGTCGTTCATTTCGCTTCACCTCCGGCGGGGGTACGCAGCCGGCCGCGCACCAGGTCGATGTGGCTGCGCAACGCGTACAACTCGTCGGCGTACGACAGCGGTACCGTGATCTGGCCGACCCTTAGCTCCAGCGCGTCGAGCTCGCGCAGCAGACGGGCGCGATCCGCCGCCGGCGCGTCGGTCTGCTCCTCGATGCCGCGCAGTCGGCCGTACCAGCGGAAGATGCGCGAGCGGACGCGGAACTCGTACAGCGGCGGCACCACCCGCGACGCCGGAATCAGCACCGCGATGATCGACACCAGCACGACCCACATGCGATCGACCAGGTTGGCGAGCCAGAACGGCAGATAGCGCTGCAGGAACGGCGGCCCGCTGCGATAAAAGCGCGCCGCCTCTTCGGCAAGCGGCAGTTCGGGCGAATCGGCGCGCGGGAAATCGCCGGCCCGCGCGAACCAGCCCGGCCCGCCGTGGATCTCGCGCGCGGCCTGGACGAACAACTGCATGATCGCCGGGTGCGTCGTCTCGCGCGCCGCCAGCGTCGAGGTCGCGGCCACCAGCGCCACGTCGCGCGGCGGCAGGTCGCGCGCGAGGTCGACCACGCCGCGCGGCAACCGCAGGTGGCTGACGAACCCGAAGCGCCGCGCATAGGCCTCGGCCTGCGCGAACTCGAACAGCGAGACGCCCGGCGTGATGAGCAGCATCTGCACCAGCGGCGACTCGGGCGCCGACACCAGCACGATCGCATCGACCCGGCTCTCCAGCAGGGCCACGACCGCGGCGGTCGGCGCCAGTTCGGAGACCTGCATGGACGACAGCTCGATGCGGTTGGCGTGCAGCAGCTTGAGCATCAGGTTGCGCGCGCCGGATCCGGCCGATCCCAGATTCACGCGCAGGCCGCCCAGTTCGCCGACCTGCGCCAGCGGCGTCGGCCCGGCGCCGCCCGTTCGCATCGCGCTGCGGTAGAAGATCCAGACCGGTTCGTAGAAGAGGCTGCCGAGCGAAACCAGCGGCGCACCACTGCGGTCCTCGTCGGCCGCATACAGCGCCTCGCCGGCGCCGCCCTGCACGAACGCCACATCGACACTCTCGCCCGGATCACGCAACAGGCGCAGGTTTTCCGCCGAGCCTTCGGTCGAGCGCAGCTGAACCTCGATGCCGTGCCGGGCGAGCACGCGCGCGTACGCGGGACCGAACTCGGCATACGCGCCCTGCTGCGGTCCGGTGGCCAGCACCACCCGCCGGGGCGGCGCCGGATCGAGCAGCACGTACGCGGCCCACAGCAGCGCCGCGCCGATCAGCACGAACGGGCCGCCGGCCAGCAGCAGATCGCGCAGGGAAAGCAGTGAGTGGCGCAGCAGAGGGGGCATCGTCGCGGGGTCCGCTGCCGATTATGCAAGGGCCGGCGGGCGCGCCTGCACTGACGTAGACTGACTCGCAGCATCGACAACGACAACCGCTGGGGGCATGGACATGAGGATCCTGGTGCCGGTCGACGGCAGCAAGTACAGCCGGGCAGCGATCGAGTTCATCGCCTCGCGCACCACGCTGATCGGCGCCAGCCCCGAAGTGCTGCTGCTCAACGTACAGCTCGAGGTGCCGGTGCGCGCGGCGCGCCTGATCGGCAAGGCGGCGGTGGCCAGCTACTACGAAGACGAATCGAAGAAGGCGCTGAAGGGGGCGCTGTCGACGCTGAAGCGCGCCGGCGTCGCCGCGGCGACCGACTATGCCGTCGGGCACCCGGCGGACGAGATCGCCAGGCGCGCCGATGCCGCCGACGTCGACCTCATCACGATGGGCTCGCACGGGCACGGCGCGCTGGCGAGCCTGCTGTTCGGCTCGGTGACGCTCGGCGTGCTCGGCCGAACGAAGAAGCCGCTGCTGCTGCTGCGCGGCCACGGGCCGGCGCCGGGCGATTCGCTCGACGTCGGCATCGCCGTCGACGGCAGCGAGTACGGCGTCGCCGCGGTCAAGTACGTGCTGAAGCACCGCGCACTGCTCGGGGCGAAGCCGCACGTCACCGTGATCCACGCCGTGCCCGATTTCGCGGGCAGCACGATGCCCGACATGGCCGGCATCGCGCTGCCCGCCTACTCGGCCGAGGACATCAAGTCGCATGCAGCAGCAGGCCCTCGACAAGGCAATCGCGCCCGTGCGTGCGCTGTTCGGCGCGGCGCGGATGACCATCGACACGGTCGGCCTCGACCGGCGCGGCCGGCGACGAGATCGCCGCTTACGCGAAGAAACAGAAACTCGACCTGCTCGTGATGGGCTCGCACGGCTACGGCGCCGTCAAGGCCGCGGTGCTCGGCTCCGTGGCACAGCGCGTGGCCGCGCACTGCGCGACGCCGCTGCTGCTGATTCGCGAAGCCTGGAGCCGCCAACGCCGGTTCGGTCGCTGCGCCGCGCGGCCTCGCGCCGCGCGCGTCAGGCCGCGCGCGGCGCTGTACGAGCGGCCGGTGCGACAATCGCGCCTTCGCCGATGACCCCCGACGCAGCTCAACTCGCCTTCGCCCGCGGGCGCGCGCTGGCTCGCCTCGCCGGTGCTGGCCTGGTTCTTCGTCACGGCCTGGGGCTCGGGCTACCTGGCAACCAAGGCGGGGCTGCAGTACGCGCCGCCCTTCACGTTCCTGGTCCTGCGCTTTGCCACCGGCGTGCTGCTGCTGGTTCCGCTGGCGGTCTGGTGGCACCGGCGCGAGCCGCTGCGCTGGCCGGTCACTCAACGGCAGTGGCTGCACGTCGTCGTCGCCGGACTGCTGATGCACGCCGCCAACCTCGGCGGCAGCCACTACGCGCAGTACCTCGGCATGTCGGCCGGCGTGGCGGCGCTGGTCCTGTCGGTGCAGCCGCTGGCCACGGCGATCATCGCCGCCTCGCTGCTGCACGAACGGCTGCGCGCTTACCAGTGGCTCGGCGTGCTCGTCGGACTGGCCGGCGTCGCGCTGGTGGTCTGGCACAAGGTCGACGTGCGCGCGGTGACCGTCGGCGCGCTCGGCAGCGTGCTGTTCGCGCTGGCGGCGATCACCGTCGGCACGCTTTATCAGCGCGCCTTCTGCCCGACCGTCGACCTGCGCGCTGCCGCGCTGGTGCAGTTCGCCGCCACGCTGGCCGCGCTGTTGCCGCTGGCCGTGGCCGTCGAAGGGTTCCAGTTTCGGCCGGCCTGGGGACTGGCGGCCGCGATCGGCTTCCTGGTGGTGTTCACGTCGATCCTCGCCGTCAACGCGCTGCACACGCTGATGCGCCGCGGCGAGGCGACGCGCGTGACCAGCCTGCTGTACCTGACGCCGATCATCGCAGTGGCCCTCGAGTGGCTGCTGTTCTCGGTCGTGCCGACCACGCTCACCGCGGCGGGCGTCGCCGTGACCTGTGCCGGCGTGGCGCTGGTGGCCTGGCGTCCGCGCCGGACCTGAACACGGCGTCGATGCGACCACGATGACGCTGTTCACGATCGTCACCCTCGGCGTGCTGACGCACACGACCTTCGTGTCGGCGAGGATGGTCGGCTCGCTGTACGCGCTCGCCAACGGCGCCTCGACCTTCACCGTCGGCGTGCTGATGGCGCTGTTCGCACTGGTGCCGATGCTGATCGCCGTGCGCGCCGGGCGCTGGCTCGATGCGGTCGGGCCGTTGAAGCCGCTGGTTGCCGGCGCCGCGATGCTGGCTGCGGGCAGCATGATGCCGGCGCTGTTCCCTTATGCCGTGGCCGACATCGCGCCGCTTCTGGTGGCCGCCTGCCTGATCGGCACCGGCTCGATGCTGATCCAGCAGACGACGATCCACCTCGTCGGTCAGCGTGCCGAACCGAGCCGACGCGCCGCCGATTTCTCGTGGGTGGCCCTCGGCGCATCGGTCGCCGGCCTGGTCGGCCCGGTGGCGAGCGGGCTGCTGATCGACTTCGCCGGCCACCGCGCCGCGTTCGCCGCGCTCACCGTGCTGACGCTGGCCAATGGGGCGTTCCTGTACCGGCACCGCGCAAACCTGCCCTCGCGCGACGCGCCGCCGCGGGCCGCCGAGCCGCGGCCGATGTTCGAACTGCTGTCGATCGTGGACGTGCGCAACGTGCTCATCGCCACCGCGCTGATCTCGATGTCGTGGGACCTGCAGACCTTCATGATGCCGGTGCACGGCACCGCGGTCGGCATCTCGGCTTCCGAGATCGGCCTGGTGCTCGGCAGCTTCGCGGTCGCCACGTTCACGGTCCGGCTCGCGATGCCGAGGCTGTCGCGCCGCTTCCGCGAATGGCAGGTGCTGACCTTCACGCTGTTCACGGCAGCGCTGGCCTTCGCGCTGATGCCGTGGTTCGGTTCGTTCCTGCCGCTGCGCCGGCTGCGCCTTCCTGCTCGGGCTCGGGCTCGGTGCCGCGTACCCGAACGTGCTGTCGCTGCTGCACAGCAAGACGCCCGAGGGACGCGTCGGCGAGGCGCTCGGGCTGCGCCACGTGATCATGAACAGCAGCCACGTGATGCTGCCGCTCGTCTTCGGTGCCGCCGGAGCCGTGCTCGGCGCGCGCGTCGTCTTCCTCCTGATGGCGGCGGTCCTGCGTCAGCGCGGGGCTCGCCGCGCGCCGCCTGGCGCGGGCACCGCGGTGACAAGGATCGCGCCGGTCCGCTGGAGCGAGGCCCAGCTGCAGGTCTCGCTGGACGCGTCGCTGGCGCGCTGGGACCGACGCTCGCCGCGGTGGGTGTTCGGCTACGGCTCGCTGATCTGGAAGCCCGAGTTCGAGTTCGAGGCGCGCGAGCCGGCGCACATTCACGGCTATCACCGGCGCCTGTGCCTGCGTTCGGTGCTGTATCGCGGGACACACGAGTCGCCCGGCATCGTCGCCGGACTCGACCGCGGCGGCTCGTGCCTGGGCATGGCCTATCGCATCGGCGCCGTCCACGTGGCCGACGTCTTCCGCCAGCTCTGGGAGCGCGAGATGTTTCTCGGCTCGTACCGGCCGACCTGGATGCGTGCGCGGCTGCGCAGCGGCGGCGAGCGCCGAGGCGCTTGCCTTCGTCGTGTGCCGCGACGCGCACAACTACTGCGGCGACCTGACCGAGGACGACGTGATCGACATCCTGGTCACCGCGCGCGGCCTCAGGGGAACCAGCCTCGACTACCTGCAGCGGACGGTGGCGGCGCTGCACGAGGCCGGCTTGACCGACCCGCACCTGGAGCGTCTGGCGCGCCTTGCAGCGCAGAGAATGTCGTTGTCCTGAACGTACACTGCGGCCGGCCATGGACATCTCGCAGCTGCGCACCGACTACAAGCGCGAGGCGCTCGACGAGGCACACGCCGATGCCGATCCGGTCCGGCAGTTTTCGCACTGGTGGGACGAAGCGCTCGCCTCGAAGCTGCCGGAACCGAACGCGATGACGCTCGCCACCGCCGATGGCGAGGGGCGGCCGTCGGCCCGGGTGGTGCTGCTGAAGGGCTTCGACCACGCCGGCTTCGTCTTTTATACGAACTTCGACAGCCGCAAGGGCCGCGAACTGGCCGCCAATCCGCGCGCTGCGCTGCTGTTCTTCTGGCCGGAGCTGGAGCGCCAGGTCCGCGTCGAGGGCTCGGTCGAGCGTGTCACGGACGCGGAGTCCGACGCCTATTTCGCCACCCGGCCGATGGCCAGCCGGATCGGCGCCTGGGCGTCGCCGCAAAGCCAGCCGATCCCGGGCAAGGCCTGGCTGATGGCGCAGGCCGCCGAAATGGGCCTGCGCCACGGCCTGAGTCCGAAGCGCCCGCCGCACTGGGGCGGATACCGCGTGGCGCCCGATGCGTTCGAGTTCTGGCAGGGCCGGCCCTCGCGACTGCACGATCGGCTGCTGTACACGCGCGACGCCTCCGGCTGGGCGCGCGCACGGCTGTCGCCCTGATGCGTGATGCGCCTTAGTGCGTTTCCGGTAAGCCGGCACGCGCAATGACGCAAATGAGTGGCGTGGTTAGAATGCCCTAAAGCTGCGATGCCGCTCGCCCGGAGCCCCGGGCGGCGCGTCGGCCTTGCCAGCTTTTCCCAGCGAGCGAGCGCCCCATGAGTAGCGAGAAGACCACCGTACTGATCGTCGAGGACGAGCCTGAATTCCGGATGCGCTTCCGGCAGATCGTCGAAAGCGAGCCGACGCTCGAACTGGTCGGCGTGGCCGCCAACAAGCGGGAGGCGCAGGACCTGATCGACCGCACCCGCTTCGACGTGATGCTGATCGACCTCGGCCTGCCCGACGGCAACGGCACCGACCTCATCCGTCAGGTGAGCGCGAAGCGGCCCGACGTCGACATCATGGTGGTCACCGTCTTCGGCGACGAGCAGCACGTGGTCTCGGCGATCGAGGCCGGCGCGACCGGCTACATCCTGAAGGACTCTACCGCCGCCGACGTGGTCTCGTGCATCCGCCTGCTGCGCGCCGGCGGCTCGCCGGTCAGCCCGGTGGTTGCGCGCAGCGTGCTGCGCGCGATCCGCAACCGCATGGGCGGCACGGGGAGCGGGACGACCCGCCCGGGCGGGCCATCGCCGGACAACAACCCGCTGTCGACGCGCGAGACGGAGATCCTGCAGCTGCTGGCCAAGGGCATGAGCTTCAACGAGATCGGCGAGATCCTCGGCATCTCGCCGCACACGGTCACCGCGCACATCAAGAAGATCTACCGCAAGCTGGCGGTGCACTCGCGCGGCGAGGCCGTCTACGAAGCAACGCAGATGGGCCTGCTGCGCGGCTGAGAAGTTGCTGACCGACCCGCGACTGCACATTCCGATCCGGACGCTGCAGGCCGCGCTCGCGCGGGCAGGCTCGCTTTTCAATCGTCCCGCGATTTCCGTCTTCCCGTTGCGTCACCTGCGCGCGCTCCTGGCCGCCCTGGCAGCAGTCGCCGCCCTCGCCGTCGCGGCGGGAGCGTCGGCGGCGGAACTGCGCTCGGTCGAGTGGGCGGCGACCGCCGACGGTGCCGCGCCCACGGAGGACACGCAGTGGCAGTCCCTCGACCTGCCGCTGCGCTGGACGTCGCGGCCGGGCGAACCGCTGCGGACGGTGGCGCTGCGCTTGCGGACGACGCTCGATGCGCCCCCGGCGCAGGCGTGGGCGGTGCTGCTGTCGCACGCCTCCACCGGCGGCCGGATCAGCGTCAACGGCCGCATGGTCGGCGAGATCCGGGCCGCCGATGCGGCGACCGAGGTGCGCTGGCGACGACCGCACCTGCTGGCGATCGATCCGGAACTGCTGGTTGCCGGCGAGAACACGATCCTGCTCCAGACCGCCTACCGCAGCGGGGTGCACGTGCTGGCCGGCGTCGAACTGGGGCCGCTCGCCGAGGTCGGCCGCGGCTACGACTGGCAGTTCTTCGCGAGCAGCATCCTGCCGTGGATCGGCGGCACGCTGGCCGCCTGCCTTGCGCTGATCTTCGCGCTGCTGTGGCTGCGTCGCCACGACGCGACCATCAAACTGGTGGCACTGGCCTCGGTCTTTTGGGTGCTGCGCAGCGCGTTCTTCCTGATCGAAACCGTGCCCGCCGGCGGCGGCCTGTGGCTCGATGCGCTGTTCTACGTCGCCAACGGCGGCTTCGCGGTGGTGATGACGCTGGTGCTGCTGCGCATGGCCGGCCGCAGCAGCAGCCGCGCAGCCTGGATCGCGGCACTGTACGCAGCCATCGGCCCCGTGCTTCTGCTGGTGACGGGCGGGTACGCCGCGCCGCTCCTCGACCGTCTGTGGCTGCCGGGCCTGATCGGCATGGTCCTGATCGGGCTGCTCTACGCGCTGCTGTCGCGCGTACGCAAGCACGAATCGCTGCAGATCGTGGTGATCACGGCGATGACCGCGGGCATCGCGGCGGCGATCTACGACTACGGCGTCGCCCAGGGCTGGCTTCCCGAGGCGACGATGCTGGCGCTGCACTGGGTCGGCCCGCTGCTGCTCATCGCGCTGGCCACGCCGGTGGTCGACCGTTTCGTGGGCGTGTTGCGCGAGGCCGAAGGGGCGCGCAACGACCTCGAGTCGCGCGTGCGCGAGCGCGAGCAGATGCTCAAGCGCAACTACGAACGGCTGCGCGAGGGCGAGCGGATGCAGGCCAGCGCCTCGGAACGGCAGCGGATCATGCAGGACATGCACGATGGACTGGGCACGCAGCTGGTCAGCTCGCTGATGCTGGTCGAGCGCGGCGCGCTGAACCAGGCACAGGTGGCGCAGGTGCTGCGCGAGTCGATCGACGACATGCGGCTGGCGATCGACGCGCTGGCGCAGGGCAACTCCGACCTGCTCGCCTCGCTCGGCAACCTGCGCTACCGGATGGAACCGCGCTTTCGCGCCGGCGGCATCGAGCTGATCTGGGACGCGCGCGAGATGCCGGAGGAACTGAACATCAATCCTGACGCGGTGCTGCCGATCCTGCGCATCGTGCAGGAGTCGCTGACCAACGCCCTGAAGCACAGCCAGGCGCGCGCGGTGTCCGTTTCGCTGCAGGTGACGCAGACCGGCGACGAACCGCCGGAGCTGCAGGTCCGCGTCACCGACAACGGCAAGGGCATCGCCGGCGAGCGCGTCGGCGGCCGCGGCCTGATGAACATGCGCAGCCGTGCCAACAAGATCGGCGGCACGCTGTCGCTGGAAAGCGTGCCCGGCACCGGCACCCGGGTGAAGTTCGCCTACCGGCTGACCGAATACCACACCGGACTGACGCGCTCGCCGTCGCAGCTGGGCCTGAACACGGAGGCGATCATCGAGCGCTTCCGCGAAGGCGGCAGCTGAGCCGGGCGCACCGCATCGCGGCGGGTCGCACATGGGCGGCGACGACACTTCGGCGTCACTGTTCGACCTGCCGCCCGACTCGGGACGCGGCGGCAGCGTGGTCGAGCCGGCCGCCGTCGACGAGGAACTGCAGCGGCTCGGCCGCAGGCTGCCGCCGGAGGTCTTCCTCGGCACCTCGTCGTGGAGCTTCCCGGGCTGGCAGCGCATCGTCTACGGCGGCACGCACACGGAAGCGCAACTGGCGCGCCTCGGGCTGGCGGCGTACAGCCGGCATCCGTTGCTGCGCACGGTCGGCATCGACCGCGGCTTCTACCAGCCGCTGACCGAGCAGCAGTACGAAGCGTATGCGCGCCAGGTGCCGGAGCACTTCCGCTTCGTCGTCAAGGCACCGTCGGCGATCACCGACGCGCTGCTGCGCGGCGAGCGCGGCCAGCCGGCTGCCGACAACCCGTCGTTCCTCGATGCCGCACTCGCCCGCCAGCAGTTCGTCGAGCCGGCGCTGCGCGGCCTCGGTGCGCGCGCCGGTCCGCTGGTCTTCCAGCTGTCGCCGCTGCCGCGCCGGCTGACCGCCGACGGCGGGCGCGAGGTGATCGACAGCCTCGGCATGTTCCTCCGCCAGCTGCCTCGCGAGGTCGAAGGCCAGGTTCCCGTCTACGCGGTCGAGCTGCGCAATGCCGAGGTGCTGACGCCGCGCTTCGTGCGCATGCTGCACGACGCCGGCGCCCGCCTCTGCCTCGGCATTCACGCGGCGATGCCCGCGGCCGCGCGCCAGGCCGCGGCATTGCGGGTCATGGACGCGTCGGCCGAGGAAGGCGACGACTGGCGGCTCAAGGGTCCACTGGTCGTGCGCTGGAACCTGCACGCCGGGCTGCGCTACGAGGAAGCGAAGAACCGCTACGCCCCGTTCGACCGCCTGCTCGACCCCGACCTCATCACGCGCGGCACGCTCGCCCATCTGGCCCACGTCGCCATCCGCAGCGGCCAGCCGGCGTACATGATCGTCAACAACAAGGCCGAGGGCAGCGCGCCGCTGAGCTGCGTCGAGCTGGCCCGAGCGATCGTGCCGGCCTGAGGCGCGTGTCGCGGGTGACGTCGATGGCGCGGAGAGTCTGCGGCGCTATCGGCCCGCTGCGGTCCGGCGTCGCGTTGATGGGCTTGAGTGCGGAGGTCGTGCTGGCCAAGGTCGGCGGGCGGCCGCCTCCGCTCATGTCCCCCGCGTCGGGCTTCGCCCTCCGCTCCTCCTTGACTTCGCTGCGGCGGCCGCCCGCCGCCCTTGGCGAGCCACCGTCGCGGCCCGTTGCCGGCGCAGTGCGACGCGGCATCACGATCGAGACGCCGGGGTGCACTGTGGAGCGAAGTAAAGGAGGAGGCGCCTGCCGAAGGCGGGCGCCGGGGGACATGAGCGGAACAGGGCACCCCGGCGTCTCGATCGCACACCAACCGGGGCAGGCGTACCCGCCACGCCACGGTCCGCACTTGGCTGACTGGCTCCTGCGGACGAAGTCCGCTCTCCGACCAGTGCTCAACCCATCATCTGGCTCGGCAGCCACAGCGCGATGCCGGGAAAGACCGAGATCAGCACCATCGCCAGGAACATCAGCAGCACGAACGGCAGCGAGCCCTTCAGCACGGTCGGCAGCGACACGTCGGGCGCCACGCCCTTGAGCACGTAGAGGTTCAGGCCGACCGGCGGCGTGATCAGCCCCACTTCCATGTTGATGGTCAGGATGACCGCGAACCAGATCAGGTCGAAGCCGGCCGCCTCGAGTACCGGCGTCAGGATCGGCATCACCATCAGGATGATCGCCACCGGCGGCAGGAAGCAGCCGGCGACCAGCAGGAAGATGTTGATCACGAACAGCAGCACCCAGCGGTTCAGGTCGAGGTCGACCAGCCACTGCGCCGCCGACTGCGTCACGTACAGCAGCGACATCATGTAGGAGAACACCGCCGCCGCGCCGATGATCATCAGGATCATCGACGACTCGCGCACCGTTTCGCGGAAGATGCGCCACTGGTCCTCGAGCCGCCACTGCCGGTAGATGACGATCACCAGCACCAGCGCCAGCACGGCGGAGAGCGCCGCGACCTCCGACGGCGTGGCGAGTCCGCCGTACATCGCGTAGCCGATGGCGATCACGATGCCGATGAACGGCGATACGCGGCCCACGCCTTCCATCTTCTGCTGCGAGCGTGTAGCGGACGATCTCGACTTCCGGTGCTGCGCGCTGCGCCAGCAGCGTCGTGGCCCACGCGTAGAGGGAGAACATCACGACCAGCAGGATCGCCCGGCACCACGCCCGGCGAGGAACAGGCGGCCGATCGACGTCTCGGTGGCGAGGCCGTACAGGATCATCGTGATCGACGGCGGGATCAGGATGCCGAGCGTGCCGCCGGCACAGATCGAGCCGGTGGCCAGCGACGGCCGGTACGCCGCGCTTGATCATCTCCGGCACGCCGGCCTTGCCGATCGCCGCCGCCGTGGCCGGGCTCGATCCGCAGATCGCCGAGAACACGCCGCAGGCGAGGATGTTGGCGATGACCAGCCCGCCCGGCACGCGATCGAGCCAGCGGTGCAGCGATTCGTAGATGTCCTTGCCCGCCGCGGAGGCGCCGATCGCCGCGCCGAGCAGGATGAACAGCGGAATGGTGAGCAGCGCGAACGACGACAGTTCGTCCATCATCAGGATCGGCACGTTGGCGAGGCTCGCCGGGCCCTGGAACAGCAGCAGGAAGCCGACCGCCACCAGCGTCAGGCCCCACGCGATCGGCAGGCCGGAGAACAGCACCGCCAGGGTGACGACGAGGATCAGCCCGCCGATCTGCAGTTCGCTCATCTTCGCGCGCGCTTCCAGCACGTGATTCACGCAGCAGGTCGGCCACGTACTGCAGCGCGGTCAGGCCGAGGCCGACCGGCATCGTCAGGAACAGCGGCCACTTGAGCGGTGCCCAGGTGCTTTCGGTGCGATCGCCGCGCTCGAACGCTTCGAGCGTGAGCTCCGCGCCGACGTAGGCCAGGTAGACGCAGACCGCCAGGCCGACGAGGCCAACGACGATCGCCACGCCCTTGGCCGCCGGCCGCGGCAGGTAGTGCGACAGCAGGTCGACGCCGACGTGGCCGCTGGGTCGCCAGGCAGTACGGCGAGGCGAGAAACATCGCCGCGACCATCATGTACACGGAGAACTCGATCTCCCAGTAGGTCGAGGCGCCCATGGCGCGGTAGATGACGCTCCAGGTGATCACGAGCGCCGCGAGCGGCCAGCAACACCGCCGCGATGGCGGCGCAGGCCGTACTGAGCCTGAAGACCGCGCGAACGAAGGCAGGCAGCATGGTTCAGGGGTCGCCAAAAAAAGCGGGCCAGTTGCCCGGCCCGCAATCGATCAGGTCGCCGCGATCACTTGACCGCCAGCAGTGCGTCGATCAGTTCCTTGGCAGCGGGCGACTTGCCGGCGAATTCCTTCCACGCGGTGTCCTTGGCCAGCGCGACCCACTGCTCGTACTCGGCCTGCGTCATCTCGTGCACCTTGGCGCCGGCCTTCTTGTAGGCGTCCTCCATCTTGTCGACCGCCTCGCGCTGCAGGCCGAGGAAATAGTCGTCCGACTTCGCCGCCGCCTCCTCGAAGATCTTCTGCTGGGCCGGAGTCAGCTTGTCCCAGTGCTGCTTCGACATCACCAGCGGCTGCAGCAGCATCCACAGCGAGAACTTGCTCGGCGTGGTGGCGAACTTGGTCTGCTCGTAGAGGCGCATGCTGACGAAGGTCTCGGCCGAGGTCAGCGTGCCGTTGATCACGCCCGACTGCAGCGACGGATAGATCTCGGTCGACGGCATGCTGACCACCGAGGCGCCGGCCGCCTTCAGCATCGACTCGAAGGTCGGGTCGGCGGCGCGCATCTTCAGGCCGTCGACGCTCTTCGGGCCGGTGATCTCGCGGTCCTTGGTCGCGAATGCGCCCGGCGTCCACCACCAGCTCACGATGTGGATGCCGTTGGCATGCGCCAGGTCCTGCAGCTTCTTCTGGAACGCCGTGCCACGCAGCTTCATCGCATGGTCGAGCGTCGGCACCGTGCCCGGCATGATGATGATCGAGAACTCCTGCGCCTTGCCGACCGCGTACGACATCGGGAACACCGCCATCTCGAGCGTGCCGTTCTGCAGCGCATCGAGCTGCGCCACCGGCTTGATGCCGAGCGACTGCGCCGGATAGATGCGGAACTTCAGGTTCGGGTCGCGCGCGTTGACCTCCTTGACGAACACGCGCGTGGCCAGGTCGCGGCCGTCGGCGTTGGCCTTCCACTGGTGCGAGATCTTGATTTCCTGCGCGACCGCGCCGGCCGACGCAAAGGCGGCCAGCGCGAACGCGGCGCTCCAGCGCAAAAATGCTTTCATGACTCCTCCTGAATGGTGAATGCCGAGCGCCGAGCCGTCGGCCGGCGCCCTCCCGGTTTTCGTTCCGGGTCTCCGATCGCTGCCGCCGTCCACGTGGTGTCCAGCGTACCGACGGCCGCTACCGTAACCGATTGTCGGACGCCGGTGTCGCTGCAGTGCAATGCGGCGATTCCCGGTTCGGGTCTTTTCTAGGAGGGCCGCGGCTTGCGCCTGGCCGCAAAGGTCCTGCGGAACTTCTCGACCTTCGGCGACACGACCATCATGCAGTAGCCCTGCGCCGGATTGTGGCGGAAGTACTCCTGGTGGTAGGTCTCCGCGCGCCAGTAATCGGTCGCCGGCAGCAGCTGGGTGACGATCTCCTCGTCATGGCCTTCCTGGGCCTCGCGGATGACCTCGTTGGCGACGGCCTTCTGCGCCTCCGAGTGATGAAAGATCACCGAGCGGTACTGCTCGCCCACGTCGCTGCCCTGCCGGTTCAGCGTGGTCGGGTCGTGGATCGCGAAGAAAACCTCGAGCACGTCGCGGTAGCTGAGCACCTTCGGATCGAACTCGATGCGCACCACCTCGGCGTGCCCCGTGCCGCCTTCGCAGACCTGTCGATAGGTCGGGTTGGCGACGTGCCCGCCTGCATAACCGGACTCGACGTCGGTCACGCCTTGCAGTTCCTCGAACACCGCCTCGAGACACCAGAAGCAGCCGCCGCCGAGGGTGGCGAATTCGCGGCCCGGCGCGGGCTCGTTGGAGAGCGGATTCTTGATCGACATTGGTCCTCCTCGACAGCGGTGTGCACGGCTTGGTCGCAAGCCGGCGCTCGAGCTTACCGGCCCAGCACCACCGGCCGGTTCGGCAACTCGTCGGCGTTGCGCTCGCCATCGCGCGAAGGAAAGTGCAACGCGAGCAGGTCGCCGATCCGTTCCACGCCGGCGACCACGCCGCCTTCGAACTCGCCGCTGGCGAAGCGCTGCGCCATCTCGCGGCAGATCGCCTGCCACTGCTCGCGCGGCACGCACGCGGCGACGGCGCGGTCGGCCACGATCTCGATGCCGTGATCCGCGAGTTCGACGTACAGCAGCACGCCGTTGCGCTCGTCCGTATCCCACACGTGCAGCTTGGCGAAGAGCATCTCCGCGCGCTCGCGCACCGGCGCGTTGCGCCTGAGGTAGCTCCACGGCAGCCTCGCCTCGACCGCGAAGCGGATCTCTCCGCGGTGGGCGATTTCGCCCTGCGCGATCGCCCGCTCGACGCGTTCGAGCGCCACCGACGGCAACACCCGATCGACCGCGCGCGGCGAACGCAGCCAGTGCCGGATCCAGCGTGCCAGGTTCATCACCAGCTCCCGCCCGCGCCGCCGCCGCCGAAGTTGCCGCCGCCGCCGGACGACCATCCACCTCCACCCCCTCCGCCGGACCACCCTCCACCACCGCTCCAGCCGCCCGGGACGAACACGCCGCCGCGCCGGCCGCCGACCACGCGGCCGCCGCGGCCGGGTCCGGAGAAAAGCGCGAGGAAGAACGCGGCCACGCCGGCAATCAGCCCGAGCTTGAGCGAGGACAGGATCCAGCCCGCCACGGTGCCCGTGCCGGCCCCGGCGAGAACCGCTCCCGTGATGCCGAGGAGCCTTCGCAACAACGCGGCGACGATCACGCCGCCGATCACGAAAGGCGCCAGCAGGCCCAACAGGCCTTGCTCGCCGCCGGCCGTGCCGGGCGGCGCGGGTTCGGGCGCCGGCAACGCCTCGCCTTCGACGAGACGAAAGATCGCGTCGAGCCCGGCGCCGAGGCCGCCGGCAAAGTCGCCCTGGCGGAAGCGCGGCGTGATGCGCTCGCGGATCACGCGCGCTGCCGCGAGATCGGGGATCGCACCTTCGAGCGCCTTGGCCACGGCGATCCACACCCGGCGGTCGTCCTTGGCGACCACGATGAGCAGCCCGTCGCCGACCTCGGCGCGGCCGATCTTCCAGGCGTCGCCGATGCGCTGCGCGAAATCCGAGATCGGCTCGGGCTGCGTGCTGCCGACCATCACGATCGCGATCTGCGTGCCGCGCGCGGTCTCGAACGCGTCGAGCTTGCCTTCGAGCACCTGGCGCTGGCCGGCGTCGAGCGTGCCGGTCGTATCGGTGACGCGCGCCAGAGGCGGCACGGCGAGCGTGCCATCGGGCAGCCGCGCGTCCGCGGCCAGCAGCGCCGCCGGCAGCAGCAGCACGGCCGCCAGCAGCCAGCGACCGGCGCGCGCGATCATTGCCGGTGCGGAACCGGGGGCGTTCAACCTGCTACTTCTTCGTGCCGAAGTCGACCGTCGGCGCCTTCTGGACCGCGGCTTCGTTCTCGACCGTGAACTGCGCCTTCTGCTTGTAGCCGAACACCATCGCGGTCAGGTTGACCGGGAACTGCCGCACCAGCACGTTGTAGTCCTGCGTGGCCTTGATGAAGCGGTTGCGCGCCACGGTGATGCGGTTCTCGGTGCCTTCGAGCTGCGTGCGCAGGTCCTGGAAACCCTGGTTGGTCTTCAGATTCGGATAGTTCTCGACCACCGCCATCAGCCGCGACAGCGCCGAGGACAGCTCGCCCTGCGCCTGCTGGAAGCGCTGCATCGCCGCCGGATCGTTGACCAGTTCCGGCGTGGCCTGGATCGAGGTCGCCCTGGCGCGCGCCTCGATCACCTGCGTGAGCGTGCCGCGCTCGAAGTCCGCTTCGCCCTTGACCGTCTCGACGATATTGGGGATCAGGTCGGCGCGCCGCTGGTACTGGCTGATCACCTCGGCCCAGGCGCCCTTGACCGCCTCGTCCTTGCTCTGGATCTCGTTGTAGCCGCAGCCGGCCAGCAGGCTGGCGGCGAGCGCCACCAGCAGGGTTCGGAACAGGGTCATCTTCTTTTCTCCCTCAGTGTCAGCAACGCGGAACGTGGGGTACATCGATCGCGACATCAAGCCGGCGCGAAGTTCACTGGCGCGGGCCGCCGGTCGCAGCGGCGCCGCAGCGCCTCGTGGTACTGCTGCCAGGCCGCCGCCGCGGTGGCGGTGCGGCCGGCAAGTTCCAGTTGAACCAGCAGCGCGCGCAGGCGCCGCCCTCCGGCGCGTCGCTCGTCACCGGTGAGATCGGCGCGCGTGACCGCGCCGAGCAACTGGTTGATCTCGGCAAACTGCGCCAGTTCCGGAGGCACGTAGCCGGCATTCTTCAGCAGCCGGTAGGCGACACGCAGTTCTTCCGGCACCCACCGATCGTCGTCGAGCGCGAGCGGCTTGCCGGCGCCGGGCAGGTTGTCGAATTCGCCGCGCGCGATGGCCGCTTCGATGCGGCGCTCGACCAGGGCGTCGAGCCCGAAGCTCCGGGATACGTTCATCGGCGCAATGCTACCGGCCCCGACCCCCTACAATCGCCGCCGTGCAGGCCCGCTCCAATTCCACCGTCGAACTCCGCAAGGCGCTCGGCCAGTTCGCCACCGGCGTGACGGTCGTGACGACGCGCGCCGCCGACGGCTCGCCGGTCGGCCTGACGGTGAATTCGTTCACGTCGGTGTCGCTCGATCCGCCGCTGCTGCTCTGGTGCCTGGGGCGGAACTCGCTGAACTTCGACGTCTTCCGGCTTGCGGAACAGCAGCTCGTCAACGTGCTGGCTGCCGACCAGATCGACATTGCGCAACGCTTTGCCACGCGCGGCGCGGACCGCTTCGCCGGGGTGCCCTGGAGCCCCACCGACACCGGGCTGCCGCGGCTGGACGGCTGCTCGGCGTGGATCGAGTGCGGGGTACGCAGCCGCTACGAGGAAGGCGACCACCTGATCCTGGTCTGCCGCATCGAGTCGTTCGAGGTCGTCCGCGGCAAGCCGCTGATCTTTCACGACAGCCGCTACGTCACCGAACTGACCGAAACCCCGCTGCCGCGCGGACTGCGCTCGCCGCTGGGCTGATCCCGGCGCCCGACACGCGCGATGTCGTGTGACGGTCCGCGCAAGATCACTTGGCCGGCGCAGCGGGCCGGCTGGCCAGGTGGATGCCGCCGATGATCAGCAGCAGCGCGGCGAGGTGGTACAGCTGCGGCGAATCGGCCAGCAGCCACATCGACAGGACGGCGGCGAACACCGGTGTCAGGTTGGCGAAGTACACCGGGATGACTGCGCCGACGCGACGGACGCCGAGATCCCAGCACCAGTAGGCAAGCAGCGACGGGAACACCGCCATGTAGACCATCGCCGCCGCCACGCCGCCGCTCCACGAAATGCGCGCCGGTGAAAGCGCGGCCTCGAGCAGCGCAAACGGCGCGATGGCGCAGATGCCGATCGTGATCTGCACCAGCAGCAGCGGCGCGAACGGCAGGTCGGGGCGGTGCTTGCGCAGCAGCCACGTGTACAGCGTCCAGGTGAGATTGGCGACCAGCATGATCAGGTCGCCCGGAACGAAGCGCAGCTGCGCCAGGTTGGCAAGGTCGCCGCGCGCCATCACCAGCACGACGCCGGAAACCGACAGCGCCGCGCCGAGCCACTGCGCCGGCCGCGCCCGCTCGCTGAAGAGCACCGCGCCGAGGGCGAGGATGAACACCGGCGAACTGGAGGCGATCAGGCTGGTCGCCATCGGCGTCGAGGTCTGCAACGCCAGGTACTGCAGCGTGTTGTAGGCGCCGACGCCGAGCGGGCCGATGAGCAGCAGGATGCGCCAGTGGCGCGCGAACGCGGCACGGTGCCGGATCACGCCGCGCCAGGCGAACGGCAGCAGCAGCACGAACGCGATCACCCACCGTGCCAGCGACAACGCCACCGGAGGCACGTCGCCGACGAGCAGGCGTGCCGCCACCGCATTGCCGGCCCAGGCGAGCGGCGGCAGCGTGAGCAGGGCGGCAGTGCCCGGATCCAGCCGCATGAGCTCAGCCGCGGCTCTCGACGGCGGTGGCCGTCGCAGCGGCGGATCGCGACGCGACGTTCGAGGAAGGCAGCGGCATGGCCTGGAGGAGAAAGCCGGCGGCGACGACGCCGGTCACGAACGTCGTTCCCGTCGGGTTTATCGGCGCTTGCGGTTGCCGGGGAGCATAGCGGCGCGCCAGAATGCCGAGCGATGAAACGGCTGTGGGACATTTCGCCGAGCGTGGCACCGGGTTTTCCGGTGTTCCCGGGCGACAGCGCGTTCGTGCAGCGCTGGACCTGGCGGATCGGAGCAGACTGTCCGGTCAACGTATCGGAGATCACGATGTCGCCGCACACCGGCAGCCATGCCGACGCGCCGCTGCACTATGACCCGCACGGCGCGTCGATCGGCGAGGTGCCGATCGACGCCTACCTCGGCGCGTGCCGGGTGATCCACGTCATCGGCTGCGGCGCTCTCGTACCGGCCGATCGGCTCGCGCCGCATCTGCGCGGCACGCCGCCGCGCGTGCTCCTGCGCACCTACCAACGCGCGCCCGGCGCCTGGGACCCGGCCTTCACCGCCATCGCGCCGGAAGCCATCGACGTGCTGCACGAGCACGGCGTACGGCTGGTCGGCATCGACACGCCGTCGCTCGACCCGGAGCGCAGCAAGGCGCTCGACAGCCACCAGCGCGTGCGGGCGCACGGCATGGCGGTCCTCGAAGGACTGGTGCTCGACGACGTGCCGTCGGGCGACTACGAACTGATTGCCCTGCCGCTGAAGTGGCATGGGCTGGACGCCAGCCCGGTGCGCGCGGTGCTGCGCGAGCCTTGACCCCATGTCCCTGACCCGCGCCGGCTGCCTCGCGCTGGACGCCAACGATCCGCTGGCGCACCACCGCAGCGCGTTCGCGCTCCCCGACGGCGTCGTCTATCTCGACGGCAACTCGCTCGGCGCGCTGCCGGTGGCGACCGCCGCGCGCGTCCGCGAGGTGGTCGAGGACGAATGGGGCCGTGGCCTGATCGGATCATGGAACACGGCGGGGTGGATCGATGCGTCGAGGCGCACGGGCAGCAGGATCGCACGGCTGATCGGCGCCGACGACGACGAGGTGATCTGCGCCGATTCCACGTCGGTCAACCTGTTCAAGGTGCTGGCCGCGGCATTGCGGCTGGAGCAGAAACGGCCGCCGGTCACGGAGCATGACCGCGACGTGATCCTGTCGGAGCGCGGCAGCTTTCCCACCGACCTTTACATCGCGCAGGCGATCGCCGAGATGTCCGGTGGCCGATACCGGCTGCTGACGGTGCCGGCCGACGACATCCCCTATCACATCGACGACAGCACGGCGGTGCTGCTGCTCACCCACGTGGACTACCGCAGCGGCCGGATGCACGACATGCGTGAACTGACGCGACGCGCCCATTTCGCCGGCGCGCTTTCGGTGTGGGACCTCGCGCATTCGGCCGGTGCCGTGCCGGTCGACCTGGCCGCGGCCGGTGCCGACTTCGCGGTCGGCTGCGGCTACAAGTACCTCAACGGCGGGCCGGGCGCGCCGGCGTTCGTGTTCGTCGCGCGCCGGCACCTCAACGCGATGGCGGATGATCGCTTCGCCCAGCCGCTGGCCGGGTGGTTCGGGCACCGCGCGCCGTTCGACTTCCTGCCCGACTACGAGCCGGCCGCGGGCATCGACCGCTTCGGCGTGGGCACGCCCTCGATCGTCGCGCTCGCCGCGCTCGAATGCGGCGTCGACACGGTGCTGGCCGCCGGCATCGATGCCTTGCGATCCAAGAGCGTGCAGCTGATGCAGTTGTTCATCGACCTCGTGGACAACCGCTGCGCGCATCTCGGCCTGACGCTCGCCTCGCCGCGCGAGGCCGCCCGTCGCGGCAGCCAGGTCTGCTACGCGCACGACCACGCCTGGCCCGTGATGCAGGCGCTGATCGGGCGTGGCGTGGTCGGCGACTATCGCGCCGGTGAGCCCGGAGGACCGGGCATCCTGCGCTTCGGCTTCGCGCCGCTGTACCTGCGCTTCGCCGACGTCTGGGATGCGGTCGAGGCGCTGCGCGACATCCTCGCCACGCGCGCCTGGGACCGGCCAAAGTTCATCGAACGCCGCGCAGTGACGTAGGCGAGGCGCCCCACTACGCCGTCAAGCCGGCGGCGGCGCCGTGGCCTTGAACGACTCCCTCGCCTCGAGGTTGCTCGCCAGCCGCGCCAGGCCGGGAAACCGCGCGGCGTCGAAGAACTGCGGCGCGCGCGTCGTGACGAAGCCCAGATGGCAGGCGATCGCGATGTCGGCCAGCGTCACGCCCTCGCCGCACAGCCAGGGCCGGTTGCCGAGGCGCTTCTCCAGCGCCGCCAGCCCGGCGTCGACCTTGCCGCGCTGCCGCTCGAGCCAGGCGCGGCTGCGGCTCGCCTCGTCGTGGAAGCGCCCCTCGTAGACGCTCGCGGCGACGGCGTCCATCACGCCGTCGGCGATCGCCTCGAGCTGGCGGACTTCGAGCCTGCGGTCGGGATCGGTCGGGATGAAGCGCGGCTGCGGATAGCGCTCGTCCAGGTAATCGGCGATCACCGCCGAACTGATCAGCACGCGGCCGTCGTCGAGCACGAGGGCCGGCACCTTGCCGATCGGGTTGACCTTCTGCAGCTCGTTCGGCTCCCACAGGTTGAGCACCTCGACCTCGTGCGGCACCTGCTTTTCGAGCAGCAGCACGCGCACCTTGCGCGAGAACGAACTGGTGGGTGAGATATGGAGTTTCATGAAGTCCGTGAGCGGTGACGGTCGATCGGTGACCGGTTGCAGGTTGACGGGATGGGGTGCCGGAGGCGGCGGTCTCGGCAGGGCCCGCGAGACCCGCGTTCAGGCGATACGGTTGAACCAGAGCAGCGACAGCCCTGCCGCGAGCAGCGACAGCAGCGCCGCAGCCGCCGCGAAGAGTGCGGTGACCTCGGTCTGCTTCTTCTCGAACACCAGTCGCGAGTTGAGCGTTTCGTACACCTTCTTCAGGTCCACGGCACTGCCGGCGTAGAAGTAGTCGGCGAGCGTCATGCTGGCCACCGCCTTCAGCGTGGCCTCGTCGAGCCGGGCGCGGAACGACCAGCCCTCGAAGCCGATGATCTCGCCCTCGACGGTGCCTACGCCGACCGTGTAGACGCGCACGCCGCGGTCGGCCGCCATGCGTGCCGCCTTCAGCGGATCGGGGCCGGTGGTGCGCTGGCCGTCGGTGAGCAGGATGATCGCCGCCGACGTGTACGAGCCCGGCGGCACCGGCTTGAACTCGGGCGCGGCGGCCTTGCGCGCCTCGTCGAGCGAGCGTCCCTTGTGCCTGCTCTCCTCGCCGTAGATGACGCCGCTGACGTCGATGCCGGCGTCGGGAAACAGCGCATCGAGCGAGACCAGGATCGCGCTGCCGGTGGCCGTGCCGCGCTGCAGGTGGAAACGGTCGATCGCCGCCAGCACGTCCTCGCGGCTGTGCGTCGGCGGCTGCACCAGCGACGCCGTGCCGGCGAACGCCACCACGCCGATGCGCGTCCTCGGCGGCAGCGTGCCGACGAACGCGCGCGCCGCGTTCTGCGACGCTTCCAGCCGGTTCGGCTCGACGTCCTTGGCCCGCATGCTGCCGGAGACGTCCATCGCCAGGATGATCGTCTCCTGCTGCGTCGGCAGCGTCACCGTGGCCATCGGCCGCGCGGTGGCGATGATCATCACCGCCAGCGCGAGCAGGAACAGCAGCGGCGGCAGGTGCCGGCGCCAGCGCGCACCGCCGCCGATCGCCTCCTTCACCAGGCCGAGACTGGCGAAACGCAGCGCGAATTTCTTGCGCCGCGAGAGCAGCCAGAAATAGGCCGCCACCAGCAGCGGCAGCACCGCGAGCAGCCAGAGCAGTTCAGGCCAAAGGAAGTTCATGGCTGCCATTCACGCTCACCAGCGAACACCTCCGCTCTCCCGCGAGGGGAGAGGGGCGGCGGAGAGGGGAACCGCACGCGACAGGGCGCAATCCGACAATCATTCACTGCGCCCTCACGAGGTGCGTCGGCAATCCGCCACCCGCGGCAAGCTGGCTGCGCCGCTTGCGCAGATCGGCAAAGCGCAGGATCGCCGAGCCGAGGTCGTCTTCGGTCGAAAGCTCGAGCGTGTCGACGCCGGCATCGGCCAGTGCGCCGCGCAGCGCCTGCTCGCGCCGCTCGGCCGCCGCGGCGAAGCGGCGGCGGAAGCCGGCGTCGTGCGTGTCGACCCAGATCTGTTCGCCCGTCTCGGCATCCTGCATCAGCACGCCGCCGATGTCCGGCAGCTTCATCTCCAGCGGATCGTAAAGACGGATGGCGATCACCTCGTGCCGCTGCGCCAGGCGCGCCAGCCACGGCGCCCAGCCCGGCGCGCTGATGAAATCCGAGACCAGGAACACCAGCGAGCGCCGCCGCAGGACGCGCAGCGCGTGCACCATCATCTCGGCAAGGTCGGTCGGCTTCGATGCGCCGGCCGGCGGCTCGAGCAGGCTGGCGAGCAGGTGCAGCACGTGGCGGCGGCCGCTGCGCGGCGCGATCACCGTGTCGACGCGACTGCCGTAGCGCAGCAGGCCGACACGGTTGCCGCGCCGGGTGAGCACGCGCGCCAGCACGGCGACGAACTCGGCGGCAAGCAGGCGCTTGCTGGTGCCGCGCGAGCCGAAGTCGACCGACGCCGACATGTCGACGAAGAACCACGCCGCCAGTTCGCGGTCCTCGTGGAACTCGCGCACGTGCGGCACCTGCAGCCGCGCGGTGACGTTCCAGTCGATGTGGCGCACGTCGTCGTGGTACTGGTACTCGCGCAGGTCGGCGAGATCGAGCCCGGCGCCGCGGAACAGCGTGCGGTAGTCGCCGTGCAGCGCGCCGTCGAGGCGCTTCAGCACGGTCCACTCGAGCCGGCGCAGGATCGCCTCCGGCTTCGACACCGCGGCACGGTTCGCGGCGTCAGCCGTTGGCAACGCGGGCATGGGTCTGCAGCGGCTTCTCGGGCGCGGCCACGTGCTTCATCACCGCGCCGATGATGTCGTCGGCGCTCTTCCCTTCGGCGAGCGCCTCGTAGGAGAGCACCAGCCGGTGCCGCATCACGTCTGCGGCAAGATCGGTGACGTCCTCGGGCAGCACGTAGTCGCGGCCGCGCAGGAAGGCAAGCGCCCGCGCCGCCTCGATCAGGTGAATCGTCGCGCGCGGACTGGCGCCGAAGGTGACATAGCGCGCCAGGTCCTTGATGCCGTGCCGCTCCGGATCGCGCGTGGCCGAGACGAGCCGCACCGCGTAGCTCATCAGCGACGGGTCGACGTAGCCGCGGCGGCACTCGCGCTGCAGTTCGGCGAGCTGTTCGGTGGTGGCCACCGCCGCCGCCGCGACCGGCGGGCCAGTGACCCGCTCGACGATGACGAACTCCTCCTCGTCGGTCGGGTAGCCGACCAGCACCTTCATCATGAAGCGGTCGACCTGCGCCTCGGGCAGCGGGTACGTGCCTTCGGTCTCGATCGGGTTCTGCGTCGCCATCACGAGGAACGGCTCGGGCACCGGATAGGTGTGGCCGGCGATCGTCACCTGCCGTTCCTGCATCACCTCGAGCAGCGCGCTTTGCACCTTGGCCGGCGCGCGGTTGATCTCGTCGGCCAGCAGCAGGTGCGTGAACACCGGCCCGAGCGAGGTGGCGAAGTCGCCGGTCTTCTGGTTGTAGATGCGCGTCCCCACCAGGTCCGCCGGCACCAGATCGGGCGTGAACTGGATCCGCTTGAAGCCGCCGGAGATGGCCGACGCCAGCGTCTTGACGGTCAGCGTCTTGGCCAGCCCCGGCACCCCTTCGACCAGCAGGTGGCCCTGGGCCAGCGTCGCCACCAGCACCCGTTCGAGGAAGTGGTCCTGGCCGACCACGACCTTCTTCACCTCGAACAGGATCCGCTCCATGGTCGAGGCGACGGCTTCGCCGCTGGGTTTCAGTAGGTTCATGTCGGTGTGCCTGCCTGCGAAGCTAGAAGGGATGGATGCCGGCGCCGGCAGCGGCGTTCTCGATCGGCACTGCGAAACCGATGCCGATGAAGGTGCGCTCGCGCCCGGGGTTGAGGATCGCGGTGACGATACCGACGACTTCGCCGTCCATGGTGATCAGCGGCCCGCCGGAGTTTCCCGGATTGGCCGCCGCGTCGAACTGGATCAGGTTGGTCATCGTTCGCTTGCCCTCGCTCGAGCGGAACTCGCGGCCCAGGCCGGAGATCACCCCGGCGGACACCGACGGGCCGATGCCGAACGGAAACCCGACCGCGACGACCTGGTCGCCCGGCTGCAGGTCGGAGGTCGAGCGCAGCGTCGCCGGGAACAGGTCGTCGGGCAACGACTTCGCCTGCAGCACCGCGAGGTCGTGTTCGGGCTTGCGTGCCGATCACCGCCGCCTCGGATTCGTGGCCGTCGAAGAATTCGACCATCACCTTTTCCGAGCCCGTCACGACGTGCAGGTTGGTCAGGATCACGCCGGTGTCGACGATCACCACGCCGCTGCCCACGCCCTCGTCGAGGTCCGCGTCGCCGCGCTCGCCGGGCGCCACGCCGCGCACCCGCACGACGGCGGGCCGCACCTTCTCGGCCGCCTTCGCTGCGGGTGACGGCAGCACCTTGGTGTTCAACGTGTGCAGCACGGCCTTGTCGATGTCGGCCTGGGTCAGCGCACGCTGGCCGGGCAGGCCGCGCTGCAGGGCCACCAGCGCCAGCCCCGTGAGCAGGGCACCGGCGATGAACAGCAGCGCGCGGTCGTAGCGGTGCGCGAAGCGGCGCAGCCGGCCAGGACCCCGCATCGCCGCCTGCGCCGCGGGCGGCGCAACGGTGCCTGTCGATTCGACCGGTGACGTCCGGGGCTCCGGCGCGCTCCGCTCAGCCGCGGCGCCGGACACTCCGGACCGGCTGTACAACGCCACACGCTTCATTCGCCCCCCTTGCCTTGCAGCTGCGACCGCACTTCGACAGAACAACGCGCCCGGAGTTGCCGCCGGCAGTTGCTGCACGGCACAGGCGCCGTCCGCAATGACGGCAGACGGCGCGATCGTGACCGATAGGCGTCCGGTAATCAATCACCGCTTCCGGAAGGGGCATTCACCTGCCGGCGCGCTGCGCGGCGACCGCGACCGACGCCGCCTCGCGCCAGGGCCGTATCCGGCGGCGAGCCGTAGACTTGGGCCCAACAAACGGGAGATCGATGATGAACGCGCCGCAAGCCCGCTCGGGCATGAAGGCTCAATTCAAATGGGAAGACCCGTTGCTGCTCGACCAGCAGTTGACCGACGATGAGCGTGCCGTGCGCGACGCTGCAGCGGATTATTGCCAGGGCCGGCTCGCCCCGCGCGTACTCGAAGCCTTCCGCCAGGAAAAGACCGATCCGGCGATCTTCCGCGAGATGGGCGGCCTCGGCCTGCTCGGCCCGACGATCCCCGAGCAGTACGGCGGCGCCGGTCTGAACTACGTCAGCTACGGCCTGATCGCGCGCGAGGTCGAGCGGGTGGATTCCGGCTACCGCTCGATGATGAGCGTGCAAAGCTCGCTGGTGATGCTGCCGATCTACGAGTTCGGAGCCGAGACGCAGCGGAAGAAGTACCTGCCGAAACTCGCTTCCGGGGAATGGATCGGCTGCTTCGGGCTGACCGAACCCAACCACGGCTCCGACCCCGGCAACATGGCCTCGCGCGCGAAGCAGGTCGACGGCGGCTACGTCCTCAACGGAGCCAAGATGTGGATCAGCAACGCGCCGATCGCGGATGTCTTCGTCGTGTGGGCGAAGAACGACGCCGGCGTGATCCGCGGTTTCGTGCTCGAGAAAGGCATGAAGGGCCTGTCGGCGCCCGCGATCCCCGGCAAGGTCGGCCTCAGGGCGTCGATCACCGGCGAGATCGTGATGGACAACGTGTTCGTCCCTGCCGAAAACGAGTTCCCCGAGATCAAGGGCCTGAAAGGCCCGTTGACGTGCCTGGACTCGGCGCGGCTGGGCATCGCGTGGGGGGCGCTGGGCGCGGCCGAGGACTGCTGGTTCCGCGCCCGCCAGTACGTGGTCGACCGCGCCCAGTTCGGCCGCCCGCTGGCGGCGAACCAGCTGATCCAGAAGAAGCTCGCCGACATGCAGACCGAGATCACGCTCGGCCTGCAGGGCTGCCTGCGGATGAGCCGCATGAAGGACGAAGGCACGGCCGCAGTGGAGATCACCAGCATCATGAAGCGCAACTCGTGCGGCAAGGCGCTCGACGTCGCCCGCACGGCGCGCGACATGCTCGGCGGCAACGGCATCAGCGACGAGTTCGGCGTCGCCCGCCACCTGGTCAACCTCGAAGCCGTCAACACCTACGAGGGCACTCACGACATCCATGCGCTGATCCTCGGCCGCGCGATCACGGGGATCCAGGCGTTCTCGTAGGCGCGCGCGACGCGACGCCCCTCTGCCCGGCCCCTCTCTCACGAGGGGAGAGGGGAGTTCCCGCGGCGGCATTCCGCTTTTCCTGTTCCTCCTCCAGACCTTCTTCTACGAGGGGAGAGAAGAGTTTCTTGGCGCCGACGCCGAACGCCTGGCCCGGCACGCCGATTCCTTGCGTTCGAAGCTTGTCGGCGCGCAAGTTCCGTGGCACGTTTCCGTGGCAAGTTCGCCGGACTTCTCTGTGGGGGGAGCAAGGATGGACAACCTGAGCTTCGGCCTGACGATGACCGTCGTCGGCGTGGGCGGTACGTTTCTCACCCTTTGGGTGCTCAGCCTGGTGGTCGACCTGCTGAAGAAGGTCTTTCCGCTGCAGGCTCAGGACGAAGCCGAGAAGAAAGCCTGACCGGGGAGAAGCGACATGCTCGAAAGCATCCTCGCAGGGCTGTCCGGACTGGGCGCCGGCGTCGACTTCCTGATCTCCGACGGGCTGCCCAACCTGGTCATGCTGGCGGTCGGCGGCACGCTGCTGTGGCTCGGCACCAAGAAGCAGGTCGAGCCCCTGCTGCTGGTGCCGATCGGCTTCGGCTGCATCCTGGTGAACATCCCGCTCAGCGAGCTGATGGACAAGGAGGGGTTCATCCGCACGCTGTACGACGCCGGCATCGCCAACGAGCTCTTCCCGCTGCTGATCTTCGTCGGCATCGGCGCGATGACCGATTTCGGGCCGCTGCTGGAGAACCCGCGCATCCTGCTGTTCGGCGCCGCCGGGCAGGTCGGCATCTTCCTCACGCTGCTGCTCGCGCTCGCTCTCGGCTTCTCGCAGCTCGACGCGGTCGCGATCGCGGTGATCGGCGCCTGCGACGGGCCCACCGCCATCTACGTCGCCTCGCAGTACGCACCGCACCTGCTCGGGCCGATCTCGGTCGCCGCGTACTCGTACATGGCGCTGGTGCCGATCATCCAGCCGCCGATCATGAAGGCGCTGACCACCGAGCGCGAACGGGTGATCAAGATGGCCGCGGTCAAGAAGAGCGTCTCGCCGCAGACCAAGCTGCTGTTTCCGATCGTCGTCACGCTGGTCGGCGGGCTGATCGCGCCCAAGGGCCTGCCGCTGCTCGGCACCATCATGCTCGGCAACTTCATGCGCGAATCCGGCGTCGTCGCGCGCCTGACCAAGGCCTCGGAAAACGAGATCGCCAACATCGTCACGCTGTTCCTGGGACTCGCCATCGGCGGCACGATGGAAGGCCACGCGTTCCTCAAGCCGACCACGCTGATGATCTTTGCGCTCGGCTTCCTCGCGATCAGCCTCGACACCGTGGCCGGCGTGCTGTTCGGCAAGCTGGTCTGCGCGCTCACCGGCGGCAAGGTCAACCCGCTGATCGGCGCGGCGGGCATCTCCGCCTACCCGATGGCCGCGCGTGTCGTGCAGACGCAGGGGCTGCGCTACAACAAGAAAAACCACCTGCTGATGCACGCGGCGGGCGCGAACACCGGCGGCCAGATCGGCTCGGTGGTCGCCGCGGCGGTGATGCTGTCGGTGCTGAAGGGGATGGGGCTGATTTAGAACCTGGCCGGGTGTCTTTGACCGCCACGGCAGCAGACTAATGCTCTAGAAGGGCGCGCCGCGACAACGCCTGGCGCTCTGTGAAATCGAAGAGCAACCTGCTCGCCACACGCGCTGCCGGGACCCGTCGTCCAGCGCCGGCGGTCGCAGTCGTCGACTGCGACTTTCTCCGCAGGCGACTTCGGAAGACCGAAAGCGAGCCGTCGCCGCCGTCCAGATTCCTCGAAGGCAGTCTCGACGAGTGCACCTGAATGCGGTCGTACAAAGCCCTTCCGCAGACGTTCGACTGGAGCGAAAGGCAGACGCAACTCGGCGTCAGGCGTTGACGAGGGAGATCTTCACGCGCTTGCCCACGGCGTTGGCCGCCTTGACGAGCGTTGCCAAGGTGGCGGACGGATTGTCGGGATCGAGCAACCGGTCCAACTGGGCGCGGGTCGTGCCCATGCGCCTTGCCATTGCTGTCTTGGTCAGTTGCTTCGCCTTCATGCCCTGCTCCAGCTGATGGGCGAGCACGCGCTTGACCGCGACAGCCTGAACGGCGTCCAGGATGCCTTCCTCTTGAAGGAACTCGTCAAAGTCGGAACCGATGTGCGGATTGCGTTTCATGAACTGCTCCGTAACTTCTTCAATCGTTGGCGGGCCAGATCCAGATCGGGCTTGGGCGTCGTCCGCTCCTTCTTGATGAATCCGTGCAACAGGACCATCTCGCTGCCTTCCAGGACAAACAGCACTCTCGCCAGCCGATTGGCAAGACGTGTCCGTACTTCCCAGATATCGCGGTCGACATGGTCGACCACCGGCATCCCCAGCGGCCAGCCGAACTGAACCGTCTTGATGTCATGCCGACCTCGCGCCGCTCGTCGGCTGGCAGCAACTTGAGCCAGTCCCGAACCGGTTCGCTACCGGAGGCTTCTCGGTAGAACCGCACCGTGAGCTTGGGAAGGCTCCGAGTCGCGCATGCACGAAACTGTATCATTTTTGGTTCAATCCTGCCTCCCACGCGATGCGCTATCTGGAGCTGTGCTGAACGGCTGCTTTGGCGCGAACTAGCCGGCGTCGGCGGAAGGCTGCTGATGGCCGACGGCTGCCTCCGCCAGTCGGTCATCCCTGACAGCTTCAGATCCTTGAAGCGCTTCGGACGTTGCGCCGCGCTCAGCCCGGCTTGCGGCAAATCACCTCGATCGGCCGGGTCCGGCCTTCCTCGATGTTGCGCGCGGCGTTCGCCATCTTGAGCACGGCGTTCTCGCCCATCAGCATGTGCACGCCCAGCGGCGGCAATCCGCCCCGCTCGGCCAGCTGGACCGCCCGCTTGTAGCCGGCGAGGTACTTGGCGCCCGGCTCTTCGATCTCGATGCGACTGAAGCCCGCGGCTTCCAGCAGCGCCCGCGTTTCCGCCGGCGTGACCAGGTACGCGCCGGAACCGTCCTCCGACCAGGGCACCGGATGGTGCGGATTTCCTTCCGGCCCGAGTCCGTGCTCGGTCAGTGCGAAGAAGGCGCCGGGCTTGAGCACCCGGCACGCCTCGGCGAAGAAACGGGGCCGGTCCGCGACGTTCATGGTGACGTGCAGCGCATACGCGCCGTCGAAGCAGGCGTCTTCATAGGGCAGCTTCTGGCCGTCGCCGAGCAGCACCTGCACCCGATCTTCCATGTGCAGCAGCGCGGTGAGCTTGTTGGCCGCCTCGACGAAGGACTCCGTGATGTCCAGCCCGCTGACCCTGCAATCGAACCGTTGCGCGAGGTAGCGGGCCGGGCCGCCGAGGCCGCAGCCGATGTCGAGGATGTGGTCCCCCGGCTTGATCGGCAGCCGGTCGGCGAGTTCGACCGTCGCCGGGAAGCCGCGGGCGTGGTAATGATCGACCGGCGCCAGGTCCTCGACCGTCAACCCGGCGAGAGGCTTGCCCGCCTTCGCCAGCGCCGCGACGACGAACTCGTAGACATCGCCACGACCCCAGTGGTCTGCAATGGCGCTTGTGTCTGCCATGGTGTCTCCGTGCGTCAAGCCTTCGCGTCAGCAGGTTGCACGAAGATCAGCCGGAGTGCGCAGCCGGCGCAACGCGGCTGTCGGGACGGCATCTACCCCTTGATTACCCTCGGCAACAGCATCTGGTGCCGCGGCAGCATCAGAAGGCGATCACCTCAGCTGATGCGGCGCGGCTCGCACACAGGAACCGACTCGTGGCACGGACCCCGGGTGCCGTGTTGACAATGGACATACGTCAGCCTCCGCTACGCATAGCTGTTGTGTAGACGCCGTGGAACAAGACTATGCGTGATGCCGCAATCAATCTCCGTGCGCGACCTGAGCAGCGCGACATTATCGACCAAGCAGCTCAGCTGCTGGGCAAGAACCGCTCGGACTTCATGTTCGAGGCCGCGTGCGACAAGGCGCGGTCCGTGCTGCTTGACCAGGTCTTCTTCCGGTTGGACGCCACGAAGTTCCGACAGCTCATGAAGCTTCTTGACGCAACGCCAGCCGCCAGCCCCGGGCCCGAGCGGCTCATGGCGGTCAAGACGCCGTGGTCGCGCAAAATCGCCAAGAGCTGATCTTGCTTCTCGGGACCCCGCAGCCGTTGACGGCTTCGCATCGTCTAGAGGAGTTCGAATGCGGCGAGCCCGCGCTGGATGAGTGGCTCAAACGCCGGGCGTTGGCCAACCAGTCCAGTGGAGCCGGTCGAACCTTCGTTGCCCTCGACGATGGCGGTCGCGTACGGGGCTACTACTTCTTGGCGGCTGGCGCTGTCTCGCGCGAGTCGGCCACCAGGAGAATCCAACGCAACATGCCGGATCCGATGCCCGTGATTGCGCTTGGGCGGCTGGCGGTCGATCGTGGCGCACAGGGCCAACAGCTCGGCGCAGCGCTGCTTCAGGATGCGGTCAAGCGCGCTTTGGCCGTCTCTCATGACGCTGGAGTTCGCGCGTTGCTGGTTCACGCGCTGCACGAACCCGCCGAGCAGTTCTACGAGCACTATGGCTTTCAGCCTTCGCCCACGCACCACTTGACGCACATGCTCCGATTGCCTGCGAGCAGGTGAGCGAACGCGCCGTGGCGCCGCCCACGGTTCCCTGTCGAGAATCGAAAGGTTCGTTTCCATCGAGGACACGAGCGGCGCAATGCCGATAAGGGAACAGTCTGGGAGCCCGATTTACCCGTTGGGTGAGTTCGGGCCATGCAGGGCAAAGGTCAGGAATGAGGGGCGAAGCCGGTGCTCAACCGGCCTCACTTGGCGAAAAACACGAAGTCCGCCGTGAACGAGACTCGCTGCTTCGATCCGATCGACTTGGTGTCGCATCCCGTCGCCGACGCCACACCGCCGACAGTGTTCAGGCGCTGCAGAACGGTGGTTAACCCTCCTATGCTCGGCGCCGACCTCTATGACGCGCCGCTCAAGATCTCGACCACGGCCTGTTCGACGAGGTGATCTGGGCGGCGCCGCCGTTCGAAGCGCTGCGCGTCACCGGCGCCTGGGTCGGCTGCTACAAGGTCAACACCTTCGACTACAACGGCATCGTCGGCCGGCTGCCCGGCTGCGACGACGTCTTCGCCGCCTGCGGCTTTTCCGGCCACTGCATCCAGCAGGCGTTGGCTGTGGCGCGGGCCGTCGCTGAACTGGTCGCCGCTCGACGCATTTGTCGCCGCGTGCCGTCCGACCCGCACCGACGCGCCGGCGGTCACCCGGAGTGCTACCCTGCCCTCCGGCGCCTCCCGATTGGGTGAAACGATCCGTGAGCGTTCGTTCCCCCGCCCTAGCCAAGCTGACGCGACCAAGGCTCTACGACGCGGTCGCGCGGCCGCGGCTGTTCTCGCTGCTCGACGCGGCGGCAGAGCGACCGATCGTGTGGGTGTGCGCGCCGCCCGGCGCGGGCAAGACCACGCTCCTCGCCAGCTATCTCGAAGCGCGCGGGCTGCGCCACCTCTGGTACCAGGTCGACGTCGGCGATGCCGACCCGGCGACCTTCGTTCACTACATGCGCATCGCGGCCCGGCAGGTGGCGCGCCGCAACGCCGTGCTGCCGCTGTTCCCGCCCGAGCCGCAGCAGGATCTTTCCCGCTTCGCGCGGTCGTTCTTCCGCGACCTCTTCGGCGTGCTGCCGCACCCCTGCGCCGTCGTTCTCGACAACTTGCAGGAGGCCCGCGCCGAACCCGGGCACCGCGCCGCACTGGCGCAGGGGCTGGAGGAGGTCCCCGACGGCATCACGGTGTTCGTCGTCTCGCGCACGGACCCGCCGCCGGAGTTCGCGCGCCTCGTCGCCAGCCGCCGGATCGGCCGCATCGACGAGGAGGCGCTGCGCTGCACCCCCGGCGAAGCCGAGGCAATCCTCGGCGAGCAGGCGTTCGACGAGCGCATCGTGCGGCAGATCCTGCGCCAGAGCGACGGCTGGGTGGCCGCCCTGATCCTGCTGCGCGAGCACCTGAGCCATCGCGGCGCGTCGCTCGACGAATCGCTGGGCGAAGGCAAGGACGCGGTCTTCCGCTATTTCGCCGGCGAGATCTTCAATCGCGCGCAGCCGGAGAACCAGCGCATGCTCATGCTCACCGCGATCGCGCCTTCGATCACGCAGGCCGAGGCGGTTGCGCTGACCGGCAACGAGGAGGCGTCGCGCCTGCTCGAGTACCTGTACCGGCGCCACCTGTTCATCGACCGGCGGCGCGGGGAGCAGACGACCTACCAGTATCACGCCCTGTTCCGCGAATACCTGCGCGAGGAACTGCGCCGCAGGTTACCGCGCGACGAGCAGCGCGCGGCGACCGCGCGGGCGGCGGCGCTGCTCGCGGAGCGCGGCCAGGCCGACGAGGCGCTGGAACTGCACTGCGAGGCCGGCGAATGGGAGGCGATGTGCGCCATCATCGGCGCCCATGCGCTCGACTGGGCACGGCAGGGCCGCGCGCAGGTGCTCTCGGACTGGATCGAGGCGCTGCCGCAGGCACTGCGCATGGCAGACCCGTGGCTCGAATACTGGTATGGGCGCGCCTGGATCTTCCTGCAGCCGCAGCGCGGCCGGCCGGCGCTCGAACGCGCCTTCGAGGCATTTCGCGCCGACGGCGACCTGCGCGGCCAGGCGCTGGCGCTCGCCACGATGGTCACCGGCTGCTACTACGAATGGGCTGACTTCCGCCCGCTCGACCGCTGGCTGCCCGAGTTCGACCGCATTCTGCAGGAGAGCGCCCTGGTCGCGCTCGATCGCGAGAGCGAGCTGCGCGCGCGCGCCGCGCAACTCGTCGCCATCCTGTTCCGCCGGCCCGACGAGGAGGTGCTGCGGCGTTGCGCATCGCGGCTGGACGCGCTCATCGACGAGGAGCCGGACGTCAACGTGCGCGTGATGGCCGCCTCGATCCTGCTGAACACCTACAACTGGATCACGGATGGCAGCGAGGCCGCCGGGCTGATCGCGCGCGTGGATCCGGTCGTGAACGCGGGCGAGGTGTCGCCACTGATGCAGGTCTGGTGGCGCACCCACCTGTCGTTCTGGCATTACATCTCGGGGCGCTACGACGAGGCCGACGCGGTCAGCGCGCAGGCGCGCGGGATCGCCGATCGCTACGGTCTCGAGGCCTATCTGTTCGAGATCGACCACGGCCGGGCAAGCGCGCTGATCAGCAAAGGCGAGTACGCGGCAGCCGGCTCGCTGGTCGACGAGATGGAGCGCCGGCTGGCGCCGGCACGCCGCATGGACCGGGCATACCTGCATTACCTGCGCTCGATGCTGGCGCAGCGCCTGGGCCAATGCGCCGCGGCCGTGCTGGAGGCCGAGCGCGGCGTCGCGCTCGGCCGCGAGACCGGCCTGCCGGTCCTGCAGCTGCCGCAGTTCCTGATGCGCCTTGCGCACAGCCGCAGCGCCGCCGGCGACCGCAGTGGCTGCATGCAGGCCATGGACGAGGCCATCGCGCTGGCGACCGACGTGGACCGCGCGAACTTCGAGCGCCAGCGCGAGCTGCTGCAGATCGACGACGACGTCGACGCCGGACGGGCGGAGCAGGCGGCACAGAGGCTCGCCGCCGTGATCGCCGGCTACCGCGAGCGAGGCCAGGCCGTGTTCCTTCGCCACCGGCCGGACGTGGCGGCGCGACTCGCCGACTTCGCGCTGGCCAACGGCATCGAGACCGAGTTCGTGCGCACGCTGGTCGAACGCAACAACCTGGCCCCGCCCGACCATGCCTCGGACGCGTGGCCGTTCCGGTTGCGCGTGAAGGTGCTGGGACGGTTCGAGCTGGTGCGCGACGGCCAGCCAATGCGTTTCGGCGGCAAGACGCAGCAGCGTCCGCTCGACCTGCTCAAGCTCGTGGTGGCGCTCGGCGGCCGGGACGTCGACGCGCAGCAGGTCACCTCCGCCCTGTGGCCGGATGCCGATGGCGCCGCCGCGAAGACCTCCTTCGACGCGACGCTGTTCCGCCTGCGCAGGCTGCTCGACGTCGAGCACGCGATCACGCTGGCCGGAGGAAAGCTGTCGCTGTCGCCCGACCTCGTCGGCACCGACGTGCGGGCACTTGAAGCCGCCACCGAAGCCGCGCAGCGTGCCGCCGAACTCGCCGATGGCAACGTGTCCGCCGCTGCCGCCCGCCTGATCGACGCCTATCCGGGCGCCCTGCTCGGCGACGAGGAGGCACCGTGGATCGCCAGGCCGCGCGATGCCCTGCGCGCGCGCTTCACGCGCACCCTGATGCGGCTGGGCGAACAGCTCGAGCACCGCGGCGACTGGCGCGCAGCGATCGACCTGTACCGACGCGGACTCGAAGCCGACAACCTGGCCGAACTGTTCCACCGCGGCCTGATGCGCTCGCTCGCCGCCAACGGCGAGCAGGCGGAGGCGGTCAACGTCTACCGGCGCTGCCGCGAGCTGCTGTCGATCGTGCTCGGCGTGAAACCTGCCGGCGAGACCGAGCGCCTGTATCGCCAGATCGCCGGCAGCCGCACCCCGCACAACCACACCTAGCGCCTGCCGCATTCGCGCCGGTGATCGACCGGCCCGACGTCGATCCGGCCGAAAGCGGTCCGTAAGCCATCCGTAAGTCCTTCGGGCGGGCCGTGCAAGCGCCCGCGGCGGCGGCCATCGGCCCCGCAGACAGGGCACCGGTCAGCGCACCCGCACGCGCAGGAAAACCCTGTTCCGACAAGTGCTTGGGCGACCGGCGCCCCGGTTGCCGCGGCGGGGCGGCGCCACTTTGCCGATACGTCAGCAATCGGCAAGAGGGTCGCCCCCACACTGCCCGCATCGAAGGCCTCGCACATCGCGATGGCCCCGATCCCACCGGGAAGGCCGGCAATGAACGTCAAGCACCCGACGAACCGCTCAAGGCCCACGACGCGCACACCCGCCGCAGCGCAGCCCTCCTTGAGCAAGCGCCAGCAGGTCCGCGTCCGGCGCGAAAACGCCGCCGCAGCCGGCGCCGGGTCCCTGGCGCCGAAGCGCAGGAAGCCCTTCACCCTCTGATCGCTCGAAAGGAGAACTTCGATGCACGCCACCATGCAGCTCGACGCACAACGGCCCGATCGCCGCGCCCGTGAAAGCGCGCCCGCGTCCGCGCCCTCCGCCACCGCCTGGGTCAGGCTGTCGGCGGTCTACCTGCTGATCGGCACCGGCCTCGGCGTGGCGATGGGCGCGAGCGGCGACTTCACGCTGCGCTCGGTGCACTCGCACATCAGCCTGCTCGGCTGGACCACGCTGGCGCTCGCCGGCCTGATCTACCGCGCCTTTCCCGATTCCGGCGCAAGCCGCCTCGCCCGCCTCCACTTCTGGCTCTACAACCTCGCCCTGCCGCCGATGATGGGAGCGCTGGCGGCGCTCCTGCTCGGACATCCTGGCGCCGTGCCGCTGCTCGTCGGCGCGCAGTTCGTCGTCGCCGCCGGCCTCCTGGCCTTCGTCGTCAACGTCTTTCTCAACGTCAGGCAGCCGCGCGGCGACTGAACCGGCGCGCCGGCCGCCTCGACCGCTCCCTCCGTCCCATCGAAAAAAGCCAACGCCACCTGCCAAGGAGACAACCATGCTGATCCTCGTCACCGGTGCCACCGGTTTCATCGGCAACCAACTGATTCCGCCGCTGCTGCAGCGCGGCTACCGCGTGCGCGCCCTCGCCCGCGAGCCGGCACGGCTCGAGGGCAAGCCCTGGGCGCGGGCGACGGAGATCGTCGCCGGCGACGTGATGCGTCCCGACACGCTGACGGCGGCGCTGCAGGGCGTGCACACCGCCTACTACCTGGTCCACAGCATGGCCTGCGGCCACGACTACGCGGCGCGCGACCTCGCAGGCGCGCGCAATTTCGCGCAGGCGGCGGCGCGTGCCGGCGTGCGCCACATCGTCTACCTCGGCGGGCTGGCGGACCCCGCAGGGGAGGTGACGCCGTACATGCGCTCACGCGCCGAGACCGGCTCGATCCTGCGCCAGGGCGCGGCGCCCGTCACCGAGTTCCGCGCCAGCGTGATCGCCGGCCCGGGCAGCACCTCGTTCGAAATGATCCGTCGCATCGCCGACCTGCTGCCGGTGATTCCCGGGCCGACCTGGCTGCGCCACAGGGCGCAGCCGATCGCCGCGCAGAACGTCGTCGACTACCTGCTCGGCGCGCTCGAGAACCCCGACGCGCAGGGCAAGGTCTTCGAGATCGGCGGCCCCGAGGTGATGACCTACGGCGACCTGATGCTGCGCTACGCGCAGGTGCGCGGCCTGAAGCGCCGCCTGGTGCTGCTTCCCGGCCTGCCGGTCTGGCTGCTGGCGCTCGGCTTCCGCCTGCTGACGCCGGTGCCGCAGGCCACCGCGGCCGCACTGGTCGGCGAACTGCGCATCGACAGCGTCGTCGTGCGACCTCACGCGCTGCGCGTCTTCCCCGACGTGAAGCTGACCGACTTCGCCGCCGCCGCGCGCGCCTCGCTGGGCCGGCTGCCGCCGTCGACATCCGTGCAGATGCGCGCGGCTGCCGCGCGCGTGCTGGGCGCCATCGGCCGCGGCCTCGTCGCCGTGCTCGGCGAGGCGCTGCAGCGCGCCCGCCCGGTCGGCGCGCACCTGCTCGAGAGGCCGCAGCTGCGGCCGCGCTGGCTGGGTTGGCACCAGTAGCGGCAAGCGAACTGCCGCGGCGGCCGTCCCGCCGCCGCGGCGACCTACGCCGGCGCGATGCTCAGGCCGGCGCCGCACCCCGCTTGCGCCGGCGCGGCAGCTTCCTGGAGGTCGGCTTCGGGGACTTCGCTTCGGTGTCCGCGACGGCGAGCAGACTCGGCCGCGTCAAACGCAGGCTCAAACGCCGCGTCTCTATCTTGAGGACTCCCTCCACTCTCTTGAAGGTAGCTGCCATGCCCAAATTCGTGATCGAGCGTGCGATCCCCGGTATCGGAGCCGTCGGCGCAGCGGAGCTCAAGGCCATCTCGCAGAAGTCCAAAGGTCGCCGGATGGCGCGCTTCCTGGCTGGTCGATCCGGCGGAGACCCAGAGGCAGGTTCTACCCCTTGATCACCCTCGGCAACAGCATCTGGTGCCGCGGGCAGATCGACTGCGGGTTCTGGTACACGGCGCCGGCAAACGCCTTGAGATACCCGCGCAGCGCCTTCAGATCGACGATCTCGTCGACGAATCCGTGGCGCGCGCAGTACTCGGGACGTGAGTTGTCGTAGTACTGCTTGCGCCATCTCGTTCATCTTGGCGGCGATCGGCTCGAGCGGCTTGCCGGCGTCCTTGTCCTTGACCGCGCGGCGCGCATAGGTCGCCACTGCCGCCGTCTCGCCGTGCATCACGTAGATCTCGGTGGCCGCGGTGCCGAGCGTGAAAGCGTTGTGCCGGTTCGCGGTCGGCCCGCCCATCACGTAGTGCGCGGCGGCGGTGCCCTTCCTCAGCACGACCAGCATCATCGGCACGTCGGTCGACTGGATCGAGTAGATCAGCGACTGGCCCAGCCCGAGCAGTTCGGCCTTTTCGGCAATGTCGCCGACATCGATGCCGCTCGTGTCCTGGAACCAGACGACCGGCACGCGGTCGCGCCCGCACAGCGTGACGAACTCGTTCATCTTGATCAGGCCCTGGCGATACAGCTTGCCGCCGATGCCGGGGTAGTCGGCGTACTCGGGGTAGCCCTTGGGCAGCAGCCCCTGCCGGTTGCCGATCACGCCGACCAGCATGCCGTCGAGCTTGACCAGGCCCGCATAGATCTCCGGCCCGTACTCTGGCTTGAATTCCATGTGCTCGCTGCCGTCGACCAGCCGCGCCAGAAGATCGTCGAACGAGTAGGTCTCCTTCTGGTTGGTCGGCAGCAGGTGATAGAGATCCTCTGCGGCGAACGCCGGCTCCGCAGGCTCGGCGACGCGGAAGAACGTCGGCTCGTAGGCGGGGATCGCGCGCATGGTCTCCTTCAGCCCGTCGAGAACGCCCTTCTCGTCGTCGTACACGTGGGTGAAGAAGCCGGTTTCGTCGTAATGGATTTCGGTACGTCCCGGCGGCCGCTCCTTGAACTCGCGCGTGCGCGCGATCAGTTCCTCCAGCCCTTCGAGATCGAAGTGGCCGCGCGGCGACATCCCCGAGACGATGCCTGCGCCGCCGACCGCCATGTTGGCGTCCTTGTGCGCGAGCAGGATCGTCGGGCTGATGCTCTGGTAGCCGCCGCCCGCGGGATTCGTGCCGTAGATGCCGGCGAGCACCGGAATCCCCGCCTGCTCGAGTTCCGCGTGGCGGAAGAACGGCGTGCCGCCGCCGCGCCGGTCGGGATAGAACTTCTCCTGATCGGGCAGCTTCACGCCGCTGCAGTTCACCAGCCACACCAGCGGCAGGCGCAGTCGCTTGGCGAGGTTGGTCACGCGCAGGATGTTGTCCGCCTGCCCGGGAATCCACGCGCCGGCGAGCACCTTGTTGTCGAAGCCGATCACCACCGCCCAGCGGCCGCTGATCTTGGCCAGCCCATCGACGACGTTGGTCGTGCCTTCTTCGTTGTCCTCCGGGTTGTACAGGCTGTGCAGCGGATGCCAGGTGCCGGGGTCGACCAGGTACTCCAGCCGCTGCCACACCGTCAGCGCGCCGCGCTTGTTGATCTCGGCGGCCGGAAGGCCGACGTTCTCGCGCGCCTTCCTGGCGGCAGCGAGCTCGGCTTCGATGGCTTCGAGTTTCGCGCGGCTGTCTTTCGATCGGGCGATGCGGTTGTCCTTCAGCGCCTTGCCGAGGGCGGGCATCTTCTGGAAGTAGGGCCTCATTGGGATTCCTTTATGTCTTCACGCCGCCGTGTCGTTCCCGCGGAAGCGGGAACCCAGCGACTTCTTGTCGAAAGGCACCGGATCCCCGCTTTCGCGGGGATGACGCATGCGCCGCACGCGGATAACGCAGCCGCGCATCATTCCCGGTTCGGCGTGTGCCCGCAGGCCATGCCCGAGATGATGATCTTCTGGATGTTCGACGTGCCTTCGACGACCTGCAGCGACTTGGCGTCGCGATAGAAACGCTCGGCCGGGTATTCGGTCGAGTAGCCGTACGAGCCGTAGATCTTCATGCACTCGTTGGCGGCATGCACCGCCGCCTCGGACGCCGCGTACTTGGCGATCGAGGTCTCGAACTGGTTCGGCTTGCCCTGGTCCTTCAGCCACGCGGCGCGATACACCAGCATCTGCGCCGCATGGTGCTCGACGGTCATCTCGGCGATCTGCGCCTGGACCATCTGGTGCTGCGAGATCGGCTTGCCGAACTGCGTGCGGTCGTTGGCGTAGGCGATCGCCAGGTCGAGCGCGCCGCCGGCCACGCCCAGCGCGCCGGCAGCACAACCAATCCGCGTCTGGTTCAGCTGCCACATGCAGATGCGAAACCCGTCGCCCGGCTTGCCGAGCACGTTCTCCTTGGGCACCTTCATGCCTTCGAAGACGAACTCGCCGGTGGGCGAGCAGCGCAGGCCGAGCTTGGTCTCGATCGCGCGCGCCGTGCAGCCGGGCATGTTCTTCGGCTCGATGATGAAGGCGGTCATGCCCTTGTTGCCGGCCGCCTTGTCGGTGTAGACGTACAAGAGCCCCGCATCGCCGACGTGCGCCTGCGAGATCCACATCTTGCTGCCATGCACCTCCCAGTGGTCGCCGCGGTCGATCGCATGGGTCTTCATGCTGGCCACGTCCGAACCCGTGTTCGGCTCGGTCATGGCGAAGAAGCCGAGCTGCGTGCCATCGACCCAGCCGGGGATGTACTTCTTCTTCTGCTCCGGCGTGCCGAACCTGGCCACCGTGAGCGCCGGCCCGAGGTTCTGCATGTTGAACGGCAGGCGCCACGATGCCGAAACCTTGGCGATCTGCTCGGCCATCAGCACGGATTCCATGAAGCCCATGCCGCTGCCGCCGAACTCCTCGGGCAGCACGCAGGAAAAGAACCCGAGCGAGCCCATCTGGGCCACGCGGTCGGCGCGGAACTCGTGCTTGAGTTCCTCCTGCTCGAGCGTCGGTGCAATTTCCTCTGCGGCGAAGCGCTTGGCCGTGTCCTGGATCAGTTGCTGTTCAGAGGTCAGTTCGAAATTCATGGTGGGCTCCGGTCCGGTTGGCTGGCAGGCGCCGTCAACTGATGATCAGCAGCACGGCGTCCTCTGCGACCTTGTCGCCCTTCTTGACGCGGATCTCCGAGACCGTCCCGCTGCAGGGCGCAGCGATCGTGTTTTCCATTTTCAGCGCCTCGATGACCAGCAGGTCGTCGTCTTCCTCCACTTTGGCGCCGGTTTCGACCAGGATTTCAAAAACGCTGCCCGCCAGCGGTGCCCGCACTTCTTCTGCCATGGTTGGTCCCCTCTCCCTCTCGAATGGATGAGCCGTCGCCGGCGCCGCCGGCGCAAAACCTCGCGCTGCGCAGACGCCGGCCGCGCATAGAGGCCTTTTACAGAACGCGGCCTGTTACTCCTTTGTCTCGGATCAAACCTCGCAGGTCTTGCCGGAAGAGCCGACGCGGTCGCGCCTCCTCAGCCGCTGTTCCGAAAAAGCGTCGCCGCCTTCGTCGATGCAGGCAGCGCTGGAGCGGCGAATGCGTCGATGTGTATCCCGCTAGACTGGACTCTCGAGCGGGCGAAGCGGAACCGGGTGTTGGCAGGGCACTGCCCTGCGAACTGCTCGATCAATTGAGTCAAACGCGCGAGCCCCGAGACCGCCGCTGTTCAAAGACCTGCGTGAGAGCCGACGGGAGATCAACTTGCGCGCGCTACGTTATGAGTCGTTCGGCCCGATCGGCGCCGTCCTGCGGATGGCTGAAGTGGCCCAGCCGCGGCCGGCGCGCGGCCAGGTGCTGGTGCGAGTGCAGTGCACGTCGATCAATCCCCTCGACTGGAAGCTCGTCGAGGGTGAGTTCAAGCTGTTCTTCAAGAGCAAGCCACCGGCCGGCGTCGGCACCGAATTCAGCGGCACCGTCGAGGCGCTCGGCAGCGGGGTCAGCGGACTGGAGATCGGCACGCCGGTGGTGGGTTACATCAATCCGAACGCGCGCCCGCCCGGCGCGCTGCAGCAGTTCGTTGCGGTCGACGCCAAGGACGTGCAGCCGATCGACGCCGGCGACATGGAACGCGCCTGCACCGTGCCGGTGGCAGGGATGTCCGCGCTGCAGATGTGCCGGCTCGCCGAGGTGCGCAGCGGCAACCGCGTGCTGGTGCACGGGGCCTCTGGCGGCGTCGGCAGCTTTGCGGTGCAGATCGTTCGAGCGCTCGGCGGAAAGCCGGTCGCCACCGGCAGCCGGCAGAGCCAGGCGATTCTGGCCACGCTCGAGCCGGAGGCGAGCATCGACTACATGGCGAAGCGGCCGGATTCGTGGGGCGGCCCTTTCAGTGCCGTGCTGGACTGCGCCAGCACGCTCGGCAGCAGCGAGGTCGCCGTGCTGCTGTCGTCCGGCGGGCGCTACGTGCGCACCCTGCCCGCGTTTCCCTGGGTCGTGCTCGACCCGCTGCTGAACCCGCTGCGGCCGATCAAGCATTTCACGCTCAAGCTCGCGCCGAACGCCGACGACCTGCGCACGCTGCTCACCTGGATGCGCCGGGACCGTCTCCGCCCGCTGATCGCCGAGCGGTTTCCGTTCAGCAACGCGGTCGCCGCACTCGAACTGTCGAAGAGCGGCCGCGCGCACGGCAAGCTGGTCGTTCACATCACCTGAAAATCGGCGCCCGGCGGGCCATGCGCCCGCGCCAGGCTGCAGCCTCCCTCAGGCCGCGGCAGCGAAGCGCGCCAGCGCCGTGTCGACGTCGCCGAGTTCGATCTCGATCGCCAGCAGCCGCTTGACGTAGTGCGACACGGCAAGCTCGTCGGTCATGCCGATGCCGCCGTGCAGCTGGACCGCCTCTTGCCCGATCGCGCGCAGCGCCCGGTGCGCCATCACCTGCGCCGCGTCGAGCGCGCGATCGCCGTCGGCCGCGTCGGCCTTCATCGCGGCGGCGAGCATCAGCGACTGCGCCTGCTCGAGCAGGATCGCCAGATCGGCCATCCGGTGCGCCAGCGCCTGGAAGCGGCCGATCGGCTGGCCGAACTGCCTGCGCGTGCGCAGGTATTCGGCGGTGACGTCGAGCACGGCACGCGCCAGCCCCACGCCCTCGGCGATGCGTCCGGCGCGCGCGACGTTGCGGGCAACGCGCCAGGCAGCCGTCGCCGCCTCGCCCTCGGCGATCACGGTCGCGCTGTCGATCAAGGCGGCGACCTCCGCCGCTGCGCTGCCGTCGAACTGGCGCCAGCCTCGCCGCTGCGCATCGGCGAGCGGCAGCAGGCACATGCGTCCCCGCTCGACCAGCAGCACCGCAGTGGCGTAGCTCGCGTGCGCCGCGGTGCCGCGCACTTCATCGCCTGCGACCTGCGATTCCACGAGCGGCACGACGATCGAGCTGCCGTCGGCGATCGCCGCCAGCGCCGCGTCGCGTCCGGCACCCTGCGGCGCATGTGCCAGCGCGCTGGCCGCCGCCAGGGCGCAGTCGACGAAGGGTTCGAGCAGCCAGCCGCGCCCGAGCGCCTGCGCGGCCAGAACGCCGTCGATCAGCGGCCGGCCCAGCCCGCCGAGTTCTTCGGGTACGTGCAGAGCGGCGAGGCCGAGGTCGACGAACTCCGACCACAACGGCGGCACCGCGTCGGCCGGCGATTGCGCCACCGCGCGACGCGCATCGAACGCGCACCGCTCGCGCACCAGCCGCTCGCAGCTGGCAACGAACATCGACTGTTCTTCGGAGTAGGAGAAGTCCATCGAGTCCCTTTCACTCGTCCGCGCCGCTCGCGACGCTCGAAGCCAATCGGATCATCGCCCTCGCGGTCTGCGCCGGAAAGGAATCAGCCACGGATGGACACGGATAGACACGGATCAAAGACATCGCCTTCTTCAGTAATCCGTGTGCATCCGTGTCCATCCGCGGCAAGAAATCTTCTTCAGAGTTCCAGCACGTGCTTGGCAATGATGGTGCGCTGGATCTCGTTCGAGCCGCCGTAGATCGTCACCTTGCGCAGGTTCAGGTAGAACGCCGCCGTCGGGTCCTGCAACCAGTGCTGCTCGCCGGTGCCCGCGCTGCAGGCCAGTGCGGCGCGCCCCTGGGTCTCGAGGATCAGTTCGGCGATGCGCTGGTAAAGCTCCGAGCCCTTGATCTTGAGCATCGATGCCATCGGCCCCGGCGAGCCGCGGTCGCGCGCGGCGGCCAGCACGCGCAGGTTGAGCACGTCGAGCGCCATCAGCTCGATCTCGACCTCGGCCAGCCGCGCCGCGAACAGCGGGTCTTCGATCAGCGGCCGCCCGTTGCGCGAGCATTCGCGGGCCAGTCTTTTCGCGCGCGCCAGTTCGCGCTTGTTGATGCCGACGTTGGCGATGCCGGTGCGCTCGTGCTCGAGCAGGTACTTGGCGATCGTCCAGCCCTGGTTCTCCTCGCCGACGCGCTGCTCGACGGGCACCTCGACGTCGTCGAGGAACACCTCGTTCACCTCGACCGATCCGTCGAGCAGGACGATCGGCCGCACTGTCACGCCCTTGCTCTTCATGTCGATCAGCAGGAAGCTGATGCCTTCCTGCTTCTTGGCCTCGGTGTCGGTGCGCACCAGGCAGAACATCCAGTCGGCGTGCTGCGCCAGCGTGGTCCAGGTCTTCTGGCCGCTGACGACGTAGCGGTCGCCCTTGCGTACGGCGCGCGTCGACAGCGCTGCCAGGTCACTGCCCGCACCCGGCTCCGAGTAGCCCTGGCACCACCAGTCCTCCGCCGATGGGATGCGCGGCAGGAAGCGGTGCTGCTGCTCGGGCGTGCCGAACTTCATCAGCACCGGACCGACCATGCGCAGGCCGAAGGGCAGCAGCCGCGGCGCGCCGGCGACCATGCACTCCTCGTCGAACAGGTGCTGGCGGATCGGGTCCCAGCCCGGGCCACCCCACTCGCGCGGCCACGTCGGCGCACCCCAGCCCTGCGCGTGGATGATCTTCTGCCAGCGCGATAGATGTTCGGCCTCGACGTGCTCGCCGCCGAGCACCGAGGCGCGGATGTCGTCGGGCAGCGCGCGCTGCACGAACGCGCGCACCTCAGCGGCGAAAGCCTGTTCTTCGGCGGTGAAATTCAGGTCCAACGGTCTCTCCGGCAATCACGGGCACGAGCGAGACGCTCGCCGGCGGCCACGATCCGCATTCTCCGATCGCAGCGCCCAAGGCACGATGCCTCGCGCGCCGATTATCGCCGGCCGCACCGCCTCGAGAGACCGCGGCACTGCGGCACGGGCGGACGCGCCCGTGCCGCTCCCTCCTGTCAGCCCATGCGGGCGATGATGTTGCTCATTTCGCCGCGGTCGAACGCGCGCATCGTCTGCGTGCGCACGTTGCCCGCCGCGCCTACGGCAAGCGAAAAGGCGGTGATTGCCGCTTCGTCGGGAGCCTCGAAGGTCACGACCATGTCGTAGGCGCCGAGCGTCCACATGATTTCCTTCATGTTCAGGCCGGCCTTCTTCGCCGCCTCCTTGACCATGTCGGCGCGCTTGACGGTGTCCTTGACGTTGCGGATGCCCTGCTCGGTGAAATTGCCTAGCACGATGTACGTTGCCATTCCTGTTCTCCTGCTGCTCAAGCGTGGTTGTGGAAGCCGGAAGCTGCGGGCCGCGACGGCACCGGCTCCGACGGGCGTTGACGCGCCATATCGGAAACGTCGATCGATGACCAGCGCTGCCCGCTATCGGGCTTCTCTCGACGCACGCGCAAGGTAGGCGCCTCTGCGACGCAGGTCAATCGCGGCAGCGGGCGATTCGGATCGCGCCCTAGCGCTTCTGCGCCATCCGCGCCAGCTTCAGCGCCAAGCAGCAGCCAAGGCGCGGCGTGGTAGACGAGATCGAAGATGTCGATCGGCCGCGCGAGCGTACCTGCGGCGAGCATCTTGAGCTTCTCCCAGACATGCGGCTCCGGCACGAACGGCGCCAGGCCGAGCGTCAGAGAAACGGCGACGAGAATCCAGACGGGGATGCGGTCGAGCCAGGCCATGAGCCGAGTATGCCGCAGCTTCAGAGACCGAATTTCACATGGGCCACTTCGGTCGGCGCTGCAGGAAAACGAACGGCGCCCGAAGGCGCCGTTGCCGCTCGAAGTCCGGAAATCGTCAGATGCCGATCGCAGCGATGGCCCGCTGGGCGAAGATCTCGTGAACTGCCGACGTGGGATGCAGTTCATCCCACCACATGTACAGCTGCGGCGTCGCGCACACCGGCGCGGTCGGCGCACTGAAGAGGGGGTAGCACGGCGCCGTCGCATCGGAAAGCCCAAACGCGACCGGATTCGCAACGATTTCCTGCGAAAGCTTGCCGGCATCCACGAGTGTACAGATTCAGCCCCGACAGCGTTGCACGCAGCTGCGGAATCACCTGCGTCGCCAGCGCGCCGTTGAAGCCGGCCGACATCGCAGTCGCCGTGCCGATTGCAACCGGTCCGCCCGCTCGAACGGCCGGGTGCAGCCCGAGATCCGTCGCGTTGGTCAATACGACGTGACGCGCGCCCGCCGAGTACGACCTCAGGACCAGCGAGTAGATGTCGGCAGCGGCCTGCGAGACCACGCCGGTGACGAAGGCAGGTTGGTTGGCGGGTGGGATCCCCGGCAGAAGTTCAAGCGCGCGGCGGATGTTGTTGCCGAACGCCGTGCCGTCGACGATCACCAGCGTCTGCCCATTGATCTGATAGCCGACCTTCTGCAGATACTGCTCCAGCTGGATCTGCATGTTGGCAATGGTCGCTGGCGTCGTGTCGCCCGGGATGGCTCCGGTGCGCGCGCCGCCGATGGCGTAGTTGGTACCGCCGGCCGACGAGGCGGTCGCCTTGGCGCCGTACTTCGCGGCCACGAGCTCCGGGTAGAGCTTGCCGTTGGCCGCGGTGCTCGTGCCCGCGTAGGGCGGCGCAGGGAAGCACAAGGGATCGACCGCCACTCCGCAGCGATTGCCGGTATCGGCGCCGCTGGCACCGACCACGGCCGCCGTGCCGAACAGCGCCGGCTTGTCTGCATCGCCGCCGCTGCAGGACACCAACAACACGGCTGCCGTCGATGCGGCAGCCACCACGAGAGCGCGCCGACGCGCCCGCAGAAACTCGAACATGTCACTCCTCCCGATTTGAACGCGCAAGGGCGTTGAGCCCGATGCCGCTGAAGATCATACGCGGACGGCTCGGCGATCAGGTGCCGTCGTCAGGCTCCGAGGCCGCCGCGGCACGACCCAGCCGGTCATGGACCGCCTCCCAGGCCTCGCCTTGTGGCGGCGCGGCAACGAGGATCCGCGCCACACCGGATTCGTCGAGCCGGTGCAGCAGCGCGTAGAGTTGCCGCGCGTACTCCGGGGCACCCGCCGGCGCCAGCAGCCTCAGCACGACATGCGCCGGCCGGTCGAGCAGCGCCGCAGCCGGCGCCAGCACTGCCAGCCGCGTGCCGCGCAGCTGGTTGATGCGCGCCGGCAGTTGCGTGGCGGGCAGCAGTTCGAGCGGCGCTCGCGGCGCATAGTGGCTCGTCAGGCGGCCCGAGGCGCGCGGCGCATCGGGTCCTGCGTCGGATACCCCGCGGCCGATCGTCGCTTCGAGCTGGCGCCGCGTGATCGCCCCGTGGCGCAGCAGCCGCGGCGCGGTTCCCGACAGATCGACGATCGTCGACTCGATGCCGACCGGGCATGGTCCGCCATCGAGGATGAGGTCGACGCGGCCTTGTGGCTTCTCGCCGAGGTCGGCGCGCACGTGGGTGGCGGTGGTCGGGCTGATGCGGCCGAAGCGGTTTGCACTCGGCGCGGCGAGCGCGGCGGCCGGATCACGCTCGCAGCGCGGTGAACGCCGCCGAGCAGCGCCCGCGCCCACGGATGCGCCGGACAGCGCAGGCCGACGCTCGACTGGCCGCCGGTGACCGCATCGTGCGCACGCGCCGAGCGCGGCAGCACGAGCGTCAGGGGACCCGGCCAGTAGGCCTGCGCCAGTTGCCGCGCGGCCTGCGGCGCGCCGGTGCTCCACGCGTCGATCGCGCGCTCGTCGAGCACGTGCACGATCACCGGGTGGTCGGCCGGACGCCCCTTGGCCACGAAGATCGCGCGCACGGCGTCGGCGTTGTCGGCGTCGGCGCCGAGGCCGTACACGGTTTCGGTCGGGAAGGCGACCAGCCCTCCGTCCGCGAGCAGCGCTGCCGCGCGCTCGATCGCGGCCACGTCGACCTTTCCCGTAGCACTCACCGCGGCAGTTCGATGCCGAGCACTGCGGCCACCTTCGCCGCGCGCGCCAGCGCATCGTCGACGGAACTGCCGAGGCAGGTGACGTGCCCCATCTTGCGGCCGATCCGCGGCTCGCGCTTGCCGTACAGGTGCAGCTTGGCACCGCCGACCGCCAGCACGTCGTGCCACGGCGGCTCGGCGCGATCGCCGCCGCGGAACCACGCGTCGCCGAGCACGTTGAGCATGACCGCCGGCACCAGCTGCACCGGCGCCGCGAGCGGCATGCCCGCCAGCGCGCGGACCTGCTGCTCGAACTGGCTCGCCGCGCAGGCGTCGATCGTGAAGTGGCCCGAGTTGTGCGGCCGCGGCGCGATCTCGTTGACCAGCACGCGCTCGCCCTCGAGCACGAACATCTCGACGCACAGCACGCCGACGTAGTCGAGCGCCGCAGCCAGCTTGCCGGCGATGTCCACCGCCAGCGCGGCGACGGTCGGCGACACGCGAGCCGGCGCGACCGACACGGCGAGGATTCCGCCGCGGTGCTCGTTCTCGATCGGCGGATAGGCGACGATCCTGCCGTCGGCGCCGCGGCAGACGATGCAGGAGACCTCGCACAGCAGCGGCAGGCGCTGCTCGAGCACGGCGGGCACACGGCCCAGCCGCGACCAGGCTTCGACCGCCTCTTCGCGCGTGGCCACCGCGGCCTGGCCCTTGCCGTCGTAGCCGAGGCGCGCGGTCTTGAGGATGGCCGGAAACAGCTCGTCCGGTGCGCGCAGCAGGTCGTCGATGCGGTCGACGATCCGGTGCGGCGCGACCTCGATGCCCTGCGCAATCATGAAACGCTTCTCGGCGATCCGGTCCTGTGCCACCTCGACCGCCTCGGGATCCGGGCGCACGGGCACGCGCTCGGCCAGCCGATGCAGGGCGGCGGCCGGCACGTTCTCGAACTCGATGGTCACCGCGCGGCAGCGCTCGGCCAGATGCGCGAGCGCCGTCTCGTCCTCGTACGGCGCCTGCTGGTGCTCCTCGCACACCGCCGCCGCCGGGCTCGCCGGATCGGGGTCGACGACGCAGACCCGATAGCCGAGGCTCGCCGCCGCCATCGCGAACATCCGCCCGAGTTGTCCGCCGCCGAGCAGGCCGAGCCACTCTCCGGGCGGGATCGGTGCAGGCGGCATTTCCTGGGCTCGGGCCGTCATCGGAGTCTGCAAAGGTGAGACGTGAATCGCGAAACGTAAGAGGCCCGCGCCAACCGAGGCTTCACATTTCGCCTTTGACGATTTGCTCAGAGCGGCAGCGTCATGTTCCTCGCGCGCTCGGTCTGCGTGGCGCGGAACTGGGCGAGCTTCTGCGCGAGGTCGGCGTCGGCGGCGGCGAGCATCGCCACGGCGAACAGGCCGGCGTTGGCCGCGCCGGCCTCGCCGATGGCAAACGTGGCCACCGGCACGCCCTTCGGCATCTGCACGATCGACAGCAGGCTGTCCTCGCCGCGCAGGTAGCGCGACGGCACCGGCACGCCGAGCACCGGGATCACGGTCTTCGAGGCCAGCATGCCCGGCAGGTGCGCCGCGCCGCCGGCCCCGGCGATGATGACGCGCAGGCCGCGTTCGCGCGCCTCCTCGGCGTAGGCGAACATCTCGTCGGGCGTCCGGTGCGCGGAGACGACCCTGGCCTCGAACGACACGCCGAACTCCTTCAGCACCTCGCAGGCGTGCTGCATGATGTCCCAGTCGGAGTTCGAGCCCATCACTACACCGACCAGCGGCGCTGCGCGCGTTCTGCCGTTCATTGGTTTGCGGCCTTCGGCAAAGCGCGGATTGTATCGGCTCGCCTATCTTCGACGCGGCCGCGGAGACGCCGCCGACGTCACGCCGATCGCTGCGCCGATCCGTCCTGCACCACGCCGGCGTCGACGAGCGCGTCGATGTCGTCGCCGGAGTAGCCATGCTCGCGCAGCACCTCGCGCGTGTGCTCGCCGAGCAGCGGCGCCGGCCGCGTGACCGATGCCGGTGTCGCGGACAAGCGGATCGGGCAGCCGATGCTCTTGACCGGGCCCGCCAGCGGATGCGTCGTCTCGACCACCATCTCGCGCGCCAGCGTCTGCGGGTGCGACAGCGCCTCGCCGATCGTGTGCACCGGGCCGGCCGGAACGCCGGCGGCGTCGAACGCGGCGAGCCACTCGGCGCGCGTGCGCGTGCCGAGCACCGCGTTCATCAGTTCGACCAGCGCCGGCAGGTTCTGCTTGCGCGCAGTGTTGGTGGCGAAGCGCGGGTCGCTGCGCCATTCCGGGTGGCCGAGCACCTCGGCGATGCGCTCCCAGTTGGCCTGGTTGGCGCCACCGATGTTGATCCAGCCGTCCGAGGCGTGAAACGCCTGGTACGGCGCGGTGAGGATGTGCGCCGAGCCGGTCGGCCCCGGTGATTCGCCGGTGGCGAAGTACACCGACGCGTGCCAGTAGGTCTGCTGCAGCGCGGCTTCCATCAGCGACGTGTCGACGACCTGTCCCTCGCCGGTGCGCAGCTTGTGCGTCCAGGCCGCGACGATGCCGAGCGCGGCGAGGATGCCGCCGTTGATGTCCGACACCGGCGGGCCGACCTTGGCCGGCGGACCGCCCGGCTCGCCGGTGATCGACATCAGCCCGCCGAAGCCCTGCGCGATCAGGTCGAATCCGCCCTTGTCCGCGTACGGTCCGCTGTGGCCGTAGCCGCTCACCGCGCAGTAGATGAGGCCGGGGTTCACCGCGCGAAGCGCGTCGTAGCCGAGGTCGAGCTTTTCCATCGTGCCGGTGCGGAAGTTCTCCAGCAGCACGTCGGCCTTGGCGACGAGGCGCAGCAGCACGTCGCGGCCACGCGGGTGCTTCAGGTTCAGCGCCACGCCGCGCTTGTTGCGGTTCATCATCAGGAACGGCGCGGACACGCCGTTGATGCGCGGATCGGTGTAGCCGCGCGAGTCGTCGCCGCCGGGCAGCTTCTCGACCTTGATCACGTCGGCGCCAAGGTCGGCGAGCATCATCCCGCCGGTCGGCCCCGACATGATCTGCGTCAGTTCCAGCACGCGCATGCCGGCCAGTGGGCCGGGTTTCGTTTCGCTCATCTCCGGCGCTTCCGATCGGACTTACGTCGGTTCACCGGCCGACGAATTCCGGCTTTTTCTTCGCCAGGAACGCCGCGTAGCCGATGCGGAAGTCCTCGCTGTCGAAGCAGTCGAAGCATTCGTCGCGCTCGGCATCGGTCAGCGGCCGCGGATCGGCGAGCCGGCGGGCGAACTTCTTGTGCCAGCGCGCGGCGAGCGGCGCGCCGTCGGCAATGCGTTGCGCGGTGGCGCGCGCCTCGGCCGCGACCTGGTCGTCCGGGACGATCCGCGTCACGATTCCCTTGTCCTTCGCTTCCGCGGCGTCGAAGATCCTTCCCTCGAGCAGGATCTCCAGCGCGACCGCGCGGCCGACCAGCCGCACCAGCGGCGCCATTTCCGCGTAGGCCATCACCAGGCCGAGGTTCTTGATCGGCGCGCCGAAGCGGCTCGACTCGCCGCAGATGCGGATGTCGGCGAACGCGGCGATCTCCAGCCCGCCGCCGACGCAGATGCCGTGGATCTGCGCCACGATCGGGTGGCGGCAGTTCTCGAGCGCCTGCGCGGTGGCGTGCATGACCGCGCCGTACTCGATCGCCTGCGCCTTGTTCGACCGCTCGGCCGCGAATTCCGAGATGTCGTTGCCCGGCGAGAACGCCTTCTCGCCGGCGCCGCGCAGCACGATGCAGCGCACCGAATCGTCCGCCGACAGGCGGGTCACTGCCTCGCCCAGCGCGCGCCACATCGGCCGGGTCAGCGCGTTCAGTTTCTCCGCCCGGTTCAGCACCACCGTGGCGATCGCCCCGTCACGCTGCAGCAGGATCAATTCACTCACCCGGACCTCCGTGGTCGCGCCGTCGCAAGGCCGCGCGTCATCGATAGAACAGTTGCACCAGTCCGAGCCCGGTAACCGGCACATAGGTCACCATCATCAGCACCGCGAAGAGCACGCCGATGAACCAGACGTTCACGCGCGTCACCTCCCAGACGCTGGCCTTGGCGATCGAACTGGCGACCATCAGCACGCTGGCCACCGGCGGCGTCTGCTGGCCGATGCCGAGATTGATGGTGACCACGAGGCCGAAGTGGATCGGGTCGATGCCCACGCTCTTGACGAGCGGCATCACCACGGGCACCACCAGGATGATCGCCGCCGCCGAGTGCAGGAACATGCCGAGGAACAGGAACAGCACGTTGAGCAGCGCCAGCACCACCCACTTGTTCGACGTGAAATCGGACACCGCCCGCGCCAGCGCCTGCGGCGCCTGCACCTCGGTGAGATAGGTGCCGAGCAGCGCGCTGGTGGCGACCAGCAGCATCACCACCGCGGTCTGCACGCCGCCTTCGAGGATCGCCCGCCGCAGGTGCGCCAGATCGAGCTGGCGGTAGACGACGAGACCGACGAACAGCGCGGCGACCACCGCCAGCGCCGCGCCTTCGGTGGCGGTGACCAGGCCGCCGAAGATGCCGCCGAGGATGATCATCGGCAGCGTGAAGGCCCAGAACGCGTCCTTGAACGTCTGCCAGACGCGGGCGATGGAAAACGCCGCCTCGCGCGGCAGGTCGTAGCGGCGCGCGAACCAGTACGCCATGCCCATCAGGCCGAGGCCGCCGAGCACCCCGGGCACGAGGCCGGCGACGAAGAGTTGCACCACCGAGGTCTCGGCCATCACCGCGTAGAGGATCATCGGGATCGACGGCGGGATGATGACCGCCAGCGTCGCCGCGGAGGACATGACCGCCGCGGCCAGCGCCTTCGGGTAGCCCTTCTCCTTCATGCCGGGAATCAGGATCGAACCGAGCGCGGCGACGTCGGCGACCGCCGAGCCGGAGATCTCGGCGAAGAACATCGACGAACCGATCGCCACGTGTGCCAGGCCGCCGCGGATCCAGCCGAACAGCGCCGAGGCGAAGGCGATCAGGCGCTGCGAGATCCCGGACGCGTTCATGATCGCGCCGGCGAGGATGAACAGCGGGATCGCCAGCAGCGGGAAATTGGTCGCGCCGCTGTAGACGACCAGCGCGAGATTGGGCAGCGTGTCGGCGCCGTGGCTGACCACCATCGCGACCACCGCGACGATGCCGAGCGACACCGCGATCGGCACGTTGATCAGCACCAGCGCCAGCACCGCGAGGAACAGCAGCAGCATGATCATGGCGACGTTCCCGCGCCTCAGTGCAGGCCGTCGGCCAGCGCCGAGCCGCCGCTGCGTTTGGCGTGCAGCAGCTCGAACAGGTAGGTCACTTCGGCGACCAGGATCAGCACCGCAGAAATCGGAATCACCGACTGGACGACGCTCATCGGCACGCTCGGCAGGCTGACCATGTTGTCGGTGGCCAGCACGGGAAGGATCGAGAAGCCGACCCAGCCCAGCAGGGCGAAGAAGGCGATGACGAGCACCTGCGCGACGATGTCGAAGACGCGCCGCGGCCCGGGGCTCAGCTGCTCGATCAGCTCCGGGCAGCCGATGTGGGCGCGCTTCGCGGAAGCGAGCGCCGAACCGTAAAAGGTGAGCCAGGCAAGGAGGATCGAGGCGACCTCGTCGTACCAGACCAAGGGATGCCCGATCGTGCGGAAGATCACGCCGGCGGTGACCTCGAGCGCCAGCACGATCATCAGCAGTTCGACCACGCGCTCCAGCAGGCGGCCGTAACGCGAGCGAAACCGCTCCAGTTCCCCGCCGGACGGGGATGAGTCGGGCGCCTGCATCGCCTCTCCTTTCCTGCCTAGTGATGCGACACGCCGGCGCTGACGCGCTGCGCGGGGAACCGGTCGTTCATCGGCGCCTGGATGCGTCAGCCGTAGAGCACGTTGACCAGCCACATCGGCACGGCCGGAACGTAGGTGACGATCATGAGCACGATCAGCAGCACGGCGAGGAACGGCATGTTCGCACGCGCCACCGACCAGATGTCCTCCTTGGCGATCGAGCAGGCGGTGGCCAGCACGCTCGCCACCGGCGGCGTCTGCTGGCCGATGGCCAGGTTGAGCGTCACGACCAGACCGAAGTGCACCGGATCGATGCCGGCGGCGTTGACCACCGGCATGACGATCGGCACCACCAGGATGATCGCCGCCGCCGAATGGAGGAACAGGCCGATGACCAGGAAGAACACGTTCATCAGCATCAGGATCGCCCACCGCTCCGACGTCACCTCGGTGATCGCCGTGGCCAGTTGCTGCGGCAGTTGCTGTTCGGTCAGATAGCCGCCGAGCAGCGCGCTGGAGGCCACGAGCAGCATCACCACCGCGGTCTGCGTTGCGCCGTCGATGACCGCGTGCCACAGCAGCCGCCAGTTCATCTCGCGGTACCAGAAGGCGATGCCGACCGCGGCGACCACGGCCAGTCCGGCGCCTTCGGTGGCCGTGACGATGCCGCCGAAGATGCCGCCGAGGATGATCACCGGCAGCAGCAGCGCCAGAGAAGCATCCTTCAGCGTCTGCCAGACACGCTTGAGCTGGAACACTTCCTCGACCGGGTAGCCGTTGCGCACCGCGATCCAGTAGGCGAGCGCCATCATCGAGAAGCCGCCCAGCAGGCCCGGGACGATGCCGGCGACGAACATCTTCACGACCGACGTGCCGGCCATCACCGCGTAGAGGATCATCGGGATCGACGGCGGCAGGATGATCGCCAGCGATGCGGCCGATGAATTGATGGCCGCCGCGAACGGCCCCGGGTAGCCGCGCTTCTTCATCGCCGGGATCAGGATCGGCCCGATCGCCGCCACGCCGGCGACCGCCGAGCCCGAGATCTCGGCGAAGAACATCAGCGCGCCGACGTTGACCATCGCCAGCCCGCCGCGCACGAAGCCGATCAGGGCCGAGGCCAGCGCGATCAGCCGCCGCGAGATGCCGGAGGTGTTCATGATCGCGCCGGCGAGAATGAACAGCGGGATCGCGATCAACGGGAAATTGGTCGCGCCGTTGTACATCATCAGCGCGAGATTGGGCAGCGACTCCGTTCCCTGCGCGACGATCATCGCCACCACCGCCGCGATGCCCAGTGCGACGGCGATCGGAATGCTGAGCAGGACCAGCGCCAGCAGCCCGACGATCAGGAGCAGGATGTCCATTACGGGTTGACTTCCATGCGCGGCCGAGCGGCGGTGCTCAACAGCTCAGGCAGGCGCAGCAGTTCGGCGACCACGAACAGGAAGGATCCGATGGGGATCACCGACTGCGCATAGCTGACCGGAACGTCCGGCAGGCTGACCAGGGTGTCGGTCGCCAGCACGTCGAGGACGACCCAGCCGACCCAGCCCAGCAGCAGGAAGAAACCGATCACGCACGCTTCGGCGAACAGGGTCGCCGCCACGCGCAGCACGCGCGGCATCGCGTCGACGATCGAGCCGACCGCAATGTGCGCCCCCCGGTATGCCGCGAGCGCCGCCCCGTAGTACGTGAGCCAGGCCAGCAGGATGGCGGCGATCTCGTCGTACCAGACGAGCGCCGCGCCCATCGTGCGGTAGGCGACGCCGACGACGACGATGATGGCCAGTGCCGCCATCAGCACGAAGCAGACGACCTCGAGCACGAACTGGTAGATGCGGCGAACATCCGCGAGCTGCGGCATCGACATCTGCAATCCCGGAATCAGTCTGGAGCGGACCTTGCGCAATCACGCCAACAGTGATGTGCGCGGCGGGCCGCGCCGCCGGCCTCAGGCGCGGCGGCGCGCTTGCCTCACAAGGCCGACCCGCTCTACTTCTTGCCCAGCGCGATGGCCTTGTCGATCAGCGGCCCGGAGCCCTTCACTTCGCTGCTGAATTCCTCGTACACGGGCTTCGACGCGGCGATGAACGCGTCCTTGTTCGGCTCGTTCACCTGGATGCCGCCGGCCTTCAGCTTGCCGAGCAGGATGTCCTCGTCGGCCGCCGCGGTCTGGTACACGAACGCCTGGGTTTCTTTCGCAGTGTCCTCGAGGATCTTGCGCACGTCGGCCGGGAGCGACATCCACTTCTTCGTTCCGGTGACCAGGTACGCCGGCGTGTACACGTGGCCGGTCAGCGACAGGTACTTCTGCACTTCCTGGAACTTGGCGCTGTAGATCTGCGTGAACGGGTTCTCCTGGCCGTCCATCACGCCGGTCTGCAGCGCGGTGAACACCTCGGAGAACTTCATCGGGCTCGGGTTCGCGCCGTAGGCCTGGAACATCTTCACGCGCCACTTGCCCTCGGGCGTGCGCAGCTTGATGCCGGCAAGATCGGCCGGGACGTTGATCGGCCGCTTGTTGTTGGTGATGTGCCGGTAGCCGTTCTCCCAGACCGCGACGATCGTCAGGCCCTTCTTCTCGGCCGCCGGCGCCAGCGCCGGCCAGACGACGTCCTTCTCGATCCGCTTCATGTGCTCGCGGTCCTTGACCAGGTACGGCATCTCGAAGATGCCGAACAGGTCGACCTCCGACGACATCACGGTCGACGGAATCGCGAAGTCGACGGTGCCGAGCTTCAGCTTCTGCAGCAGTTCCTTGTCGCCGCCGAGCTGGCTCGATCCGAACGTCGTCACCGTGACCTTGCCGCCCAGTTTCGCGTTGGCCCGCTTGGCGAATTCGTCGGCGCTCTTCTGGAACAGCGAGCCGGGCTCGCCGACATGGCCGAGCTTCAGTTCGGTCTGCGCCAGCGCCGCGCTGCCGGCGAAGCCGATCGCCAGGGCCGACAGCGATGCCAGCCAGCGTCGACGGGAAGACGAAGTGGAGTGCTTGCTCATCATGGTTCTCCTCGTGCTGTTGTTGTCACTGGGTTCCGCTGCAAAACCAACCGGCTCAGGCCGCCTTCTTCACGATCCGCGCCGTGTCGGCCGCCTGGCGCAATACCTCCATCGCTGCCTGCACGCCGCCGGCGCGGTGCGGCACGCCGGCAAGCGCCAGCCCCATCTCGACGCCGGCCAGCGTGCCCATCAGCGACAGGTCGTTGAAGTCGCCGAGATGGCCGATGCGGAAGACCTTGCCCTTGACCTTGGACAGCCCGGTCCCGAGCGACATGTTGAACTTGTCCAGGATCAGCGCACGCAGCGCGTCGGCATCATGCCCGTCGGGCATCATCACCGCGGTCAGCGAGTCGGAATACTCGGCCGGATTGCGGCACAGGATTTCCAGGCCCCAGGCGCGCACCGCGGCACGCGTGGCGTCGCCGTGGCGGCGATGGCGGGCAAACACGTTGGGCAGCCCTTCGGCGAGCAGTTGATCGAGCGCCGCCGAAAGCCCGTAGAGCAGATTGGTCGACGGCGTGTAGTGCCAGTAGCCGCCCTTGTTCGCCTCGATGATCTCGTCCCAGCGCCAGTAGCTGCGCGGGAACTTCGACCGGTTCGCCGCGGCGATCGCCTTCTCGCTGACCGCATTGAAGCCCAGGCCGGGCGGCAGCATCAGGCCCTTCTGCGAGCCGCCCACGGTGACGTCGACACCCCATTCGTCGTGCCGGTAGTCGATCGAGCCGAGCGAGGAGATCGTGTCGACCAGCAGCAGCGCCGGGTGCTGCGCGTTGTCGATCGCGCGCCGCACGGCGGCAATGTTCGACGTGGCGCCGGTCGAGGTCTCGTTGTGCACCACGCATACCGCTTTGATGGCATGGCCCTTGTCTTCGGCCAGCCGCGCCTCGATCCGCGCCGCATCGACACCGCTGCGCCAGTCGCCGGCGATGAACTCCGGCTTCAGGCCCAGGTTCTCGGCCATCTTCTTCCACAGTGACGCGAAGTGTCCGGTCTCGTACATCAGCACCGCGTCGCCGGGCGACAGCGCATTGGCCAGCGCCGCCTCCCACGCGCCGGTGCCCGAACTCGAATAGATGATCACCGGCTGCCTGGTCTGGAACACCTGCCGGATCTCGGCGAGCACCTTCCTGCCGAGCATCGCGAACTCGGGGCCGCGGTGATCGATGGTCGGATGGTCGATGGCGCGCAGCACGCCGTCGGGCACGTTGGTCGGCCCCGGAATCTGCAGGAAATGGCGACCGGCGGGATGGGAGTTCAGTTTGAGCATCTTTCGCTAGCCTCGCGGTGAAACGTGCCGACGCAGCCGCATCGCACAGACGGCGCAGATTAGTCATTTGGTATACAAAAGGCAAGCCCATCGGTATGTGCGTACCATGCCAAGTGGGCGTTAGAATCCCACGCCATCGAAGTTTTGTATACAAACGGCGACGCACGTGAAGAGCAACGGCAACAACGGCGAGATGCTGCACCTGTCCGCGGCGCAGCGGCTGCGCGCGCTGATCGTCGAGGGCGGCATCGCCCCCGGCCAGAAGCTCAACGAGCGCGAACTGGCCGAACGGCTGCAGGTCTCGCGCACGCCGCTTCGCGAAGCACTGAAGCTGCTCACCGCGGAAGGCCTCGTCGAGCACCTGCCCAACCGCGGCGCGATTGCCGTGCGTCTGTCGGCCGACGACGTGGCGCACGCTTTCGAGGTCATGGCCGCGCTGGAGGGGCTTTCCGGCGAACTGGCTTGTGCGCGGATCAGCGACGCCGAGGTCGCCGAACTGCAGGCGCTGAACTACGAGATGCGCGCCCATCACGCGCGGCGCGATCTGTCCGCCTATTACCGCGTCAACGCGCGGATTCACCAGGCGATCAACCGAGCGGCGCGCAATCCCGTGCTCAGCGAGGTCTATGACCGGCTCAACGCACGGCTGCAGGCGCTGCGCTTCCGCTCGAACTTCGACGCCGACAAGTGGGATGCCGCCGTGCGCGAGCACGACGCGATGATCGAAGCGCTGTCGGCCCGCGACGGGGCCCGGCTGCGCCGCATCCTTGCAGAGCATCTCCAGCACAAGCGCGATGTCGTGCTGGCGCATCTCGCGGACAGCGCGGAGGCCAGCGCGGTGCCGCCGGCGCGCAGCAGGCCTGAGCCCGCCGCCCCGGCATCGACGTCGACGGCTGCCGCCGCGCGGCAGAAGAACGGCAGCCCGCGGCAGGCGCGCACCAAGTCGCCACTCGCCTCCGGCCGGGCCCGCGGCCGGACGTCGACGCGACCCTCCTGAAGGGTTGATCGCGATGGATGGCACTTCGAGTACTTCATCGAGCAACGCGGGCGTTTCGCTCGACGCGCGCGTGCAGGCGGCCGCGCTCGCCGCCGACCTGCGCAAGCACACGCAGGGCGAGGTCCTGTTCGACGCGGCGAGCCGCGGCCGCTACGCGACCGACGCATCGATCTACCAGATCGAACCGGTCGGCGTCTTCGTGCCGAAGAGCGAGGACGACGTCGCCACGGCCCTGCAGATTGCCGCCACGCACAAGGTGCCGGTGCTGCCGCGCGGCGGCGGCACCTCGCAGTGCGGCCAGACGGTCGGCGCCGCGCTGGTGATCGACAACACCAAGAACCTGCGCGAGGTCACCGCGCTCGACCTCGAGCGCAATGAAGTCGAGGTGCAGCCCGGCATCGTGCTCGACGCGCTCAACGCGCACCTGAAGAAACATCGCGTGTGGCACCCGGTCGACGTGTCGACCTCGGCGCAGGCCACGCTCGGCGGCATGGCCGGCAACAATTCGTGCGGCAGCCGCTCGATTGCCTACGGCAACATGGTGCACAACGTCGCCGGCATCGACGCGTGGCTCGCCGACGGCACGCAGGCGAGCTTCGGCCTGTTCGACGAGGCGACGGGACGGGCGCGCCAGCTCGGCGAGGCGGTGCGCGCGCTCGCGCGAGCAGCATCGCGCCGAGATCGACGCGGCCTGGCCGAAGGTGATGCGCCGCGTCGGCGGCTACAACCTCGACGTGTTCCATCCGCAGTCGGAGCGGCCGTACACCGCGGACGGCAGTGTCAACCTCGGCCAGCTGCTGGTCGGCTCGGAAGGCACGCTCGCCTACTTCCGCCGCTTGCGGCTGAAGCTCGCACCGTTGCCCGCGCACCGCGTGCTCGGGCGTGGTCAACTTCCCGACCTTCTACAAGGCGATGGACTCGGCGCAGCACATCGTCAGGCTGGGTCCGACCGCGGTCGAACTGGTCGACCGCACGATGATCGACCTGGCGCGCGCCAACCCGGCGTTCCGCCCGGTCATCGACTCGGCGCTGATCGGCGAGCCGCAAGCGATCCTGCTGGTCGAGTTCGCGGGCAGCGACGCGGAGTCTGCTGATCGCGAGGCTGTCGGCGCTGGAACAGTTGATCGGCGATCTCGGATTGCCGGACGCCGTGGTGCCGATGGTCGACGACCCGTCGCAGAAGGCGCTGTGGGAGGTGCGCAAGGCAGGCCTCAACATCATGATGAGCCTGCGCGGCGACGGCAAGCCGGTGAGCTTCATCGAGGACTGCGCGGTGCCGCTGGAACACCTCGCCGAGTACACGTCGGCCCTGACCGAGGTGTTCGCCCGGCACGGCACGCGCGGCACCTGGTACGCGCACGCGTCGGTCGGCACGCTGCACGTGCGGCCGATCCTCGACATGCGCATGGACGGCGCGCAGCTGATGCGCGAGATCGCGACCGAAGCGTCGGAACTGGTGCGCAAGTTCAAGGGCGCGTACTCGGGCGAGCATGGCGATGGGCTGTCGCGCAGCGAATGGGTGCGCTGGCAGTTCGGTTCGCGGCTGACCCAGGCCTTCGAGCAGATCAAGGACCTGTTCGATCCGCAGGGGCTGTTCAACCCCGGCAAGATCGTCCGTGCACCGCAGATGAACGACCGCAGCCTGTTCCGCTACCGGCCGGGCTACGCGATCGCCCCGCTCGAGCCGGCACTCGACTGGAGCGCGTGGGACGTTCACAACGACCCGGCCACCGAGCTGCTGACCGAGCCGGGCACCGGCGGCGACCCGGCGCAGGGCTTCGGCAAGGCCGTCGAGATGTGCAACAACAACGGCCACTGCCGCAAGTTCGACGCCGGCACCATGTGCCCGAGCTTCCGCGTCACGCGCGACGAGCAGCACCTCACCCGCGGCCGCGCCAACACGCTGCGGCTGGCGTTGTCGGACCAGCTCGGCGCCGATGCGCTGGCTTCCGACACGGTCTACGAGGCGATGGCGCTGTGCGTCAGCTGCAAGGGCTGCCGCCGCGAGTGCCCGACCGGCGTCGACATGGCGAAGATGAAGATCGAGTTTCTTCATCACTACAAGCGGCGCCACGGCCACAGTCTGCGCGACCGCCTGATCGGCCATCTGCCGCGCTATGCGCAGTGGGCTGCACGAGCGCCGTGGCTGGCCAACCTGCGCAACCGCTCGCCGCTGCTGGCGCGGCTGGCGCAGCGGCTGACCGGGCTCGATGCGCAGCGCAGCCTGCCCGAGTTCCGCCGCGACACCTTCACCCGCTCGACGCCGATCACCCGCGCTGGCACCGCCGTCTCAGCGGGCGGCAAGCGCGTGGTGCTGTTCGCCGATACCTTCAACAACGCCTTCGAACCGGCCAACCTCGCTGCCGCGCGCGGCGTGCTGCAGGCGGCCGGCTACGACGTCACGGTGCTCGTCGGCGGCGACGGCCGGCCGCTGTGCTGCGGACGAACCTATCTCGGCACGGGCATGGTCGATCGCGCGCGCGCCGAGGCGCAGCGCACGCTCGACGCGCTGCTGCCGCACGTGCGCGCCGGCGCCAGCGTGGTCGGGCTGGAGCCGTCTTGCCTGCTGAGCGTTCCGCGACGAGTTCCTGGTGCTCGAACTCGGCGAAGGGGCCAAGGAACTGGCGCCGGCCAGTTTCCTGTTCGAGGAATTCGTCGCCCGCGAGGCGAAGGCCGGCCGCTTCGACCTGAAGTTCGCGCCGCTCGCCCGCACCGTGCTGCTGCACGGGCACTGCCACCAGAAAGCCTTCGGCGCGATGCCCGACATCCATGCCGCGCTCGCCCTGGTGCCGCAACTGAAGGTGCAGGCGATCGAATCGAGTTGCTGCGGCATGGCCGGCAGCTTCGGCTATGAGGCCGCGCATCACGACGTCTCGCAGGCGATGGCCGAGGCCGCGCTGCTGCCCGCCGTGCGCGCCGCGCCCGCCGACGCGCTGATCGTCGCCGACGGCACCAGTTGCCGCCACCAGATCCACGACGGCGCGCAGCGCGAAGTGCTGCACGTGGCGCAGGTGCTGGCGATGGCGTTGCCGCAAGGCGCGGCCGTTCGCTGATTCGCTTTCGCGCGCCCGCCCTGTCTCAAAGCGCATCGAGCGGACTGCGCACGCCGCGGCCGCCACGGTTGAGCACGTGCGTGTAGATCTGCGTGGTGGCCACGTCCTGGTGGCCGAGCAGTTCCTGCACGGTCCTGATGTCATAGCCGGCCTGCAGCAGGTGGGTGGCGAAGCTGTGGCGCAGCACGTGCGGCGTGCACGGCTTGTCGATGCCGGCGCGGCGCGCGGCCAGTGCCACCGCCTTCTGCACGCTCTGCTCGTGCAGGTGATGGCGCCGCTCGATGCCGGCGCGTGGATCGGTCGACCGCGCCACCGAAGGAAACACGAACTGCCAGCCCCAGGCCTTCGGCGCGCCCTTGTACTTGACCGCCAGCGCATCGGGCAGCCACACGGCGCCGAAGCCGGCGGCGAGATCGTCGTCGTGCAGTTTCTTCGCGCGCGCCAGTTGGTCGCGCAGCGGCAGCAGCAGGTTTTCCGGAAGTACGGTCACCCGATCCTTGTTGCCTTTGCCCTCGCGGATCAGGATCTCGCGCCGCTCGAATTCGATGTCCTTCACGCGCAGCCGCAGCCCTTCGAGCAGGCGCATGCCGGTGCCGTACAGCAGCGAGGCGACCAGCCACATCGTGCCGTTCAGTTCCTGCAGCAGCGCGCGCACTTCGGAAGGCGTGAGCACGACCGGCAGGCGCCGGCCGACCTTGGCGGCGACGATCTCCGTCGAGCCACGGCAGGTCGACGCCGAGCACTTCCTTGTAACAGAAAGAGCAGCGCCGCCTTGGCCTGGTTCTGCGTCGACGCCGAGACGCCGCGTTCGGTCGCCAGGTGCGACAGGAACGCCTCGACCTGCGGCGCGCCCATCTCGCGCGGATGGCGCTTGCCGTGAAACAGGATGAAGCGGCGCGCCCAGTCGACGTACGCCTGCTCGGTGCGGATCGAGAAGTTGCGCCGGCGGATGCGCGCGCGGACCTGGTCGAGCAGCTTCGGCGGCTGCGTTGATTGCGGAAGCGATGCGGGAACGGACGACTCCATCCGCGAAAATTTAGGCGGGCAAAATCGACGCCGCAAGCGGCGCAGTGCGTGATTATTCGACAGAGAAACAGGCAGGTCGCGCGCTGTCGTTCGTTGACTTAGACCAACCGCATTCCTAGACTGATCTCGGCCCAAATTACGTTATGCCTCAGACCATATCTGACCAAGCGCTTGCGGTTAGCCTAATGTCCGAGCGTTGTGCATTGCGCCCCGCTCGTGCCAGTGATCTTCAGCATCTAGTTGAAGCGCTATCGCATCCCGAGTTTCCGGCCGCACTTCCTCTATCTGACTTTTACCGCGATGGTGAACTTTCGTCTTGGCTCGCTCGTGCCTGCCAAAGAAACACAACGTCGCACTCAGCAGTCTGGGCGATAGACCTACTGTCAGGCGAGTCATCTGTCGGGCAGGTCTCCATAATTGCCCGCCCGCAAGATCATGTGCTCTCGTTTTGGCTGTCACCAAGTTACTGGGGTAACGGCCTTGCGCGCGAGGCCGTATCCAAAGTGCTTGAACACGTACTTTCCGGGGGCACGGTAAAACGCATTTGGGCTGCGACTGCCTTGTGGAATGAACAGAGCGCAAAGCTTATGCTGGCTGTAGGTTTTACCGAAGGTTCCATCCTTGAAAACCGCTACACCGCAAACGGTACTTCTTATGCTGTCCGTCAGTTCCACTTCCAATCCAATCAGAGCGCCTGCAGTGCCCCGACTAAGGCATAACAGTCTGGGCAAGCTTCCCCAATGCGCACTGGGGTCACGCGCGCCATTTTGTCCGTGGTGACCGAGGAGTTTCGGAGTGGACGTTCACGGGAACACGCGCAGACGGCACCCGCGTCGAAGTCAATGGTTGTGACCTGTTTACCTTTCGAGACGGAAAGATCGCCCTGAAGAATTCCTACCGCAAGAGCCGTCCGCCCATCGCCGGCCCAAAGGGTTGAGTCCGTCTGCGCGGTCGACCCCCGTGACGCCCAACCCCGCGTTCGAGCGGAACGGCCGACAGCTGTGCTCTCGGCTGCCCTCCTCGCCTCGCTTCTCAATCGCCGCTCGACGCGAGCGTTGGGCGCACCGAACTCCCACCTTGCTCCATCCGTATCCCATGTGATACAGTGCGCGCATGATCGAAGTCCGCCAGACGGCCATCTACGCCGAGTGGTTCGCTGGCCTCCGAGATCGCCAGGCCAAGACGCGCATCGACATCCGCATCCGCCGCCTCTCGCTTGGCAACGCTGGCGACGTCAAGCCTGTTGGGGAGGGTGTCTCCGAGCTGCGAATCCCATACGGGCCTGGCTACCGCGTGTACTTCGTACAGAAAGGCGAGCTGCTTGTGGTCCTGCTCGCAGGCGGGGACAAGTCCACGCAGGAAACGGACATTCGGATCGCCAGGGACCTGGCGCGCAACCTATAGGAGTTCAAGCATGCCCAAGACCGTCACTACGCCGTGGGATCCCGCCGAACACCTCAACACCGAGGAAGACATGGCGGCCTACCTCGAAGCCGCCCTCGATGACGGCGATCCGACCCTGGTTGCCGCGGCACTTGGCGACATTGCCCGTGCGAAAGGCATGACCCAGGTCGCACGCGAGGCCGGCCTCGGGCGGGAGAGTCTGTACAAGGCCCTCTCACCGGCCGGTAACCCCGAGTTCGCAACCATCATGAAGGTTGTCTCGGCACTGGGTCTGAAGCTCCACGCGACCCCAGCGCGGGTGAAAAGTGCGGTCTAACCCTTCTGGCGTCGCGTTGCAGATCAGTCCGTCGCCACGCGGCTTTACGACCGAATCCAGCCAACCATCATGCGCTCGCTTCGCTCGCGATCGATCCAGGCTCACTCGGAACGCCGGGCGCATTCACGGCCGGCGCGGGAAATGGCGACAGGGGCCGCGCCTCGATGCACCGGGACAGCGATGGGCCGGGCTCTCGCGCTGGGTGCCCTGATCGCGCTGCTTGCTACGCCGGTCGGGGCGGAGCAGATCATCGCGGCGAGGTACGCCGAGCCGGTCGAGCGCTACGGGCACTACGCGCTGGGCAGGCCGCATGAGTACGCGCGCGTGGCGGCGAGAACCGACGCCGGGCGCGAAGCGGTGCTGGAGCTGCCGATGAACGAGGTGTTCGAGGACCTGGCGCCGCGCCTGGTGCGGCTGACGGCAGGCGCGCAGGCGGAGCTGCTGGTCATCGTGAGCGAGCGCAGCAGCGGCGCGCGCCTGGCGCTGGTCGGCCTGAAGAGGTGGCCGGCTCGAGATCGTGGCGCAGTCCGCCCCGATCGGCACGCCGAACCGCTGGCTGAACCCGGTGGGCGTCGCAGACCTGGACGGCGACGGCGTGGCGGAGGTCGCTGCGGTGACGACACCGCATATCGGCGGCGTGCTGAGAGTCTACCGGCGAAGCGGTGAGCGGCTGATCGAGTTCGACTCGCTCGCCGGCTTCTCGAACCACGTGTACGGCTCCGCGGAACTCGGGCTGTCGAAGCCCGCGCTCATCGCCGGACGCATGCAGCTGTTGGTGCCCGACGCACAGCGCGCAGCCGTGCGCGTCATCGCGCTGAGCGGCACGAACCTGATCGAAACCGGCCGCTGTCCGCTCCCCGCCCCGATTACGAGCCCGGACGCTTTGCGCGACTGCGAGGCCCGCCTGAACAACGCAGCCTCGACGTCGATCCGTTGAGCCGCCGCCAGTCAACACTGCCACATCGCGTCGAGGTTGCAACGCTGCACATGCTTGCGCTCAAGGCTTCAGCCGCATGGCTGCTCATCCTCGTCTGCGCCGTTGCGAACGGCGCGTTCCGAGAGAGCCTCTTGCGGCCAACGTTGGGCCAGGTGGGGGCCCTTGTCGCAAGCGGCCTGCTGCTGTCTGTTTGCATCATGGTCGTGTCGGCCGCTCTCGTCCCTTGGTTCGGCCGGCTGCGAACGTCGGGCTATCTCTTCCTCGGGCTTTTCTGGGTTGGCCTCACGCTGGTGTTCGAGTTCGGCTTCGGCCTCTTCGTTCAACACAGGACGTGGGCGCAGCTCTTCGAGGCGTATACGTTTGAGGGCGGCAACCTCTGGCCGCTCGTGCTCATCGTCACGGCCCTCGCGCCGCTGCTCGCAGCGCATCTACGAGGGTTGCTGCCGGGAAAGGCGGATTGACGTAGTACCCGGCGCTCGACCAGACGGCCTGACGTATGGCTTCAACTCGGCGGCTGTCGGTGCAGCCCGCCGGTCGCCGGGAAAGCTGGGCGGCTGTTGCATTGCCGTCGCACGCAGCAGAAGTGACAATTCATGTCCAACTCACTCGAGGGCTCCAGCCATGGCCAAGGCATATTGGATCGCCGCTTACCGTTCGATCAACGACCCCGATGCTCTCGCCGCATACGCGAAGCTCGCCGCTCCCGCACTTCAGAAGCTTGGCGGGCGCGTACTCGCCCGCGGGATTCCCGCGCAGGTGTATGACGGCGGCATGAGGGAGCGCACCGTCCTGTTCGAGTTCGACAGCGTCGAACGGGCAGTCGCGGCGCACGACAGCCCCGAGTATCAGGAAGCACTCCGACTGTTGGGCAACGCCGTGGACAGAGACCTGCGCATTATCGAAGGGGTTGCGTGATCACCGCGCGCCGCCAGGCTTGCTGAAGTCGCTTCGGCTGTTCACGAGAGGTTCAACTGGGACCTAGACAAGGTAGCTTCCTGGCGACGATGCCCGACCCGTCGTTCGGGCGGAGAGCCGGCGGCACGGCGCTTGGCTCCCGTGCCGCTCGATCGACAGGCATGACAGGCTCATGGCCGTGTCCGCGCAACCCCTGAACCTCCCGCTGCTTGACCTCACGCTGCGCGCGGCGCTGCCGGAGGATGCACTTTGCCTGTCCGTTCTTGCGATGCAGGTGTTTCTGGACACGTACGCAACCCAGGGCATCAGGCCGGCAATCGCGAGGGAGGTGTTGGCCTGCTGCTCGCAGCCTGTCTTCCACGAAGCGATCGCCGACGCGACGACACGCATCGTCGTAGCGGAGCACTCGGGCCACATGATCGGCTTCGCACAGGTCAGGCTTGGCGCATCGCACGAACTCGCGCCTCCGGGAATTCAGGCAGAGCTGCTGCGCCTCTATGTCCAGGAACCGTTCACCGGGGCAAACGTCGGCACGCGACTACTCGAGCGGGCCGAGTACCTGGCCGCATCCGCGGGAGCGTCAGTGCTCTGGCTCGCACCCTGGGTTCATAACCACCGAGCGATGGCCTTCTACTCGCGCCGTGGCTACCATGACTACGGGCTCACATACTTTGCCTTCGAGGGCGAGTCTCATGAAAATCGAGTCTTCGCAAAATTCATGGGCATCGCCCACGCTGCCTGACCACTCGGTCACGCGGGCGCCGTCCAGCCCGCTCCGCACGCTTCCGGCCGCCGCCTGCCTCGAACACTGGCCGAAGGGCAGCACGGAACGACCCAATGAATCTCGATCTGTTTGACTCCCTGCCGATAGCCGGCGTCTACGTCGCTGTCGCCGTACTGATGCTGGCCTGTGGCGAAGCAGGCTATCGGCTCGGCGTACGCGCTCAAACCCGTCAGGACAAGGAGGCGCCGGCCTCCCTGGGCCCGATGGTCGGTGGCCTGCTCGGCATGCTGGCGTTTGTTCTTGCCTTCTCGTTTTCCATGGCTTCTTCTCAGCACGATCTCAGAAAGAAGAATGTTCTCGAAGAGGCCAATGCCGTTGGTACGGCATACCTGCGTGCCGACTTGCTCGATAACCCATTCGGAATAGAGGTCAAACGTCTATTGCGCGGTTACGTGGAAACTCGTCTCGAGGCCGCACGTGGGAGCGTGCTGACTGCGCTACCGAAGTCCGTCGAGATTCATGGCCAGCTCTGGGCCCAGGTGTCATCAGCAGCGCGCGCGAGCCCCGGAACAAATACCGCACTGATGATTCAGTCCATCAATGATGTAATTGATATGCACGAAAAACGAGTGACTGGAGCACTCCGCAATCGAATTCCCGGTAGTGTCTGGCTGTCGCTGATCGCCATTACGGCTCTCACGATGATAGCCATCGGTACTCAAGCGGGGCTTACCGGCAAGCGCAGACTCGTCGCGATGATCCCTTTGGTGCTGGCTTTTTCGGCACTCGCGACGCTCGTTGTGGATCTCGATCGCCCTCAAAGTGGATTGATAACCGTGGGGCAGCAGTCAATGGTCGATCTCCAGCGCAGCATGGGTCGCGAAACGAAGTAGGCAATGACGTTGCGCATGCCGCTATAGCTGACAAGCGCATGTGGCGGCCGCAAGGGCGCCGCTGATGCTGGACAGTGGTCACGCCACTTAACGCACGACTCTAGGAGAATGATCATGATGATCGCCCGTTGGAGTATCGACGCAAAGTTCGGAGACAAGCAGAGTGTGATCGACCTGATGCAGCGCTGGTTGCGGGAGATTGCGCCACAAGTCGGGTTCAGTCCCGAGAGCACCCGCTTGCTCACTGGCTCGATCGGTGCGCTGGAGGCAACCGTTCAGACGGAGCATCTGGTCAAGGACCTCAGCGAGCTCAGCCAGGCCTGGGAAAAGCTGGCGACAATCGCGGCGCACAAGCAATGGGGCAAGGATCTCGAGCCGCATGTGGTTTCCGGGACGAGCCGCTGGGAGATCTACCGCGTCTTGTAAGTGGGAGGAGCCCTCGGGATTCGGCAGTGAGTCACGCTCGGCAGATAGGCGCCTGAAGCCGATCCCGCCGCTCAAGCATTGCTTCGAGCGGGCCTGCCGCAGCGGGCGGCCTGGTTGAAACGTTGGCCCCCGTCGTGTTCAAGCACCATCGACCGGAAGGGGCCACGAATGCCGAGCCACCTCGCGAGCCGCGTCAGTTCGAACGATCGGCCGCCGGAAGTCTCTTTAGCCTGAAATCGGGAGCCACACATATGCGCAAGCAAATCATCGCCTCACCTCGACAGCAAACTGAATCTCCCGGCCAGGACTGGTTGAGCCTGGAGGGTATCGCGGAGGTCGAGATCACCTCTGAAGATGCCGCTCATCCGATCGAGTCGGCGCTGATCCCCGGTCGAGCCTCTGGATGGCGCGCCGCCGGGCCCGGGATGCAGACGATCCGGCTTCGCTTCGAACATCCGCAGGCGCTGAGGCGGATCTGGCTGAACTTCATCGAACCCGACACGGAGCGCACGCAGCAGTACGTCCTGCGCTGGTCGGCCGATGGCGGGCAGTCGTTCCGCGAGATCGTGCGGCAGCAATGGAACTTCAGCCCCCAGGGCGCCACTTCCGAGACGGAAGATCATCATGTCGAACTGCCGGCGGTCACGGTGCTCGAGTTGAGCATCACGCCGGACACGAGTGGAGGGAGCGCGGTCGCTTCATTGGCGCAGTTGCGGCTGGCGTAGAAGCTGTCTCGAAACTCTCGACGGCCGCGGCAAGGTCGCGGCTTCAATGTGGTGGCCGAGGACTCTCCAGCTACGCCAATCGGGAGCGAAAGATGATCGAAGGTTCATGTCACTGCGGAGCGGTCAGATGGCAGTTGCGGGAAATGCCGGAGTCGGCGACGGCATGCAACTGCACGGTCCGTCGCCGATACGGCGTGCTGTGGGCCCATGACTACGAGGGCGAGGCAATCCATGTCTCGGGTCAGACCAGGACCTACGTCCGAGGGGATTCGATCGGATTTCATTTCTGCCCGGACTGCGGCTGGCTGTGTTGCCTACTGGCGAGCGCTGGAGGCGAAGCAGGAAGGTCGCGGCCGCATCGCCGTCAACCTGCGCCTAACCGAACCTGAAGCCGTCGCCGACCTTCCGGTCAATCACTTCGACGTACTCGACAAATGGGAAGACCTGCCCCGAAACGGACAGTGCGTGCGGGATCTCTGGTTCTAGCGCCGGGCACTGCGGCCGAACTCCGCCAGCGCATGCGCAGCCTTCACGCCTCGAACTGCAGCCTCGAACCGCAGGTCGAGTCGCACGCGCGTGAGATGTTTCGCGTACTCGGCGATCCAGCGATCTACGAGTTCGAGAACGAGGCGCCGGCTTCTGAAGCATGGTTGGCACGACGCTACGCGCTCCTGGAGAGCCGTGAATCAGCCATCGGGAAGCGCTCGCCGTCGAGCCGTCACCTGTCGATGCCCGGGACCGTGTCAGCATTCTCGACGACTTCGACGGCACACCACACACCGGGAAAATGCCGGAAATGATCCTGTACTACACGCCGCATACCTGCGCGCTGGCCTCGCACATCGCGCTCGAGCAGGCCGGTGCCGACTACCAGATCAGGCGCGTCGACTTCGCGAGCAGCGAGCAGAAGTCGCCCGAGTACCTGCAGATCAACGCGAAGGGCCGCGTTCCTTCCCTGGTGACGAACCGAGGCATCCTGACCGAGACGCCGGCCATCCTGGCTTTCGTTGCGCAGAGCTTTCCGCAGGCCGGACTCGCCCCGCTCGACGATCCGTTCGCGTTCGCGCAGGTGCAGTCCTTCAACAGCTACCTGTGCTCCACCGTGCATGTTGCGCACTCGCACCGGATGCGCGGCAATCGCTGGGTCGACGACCCTGCCGCGATCGAGGCGATGAAAAGAAAGGTGCCGCAGTCGGTCGGCGAGTGCTTCGATCTGATCGAACGGACAATGCTCCAGGGCCCATGGGTCATGGGGCCCGCGTACGGCATCTGTGACATCTACCTCTTCACGGTCGCTCAGTGGCTCGAGGCGGACGGCGTGGATCCGGGTCGACTTCCGAGGGTGGTGGACCACAGGCGCCGCATGTCCGAGAACCCGGTGGTAGCCAGGGTGATCGCCGCGGAACTCGCGGGAGCCTGACGAACGTCAGCCCGTCATCCGCAAGCCATGCCGCCCCGCCGTGCCATGTCGACAAGGAGCACCCGATGAAGCGCGTGCTGGTTTCGAATGGAAATCCGATGGAGAAGGTCGTCGGGTTCAGCCGCGCGGTGCGCGTTGGACCCCATGTCGCGGTCGGAGGCACCGCGCCCGTCGGCCCCGACGGAAAGACCGTGGGTATCGGCGACGCCGCGGCACAGGCGCGCCGATGCCTGGAGATCATCAAGGACGCGCTGGAACGTTCGGGTGCAAGCCTTGGGGATGTCGTTCGAACCCGCGTACTGCTGACCCGCATCGAAGACTGGAAGGCAGTCATCGCGGTTCGAGCCGAATACTTCGCCGGGACAAGGCCGGTCGACACGATCATGCAGGTGGCAGGCTTCGTCAATCCCGAGTGGCTGGTCGAATTCGAAGTGGATGCCGTGATCTCGGACGGCAGCAGCCCGGTCGAAGTCGGACCGGCCGCGGCGCAGTAGTCGCCCGGCGGCACATCCTGTGGCGAGGTCGACGGCGATGGCCAGTCCCTCTCCCGGCCGGAGGTCGGACGGCGATGCGCCTCGGACCTCCCGTTGGCCCAAACGTCGGGCATCCCTGCAGGCACGTATCGCCGCGTGAATCGGACGATCTTCCTGATCAAGGTCGCGCACACGCTGATCTTCTGGGTTCTCAGCGCATGTGTTCTCTACGCCCTGTTCAGCGGCATTACCGGCGGCATCACGACCTGGACCTGGATCGCTGTCGGCCTGCTGGCTCTAGAAGGTGTCGTACTGGCGGCGTCCGGCTGGACCTGTCCGCTCACGATCCTTGCCGAGCGTCGCGGCGCGCTGCGAGGCTCAGTGACGGACATCTACCTCCCGAAGTGGTTTGCCGATCGAATCTTTCCGATTTGCGGCAGCATGTACGCGTTTGCGGTCGCGCTGATCATCTGGCGCGTGTTCGGCTAGAAAGGGCCGGGCGTCCGTCGCGATGGGAGCGTTCGATCCGCCCACCTCGACGAGCCTGGAACGGCACATCTTCGTCGCCGAGAAGGGCGATTACTACGAACTCACCGATGACCTGCCGCAGAACCCGCGGTGACAGCACCGCTGCGCTGGTGTCACCGAGCCGGCCGGGCAACCGGGCGAGGCCAGAAGCCTTGCCCGTCCGGCTCGCCGACCGCGCGACCGCTGGCCTCTGAGCCCGGGCATCCTCGCATGCAATTCCGCTTCGTAGGCTGCGGCGATGCGTTCGGCAGCGGTGGCCGCCTCAATACCTGCTTCCATGTCACCGGCAAGACCGCGAACTTCCTCATCGACATCGGCGCCTCGTCGCTCATCGGAATGAAGGCGCAGGGGGTCTCGAGAAACGACATCCGCACGATCTTCGTGACGCACTTTCACGCCGATCACTTCGGCGGTATTCCCTTCTTCATCCTCGACGCGCAGTTCTTCTCCCGTCGAACGCAGCCGCTGACCATCGTCGGACCCGCAGGCCTGGCCCAATGGTATGAACGCGTCATGGAGACGGCGTTCCCGGGTTCCTTCGCAACCAGGCCCAAGTTCGAACTCCGGCTGATTGAACTGCACGCCGGGCAGCGCACGAGCATCGACGCCGTCGAGGTCGAAACCTTTCAGGCCGTTCACGGCAATCCCGGCGGCCCGTTCCTGGTCTATCGACTGACCGCCGAGGGAAAGACGATCACCTACACCGGTGACACCGAGTGGACCGAAGCCCTGGTCGCCGCGGCGCGCGATGCCGACCTGCTCGTCGCCGAAGCCTACTTCTACGACAAGAAGGTCAGGCTGCACCTGGATCTCGATTCCCTGCAGGGCAACCTCGCGCGAATCCGCCCGAAGCGAACGGTGCTCACCCACATGAGCGACGACATGCTGAACCGCCTCGAAGGCCTGCCCCATGAGACAGCGCGCGACGGCCTTGTCATCGACCTCGAAGACGCCTGAGCCTGGAACCGAGGTTCCAGGTTCAACCCGGACGCACGCAACACCGCGCGCCGGCGAACTCCGATGTTGGGCCCGGTGAAACAACGTGCCTGGCTCACGCTCGCCGTAGCTGCGGCACTCGGCGCCTCCGTGTGGGCGCTGTCGCCCTGGCTCGTCGGTCATCGCGAACCCTGGGACGCCGATGGCCCGTTTTATGTGATCGCCCTCGCCCTTGCCGGCCTCGTCGCGGGATCCATAGCTCCCCGGCCGCTCTGGGCACATTACCTCGGCGCATTCTTGGGTCAGCTGGCCTACGAACTGATCTTCCTGCGCATTGGCGCCCTGTTTCTTCTCGGCGCCTTGCTCCTGCTCGGTTACTCGGCCGTCTTCATGCTGGCTGCCGCGGCCGCCGGAGTCGTCCGTTCACGCCTGCGTACGAAACGATCTCATCGCTGAGCCGCCCGACGCGCGGACGCAGGCAGCAGGCGTTCGCCGATGGAAGCCCGCCGAACACTGGCCCGGTTCGGCACGCGCGCCTAGACTGCCTGCCGGCGCGACGCCCACATGCCATCCCGCCGACGACATGCCGCCACCCCGATTCACGCTGAAGGCCCTGCACCCGGGCAACTTCGCGATGGTCATGGCCAGCGGCATCATCTCGATCGGCTTCCAGACGCTGCACTTCGACGTCCTCGCGGAAGCGCTGTTCGTTTTCGCGCTCGGCGCCTGGCTGACGCTGCTCGCACTCAGCGCCGGGCGCGCGCTCTTCTTTGCGCCGGCGGTGCGCGACGACCTGCTCAATCCGCGCATGGTCTTCTCGTTCTTCACGCTGGTGGCCGCGACCGACATCGTCGGGCTGCTGCTGCTCGACCGCGGCCACCCCGGGCTGGCACTGGGCTGCTGGATCTTTGCCTTTGCGGCCTGGTGCACGCTGCTCTATCTCGCCTTCAGCGTGCTCACCTTTCTCACCCACGAGCACAACGTCAACATCGTGCACGGCGGCTGGCTGATCGCGATCGTCGGCACCCAGTCGCTGGTGCTGCTCGGCGCGCGGCTGGCGCCCGAGATGGGGGCATATGCCGGCTACATGATGGTCGAGGTGCACATGCTGTGGGGGCTGGGGCTCGTCTTCTACGGCATCTTCGTCACGCTGTTCTGCTACCGCATCTTCTTCCTGACGCTGAAGCCGCAGGACATCTCGCCGCTGCTGTGGGTGATCATGGGCGCGGCGGCGATCAGCGCCAACGCCGGCACGACGCTGCTCACCGAGGACCCGCGCCTGCCCTTCCTGGCGGCGCAGCGGCCGTTCATCGACGGCGTGACGCTGATGATCTGGGCCTGGGGCACGTGGTGGATTCCGATGCTGTTCCTGTTCAGCTTCTGGAAGCACGGCGTCAACCGCCTGCCGCTGCGCTACGAGCCGATCATGTGGAGCTTCGTCTTTCCGCTCGGCATGTACACGGTGGCCAGCGCGCGGCTCGGCCTGGCCGCCGACTTCCCGCCGCTGGAGTGGATTTCGCAGCTGATGATCTGGGTGGCATTCGCGGCCTGGCTGTTCGCGCTCGCCGGCCTGCTCAGGCGACTCGTGCTCCGGACAGAAAGCGCCGAGGCCGGCGGGGCGGCGTCGCCCTGAAGTGCAGGGACGGCGTCGCGCTCTGTCTCGGTGCTGCCGGGCGTCGATGCGGACGCAGGGCGCGAGGTGCGCAATGTCATTGCAGGGTCCCGCCTGTTCGAGCTGAAGCACGGCCGCGTCGTCGTGCGCGACGGACCTGGCCAGGGTATTGCGTGGCCCAAGGCGAGGTGGTGAAGTTCGCGGTGAGCTATCGCTTCGATAGGGCAAGACGCATGACGACCACGCCACTCGCTTTCGAAGGCGGCTGCACCTGCCGCCACGTGCGCTACCGGATGACGTCGACAGCCGCTGTTCGTGCACTGCTGCCACTGCCGCTGGTGCCAGCGGGAGACCGGGACGGCCTTTGCACTCAACGCGTTGATCGAGGCGGATCGGGTGCAGCTGCTGCATGGCGACGTCGAGATCGTCGATACGCCGTCGGCGAGCGGCAAGGGTCAGAAGATCGCGCGCTGCCCGCGCTGCCGCGTGGCCGTGTGGAGCAACTACGCCGGCGCCGGCGATGCCGTGCGCTTCGTGCGCGTCGGCACGCTCGACGAACCCGACCGGCTGCCGCCGGACATCCACATCTTCACCGAGTCGAAGCAGCCCTGGGTCGTGCTGCCCCCGGGCACAGCGGCGATGCGCGAGTACTACCGCGCATCCGAACACTGGCCGCAGGAAAGCCTCGCCCGGCGCGAGGCGTTGCGGACGAAGCAGCGGCAATAGCCACTTCTGGCCAGCGCATGACTCGCCATGGCGGCCATGCCGCTCGCCCTCGCCGAACCGCTTCGAGGCGAGGAGCACGCTCATGAAGATCACCGTCCGCCCGCTGACGCCAGACCGTTGGCCCGACCTCGAGGCAGTGTTCGAGGCCAGGGGCTGCTCGATCGCGCGCGGATGCTGGTGCATGTACTACCGGGAGAGCGGCCGGCAGGATTTGCCCCCTGGCGTAACGGCGCGGACCGTCCGAAAGGAACGGCTGCGGGCGCTGGCCTCGGCAGACCCACCGCCGGGACTGATCGGCTACCGCGGCAAGGTTCCGGTCGGCTGGGTCACGCTCGGTCCGAGAAGCGATTACGCGAAGCTGCAACGCTCACCGGTCATGAAACCGGTGGACGATCTGCCGGTGTGGTCGATCGTCTGCTTCGTCGTGCCGGCGCAGTACCGGCACCAGGGCGTCGCCACCGCGCTGCTCGAGGGCGCGGTCCGTTACGCGCGCCGACGCGGCGCCCGCATCCTCGAGGCCTATCCGATCGACAAGTCGGAACCCGCGCGCGACGACTGGCTCTGGCACGGCGCAATGTCCATGTACGGCAAGGCCGGCTTCGTCGAGGTCGCACGCCGGCGGCCCGAGCGGCCGGTGGTCCGGCTGAAGCTGGCCTGACGGCCGCAATCGGCGGTGCGCCGGCCGACGCCGGCGCGCGGCCGGCTGCGCTGCTAGCGCTGGCCCTCGCCGCCCTTCGCCGACTGCAGCAGGCGCACCGCCTCCTCGGCACGAGAGCGCATGTGACCATGGCGGCCCTCGGGCGCCATCGACATCTCCGGCACGATCAGCGAGTACATGATGTCGCGGATCGAGATCAGGCCCCGCACCTGCGTACCTTCCTGCACCAGCAGGTGGCGGTAGCGGTGCGTCACCATCAGCTGCAGCGCCTGCTCGACGGCCGTTGCCGGCGCCACGCTGCGCACGTTGCGGCTCATCACGTCGGCGACCTTCGTCGCCTTCGGATCGCGCTGCTCGGCGACGATCCGCTTGAGCACGTCGCGCTCGGTGAAGATGCCCTCGATGGCGCCGCCGGCGCCGCGAATCAGCACTGCGCCCACCTCGCGGCTGCTCATGATCTCGACTGCCTCGAGCACCGTGGCCGACGGCGCAACCACAACGAGTTCCTGCAATTCCTTGTGCCGGATCAGATCACCGACGCTGTAAGTGGCCATGTCTTTCCTCCTCGTGGTCGCTGTACTCGGCCGGCGCAGTCATCTCGCCGTCCCTCTGCCAAATTGCTCGTGCCTGCACACATCGCGCGCGCAGCTCTCAGGCGCGGCGCCGGCGAATCGCCGTGAAGCTTCGCGTGTCCGCCACGGGCCGCCTTGACCTGCATCAGCCGGAGAACAATCGCCCGGCGAACCGGTACGGGCGGCGAGCGGCATGCGCAGCGGCCCCTCCCGCGTCACGCCTCGTCGATGTCGCGGCCGGTGATCGCACGCAGCGCATCGCGGTACTTGGCGGCCGTCACGGCAACGATCTCGGGCGGCAGATCCGGCGGCGGCGGCGCCTTGTTCCAGGGCTGCGCCTCGAGCCAGTCGCGCACGAACTGCTTGTCGTAGCTGCGCGGCGAGACGCCGACGCGGTACTCGTCGGCCGGCCAGTAACGCGACGAGTCGGCGGTCAGCACCTCGTCCATCAGCCGCAGCATGCCGTCGCCGTCGATGCCGAATTCGAACTTCGTGTCGGCGATGATGATGCCGCGCGATTCGGCGTACTCGCGCGCCGCGCCGTACAGGCGCAACGCGGTGTCGCGCAGCCTGGCGGCCAGATCCGCGCCGACACGCGCAGCCAGCTGCTCGAACGGGATGTTCTCGTCGTGCGTGCCGAGCGCGGCCTTGGTGGCCGGCGTGAAGATCGGCTGCGGCAGCTTCTCGGCCATCTGCAGGCCGGGCGGAAGCGCGATGCCGCAGACGCTGCCCGTGGCCTGGTAGTCCTTCCAGCCCGAGCCGATCAGGTAGCCGCGCACGACCGCCTCGGCCGGAACCGGCTTCAGCTTCATCGCCACCACGGCGCGCCCGCGCACCTGCTCGACCTCGTCGGCCGCGACCACGTCCTCGGGAGGAACGGGGGTCAGGTGGTTGGGAACGATCGGGGCGAGCAGGCCGAACCAGAAGTTCGACATCGCGTTGAGCACCTTGCCCTTGCCGGGGATCGGCTGGCGCATCACCACGTCGAATGCGCTCAGCCGGTCGGTGGTGACGATCAGCAGCCTGTCGTCGCCGACCGCGTACGAATCGCGCACCTTGCCGCGGTAGACCAGCGGCAGCGAACGGATGCTGGTCTCGAAAAGCGCCTCGCTCATCGTCGTCTTCTCCTCCACCCCGGGTCGCAGTCTAGAGGACAGCACGCCGCGCTCGTCAGACGACGAAATGCGCGACGAGGATCGCCGTCCAGGTGCCGCCGGCGAGCAGCAGCGACAGCATCACCGCCGCGCTGGCGTAGTCCTTGGCGCGCTTGCCGAGCGGGTTGATCTCCAGGCTGTCGCGGTCGATCGCCGCCTCGACTGGCGGTGTTCAGCAGCTCGACGATCAGCACCAGCACGACGACGCCGATGAGCAGCACCTTCTCCACCAGCGTCACCGGAAGCCACAGCGCTGCGGGGATCATGAGCGCCGCGAGGATCAGTTCCTGGCGGAACGCGTCCTCGTGCCGCCAGGCCGAGAGCAGCCCGTCGGTCGAATAGCGGGTCGCATTGAGCAGCCGCCGGATCCCGCGGTGCCCCTTCAGCGTGCGGCTGTCGGCTTCCGGTCCGGGGCGCGACGGGGTTCGGCTGGGCTCGTTCAAGCGGCACTCGCGGGAGACTTCGTGGTCGGGCGCGATGATAGGCGTCCGGTTCCGTCAGGCACGGGCCGCTTCGGCCGGCACCACGCCCGCGAACTGCGCGGCGATCAGGGCCTCGCCCTGCTCCAGCACGAAATGGCGCAGCGCCTCGGCGGCCGGCGAGAGCGGCTTGCCCCGCACGTTGACGATGTGCCAGCGGCGCATGATCGGCAGGCCGATGATGTCGAGCACCACCAGCTGCGCGGTCCCGATCTCCGTTCCGCAGGTGTGCAGCGACAGGAAAGCCAGGCCCATGTTGGCGATCACCGCCTGCTTGATCGTCTCGTTGCTGGCCATTTCCATCACCTGCGGCGGCGCCAGGTGGTGCTCGCGGAAGAACTGCTCCATCGCCGCGCGGGTTCCCGATCCGGGTTCGCGGACGATGAACTCCTCGCTCCCGAGCACGGCGGGGGCGAGGCCGCGCTGGCTGGCCAGCGCATGCTCGGGCGAGGCGACGACGGCGTGCGGATGGGCGGCGAACGGCTCGGCGCGCGTGTCGAGTTCGCGTGGCGGGCGGCCCATCACCGCGAGGTCGACCTCGTTGTCGTGCAGTTGCTTGACCAGCTGCTCGCGGTTGCCCACCGCAAGCTGCATCTCGACGCCGCGGTGCGCGGCGCGGAAACGGGCCAGCAGCCGCGGCAGGAAGTACTCGGCCGTGCTGACCATGCCGATCGTGATCCGGCCGGCCTCGGCGCCGCGCAGGCGCGCCATCGCGTCCTCGGCCTCCTTCAGGGTCGCCAGCACGCGGCGCGCGTAGACGAGCATGTACTCGCCGCTCATCGTCAGCGCCACCGCCTTGGCCGCGCGCTCGAACAGCGGCAGCCCCACCGCCTTCTCCAACTCCTTGATCTGCATGGTCACGGCCGGCGGGGTCAGGTGCAGTTCCTCCGCAGCCTTGGCAAAGCTCAGATGGCGGGCGGCCGAACAGAAGGCCCGCAACTGCTTCAGGGTGGCCGCTCGCATAAGATTTTCTTAACGACACGTTGCAGATAAGTGAATTTACCTTAATCAACCACTTCACTAAAGTGCCTTTACAGCGCGATCAACCCGAGGAGAAAGCGATGAACAAACCGGCGGAAGGCGGCCTGGCGGCCGACGCCACCCAGATCACGGACGCCAAGAAGCGCTACAGCGCGGGCGTCCTCAAGTACCGGCAAATGGGCTACTGGGAGCCCGACTACCAGCCCAAGGACACCGACACGATCTGCCTGTTCCGCATCACGCCGCAGGAAGGCGTGGACCCGGTCGAAGCCGGCGCAGCGGTGGCCGGCGAATCGAGCACGGCGACCTGGACGGTAGTGTGGACCGACCGGCTGACCGCGTGCGAGAACTACCGCGCCAAGTGCTACAAGGTCGAGCCGGTGCCCAACCGGCCGGGCGAGTATTTCGCCTGGGTCGCCTACGACATCATCCTGTTCGAAGAGGGCTCGATCGCCAACATGACGGCGAGCCTGATCGGCAACGTGTTCAGCTTCAAGCCGCTGAAAGCGGCGCGGCTCGAGGACATCCGCATCCCGGTCGCCTACGTGAAGACCTTCAAGGGACCGCCGACCGGGCTCGTCGTCGAGCGCGAACGGCTCGACAAGTTCGGCCGCCCGCTGCTGGGCGCCACGACCAAGCCCAAGCTGGGCCTGTCCGGCCGCAACTACGGCCGGGTGATCTATGAGGGCCTGAAGGGCGGCCTGGACTTCATGAAGGACGACGAGAACATCAACTCGCAGCCCTTCATGCACTGGCGCGACCGCTTCCTGTACGTGATGGACGGCGTGAACAAGGCCGCCGCCGCGACCGGCGAGGTCAAGGGCTCGTACCTGAACGTCACCGCCGGCGACGATGGAGGACGATGTACGAGCGCGCCGAGTTCGCCAAGGAGCTCGGCAGCGTGGTCATCATGATCGACCTGATCGTCGGCTGGCCGTGCATCCAGTCGCATGGCGAACTGGTGCCGCCGCAACGACATGATCCTGCACCTGCACCGCGCCGGCCACGGCACGTACACGCGGCAGAAGAACCACGGCGTCAGTTTCCGCGTCATCGCCAAGTGGCTGCGCCTGGCCGGCGTCGACCACATGCACACCGGCACCGCGGTCGGCAAGCTCGAGGGCGACCCGATGACCGTGCAGGGCTACTACAACGTCTGCCGCGACAGCTACACCAAGCAGGACCTGCCGCGCGGCCTGTTCTTCGACCAGGACTGGTGCGACCTGAAGAAGGTGATGCCGGTGGCCTCCGGCGGCATTCACGCTGGCCAGATGCACCAGCTCATTGATCTCTTCGGCGACGACGTGATCCTGCAGTTCGGCGGCGGCACGATCGGGCACCCGGCCGGCATCCAGGCCGGCGCGGTGGCCAACCGCGTGGCGCTCGAGGCGATGGTCAAGGCGCGCAACGAAGGGCGCGACATCAAGAACGAAGGTCCGGAGATCCTGCAGAAGGCGGCGCAGTTCTGCACGCCGCTGAAGCAGGCGCTCGACACCTGGAAGGACGTGACGTTCAACTACACGTCGACCGACACGAGCGACTACGCCGTCACGCCGACGGTGGCCTAGTTCGTGTCATCCCCGCGAACGCGGGGATCCACGGCAAGGACAACCACCTGGGTTCCCGCCGGCGCGGGAACGACACTGACAAGACGAGGAGCTTCTCGCCATGATGACCAACCCGACCGGCCGCATCACGCAGGGCCAGTTCAGCTTCCTGCCCGATCTGACCGACGACGAGATCCGCCTGCAGATCGAATACGGCCTCGCCAAGGGCTACGCCTGGAGCGTCGAGTACACCGACGATCCGCACCCGCGCAACACCTACTGGGAAATGTTCGGCATGCCGATGTTCGACCTGAAGGACGCCGCCGGCGTGATGATGGAGCTCGCCGGCTGCCGCAAGACCTTCCCCAACCACTACATCCGCCTGATGGCGTTCGATTCGACGCGCGGCGTCGAGTCGATCGCGATGAGCTTCATCGTCAACCGGCCGAAGTCCGAGCCGGGCTTCGGGCTGGCGCGGCAGGAGATCGACGGGCGGCGCATGCGCTACACGGTGCATTCGTACGCGACCGACAAGCCCGAGGCCGAGCGCTACGGCAGCTAAGCAGTCCAATGCATCATCTCGGGCCGGCAATCCATGGCGCAACTGAATCACCAGAAGATCTCCGCGGACGCTCTTCATCCCTCTCCCCTTGCGGGAGAGGGACCGAGGGAGAGGGGAGTTCTTGCGCAACGGAACTGCCCCCCTCTGCCCCGCCCCTCTCCCACGAGGGGAGAGGGGAGGTATTTGCAGCAGACGGCCGGCAGTCATCTGCTGAAGGATTGAAATGACCACGCCGTTGTATTCGATCCCGGGAGCGCCGCAGCCCGCTGCGGCCTCCCCCGCAGCGTCGCCGGCGGGCGAGACGGCGACCGCGGGCGCGCGCACCGTCAGCGAGGTGCTGGCGCAGAGCCAGATCGAGGCGGTGATGGACGAACTCGACCGCGACCTGGTCGGGCTCGCTCCGGTCAAGCAGCGCATCCGCGACATCGCGGCGCTGCTGGTGATCGACAAGCTGCGCGCCAACCTCGGCCTCGCCGCTGGCGGCAAGCAGGCGGCGCCGAGCCTGCACATGTGCTTCACCGGCAACCCGGGCACCGGCAAGACGACGGTGGCGCTGCGCATCGCCGAGATCCTGCACCGGCTCGGCTACGTGCGGAAGGGTCACGTCGTCAGCGTCACCCGCGACGACCTGGTCGGCCAGTACATCGGCCATACCGCGCCCAAGACCAAGGAAGTGCTGAAGAAAGCGATGGGCGGCGTGCTGTTCATCGACGAGGCGTACTACCTGTACCGGCCGGAGAACGAGCGCGACTACGGGCAGGAGGCGATCGAGATCCTGCTCCAGGTGATGGAGAACCAGCGCGACGACCTGGTGGTGATCCTGGCCGGCTACAAGGACCGGATGGACACGTTCTTCAAGTCCAACCCGGGCATGAGTTCGCGCATCGCGCACCACATCGACTTCCCCGACTACTCAGGCGGCGAATTGCTCGCCATCGCCGAGCGCATGCTGGCCGCGCAGCACTACCGCTTCGGCGCGGGCGCGCGCGAGGCCTTCGAGCAGTATCTCGAACGCCGCATGCAGCAGCCGCACTTCGCCAACGCGCGCAGCGTCCGCAACGCGCTCGATCGCGCCCGCCTGCGCGCCGCCTCGCGCCTGTTCGCCGACCGCGAGCGGGTGTTGAGCGAGGCCGACCTGACCACCCTGATGCCCGAAGACATCCTCGCCAGCCGGGTGTTCCAGGCCGCCGCTTCATGATTCACAAGAGAACCACATGCCACTATCCAACCGCCGCACGCTGACCCAGTACCTGATCGAGCAACGCCGCCGCTTTCCGGGCGCCAGCGGGGAACTGAACGCGCTGATTCTCGACGTTTCGCTGGCCACCAAGGCGATCGCACGCGCGGTGGCGTTCGGCGAACTCGGCGATCCGATGAGCCGCGAGCTGGCGGCAGCCGCCCGCTCGCACGCGGCGATCAACGTGCAGGGCGAGACACAGAAGCCGCTCGACGTGGTCAGCAACGAGATCTTTCTGCGCACCTCCGAGTGGTCCAGTCACCTCGCCGGCATGGCCTCGGAGGAGATGGAGGCGCCCTACCAGATCCCGGCGCAGTATTCGCGCGGCAAGTACCTGCTCGTGTTCGACCCGCTCGACGGCTCGGGCAACATCGACGTCAACGTCGCGGTCGGCAGCATCTTCTCGATCCTGCGCGCGCCGCAGGAGGTCATCGAGAGCGGGCGCGACGTGACCGACGCCGACTTCCTGCAGCCGGGCACGATGCAGATCGCGGCCGGCTACGCAATCTACGGTCCGGCGACGATGCTGGTGCTGACGGTGGGCAGCGGCGTGGCGGGCTTCACGCTCGACCCGAGCCTCGGCGAGTTCAAGCTCACCCACCCCGACATCCGCGTCCCCGCGGAAACGCAGGAGTTCGCGATCAACTCCAGCAACAGCCGCTTCTGGGAGTCGCCGGTCAAGCGCTACGTCGACGAGTGCCTGGCCGGCAAGACCGGCCCGCGCGGCAAGGACTTCAACATGCGCTGGATCGCCAGCATGGTGGCCGAGGCACACCGGATCCTGATGCGCGGCGGCGTGTTCATGTACCCGCGCGACACCAAGGATCCGAGCAAGCCCGGCCGGCTGCGCCTGCTGTACGAGGCCAACCCGATCGGCTACGTGATGGAACAGGCCGGCGGCCGCGCCAGCACCGGTCGCCTCCCGGTGCTCGACGTGCAGCCCGAGGCGCTGCACCAGCGCATCGGGCTCGTGTTCGGCTCGCAGGCCGAGGTCGAGCGCATCGAGCGCTACCACCAGGAGTGCGACGCGGGCACCGACAAACCGTACGTGTCGCCGCTGTTCAACGAACGCTCGCTGTTCCGGCCCGAGGCGCTGACCTGAGCCTGCCGCAGCCCGCGGCCACAGAAGAAAACATCGATAGGGAGAGGCACCGTGTCCGTCAAGCATCCGATCATCGCCGTGACCGGCTCCTCCGGGGCCGGCACCACGACGGTGATGCAGAGTTTTCAGCACATCTTCCGGCGTGAAGGCATCCGCGCCCAGGTCGTCGAGGGCGACTCGTTCCACCGCTACAGCCGGATGGAAATGCGCGCCCAGATGAAGGAGGCGGAGGCGGCCGGCAACAAGCACTTCTCGCCACTTCGGCCCGTACTCGAACCTGCTCGGCGAACTCGAAGCGCTGTTCAAGGGCTATGGCGAAAGCGGCGGCGGCCGCGTCCGCAAGTACGTCCACGATGCCGGCGAGGCCGCCGAGTTCGGCGTCGAGCCCGGCAACTTCACCGAGTGGAAGGACATCGCGCCCGGTTCCGACCTGATGTTCTACGAGGGCCTGCACGGCGGGTACGTCGACGACGGAATCAACGTCGCCAGCCACGTCGACCTGCTGGTCGGCGTGGTTCCGATCATCAACCTCGAGTGGATCCAGAAGCTGCACCGCGACAAGAGGACGCGCGGCTACTCGCAGGAGGCCGTGGTCGACACCATCCTGCGCCGCATGCCGGACTACGTGAACTACATCTGTCCGCAGTTCGGCGTCACGCACGTGAACTTCCAGCGCGTGCCGACCGTGGACACGTCGAACCCGTTCATCGCCCGCGACATCCCGAGTGCCGACGAGAGCATGGCGATCATCCGCTTCGCCGATCCCAAGGGCATCGACTTCCCCTACCTGATGTCGATGCTGCATGACTCGTGGATGACGCGGCCGAACACCATCATCTGTCCGGGCGGGAAGATGGGCCTGGCGATGCAGCTGATCTTCACGCCGCTGATCCTGCGCCTGATGGACCGCAAGCGCCGGGCCTGAGGAGAAAGCCATGAATGCTCCCGAAACCCTGACCGACCGCGCCCGCGCGGCGCGCGAGCGGGCCAACGCCCTGCGCTTCCTCGCCATCGACGCCGTCAATGCCGCCAAGAGCGGCCACCCCGGCATGCCGATGGGCATGGCCGACATCGCCGAGGTGCTGTGGCGCCGGTTCCTGAAGCACGATCCGGCGGACCCGCACTGGCCGGACCGCGACCGCTTCGTGCTGTCCAATGGCCACGGCTCGATGCTGCTCTACGGGCTGCTGCACCTGACCGGCTACGACTTGCCGCTCGACGAACTGAAGAACTTCCGCCAGTTGCACTCGAAGACGCCCGGCCATCCGGAAGCCGGGCTGACGCCGGGCGTGGAGACGACCACCGGCCCGCTCGGCCAGGGCCTGGCCAATGCCGTGGGCATGGCGCTCGCCGAGAAGCTGCTGGCAGCACGCTTCAACCGGCCCGGTCACTCGGTCGTCGATCACCGCACCTGGGTCTTCCTCGGCGACGGCTGCCTGATGGAAGGCGTGTCGCACGAAGCCTGCTCGCTGGCCGGCGTGTTCGGCCTGTCGAAACTGGTCTGCTTCTACGACGACAACGGCATCTCGATCGACGGTCATGTCAATGGCTGGTTCCGCGACGACACCGCGCAGCGCTTCGCCGCCTACGGCTGGAACGTGGTCGGGCCGATCGACGGCCACGACGCGCTGGCCGTCGAGGCGGCCATCGAAAGCGCACGGGGCGAGGCGTCGCGTCCGACGCTGGTTATCTGCCGCACGACGATCGGCTGGGGCGCACCGAAGGCCGCCGGCACGCACGAGGTGCACGGCGCCCCGCTCGGCGCCGATGAAACGGCGGCAACGCGCGCCGCGCTGCGCTGGCGCCACGGCCCGTTCGAGGTGCCCGAGGACCTGCGCGCGCAGTGGGACGCGCGCAAAAGCGGTCAGGCCGCGCGCGGCGACTGGCAGCAGCGCTTCGGCGCTTATTCGCGCGAGCATCCGGCGCTTGCCACCGAATTCACGCGCCGCATGAAAGGCGAGCTGCCTGCCGACTGGAAGCAGACGGCAGAGGGTATTGTGGCGGCGGCGCGCGCGGTGACGGCACCGACCGCGTCGCGCAAGTCGTCGCAGAACGTGCTCGAGGCGCTGGTGCCGGCCGTGCCCGAACTGCTCGGCGGCTCGGCCGACCTGACCTGGTCGAACCTGACCGCGGTCAAGGCGTCGGCGTCGGTCGATTCCAACCCCGGCGGCAACTATGTTCACTACGGCGTGCGCGAGTTCGGCATGGCCGCGCTGATGAACGGCCTCGCGCTGCACGGCGGCTTCATCCCGTATGGCGGGACCTTCGCGGTGTTCTCCGACTACGCGCGCAGCGGCATCCGGATGAGCGCGCTGATGAAGTCGCGCGTGATCTACGTGCTGACGCACGACTCGATCGGCCTCGGCGAAGACGGCCCGACGCACCAGCCGATCGAGCACGCGGCGAGCCTGCGGCTGATCCCGAACCTCGACGTCTGGCGCCCCTGCGACGGCGTCGAGACCGCCGTGGCCTGGCGCGCCGCAGTCGAACGCCGCGACGGCCCGACGGCGCTGCTGCTGTCGCGGCAGAACCTGCCGCAGGTCGCGCGCGAGGCGGCCACGGAGAACGCCATTGCGCGCGGCGGCTACGTGATCGCCGAGGCCGACGGCAGCCCTCGCGTGGTGCTGGTCGCCACCGGCTCCGAAGTGTCCCTGGCGCTGGAGGCGCACAAGCTGCTCGCAGCGGAAGGCATTGCCGCGCGCGTCGTGTCGCTGCCGTGCACGTCTGTATTCGACCGCCAGGACGGCCAATGGCAATCGCAGGTGTTGCCGCCGGGCGTGCCGCGCGTGGCGGTCGAGGCCGGGCATCCGGATTTCTGGCGCAAGTACGTCGGACTGGAGGGCACGGTCCTCGGCGTGCCGGGCTTCGGCGAGTCGGCGCCGGCCGGCAAGCTGTACGCGCACTTCGGCCTGACCGCGGAGAAGGTCGCGGCGGCAGCGCGGGCGGTGCTCGGCCGCTAGAAGTTGGCGGCATCCGCACCGCCCGATTCATCGCACCGAGGAACTGCCGATGGCCGCCGAGTCCGATCCTCTGACACCCGGCGCCATCGCACCCGATTTCTCGCTGCCCGGCGTCGACGGCAGGGTCTGGACGCGGGATGCGTGTCGCGGCAAGAACGGGCTGCTGGTTGTATTCATCTGCAACCACTGCCCGTACGTCCAGGCGGTGATCGACCGCATCGTGCGCGACGCGCGCGACCTGGCACCGCTCGGGGTCGGCACGGTGGCGATCAGCGCCAACGACGTCGCCGCCTACCCGGAGGACTCGTTCGAGAACATGAGCGCGATGGCGCGCCGGCACGGCTTCCCCTTTCCCTACCTGTACGACGAATCGCAGCAGGTGGCGCGCGCCTATGGCGCCGTGTGCACGCCGGATTTCTTCGGCTTCAATGCGCAGCTCGAACTGCAGTACCGCGGCCGGCTCGACGCATCGCGGCGCGAGCCGGCGCCGCCGGGCGCGCGCCGCGAACTGTTCGAGGCGATGAAGCTCGTCGCCGCGACCGGCGCCGGCCCGGCCGAGCAGTTGCCGAGCGTCGGCTGCTCGATCAAGTGGAAGCAGGCCGGCTGAGCCGGGCCGCTCGCAGGCGTTCGATGTCCGGGAGTGCGGGCCACCTCGGCACGCACCACCGACCGCGCCAGACAAGCCCCCGCGGACCCACGCGCGCCGCGCCAGGAACGCGCCCCGCGGCACGCGCCTGGATCGCTTGAGCCGCGCAGTCATCTTCGACGTCGACGGCACGCTCGCCGAGACCGAGCGCGACGGCCATCGCGTTGCCTTCAACCGCGCCTTCGCCGAGGCAGGGCTCGACTGGCAGTGGGACGAATCGCTCTACGGCGAACTGCTCGCAGTCACTGGCGGCAAGGAACGGATCACGTACTTTGCGCAGCGCCACGACCCCGACTGGCTGCGCCGCGCCGACGCGCAGAACGTCGTCGCGGAACTGCACGCGCGCAAGAATGTTCATTACGCGGCGATCGTCGAATCCGGCGCGCTCAGGTTGCGCCCCGGCCTTCCGGCGCTGCTCGACGCGCTCGCCGCCGCGAGAGTGCGGCTGGCGATCGCCACCACCACCAGCCGCGCCAACCTGGACGTGCTTCTGCGCGCCACCCTTGGCGCCGACCGCGCGGCGCGCTTCGAGGTCGAGATCTGCGGCGAGGACGTCCACCGCAAGAAGCCCGACCCCGAGGCTTACGTGCTGGCACTGCGACGGCTCGGCCTGCCCGCTGCAAGGTGCGTCGCGGTGGAGGATTCCGCCAACGGCCTGCACGCGGCGCGCAGCGCCGGAATCGCCACGGTGATCGTGCGCAGCCTGTACACCCGCGGCGAGGACTTCACCGGTGCGCTGCAGGTCTTCGACGGATATGACGACGGCGCCGCACCGGACGGCCACCGGCTGCTTGCGCCGGCGTTCCTGATCCACGCCACCGCCGGGCGCTGAAGGCGCGGCCCGCGTCAGCGGCGCGCCGCGCGCCGGCCCGTATGATGGCCGGCACCGGACGGGACGCACCATGCCAACCATCGACCACTCGCGCTTCTACAACTACGAAGAACTGATCGACCTGCTGCGCGCCCTCGCCGCGGAGCATCCGCACCACGTTGCGCTGGAGATGATCGGCCGCAGCCACGAGGGGCGCGACATCCCGCTGGTCACGGTGACCGACACCGGCACAGGGCCCGCCGCCGACAAGCCCGCGTTCTGGGTCGACGGCAACATTCACTCCGTCGAGCTGTCGGCATCGGCGGCCTGCCTGTACTTCATCGACTGGCTGCTGAAGAACCGCGAGCAGAACCCGGACGTGGCGCGCGCGCTGGCCACACGCACGTTCTACATCTGCCCGCGCATCAACCCCGACGGCGCCGAGTGGGCGATGGCGGACAGGCCGAAGTACGTCCGCTCGTCGACGCGCCGCTACCCGTACGACGAGGAGCCGGTCGAGGGCCTGATCACCGAGGACATCGACGGCGACGGCCAGATCCTGCAGATGCGCATCGCCGATCCGAACGGGCCGTGGAAGAAGCACCCGCAGGAGCCGCGCCTGCTGGTGCGGCGCGACCCGACCGACCCGCCTGGCGGCGAGTACTTCCGCGTCATGGCCGAAGGCCGGATCGAAAGCTACGACGGCGTCTCGGTCACCGTCGCCGGCGTGACCGGCAACGCGCAGGGGCTGGACCTGAATCGCAACTTTCCGTCCGGCTGGCGGCAGGAGTACGAGCAGCTTGGCGCCGGGCCGTACCCGACCTCCGAGCCCGAGGTGCGCGCGGTGGTCGACTTCATCGTCAGGCACCCGAACATCTGCGCCGGCACCAGCTTCCACACCTTCTCCGGCGTGCTGCTGCGGCCGTTCGGGCACGCCCCCGACGACAAGATGCCGGCCGAGGACCTGTGGGTCTACCAGGCGGTCGGCAAGAAGGGCGAGGAGTTGACCGGTTACCCGGCGATCTCGATCTGGCACGAGTTCCAGTACTACCCGAACGAGTACATCACCGGCGCGTTCGACTGGATCTACGAACACCTCGGCATGTTCATGTGGACGGTCGAGATCTGGAACCCGAAGAAGGAAGCCGGCATCGACAACAAGGAATGGATCCACTGGTTCCGCGACCATCCGGTCGAGGACGACCTGAAGATGCTGCACTGGAGCGATCGCGAGCTCGACGGCCGCGGGCACATCGACTGGCGCCCGTTCGACCATCCGCAGCTCGGCCGCGTCGAGATCGGCGGCTGGAACAAGGTCAAGGCGTTCAACAACCCGCCGCCGCATCGGCTCGAGGCCGAGGTCGCGCGCTTCCCGCAGTGGTTGCTGTGGCAGGCGCTCGTCTCGCCGAAGCTCGAGCTGCGCGAGACGGCGGTCAGCCGCATCGGCGCGGACACCTGGCGCGTGCGGCTCGTGGTGCAGAACGCCGGCTGGCTGCCCACCTACGTGACCAAGATGGCGCTCAAGCACAAGCTGCTGCGCGGCGTGCTGGCCGAGATCGCGCTGCCGGAAGGCGCGAGTCTCGTCGACGGCAAGCCGCGCGAGGAGCTCGGCGAACTCGAAGGCTGGGCCTACCTGCACACCGGCATCAGCTTCTGGCCCAACAAGCGGCCGACGGCCGACCGTGCGCATGTCGACTGGATCGTGCGCGCGCCGGCAGGCACGAAGATCGAAATGACCGCGTGGCACGAGCGAGCCGGCCGCGTGACGGCGAGCGCCGCGCTACGCTGACCAAGCCGTTGCCCCGCCCGGGGGCCGATTTGCTGCGCCGATAACTTGGGTCCCGGCCTGCGCCGGGACGACGATCACGACTCTGACTTCGGTCGGACGGATCCATCTCACCGAAGCAATAGAAAATGTCCGAAGCCTTCATCGTCGCCGCCCTGCGTACTGCAGGCGGCCGCAAGGGTGGCCGGCTCGCCGGCTGGCATCCCGCCGACCTCGCCGCGCAGGTGATCGATGCGCTGGTCGAGCGTCTGAACGTCGATCCGGCGTCGATCGACGACGTGATCCTCGGCTGCGTCGGCCAGGCCGGCGAGCAGTCGAACAACATCGCGCGCAATGCCGTGCTCGCCTCGAAGCTGCCGGAGTCGGTGCCCGGCGTGTCGGTCGACCGGCAGTGCGGCTCGTCGCAGCAGGCGCTGCACTTCGCCGCGCAGGCGGTGATGGCCGGCAGCATGGACGTGGTGATCGCCGGCGGCGTCGAGAGCATGACGCGCGTGCCGATCGGCCTGCCCGCCACGCTGGCTTACAAGAACGGCTTCGGCAGCTACATGAGCCCGGCGATGCGCAGCCGCTATCCGGGCGTGCAGTTCAGCCAGTTCGCCGGCGCCGAGCAGCTTGCGGTCAAGTACGACCTGTCGAAGGACGCACTGGACGAGTACGCGCTCGTCAGCCACCGTCGCGCGGCGGCGGCGACGCACGACGGCCGCTTCGCCGACGAGATCGTCCCGGTCGCCGTGCGCGACGCCGAAGGCAACGAAACCGGGGCACTGCACGCGGCCGACGAGGGCATCCGCTTCGATGCCACGCGCGAAGGCATCGCAGCGGTCAAGCTGCTCGCCGAAGGCGGCCGCATCACCGCGGCCAGCGCAAGCCAGATCTGCGACGGCGCGGCGATGCTGCTGGTGGCCAACGAACGCGGGCTGAAAGCGCTCGGCGCCAAGCCACTGGCGATCGTGCGACAGATGACCGTGATCGGCCACGACCCGGTGATCATGCTCGAAGGGCCGGTGCCGGCCACGCCGGTGGCACTGCGCAAGGCGGGGCTCAAGCTCGACGACATCGATCTCTTCGAGGTCAACGAAGCGTTCGCCTCGGTGCCGCTGGCCTGGCTGAAGGCCACTGGCGCCAACCCCGAGCGGCTGAACGTCAACGGTGGCGCGATTGCGCTCGGCCATCCGCTCGGCGCCTCGGGCGCCAAGCTGATGACCACCCTGGTGCATGCCCTGCACGCGCGCCGCTTGCGCTACGGGCTGCAGACGATGTGCGAAGGCGGCGGGCTGGCCAACGTGACGATCGTCGAGCGCGCGTAGCCGCCCGCGAACGGTGCTCGCGCACCGGTCAGATCACGCCGCGCGATTTCAGGTTGTCGATCAGCGCCAGCGTGCCGAAGGTCCACGGCGCGATCCGGTCGCAGCGGTCGACCCAGTTCACCAGCGTGCCCAGCTCGGGCGACGAGATGCGCACCTCGTCGCCCAGCTCGTGCGTGAAGCCGAGACCGGGGCCGCGGCGGTCCTTGACCGGCGCGAACATCGTGCCGAGGAAGAGCATCACGCCGTCCGGATACTGGTGGTTGCGGTTCAGCGTCTGCGCGACGAGATCCGCCGGCGAGCGCGAAATGGCGCTCATCCGGCTTGCCCCTTCCATCGCGAAGCCGTCGGGGCCATCGACCGCGAGCGACACGGTCAGCTGCTCGACGCTGCCGATGGTGAAGCGATCGTCGAGCAGCCGCACGAAAGGCCCGATCGCGCAGGACGCGTTGTTGTCCTTGGCCTTGCCGAGCAGCAGCGCCGAGCGTCCCTCGAAGTCGCGCAGGTTGACGTCATTGCCCAGCGCGGCGCCGACGATCTCGCCGCGCGGCGATACGGCGAGCACGACCTCGGGCTCGGGGTTGTTCCACTCGGACTGCGGATGGATCCCGACCCGCGCTCCGGTGCCGACCGCGGCCATCGGCGGTGCCTTGGTGAAGACCTCGGCATCGGGACCGATGCCGACCTCGAGATACTGCGACCACAGGTCGAGTTCCTGCAGCACCTGCTTGACCCTCGCCGCCTCCGGCGAACCCGCCTTCAGCTGGCGCAGGTTGGTGCCGACCACCGGCGTGAGCCTGGCCCGGATCTCCTCGGCCCTGCCGGCGTCGCCCTTGGCGCGCTCCTCGATCATCCGCTCGAGCATGCTGGCGGCGAAAGTGACGCCCGCCGCCTTGATCGGCTGCAGGTCGCAGGGGGCCAGCAGGCGGCCGGCCGGCCCGCCGCCCTCGTCGTCGCCGAGGAACTGCTCGAGCCGGCCCAGCGGCGGGTAGTCGCTTCGCTGCGCAATCGCCTGCTGCAGGTCGGGCCTGGCGAACAATCCCGCGACGGTGGCGGCGACCGCGGTGAGATCTCGCACGACGTCGCCGTCGACGATGACCGGACAGGGCCCGCCCAGCGATGCCGACCAGACCCGGCCGATCAGCGTCGCCTTCGCCGCGTCATGCGGCAGCAACTCGGCCGCGGTCAGTCGACGGACGCCGCGGACGGGACCATCGCTCATCGCCCGGCCCGTTTGGTCTTCGCACCCGTCGCCCTCCGCTTCGGCGCCTTCTTCGCCACGGCCTTCTTCGCCGCGGCCTTCCGCGGCCGATGCCTTCTTCGCCCGCCGCTTCGGCAGCGGCGCCGGATTCTCGACCGCCTCGACGTGCACGAAGGTGCCACCCTGGTACATCTCGGCGCGCGGATCGCCGGGCTTCTCGCGCGCGAGCACCTCTGCGGCGAAGGCCTCGCTGTCATCCTGCGGCCGGTAGCCGAGCCGCGTCGCGTTGCTGTTGTCGTACCAGGAGCGGCGGTTGCTCGACACGCCGTAGACGATCTCGAAACGGATGTCGGGACGCTCGATGCCGATCGTCACCAGTTGCGCCATGTCGCGCGGGCTGATCCAGATCGACAGCCGCCGCTTGTCGATCGGCGCCTCGTTGACGTTGCCGATGCGCATGCAGAACACCTCCATGCCGTACTTGTCGGCGTACAGGCTGCCGAGCGCCTCGCCGAAGACCTTGGACACGCCGTAGCGGCCGTCGGGCTTGATGTACACGCGATGATCGATGACCTGGTCGCGCCGGTAGAACCCCACGGCGTGGTTGCTGGTGGCAAAGAGGATCCGCTTCACGCCGTTGCGCCGCGCCGCCTCGAACACGTTGTAGCAGCCGATGATGTTGGCGCTGAGGATGTCGTCCCACGCGCCCTCGACCGAATAGCCGCCCAGGTGCACGATCGCGTCGACGCCCTTTGGTGGCGCGCAGCATGTCGCTCATCTTCGAGATGTCGCCCTGCACGAACGTCTCGCCCGCGCCGGGCTTCAGCTTGCCGTAGTCCGACAGCCGCAGCGTGTATTTGCCGGCGAGTTCGCGTCGCAGGTGCGTGCCGACACCGCCGCCGGCGCCGGTCATCAGGATTGTCTTCATGTTTTCAGCAGCTCCTTTCGGCTCCAGTGTTCGGCGTTGACCGCGCCGCGCGGCGCACGCCCCTTGAGAATCTCGCGCCGCCTGCGCGACGGTCTCCATCGACTGATGTTCGATCGCCGGCAGCGTCAGGCCGCCGATGTGCGGCGTGGCGATCACGTCGGGCCGCGCGGCCAGCCGCGGCGTCGGCATCTGGTCGGGATCGCGGCCGACGTCGAGCGCGGCGCCGGCGAGTTGCCCGGAGTCGAGCGCGCGCTCGAGCGCCGGCTCGTCGACGAGGTTGCCGCGCGAAACGTTCACCAGGAACGCGCCGCGTTTCATCCTGGCGAACGCTGCGTCGTTGATCAGGTTCTCGGTCTCGGCGGTTGCCACCGCGAGCGGCACGACGAAATCGGTTTCGGCCAGCAGCCGATCGAGCGGCACCTGCTCGACGCCGGCCGCGTCGACCTTCGCGTAAGGGTCGGTCACGAGCACGCGCATCGCGAAGGCACGGCCCAGTTCCGCCACGCGCCGGCCGATGGCGCCGTAGCCGATCACGCCGAGCGTGGCGCCCGCGAGCTCCCGTCCCATCAGCGGCCTGCGGCACTTCGCCGGCGTGATAGCGCGACGCCGCCTGAGTCACCCCGCGAGCGAGATCGATCATCATCGCGAACACCAGCTCGGATACGGAAGCCACGAAGCCGGCGCTGGCCTGCGTGACCAGCACGCCGGCGCGGCTGGCCGCCGCCACGTCGACGTTGCGGATGTCGATCGCGCAGCGCAGGAATGCGACCAGCTTAGGCAGCGACGCGAACAGCTCGGCCGGCGCCGGCGACTGGCGGTACGAGACGATCAGGTCGCAGTCACGCGCCGCGTCGATCAGCGCCTGGCCTTCGAGCGGCGTATCGGTTTCGTTCAGCTTCACCTCGCCGAGTGCGCGCAGCCCGGCGAGCGCGCGCGGCCCGTAGTAGTTCTCGCGCGTGTCGGGCGAGTGGGTCAGAAGGATTCGGGCCATGCGCTGTGCTCCCCCGGTTGCGTCGAGTCCGGGGCCTCTGCCGCAGCCGCGGATCTCCAGCCACTTCGGCCCAAGGCGCTTCGCTGATGCATTCTGTTTTGTTCAGGGCGTTTCCGGACCAACAGCGAGTCTAGGTTAGCGACTTGACCGCCACAACGAGAACACCTCACCAAGCCAGCCTCGGGGCACGAATTCGCAACGCCATCGCCGGTTTCATCGACGTAGACTGCGCCGATGCAGACCCCGACAAGCAGCGACGGCTCGCCCGACTGGGCGCCGAGTGCGCGTTATCCGGACGCGGCCGTCCGCGTGCTCGACGACAGCTTCAACGCATTGCGCCTGCCGCTGGCGAAGATCGAGCGCCTGGCCACCGGCTGCCGCTGGGCGCGAAGGCCCGGTGTGGTGTGGCGACGCGCGCGCGCTGCTGTGGAGCGACATCCCGAACAACCGCATCCTGCGCTGGGACGAAGAGTCCGGCGCGGTCAGCGTCTTTCGCCGGCCGTCGAACTACGCCAACGGCGCCACCCGCGACCGCCAGGGCCGCCTGATCCACTGCGAGCACGGCGGCCGCCGCATCGTGCGCACCGAATACGACGGGCGTGTCGTGGCGCTGGCCGAGCGCTTCGAGGGCAAGCGGCTGAACTCGCCCAACGACGTGGTGTGCAAGTCGGACGGCTCGATCTGGTTCACCGACCCGACCTTCGGCGTGCTCGGCTACTACGAAGGCGCCAAGGCCGAACCCGCGTTGCCGATGAACGTCTACCGGCTCGATCCCGAGCGGCGAACTCGCGGTGGTCGCCGAGGGCATCAACCAGCCGAACGGGCTGGCGTTCTCCCCCGACGAGTCGATCCTGTACATCGTCGAGTCGCGCTCGGTGCCGCGCAAGATCCTCGCCTGTGACGTGGTCGGCGGCCGTTCACTGACCAACCGGCGCGTGCTGATCGACGCCGGCCCGGGCACGCCCGACGGCTTCCGCTGCGACATCGACGGCAACCTGTGGTGCGGCTGGGGCATGGGCGAGGCCGGGCTCGACGGCGTGCACGTATTCAATCCGGACGGCAGACTCATCGGCTGCATCGACCTGCCCGAGCGCTGCGCCAATTTGTGCTTCGGCGGCGTGCACCGCAACCGCCTGTTCATGGCGGCCAGCACGTCGGTCTACGCGCTGTACGTCAACACGCAGGGCGTGGCGTACTTCTGACGTGGCGTCGAGAGCCGGCGGCCGATCGCAACACGCTGCCCCCTGTCCGGTCGCGGAATCGGGATAACATCTTCCGCCGGGGAAAGGAGTCCGGGGAGTCGAACGCACAACGAGCGAACCGCTGAAACGCGCAGTTGATCAGAACAGCGCGGCTCGGGCAGCGCGGGCCAACCTGAACACGCACACGAACTACCGCTGGTAGGAACCGCAACATACCTAGAACAGCCCGTCAAAGGAGAGACCATGAAACGCAGGATTTTTCTGTCCCATGTTGCCGGCGCAGTGGCAGCGGCGACGATTTCGCTTCCGGCACGCGCCCAGGCGATCACGCTGCACGGCGCGTCGCAGTTCAACGACGAGCATCCCTTCACCAAGGGCCTGCTGAAGTTCGAGGAACTGGTGAAGAAGTACTACGGCAAGCCGATCAACTTCGTTCTGCACAAGAACAGCGAACTCGGGCTGGAGAAGGACTACTTCGCGTACATGAACCAGGGCATCTCGGTCGATTACGGGATCGTGTCGCCGGCGCACATGTCGACTTTCGCGAAATCCGCCCCGTTCATCGACGCGCCGTTCGTCTTCCGCGATCACGACCAGATGAACAAGGTGATCGCCCAGGACGTGCTCAAGCCGATCGCCGACGAGATCGCCAAGAAGGCCGACGTCATGCTGATCGGCTACGGCGGCGGCGGCGTGCGCAGCATCTTCGCCAACAAGCCGGTCCGCAACATGGCCGAGTTGAAGAACCTCAAGATCCGGGTGCAGGGCGCGCCGATCTGGACCCGCACGTTCGCCGCGGCCGGCATGTCGCCGACCGTCATCGCCTACAGCGAGATCTACAACGGCATCCAGACCGGCGTGATCGAGGCCGGCGAGAACGAGGCGGCGGGCGTCGAGCAGATGAAGTTCTTCGAGGTCGGCCCCAACCTGTCGCAGACACGGCATGCAATCAGCATCCGGCCGATCTGCTTTTCCGGCAAGACCTTCCGCAGAATGCCGGCCGACCTGCAGGCGGCGATCCGCAAGGCGGGCATGGAAGCCGGCAACTGGGAGCGTGAACTCGAATCGAACAGCGACACGGCGATCCTTCAGAAGCTGGAGAAGGAGGGCAAGCTCAAGCTGCTGAAGTTCGACGAGCGCGACAAGCTGCGCGATTCGATGCAACCGGTCCTGGCAGCCTACGCCAAGGAAATCGGAGCCGAAGAGATCTTCGCGCGCATCAACGCGATCAAGTAGCGGCGTCGCCCGGCGATGCGGCAGGAGGCCTGCTTCCGCCGCGTCGCCGCGCATGCGCGCTGCGGGCCGTTCCCGCGGGAATGCGATGAGAAAATTCATTGATTGGATCTACCGCGGCCTGCAATGGCTGCTGACGTTCCTGATCGCCATCCTGATCTTGCCGGTCACGATGCAGATCCTGGCGCGATTCTCGGACCGTGTACCCAACTACATCTGGACCGAGGAGATGGCGCGCTTCTGCCTGATCTGGATCATCATGCTCGGCGCCAGCGTCGCGGTGCGCGACGGCGCACACTTCGACGTCGATGTGCTGCCGCATCCGAAGACTCCGTTCGGCCTGGCCGTGAGCCGCATGGTCGTCCACACGGCGATCTTCCTCGTTGCGCTGATCTTCCTCGCTTTCGGCTGGAGGTTCGCCGAGTTCGGCTATGACCAGAACTCCGAACTGACCGGCATCAACATGATCTCCATCCATATCGCTTGGCCGGTCGCGGGTCTCACCTGGGTGCTGTTCACCCTGGAGAAGTTCTACGACGACTACCAGCTGATGAAGAAGGGCAAGGCAGGCGCACATGAGCCCGGCTGAAGTCGCACTGATCCTGTTCGGCATCTTTGCGGTGCTGGTCGCCGTGCGCGTGCCGGTCGCCTTCGCGCTGGGGCTCGCCTGCGTGCCGGTGTTCTTCATCGATGAGCGGCTTACGCCGTTCCTGCTGCTGAACGAGATGCTGAAGTCGTACAACTCGTTCCTGCTGCTCGCGATCCCGTTCTTCATGCTGGCCGCGAACCTGATGAATTCGGCCGGCATCACCGACAAGCTGATCAACCTGTCGCGCGCCCTGGTCGGCTGGATGCCAGGCGGCCTCGGCCATATCGGCGTCGTGGTCAGCATGCTGTTCGCCGGCATTTCGGGCTCCAGCACCGCCGAAGCGGCCGGCGTCGGCGGCGTTCTGATTCCGGCGATGAAGAAGCAGGGCTACGACACGGAGTTCGCGGTTGCCCTGATCGCCTGCGCGGCCGTGATGGGCGTGATCATTCCGCCGAGCATCCTGATGGTGGTCTGGGGCGGCGTCATTTCGGTGTCCATCGGCGGGCTGTTCCTCGCCGGCGTGCTGCCCGGCACGCTGATGGGCCTTTCCTTCATGACGGTGGTCTACATCTACGCCAAGCGCCGCGGCTACCCCGTCTATGCCAAGCCCACCTTTACGGAACTGATGCTGGCCATCGGCAAGGCGATCCTGCCTGTCCTCACGCCGGGCATCATCGTCGGCGGCATCGTCTTCGGCTTCTTCACGCCGACCGAGGCCTCGGTGGTCGCGGTGCTGTACGCGATGGCGCTGGGCATCTTCGTGTACCGGCGCCTGGGGCCGAAGCAGTTGTGGCAGACCATGTACGACTCCGGCCGCTTTGCCGCGATCTCGCTCTTCTGCATCGGCACGGCATCCGCTTTCGGCTGGCTGCTCGCGTATTTCAAGATTCCGCAATTGTTCGTGGACATGGTGTCCGGATGGGGCGGTGGGATCACCAGCGTCGGCTTCATCACGGCGTTCTGTTTCCTGGTGATCGGCTGCTTCATCGATGCCATCCCGGCAATCATCATCGTCGGCACGATCCTCGCCCCGCTGGCCGAAAGCGTCGGCATGCATCCGATCCATTTCGCGATCATCGGCGTCATTTCGATCGCCTACGGACTGGTGACGCCACCCTATGGGCTGTGCCTGATGATTTCCTGCACCATCGGCGGCATCAAGATCAAGCAGGCGGTGAAGGACACCCTGATCCTGTTCATACCGATGCTGCTGGTGCTCCTGTTCGTCATCCTCGTGCCGGACGCGCTGCTGTGGCTGCCGCGCACACTGATGCCGAATCTGGTCCAGTGACACCCGACTGACGTCGACCGGCCGCTCGAAAACAACGGCCGCTTCCTTTGTCGCGTTGCCGGTGTCGGGCGTCGCTCAGTGCGGCGGCGCGGGCCCGGACTCCTTGACGGTGATGCGCCACAGCGTCCGCGGATCTTCCGGGTCGGTCAGGGTCGCCGAATGCAGCAGCGAGGCGTTGTCCCAGAGCGCGACGTCGCCGACGCCGTAGCCCAGGCGATACTGGTACTTCTCCTGCGTCGCATGCCGCTTCAGTTCGTCGAGCAGCGCCACCGCTTCGTCCTCGGGCATGCCCTCGATGCCGAACGAGCTTCCGGAAACGGCATACAGGGCCTTGCGTCCGGTGACCGGATGCGTCCGCGCGATCCGATGGCGCACCCATTGCATCGTGCTTTCCTGCTCCTCGGTCAGCAGCGACGCAACCGTGCGCGAGGCCTTGTCGAGATCTTCGCGGTTGCCGTAATGATGCAGCGCGACCAGCGGCTCGATTGTCTTCTTCATCGGCACAGGCAGGTCGTCATAGGCGGCGTACTGATTCGCGAACAGCGTGTGGCCACCCTGCTTCGGGACCTGGATCGAATACAGCAGCGTCGCCCGTGCCGGAACCTCGAGGTACGAATAGTCGCTATGGAAATACGTGCCGGCATCGGCCAGGCCCTGCGGCTCGCCGCCTTTCCGGACGTTGGACAGGACCAGGATGTCGGCGATCTCGGGATGATGAAACTGGTCGATCACGTGCGGCTCGGGCGGCCCGAACCGCCGCGCGAAGGCATGGAAGAGTTCGGCCGTCAGTTGCTGGCTGCGCAGCACCAGAACCTGTCCGGCGAAGAATGCATGGGCGATTTCCCGGAAATCCGCATCGTCCAGCGGCCTGGCGAGGTTGATCTCGCTCGTTTCGAGCCCGAATCCATCGCACAGCTTGTGAAACCTCGCCATCCCTCCCCCTGTCATGCTCGGCGCCGCGCTCCAGCGCAGCCGATGCTGATCACCGTGCGCCAGCGCCAGTTCGCGTGAGGTTCGCCGGCGCAAGCCGTCGCGCGCTGGCGATGATCGAGCCTGCCACCGCGGCCGGGCTACTTTCCGAACACCGTCTTCAGCAGATCAGTGGTCCTGGCCGCCGGGTTGGTGCGGATCTTCTTCTCTTCCTCGCCGACCATGTGGAAAAGACCGTCGAGCGACTTGTTGGTCACGTAGTCGTCGAGATCCAAAGACTGCCGACCCATCATCGGCACGCTCTCGTAGCGCCCCATCATGTCCTTGTACGCACGCGTCGCGCCGACCTCGCCGACCTTCTGCGACACGATCGGCTTGAACGCCGCGTAAAGCTTGTCGTGCGTCTTGCGGCGGAAGAATTCCGTGGCCGCCGTGTCGCCGCCCGTGAGGATGCCGCGCACGTCTTCCAGCGTCATGTCGCGGATCGCGTCGCCGAAATAGCGGGCCGCCTGCGGCGCGGCAGCCTCGGCCGCTCGGTTCATGCTCAGGATGAACTCGTCGACCTGCTTCTGGAAGCCCGCCATTCGCGCGACGTCCGCCACTTTCTGGATGCTCGACGGCATCAGGATCTTCACCGCCGCGTTGCCGAAGTAGCCGTCGACCTGCGAGAGGCTCGTCACCGCCCTCTCGGTGCCGACCGCCAGCGCTTCCTTGATCCCTGCCGCGTTGGTCTTGTCGTCGCCAGTGCCCACGCTCGACCCGGCCGCCGGCGTCCCGGGCAGGGTCCCGGCACCCTTCAGGATGTCGTCGAGCTTGGGCATCTGCCCCGACGCCGCGCACGCGACGAGCAACCCGATGACCAGTGCCAACCCTCGTCTCATGGTGTTCTCCTTCTTTGCATTGGACGGACGTCACCTGAACCTGCCGGATTGTGCCTGCCGCGCGGCAGGCCTCCGACCCGCCTACTCCTCGCAGTATTCCGCCTCGCGCAGCTTCGCGTGTGCGGCGGCCAGGCGGGCAATGGGCACCCGCGGGCCCGAACAGGATACGTAGTTCAGCCCGGCGTGATGGCAGAAGCGGATCGACGACGGATCGCCGCCGTGCTCGCCGCAGATGCCGACCTTCAACTCCGGCCGCTGCGCACGTCCCTTGCTGATCCCCAGCTTTATCAGTTCGCCGACGCCCTTGACGTCGAGCACTTCGAACGGGTTGTCGCGCAGCAGGCCTGCCTCGTAGTAAAGCGGCAGGAACTTGTTCTCGGCGTCCTCGCGCGAGAACGAGAAGGTCGCCTGCGTCAGGTCGTTGGTGCCGAAAGAGAAGAACTCCGCCGTCTCTGCCATCCGCGCGGCGCGCAGGCAGGCACGCACCACCTCGATCATGCTGCCGAACCTCAGAGGCACCGGTGCGCCATAGTCCGCCTCGACGCGGGCATGGATGCGTGCCACCCGTTCGCCGATGCGCTTCAGTTCCTCGACCGTCACCACCTGCGGCACCATGATCTCCGGCTGCGCATCGACGCCCTCGCGGCGGCACTCGGCGGCCGCCTCGATGACCGCGCGGATCTGCATCTCGTAGATCTCCGGGTAGGTCATCGCCAGCCGCACGCCGCGGTGGCCGAGCATCGGGTTCACCTCGGCCATCGCCTTGACCTTTTTCAGCACTTCGGCCTTCTTCTCGATCAGCTCGTCTTCCAGGTGCGATTCCCGGAATTCGGCCAGGCCGCCGAGCAGCCTCGTGAGGCTGCTTTCGTACTTGTGGTGCAGCCGCGGGTTGAGCAGTTTCAGCGTCTCCGGCATCTCCTCGAGGCTGGCGATCGCCTCGCGGAAGTGCCGCAGGTGCGCGATCTCCAGTTCGAGTTGCGCCACCGTCGGCAGAAACTCGTGCATCGGCGGGTCGAGCAGGCGCACGGTGACCGGCAGGCCGGCCATCGCCTTGAAGATGCCCTTGAAGTCCTCTTTCTGGATCGGGCCCAGCTTCTCCAGCGCCGCCACGCGGGCCGCCCTCGAGTCGGCGAGGATCATCTCCTGCACGATGTGCAGCCGGTCCATCTGATTGAACATGCGCTCGGTGCGGCACAGGCCGATGCCCTGCGCGCCCCACTCGCGCGCACGCTCCGCGTCGCGCGGCGTGTCGGCGTTGGCGCGCACCCCGAGGGTGGCCACTTCGTCGGCCCAGCCGAGCAGCGTCGCCATGTCCTGCGAGAACTCGACCTCGACCGTGGGCACTTCGCCGAAGTAGACGGCGCCGTTGGAGCCGTCGATGGTGATCACCTGCCCTTCCTTGAGCACGGCCGGGCCGACGTTGGCGACCTTGTTGTGAACGTCGACCACGATGCTTTCCGCGCCGGACACGCACGGCTTGCCCATGCCGCGCGCCACCACCGCCGCGTGCGAGGTCTTGCCGCCGCGCGAGGTGAGCACGCCCTGCGCGGCGAAGAAACCGTGGATGTCCTCGGGCTTGGTTTCCTCGCGCACGAGGATGATCTTCTCGCCGGTGCGGCCGCGCGCCTCGGCGGTGTCGGCGTCGAAGACGATCATCCCCGAGGCCGCACCCGGCGAGGCCGGCAGGCCGGTGGCAAGCGGCTGGCCCTTGAAGGACGGATCGAGCCGCGGCACCAGCAGTTGCTCCAGCATCTCGGGCGGCACGCGCAGCAGTGCGCGGCGGCGGTCGATCAGCCCTTCGCGTTCCATCTCGACCGAACTGCGCACCAGGGCCAGCGCATTCATCTTGCCGTTGCGCGTCTGCAGCGCCCACAGCTTGCCGCGTTCGATGGTGAACTCGAAATCCTGCACCTCGCGGTAATGCGACTCGAGCCGCGCTGCCAGTTCCATCAGCTGGGCGTGCAGCGTGGGCATCTCCTGCGCCATCGCGGCGATCGGCTTCGGCGTGCGGATCCCGGCAACGACATCCTCGCCCTGCGCGTTGGTCAGGTACTCCCCGTAGACGACGCGTTCCCCCGTGCCCGGGTTGCGCGTGAATCCGACGCCGGTGGCCGAATCGTCTCCCAGGTTGCCGAACACCATCGTGCAGATGTTGGCCGCGGTTCCGTTGGCCATCGACGGCGTGATCCTGAACTGGCGCCGGTAGTCGACCGCCCGTTTGCCGTTCCACGAGCGGAACACCGCGGCGATCGCGATCTCGAGCTGCCGGTGCGGATCGTCGGGAAACGGGTGGCCCGTGTGGACACGCACGACGTCCAGAAAGCGTTCTGCGAGCTGCCGCAGGTGCTCTGCCGACAGGTCGATGTCCTGCCGTGCGCCCGCCTCCTGCTTGAGCAGCGCCATCGCTCGATCGAAGGGTTCGTCCGGCACGCCGAGCGCCACCTTGCCGAACAGCTGGATCAGGCGCCGATAGGCGTCCCAGCCGAAACGCGGATTGCCGGTCGCCTCGATCAGGCCCGCCAGCGATTTTTCATTCAGGCCGAGGTTGAGGATCGTATCCATCATGCCCGGCATCGACATCGCCGAGCCCGATCGGACCGACACCAGCAGCGGATCGCGCGCCGCGCCGAAGCGCTTGCCGGCGGCCTCCTCGACCCGGCGAAGCTGGGCATGCACTTCGTCGATCAAGCCCTCGGGCAAGCGTCCTTCCTTCAGGTACTCGAGGCAGGCCGCCGTGGTCACCACGAACCCGGGCGGCACCGGCAGTCCGATGCGCGTCATTTCGCACAGGTTCGCCCCCTTGCCGCCGAGCAGCATCTTGTCGCCGCCGTCGCCTTCGCTGAACGCGTACACCCATTTCTTCGATCGGGTCACTTGCGTCTCCGTCAAACGAACACCACCGCTCACAATGCAAAAGATCCCACTACTCGACGTGAGGCGTTTTGACCTGCGGCAGCAACGTGGCCCGTGGTTCACCCTGCGTTCCTGCGCCGCGCGCGGCCCGCACGGGCGACAAGGAGCGATCGCCGTGCCTGGATGCGGCGGTCGACGCGGCGGCGTGGTCCGCCGGCAACGGGTCGCCGGCAGCAGCGGCGCGTCAGCCGCCGTCGTTGGGCTCGTCTTGCGAAACCGGCGTCAGCGGAAATCTCAGCGTCTGTCCGGCGGCAATCTCGGCCGCGACGTCGACCACCTCCAGCTTGATCGGTGCCGCGTTCGACTTGTGCGAATGGACCGTCAGTTCCTGCTGCGTGATGCTCAGATCGAGCGCATGGCCACGGTAGCGGATCGTCATGCGCTGCGACGTGACTTCGCGCGGCAGGCAGGGATTCAGCGTCAGCGCGTCGCCGTGCGTCACGATGCCGGTGTAGCCGCGCTGGAGAAGATCGACGGTTCCGGCCATCGCGCCCAGATGAATGCCTTCCGGCGTCGTGCCGCCCTGCACGTCGGCGATGTCGCTTTCGAGGGCCTGTCTGAACAGTCGCCACGAGCCTTCGCGATCCGAGCGCGCCCTCACCCAGGAGTCGACGACACGGCTCAAGGTCGAGCCATGCGTGGTGCGCGCGGAGTAGTAGGCAATGTTGCGCGGGATCGTGTCGTGTTCGAACGGGTAGCCGAGGCGCGCGAACAGTTCGGCCAGCTCCTCCGCCGAAAAGAGGTAGAAGAGCATGAGAACGTCCGCCTGCTTGGCCGCCTGGTAGCGCTCGACGCTGTCGCCCTCGGCCTCGAGGATCCGGTCGAGCCGGTGGATGTCGCCGTACTTCGCGCGATAACGGTCCGCATCGAACGGTTTGAGCTTCTCGAAGCCCTCGAACTGGCTGATGACGCCGTCGTCGTGAAACACGACCCGCATCTTTCGGCTGACCTCGTCCCAGTGCCGCAGTTCGTCCTCGCCGAGTTCGAGCGTTTCGCACAACTCCTGGCGCCGCTCTTCGGGCAGCAGTGCGAGGACGTCGCCGGCGCGGGCCAGCACCCATGCCGCCATCACGTTGGTGTAGCCGTGATTGCTCAGGCCCGGTCGGTCGCTGTGCGGATAGGCGGTGTGGAACTCGTCCGGGCCGACGACCCCGTGGATCTCGTAGCGGTCGAGTGCCTCGTTGTGGACGACGAAGCTGCCCCAGAAGCGCGCGATCTCGAGAAACATCCTCGCACCGTAGAAGGAGAGGAACTCCGTGTCGCGCGTGACCTGGTAGTACTGCCAGACGTTGTAGGCGATCGCCGAGTTGATGTGCCGCTGCAGGTAGGTGTTGTCCGGGAGCCAACGCCCCGAGGCGGGGTTCAGGTGCAACTGCTGGCTTTCCTCACGGCCGTTGCTGCCGCTCTGCCACGGAAACATCGCACCCCGATGGCCGTGCTGGCGCGCGTTGACGCGTGCCTCCCCGAGCCGCCTGAAGCGGTACATCAGCAGCGCGCGGGTGATCTCGGGCAGCCGCCAGTTGAGCAGCGGAAAGATGAACAGTTCGTCCCAGAAGATGTGGCCGCGATATGCCTCGCCATGCCATCCGCGCGCCGGCACGCCGACGTCCAGATCGATCGTGTTGGTCGATGCGGTCTGCAGCAGATGAAAGATGTGCAGACGCAGGATCAGCGCCGTGCGTTCGGCGCCATTGCCGGATTGCTCGATGGTCACCGCGAAACGCCGCCACAGCTGCGCCCAGCGCAGGGCCTGGCTCGCGGCCAGCGTGGCGAAGTCGGGCGCGCGGGACACGGCCGTGCAGGCTTCGAGGTCGCACTCGGCGATCGCTCGATCGCGGCCCGAGTAGAGCGCGACGATCTTCTCGACGCGAACCGACTCGCCACGCGCCAGTTCGACCGACAGGTCATGGCCGATGAAGCCTTCGTCGTGCTGGACGCGGGGCGTGACGATGAGGCGGGTACCGTCGTCGCGGAACAGGTGCGTGCGCGCCGCGAGCGCAACTTCGAGGCGCGACTGGTTCGTGCGGACCTTCAGGCACAGCACGTCGACCTCGGGCGCGACCGCACAAAGCGTGTCCAGGTGCCGGTTGCCGAGTTCTCGGTAGCGCGCCACGCCGTTGTTGACGACGTTGCCGTCGATCGCGCTGCGCAGCTCGACGCGTCCTGACCAGTTCTCCGCCATCACCGTCGTTTCGGACGCGGCGAGATGCGGCTCGGCCATGTGCACCAGCCGCCGCTCGGTGAGCCGGCTGCGCCGCCCCTGGCGATCCTCGAAATGCACGCTTCGCGTGAGCAGACCGCGGCGCAGGTCGAGGCTCTGCCGATAGCCAAGCAGTTCCACGCTGCGCAGATCAAACCAGTCGCCACCGTCGATGCGCAGGCTCAGGGGCAGCCAGTTCGGCAGGTTGACCAGATCCTCGTTCTCGACGACGTGACCCGAGATCTTCGTCTTCAGCCGGTTGTAGCCGCCGGCCAGATACGTGCCCGGATAGTGCACGTCGTCGCCCCGCGCGTGCGCCGCCGCGCCACGCGTCGCGAAATAGCCGTTACCGAGCGTGCACAGCGCTTCACGCAGCCTTTCCTCGCGCGGATCGAAGTCGTCGTAATCGAGGGTCCATTCACTCATCGCGCCCCCTCCGCCGGGCAGCCCGCCTGCGCATCCGCCGCGCCGCGCTCATCGCCCTGACTCGATGGCGTCGGTCAGCGCCAGCAGCAGCAGGCGCACCTCGCCGGGGTCGGCGAGCCGGAAATGCGCCGCGGTCGGGCGCGGCGCGTCGAGTACGGCGCAGCACAGGCCGTCGTCGGCAAGAACACGGAAGGCGTCCTCGTCGGTGACGTCATCGCCGACATAGATGGGCAGCACGTCCGGGCCGTCGAGCGAAAGCGAGCGCAGCAGCCAGCGCACCGCGGCTCCCTTGTCCCAGTCGACATCGGGCTGCAGTTCGAACACCTTCTTGCCATGCCCCTTGCGCAATCCGCCGAAACGACCGAGCGCCGCGTCGACCGCCGCTTCGATCGCGGCGACGTCGGCGGGGTGCGCCAGCCGGTAATGCACGGCGATCGAGAAATGCTTGCGATCGATCAGCGCGCCGCCGAGGTCCTGCACCGCCTCGCGCAGCATGCGTTCCGCGTCATCAAGCGCCGGCAGCGCCTCGGTCCCCTTGCGATGTTCATGATGGGTGCCGTGCGGGCCCGCGATGTCGAAGCCGTGGCTGCCTGCGTAATAGATGCTCTCCAGGCCCACGCGCTGGCGCACGTCGGGCAGGTCGCGCCCGCTGACCACGGCGACCGGACAGAGCCGCGCAATTCGCTCGACCGCGACGCGCATCGGCGGGTCCATCGCCGCCTGCTCGGGACGGTCGACGATCGGCGCCAGGGTGCCGTCGAAATCGAGGAATACCGCCGGCTGCCGGCCGCGCAGCCGCGCGGTGATCTCGCCGAGGTGCTGCAGGGCGGCGCGTGGTTCAGTGTCCATCGTTTGATTCCCCATTGGCGATCTGCAGCGAGCCCAGATCCTTCACCACGACATCGGCGCCGTGTCCGCGCAGCGCATCCGCCTGACCCACGCGGTCCACGCCGACGACCAGACCGAAGCCGCCTGCGCGGCCCGCCGCGACGCCGGCCAATGCATCCTCGACGACGACCGCGCGCTGCGGGTCGACCTTCAGCGCCTCGGCCGCGGCAAGGAAGATGTCAGGGGCCGGCTTGCCTTGCAGACTCATGGCTTCCGCATGCGTCCCGTCCACCCTGACATCGAACAGGTCGAGCGCGCCCACCGAACGCAGAATCGACGCGCAGTTCTTGCTCGACGAGACGATCGCCGTCTTGATCCCGGCCCCCGCCAGCGCCCTGACCAGGTCGATCGCGTCTTCGAAGACCTCCGCGCCTTCGCGGTCGAGGACTTCGCCGAACAGCTCGTTTTTGCGATTGCCGAGTCCGCAGACGGTCACGGCAGTGGGCGGATCCCGCGGATCGCCCCATGGCAGCTCTATGCCGCGCGACCGGAGGAAACCGAGAACGCCGTCGTAGCGCGGCTTACCGTCAACGAATTGGCGATAGTCGGCATCGATGTCGAATGGCACGAAATCCCTTTCCTCGCGGCGGCTGCGACGCGCGAGGAACTCGTCGAACATGCGCTTCCAGGCCCGCGCATGCTGCCGCGCCGTTCGCGTGACGACCCCGTCGAGATCGAAGATCACCGCGTCAAACCGTGCCCGCGTGAGCCGGATCGGGCTGCCCTCGTTCAACGGATTCATGCCCTCAGAGCACGCTCCACAAGCGGATCCGTATGCCCGCCTTTCAGGCCTGCGCTCAGCTGACGACGGCCGTCGCCTGCATCGCCACGGCGCCCACGTTGTTGGTCGACCACAGGGCAACGGTGCCGTCGGCCGCGGGCGCGCCGGCGTGCAGCGCGAACGGCGAGATGTCGAATGTCGGCCGCAGCGCGCGGAACTCGAAGCGCTCGACGCTGCGCCCCGGTGCGACCTGCGCCTGCAGGAACTCGAGCAGCATCGTCGCGATCAACGGACCGTGCACGACCAGGCCGGGATAACCCTCGATGTCGCGCGCGTAGTCGCGGTCGTAGTGGATGCGGTGGCCGTTGAAAGTCACCGCGGAGTAGCGAAACATCTGCACCGGCCCGACGCTGACCTTGTGCACGATCTCGCCCTGGCACTCGAACGGCGCCTCGCCGCGCCTCGCCTGCACGGCCAATTCGGCCAACGCGCGGCGTTCCTCTTCGCTGGCTTCGTCCCGATAGACGATGTCGTGCTCGTCGTCGAGCAGCAGCGCATCGCGCCCGCGATACCGGTGGCCGACCGTGACCAGCACCATCTCGCCGGTCCTGCCGCGCTTGGCCTCGCACCTGAGGATCGTCGACACCCGTTCGAGCGTGTCGCCGACGCGCAGTTCACCGTGCCAATGCAGCCGGCTGCCGGCCCACATGCGACGCGGCTGCGCGGTGACCGGCAAAAAGCCGCCCTTCTTCGGGTGACCATCGCGGCCGAGCGCACTCATCGGTTCGATCGCGTTGAAGAACGCCCAGTGCCATGCCGGCGGCAGCGGCGCGCCGTCGCGCACATCGAGCAGATCGGTGCGGTCGAGCGCGGCCGCCAGCCAGCGGACGAGCCGCGCGTCGACGGTTTCGGTCGACCGCTGCGTGCGGCCGACCCAACTCGACAGTTCGCTCATTGCAGACCCGGCCCGCCGGCTCAGTGCACGTGCTGGCTCAGTTCGCCGGTCGTGTACCTGTGCGCGACCTTTTCCAGCGCCAACGGCTCGATCTTGCCGCCCTGGCCTTCGCAGCCGAACTGCTGGTAGCGCTCCTTGCAGATCTTCCTGGCCGCCGCGCGCGCCGGCTTGAGGAAGTCGCGCGGGTCGAAGTGACTCGGGTTCTCGAACAGGAACTTGCGCGTGGCGGCCGTCATCGCGAGCCGGATGTCGGTGTCGATGTTGACCTTGCGCACGCCGTGCTTGATCGCCTCCTGGATTTCCTCGACCGGCACGCCGTAGGTCTCCTTCATCTGCCCGCCGTACTTGCGGATCTCCTCGAGCAGGTCCTGCGGCACGCTGGAGGAGCCGTGCATCACCAGGTGCGTGTTCGGGATGCGCCGGTGGATCTGCTTGATGCGTTCGATGGCCAGGATGTCGCCGGTCGGCTTGCGGGTGAACTTGTAGGCGCCGTGCGAAGTGCCGATGGCGATCGCCAGCGCGTCGAGCTGCGTCCTCTTGACGAAGTCGGCCGCCTGATCGGGATCGGTGAGCAGCATCTCCTTGGTCATCGTGATCTCCGCGCCGTGGCCGTCTTCCTTGTCGCCGCGCATCGTCTCGAGCGACCCGAGGCAGCCGAGCTCGCCCTCGACGCTGACGCCGAGCCGGTGCGCCAGGTCGACGACCTTCTTGGTGACCTGCACGTTGTAGTCGTAGTCGGCCACCGTCTTGCCGTCCTCCTTCAGCGAGCCGTCCATCATCACGCTGGAAAAGCCGAGCTTGATCGCGCCTTCGCACACCGCGGGCGAGGCGCCGTGGTCCTGGTGCATGGCGATCGGGATCGACGGGTAGCTTTCGATCGCCGCCTGGATCAGGTGGGCGAGGAACTTCTCGCCGGCGTACTTCCGCGCGCCGGCCGACGCCTGCATGATCACCGGCGCGTTCACCTCGGCAGCCGCCTCCATGATCGCCTGCACCTGTTCGAGGTTGTTGACGTTGAAGGCGGGGATGCCGTAGCCGTTTTCCGCCGCGTGATCGAGAAGCTGTCGCATCGATACCAGTGCCATCGTGTCCTCCATCAGTCAAGAAAAGTCTATCCGCTTCGCCTGCGTCGGCCGCGGCGGGTCCCGCCTCGGCCGCGACTAGGCTTCCACCCCTTCGTCCGTGACCCGCACGATCTTCAGCGTATTGGTGCCGCCGGGCTGTCCCATCGGCTCGCCGCAGGTCAGCACGATGAGGTCGCCATGCCTGACACGCGAGCGGTCGAGCAGCAGACGCTCGGCGGCCGCCAGCGCCCGGTCGCGATCGTCGATGATCGAGAAATGCAGCGGCCGCACGTTCCGGTAGAGGGCCAGGCGGCGCTGCGTCGTCACGCTCGGCGTCAGCGCATAGATCGGGACGTCGATATCGTGGCGGCTCATCCACAGGGCTGTCGAGCCCGATTCGGTCAGTGCCACGATCGCCGCGCAGCGCAGGTGGTAGGCCGTGAACAGCGCGCCGTAGGCGATCGACTGGTCGACGCGCCGAAAGGTTTCGTTGAGGAACTGCTGGTCGAGGCCGGGCGTTTCCGAGCGGTCGGCTTCCAGCACGATCGACGCCATCGTTTCGACCACTTCGACCGGGTAGCGGCCGCTGGCCGTTTCCGCCGACAGCATCACCGCGTCGGTGCCGTCGAGCACGGCGTTGGCGACGTCGCTGACCTCGGCGCGCGTCGGCGAGGCGTTGACGATCATCGACTCCATCATCTGCGTCGCGGTGATGGCCAGCTTGTTGGACTCGCGCGCCATGCGGATCATCCGCTTCTGCAGCGCCGGCACCGCCGCGTTGCCGACCTCGACCGCCAGGTCACCGCGCGCCACCATGATGCCGTCGGCGGCGTCGAGGATTTCCTTGAGCACGGGAATCGCCTCGGCACGCTCGATCTTGGCGATGATCAGGGGCCGGATGCCGTGCTTCTCGCCGCTGATCGTCGCCAGCCGGCGTGCCATCTCCACGTCCGTGCGGCTCTTCACGAACGACACCGCCACGTAATCGGCGCCGCAGTCCATCGCCGTTTCGATGTCGCGCACGTCCTTGGCCGTGAGCGCCGGCGCCGAAAGACCACCGCCCTGCTTGTTGATGCCCTTGTTGTTCGACAGTTCGCCACCGATGCGCACGGTGGTGACGATCTCCGCGCCCGCGACGCGGTCGACGTCGAGGACCAGGCGTCCGTCGTTGAGCAGCAATACGTCCCCGGGACGGACGTCGCGCGGAAGATCCTTGTAGTCGAGGCCGGCGCGCTCGCTATCGCCGAGTTCGCAGTTCGCGTCGAGGACGAAGCGCTGGCCGGGATGAAGTTCGACCTTGCCGCCTTCGAACTTGCCGACGCGGATCTTCGGGCCCTGCAGGTCGGCCATGATCGCGACTTCGATGCCGGTCGCGGCAGCGACCTCGCGGACGAGTCTGGCCCGCGCGAGGTGGTCCTCCGGCTTCCCGTGCGAGAAGTTGAAGCGAACGACGTCGACGCCGGCGGCCAGCATGCGCTGCAGGATCGGCAAATCGCTGGAGGCGGGCCCGAGGGTCGCGACGATCTTCGTACTGCGCAGCATCTGCCTGTCCCTGTCCGTCGTCACTGAACCGGCGTCCGTCGAGCCGGGCTTGCGGTTCGAAGAGAAAACTGCCCGCCGCGGCCCGCCGACCGCAGCCGGGTCGCCACCAGGGTGCGCCATGCGGACCTCGTCGCTAGGCTCAGCCGCCGGCACGCTGCTGCAGCACCTCGATCGCCGGCAGTGTCTTGCCCTCGAGAAACTCGAGGAAGGCGCCCCCGCCGGTCGAGATGTAGCTGACCCGCTCGCCGATGCTGTACTTGGCAATGGCGGCCAGCGTGTCGCCCCCGCCGGCGATCGAGAAGGCGCCGCGCGCGGTCGCCTCGGCGATCGCCAGGGCCATCTGATGCGTGCCATTGGCGAAGGCTTCGAACTCGAATACGCCGATCGGTCCGTTCCAGATGATCGTCCCCGCAGAGTTGATCACGTGCGCCAGCGCCAGCGCGCTCTGCGGACCGACGTCGAGGATCATCTCGTCGTCGCGCACGTCGTCGGCGCGGCGAACGGTGGCCGGCGCATCGGCCTTGAACTCCTTCGCCACCACGACGTCGATCGGCAGCGGCAGCGTTCCGCCCTTGGCCGCCAGCGTCTGCAGGACCTTGCGGCATTCGGGCACGAGGTCCGGCTCAGCGAGCGATTTGCCGATCTTCATGCCCTCGGCGAGCAGGAAGGTGTTGGCGATGCCGCCGCCGACGATGAGAAGGTCGACCTTCTGCGCAAGGTTGTTCAGGATCGTGAGCTTCGTCGACACCTTGCTGCCGGCGACGATGGCCAGCAGCGGCCGCTTGGGCTCGAGCAGCGCCTTGCCGAGCGCCTCGATCTCGGCGGCCAGCAGCGGCCCGGCGCAGGCCACCGGCGCGAACCTGGCGATGCCGTGCGTGGTCGCCTCGGCGCGGTGCGCGGTGCCGAAGGCATCGTTGACATAGACGTCGCACAGCCTCGCCATCTTCTGCGCGAGTTCGTCGCTGTTCTTCTTCTCGCCCGTGTTGACGCGGCAGTTCTCGAGCAGCACGACCTGCCCGGGCGCCACATCGACGCCATCGACCCAGTCGCGCCTGAGCGGCACCTCGCGTCCGAGCAGCTCGCCGAGCCGCTTCGCCACCGGCGCCAGAGAGTCCCCGGGCTTGAACTCGCCTTCCTTGGGCCGGCCCAGGTGCGAGGTCACCATCACCGCCGCGCCGCCATCGAGCGCCATGCGAATCGCCGGCACCGATGCGCGGATGCGCGTGTCCTCGGTGATGTTGCCGGCCTCGTCCTGCGGCACGTTCAGGTCCGAACGAATGAAGACACGCTTGCCGGCAAGCGCACGCGCACCGGCCAGATCGGAGAGCAATTGGACTTTCATCTTCGAGTCGACCCAGGGGGATTTTGCGGGAGGCGCCGGCCGCCGTCATCCGGCAGCCGCAAGGGATACCCGTGGAGGGTACGGCAATTATACGAACGCGGTGCCTGAGGTCTCCCCGGCTGCCGCGCGAGCCTGACGCGCCGGCACAGCGATTGCCGGGCATCATTGGCGGATGCGCCCGCCGCCGCTGCCTCGCCTGTCCCCTGCGCTCGTGGCGGCGCTGTCCGGCAGCGCGCTGCTGCTGCTGCTGCAGGCGATACCCTCAGCCCCGCCCGCGCTCGAGTACCGACGCGCGCTGCTGCCGGCCGAACCCTGGCGCCTGCTCACCGCGCACTTCGTTCACGTCAACTGGACGCACGCGCTGGTCAACGCCGGGGCCTGGGTGGTGCTGGCAGGCCTTTTCGCGCCGCAGCTGGGGGCGAAGCGCCAGTTGCTGAGCTTCGCGCTCGGCGCCGCCTTCGTGTCCATGGCGCTGGCCGCTTTCAATCCGGCAATCGAGTGGTACCGCGGCGCCTCGGGCGCCCTGCATGTGATCTTCTTTGCCGGCGCGACCTCGGCGTTCGCGGCCGCGCTGCGCAGCCGGTCGTGGTCGGCGTCGCTGCTGCCCCTCGCGCTGCTTGTCGCCGGCTGGGCCAAGGTCGCACTGGAAGTCCCGCGTGACCCTGCCGCGACCCCGTATGCCGAGTGGCTCGCGGCGGCGACCGTGCCGCAGGCTCACCTCTGGGGCGCGCTTATCGGTTCGGCACTGGGCCTGGTGATGGCAGGCGTTGCGCCCGGGCGCAACGCCATCAACCGCTGACGCGTCGGCGCGACAGCGCAAGCAGGCCCGCGAGCAGCGCCACATGCAGCAGCGGCAACGCACCGCCGCCGCCGCCCGAAGCTTCGCCGACCGCGAGCGTGAAGTCGTAACTGTCCAGCGTGCCGGCGCTGTCGGTCACCGTCAGGCGCAGCGTGTACTGACCGGCATTGCCGGTGAACTGCGTAGTCGACGCCGACGAAGTGGCGAAAGCACCGCCGACCGGGCCCGAGAGGACGGTCCACTGATACGAGGTCAACTGCCTGCGCGGCGCGGGCAGGCTGCTCGAGCCGTCGAAGGTCACCGCCTGCCCCTGCGTGCCGCTGGACGGACCAAAGACGACGGCGACCGCGTTGCTCGCCGCGCGCACGGCAGCCCCGGCGTCGAGCATGCCTTCGCCGCACGAAAACGACGTGCAGTTGCACTGGCCGTCGTTCGGCAGGTCGCCGTCGACGTTGGGCACGAAGTCCGGATCCGAACAGGACAGCAGCGCCGGGTCCGCGACCGGGAAGACGCGGCTCGTCAGGCGCAGGCGCGCCGTCAGATCCTCGTTGCTCAACAAAGGATCGCGGCTGAGCATCAGGGCCGCCACGCCGGCAACCATCGGTGTCGAGAAGCTAGTGCCGAGTTTCCCCCCGTAGATCATCGCGTCCGGCCGCCTGCTGCCGGCGTTGTCGGCCGAGACGATCGGATACAGGCACGGCTGGTTGATGCCGACGTTGACGCAGTTGCCGCCGGGCGCCGCGACGGTGATCCCCGGGCCGAAGTTGGCGAACCCCACCTTGGTGCCCACATGTCGCAGCGCGGTCACCGAGACGACGCCGGGGCAATTGCCGGGCGACGCGACCTCCCTGGCGCCGTCGTTGCCGGCGGCGGCGACCACCAGGACGCCGCGCGCACGCAATTCATCAACCGCATTGACATAGGGCGCAGTGCATGCGCCCAGCGAGCCGAGGCTGAGATTCACCACCCGTGCCGGCGACGGGTTCTCCGGCGCGTCCGGCACCGGCAGCCCGGCAGCCCAGCGCATGCCGGCGATGATGTCCGAGTCGTAGCCGAAGCACTTGCCGAGGACGCGAACCGGAAGAACGGGCGTGTCCCAGCCGATTCCGGCGCCCCCCGTGCCATTGTTCGAGCGCGCCCCGATGATCCCCGCGATGTGAACACCGTGCCATGAACTGTCCGCAATCTCGCAGTCGGAAAACAGCGGGTCGGTGTGGTCGCTGGTGTCGACCCAGTCGCCGGGGTCGCTGGGATCGGGATCGCGTGCATCGCCATCGTTGGCAACCTTGATGGCATCGACGCTGCCGCCGCCTCCGACAAAGTCGTAGCCGGGCAGGAACTTGCCGCCTTCGCCCGACCGGCCCAGATCGGGATGGTCGAACATCGCTCCGGTGTCGAGCACGGCAACGACGATCTTCGCATCCCCGGTGGTCAGGTCCCAGGCACGCGGGCCGTCGATGGCCGAGACGAACGTGCTGTTCGGCGCGGTCAGCCACCACTGGCCGGTCTCCGGTGTCTGGTTGAACAGCGGGTCGCTCGGAATCGCTGCGCGGTACTTGCGACCGTCGGCCACCGCGTACTCGACCGAAGGATCGGCCGCCAGCCGCTTCAGCACGCGGTCGAGCTCGCGCCCGCGCAACGGACGCTCGAGCCAAAGTGCATGCATCCTGTCGGAAACGCTGCGCGCGAGGGTCAGGGCCACGGCCTGTCGTGCCGACAGTTCGCCGACGCGCGACCGCACTGCCGTCGCCTGGGCCCGCCCGGAAATGACGACGCCCTCTTGCCGGAACTTCACGATCACGCGCCGCGTCTCCTCGCCGGCACTCGTCTTCAGCCGAGGCCGGTCGGCCAGGGCCGACCCGCTGACCATGGCAAGGCCGAGCACCGCGATCCAACCACGCACTGACTTCATTGAACTCTCCGACCGACGTTCGATGCGCAACGCCCGGCTGCCTGCCCGCGATGACAGCGGGCCCTGCCGTTGAAGATGTCTGGCCCGGCGCAGCGGCAAGCTGACGTGCCGGGGACAGAGCCTACCGGAGTCGGCGGGACGGGGCCTCTTGGCTCGTGGCGGCCACGGGTGGGAGTTCGGCCAGGTCGGTCACTTCGCCGCCATCAACGCAACCGTCGTATCGAGCATGCGGTTGCTGAAGCCCCACTCGTTGTCATACCAGCTGCTGACCTTCACCAGACGGCCCGAGACCTTGGTCAGCGTGGCCTCGAAGATGCTGGAGCGCGGGTCGTGGTTGAAGTCGCTCGACACCAGCGGGTCGGCGTTGTAGCCGAGGATGCCCTTCAGTTCGCCGTCGGCGGCGGCCTTCATGATCGCGTTCACCTCGTCGACCGTCGTGTCGCGCGCGGCGATGAACGACAGGTCGACGATCGATACGTTGATGGTCGGCACACGGATCGCGTAGCCGTCGAGCTTGCCGTTCAGTTGCGGCAGCACGAGGCCCACGGCGGCAGCGGCGCCGGTCTTGGTCGGGATCATGTTGTGCGCGGCGGCACGGGCGCGGCGCAGATCCTCGTGATAGACGTCGGTCAGCACCTGGTCGTTGGTATACGCATGGATCGTCGTCATCAGCCCGTTGACCAGGCCGATCTTCTCGTGCAGCGGCTTGACCAGCGGCGCCAGGCAATTGGTCGTGCACGACGCGTTCGAGATCACGGTGTCCGAGGCCTTCAGCACGCCGTGGTTGACGCCGTAGACGATCGTTCCGTCGACATCCTTGCCGCCGGGCGCCGAAATGATCACTTTCTTCGCGCCGGCCTTCAGGTGCGCCGAGGCCTTTTCCTTGCTGGTGAAGAAGCCGGTGCACTCGTGCACGACGTCGACGCCGAGATCCTTCCACGGCAGCTGCGCGGGATCGCGGTTCGACAGCACGCGGATCCGGTCGCCGTTGACGACCAGCGAATCGCCGTCGATGGCCACCGTGCCGGGAAACGGGCCGTGCGCCGTGTCGTACTTGGTCAGATGCGCATTGATCTTGGTGTCGCCGAGATCGTTGATCGCGACGATCTGGATGTCGTGCTTCTTGCCGCCTTCATAGTGCGCGCGCAGGATGTTGCGGCCGATGCGGCCATAGCCGTTGATGGCAACCTTGATCGTCATGACGTTTTCTCCCGGGATAAGAGGGCCTGCACGGTCGCCACGAGATTGTCGACCGTCAGCCCGAAATGTCTGTACACATCGGCCGCCGGCGCCGATTCGCCAAAGCGGTCGACACCGAGCACCGCGCCGTTGGCGCGAACGTACTTCCACCAGAAATCAGTGACGCCGGCCTCGATCGCCACCCGCGGCAGCCCTTCGGGGAGCACGTGCGACTTGTAGGCGGCGTCCTGACGATCGAACACCGTCGTCGACGGCATCGACACCACGCGAACGTGCACGCCAGCCTGTGCCAGCCGGTCCTGCGCCTGCACCGCCAGCGGCACCTCGGAACCGGTGGCTATCAGAATGGCGCCCGCCTTGCGCAGCCCGCCTGCCGCCTCCTTGAAAACGTAGCCGCCGCGGCGCACGGCGTCGGCGTCCGCCCGCTCGCGCAGGAACGGCACCGACTGGCGCGACAGCAGCAGCGACGTCGGTCCGTCGCGCCGCTCCACGGCATGCGCCCAGGCAAGCAGCGTCTCGACGGCGTCGCACGGACGCCAGACGTCCATGTTCGGGATCAGACGCAGGCTGGCCGCGTGCTCGACCGCCTGGTGCGTGGGCCCGTCCTCACCGAGGCCGATCGAGTCGTGCGTGAAGACGAAGATCACCCGCTGCCGCATCAGCGCCGCCATGCGCAGCGCGTTGCGCGCGTAGTCGGAAAACACCAGGAAGGTGCCGACGAAAGGAATGAAGCCGCCGTGAAGGGCGATGCCATTGGCGATCGCGCTCATGCCGAACTCGCGCACGCCGAAATTGATGTGCCTGCCCGGCGCGAAACCGTCGTCGCCGACCCGCAGCGGGGCCGCCTTGCTCCACCTGGTCAGATTGCTGCCGGTCAGGTCCGCCGAACCACCCACCATCTCCGGCGCGGCCTCGGCCAGCACTTCGAGCGCCAGCTGCGACGCCTTGCGGGTGGCCATGCTCTCGCGCTTTTCGTCGGCCGAGGTGACCGCTGCCGTCACCGTCGCATCGAAGCCTGCGGGCAGTTCGCCGCGCACGCGGCGGCGAAACTCGGCTGCGAGTTCGGGGAACCGCCGTTGGTACTCCGCGAACAGGTCATCCCATTGCGACTGTCGCCGCGCGCCCGCGGCCCGTGCGTTCCAGGCCTCGGCGACCGACGCCGGCACGTGGAAGGGTGGATGAGGCCAGTCGATCGCCACCCGGGTCGCAGCGACCTCGCTCTCGCCGAGGGCCTCGCCGTGCGCTTTCTCGCTGCCGGCGCGATTCGGCGAGCCCTTGCCGATGACGGTGCGGGCAACGATCAGCGTCGGCCGGTCCGCTTCAAGCGCGTCGCCCAGGGCACGGTCCACCGCATCGGCGTCGTGACCATCGACCGGACCGATCACGTTCCATCGGTAGGCGCGGAAACGCGCGGCCGTGTCGTCCGTGAACCAGTGCCTGACCTCGCCGTCGATCGAGATGCCGTTGTCGTCGTAAATGACGACGAGCTTGCGCAATCGCCAGGTGCCGGCCAGAGAGGCCGCCTCGTGCGAGATGCCCTCCATCAGACACCCATCGCCGGCAAATACGTACGTGCGATGGTCGACGACCGGGAGACCGGGCCGGTTGAACTCCGCGGAGAGCAACTGCTCTGCGAGCGCCATCCCCACGGCATTGGCGAAACCTTGCCCGAGCGGACCGGTTGTCGTCTCGACGCCGGGCGTAAGCCCGAGTTCAGGGTGGCCCGGGGTCCGGCTATGCAGCTGGCGGAACTCCGCCAGCTGCTCGATCGGCAGGTCATAACCGGTCAGATGCAGCAGCGCGTACAGCAGCATCGAACCATGGCCGTTCGAGAGCACGAAACGGTCGCGATCGGGCCACTTCGGATCGCCCGGGTTGTGCCGCAAGTGGCGATGCCACAGCGCCAGGGCGATCTCCGCCATCCCCATCGGCATGCCGGGGTGGCCGGAATTGGCTTTCTGAACGGCGTCCATCGCCAACGCGCGCAGCGCGTTGCACATCTGCGCAGGGGTCGGCGGCGGCGCCACGGCGATGTCTGGCATACGGGCGGGAGTATCCGGCAAGGCGCGGGCACGCGGCAAAATCTTATCAGCCGCGAGCGCGCCCGCCCCGGCATGCGGCGACGGCCAGTCGCATCCCCTCGGACATCGAGGATCCGCTCGGTTTCCTGCGCGCCGGAGCGCTTTCGCCGGCGTGTGAATTCCTATAACATTCGCGGTCCAAATTCGATCCGGAGCACCGGAAGCAACGGGTTGCCTAGAAGTCGAGGCATCTTCCCCCGCCAGGTCCAATCGACGCAGCGAAAGCTGTTACCGACCCGCGCGCCGCGCACCAGCGCCGGGTCCCGGATCGTGGGTTGCGGTGATGAACCGCGATTCAGGTCGATTAGGGCGGACCTGCTGGGGGACGAAGATGCAAGGACTTCACCTGACTGGCGATCTGTTCGACTGCAGCTGCACTTCCGCACTGCTGACGGATCTGGAAAAACTCTCGACGCTGTGCCGTGGCGCGACCGTCGCCGCGGGTCTTACTATCGTCGACGAGAAGTATCACGTTTTTCCCGACTACAACGGGCAGCCCGGCGGCATCACCGGCGCGGTTCTGCTCGCGGAGTCGCACCTCGCCGTGCACACCTGGCCCGAGCGTCGCGGCGTCACGCTCGACGTCTACGTCTGCAATTTCACCGACGACAACGGCGCCAAGGCACAGCAGCTCTTCGACGAGTTGATGGTGGCGTTCCGTCCGGCGAGCCAGGTCGTGAACCGCATCAACCGCGGTGACCTGGCCGCCAGCACGCAGTCGATCGCCGCCGAGGCATCGGAGCAGGCGCCGGGCGGCAGCGCCGGATCGAGTGAACTGATCTTCGACTGGCTGAACGCGAATTCCGGGTACGGCTTCACAGCCCGCCGGCGGCTGCAGACAATCGAGTCGCCTTACCAGCGCGTCGAGGTTTACGACACGCCCCAGTTCGGCAAGCTGTTTCGCCTCGACGGCCGGTTGATGACCTCCGAAAAGGAGGAGTTCTTCTACCACGAGTGCATGACGCACCCGGCCCTGCTCACGCATCCGAACCCGCAGTCGGTGCTGGTCATCGGCGGCGGCGACGGCGGCTCGTCGGAAGAGATCTTCAAGCACCCGAGCGTCAGGCGGATCGTGATGGCCGAACTCGACGCCGCGGTGATCGACGTCGCGCGCACCCACCTGGGCGAGATTCACAAGGGCGCGCTCGACGACCCGCGGCTGGAGATCAGGATCGGCGACGGCTTCGAGTACGTGAAGAACGCGAGCGAGAAGTTCGACGTGATCGTGCTCGACCTTACCGATCCGGACACGCCGGCGTTCCACCTGTATTCGGAAGAGTTCTTCCGCATGTGCCGCGACCGGCTCAATCCGGGTGGCATGCTGACGCTGCACCTCGGCACTCCGGTATACGCGCCCGAGACGGTACGCAAGAACGCCGCGAACCTGCGCAAGGTCTTCAGGCAGGTGCACCCGCTGGCGCTGTTCATTCCGCTGTACGGCTCACTGTGGTGCCTCGGCGTCGCGAGCGACAGTGCCAATCCGCGGCTGATGACTGCAGAGGCGATTTCCGCGAGGCTGCGCGAGCGGCGCATCGGCGGCCTCAGCTACTACAACGCAGAACTGCATGCCGGGTTGTTTGCGTTGCCGACATTCGTCAAGGCGCTGACGGAACCGCCCGAGGCGCCGGCGCGACTTGCCGCCTAGTCGCCCCGCGCGGCGGCAGTGCCGCAGGCAAGGATGACAAGAGTCGGGGCCCGGCCGCGCGCCGGGCCTTTTTTCTGCCTGCTTCCATGCCGCACCCTCGCTTCTTCGTCGACTCGCCGCTGACGGCCGGCGAGTCGCTGCGCCTGCCGGCCGCGGTGGCTCACCACGCCTTGCGCGTCCTCCGGCTGCGTGGTGGCGCACCGATCGTTCTGTTCAACGGGCGCGGCGGCGAGTACGCAGCATCCCTTCTCATCGACGACGGCGGCGCCATGGCGCGCATCGACGCGCACGACCCGATCGATCGCGAATCGCCGCTGAAGATCACGTTGATCCAGGCGCTGGTCGCCTCCGACAAGCTCGACTGGATCGTCGAGAAGGCGGTCGAACTCGGCGTCGACCGCATCGTCATCGCGCCGACCCGGCGCACTGTCGTACGGCTGGATGCCCGGCGAGAAGAGCGACGACTGCAGCGCTGGCGAGAAATCGTGCTTTCGGCGTGCTGCCAATGCGGCCGCAATCGGGTGCCAGAGGTGGACTTCTTCCCGTCGCTCGAAGCGGCGCTGACTTCGTTACCTGCCGGCCAGCCTCGCCTGATGCTGCTGCCGTCCGCGGGCAGCGGGCTTCCGCGTGCCCTGCCCGGCCTCGGCGTGGCGCTGATGGTCGGCCCCGAGGGCGGATTCAGCGAGGACGAGGAGCAGCGCGCCGCCCAGGCCGGATTCGTCGCCACCCGGATCGGACCGCGCATCCTGCGCACCGAAACCGCCGGGTTGGCAGCGCTGGCCGCCCTTCAGGCGACCGTCGGCGATCTCGCCGGCGCGTCCGCCCGACCACTTCCGTCCGCCTGAGGTTCATCGAGAAGACTACGACCCGCGTCACCGCATCCGGCGGTTCGCCGATTCAGGAGTAGAACACGCGCAGGGCGACGCCGCGTTCCGCGAAGTCGTCACGGGCGTCGCGGAACACGTCGAGCAGGGCCGCCTGCTCGGCGGCGCCGAAGCGGCTTTCGTGGGGCAGGTGTTCGAGGACGATCACCCACCCGGCGCCGCCGCGCTCGGGCAGGTCGGTGAGACAGTCGTACAGCGCATCGAGATTGGCCCCGTACCACTCGGGAAAGGCGAAGGCGCGACCGATCGCCTTCATCACGGCGTTCTTGTCGACGCAGTCGGAGCATTCCACGAGAACGAATTGATGCCCCGACTGCGAGGCCCATCGGCGCACATCGTCGACCTCGCGCGCCCCGAGCCTGCGTACGGTCTGGGCCGGCAACGCGTCGATCGGGTCCGGCGTACTCCTGGAGGCGCTCATTGTCTGATCCGGCGGAAGCTCTGATAGTGATCGTCGGTGTAGTAATACTCGCCGCTGCTCGACGGATCGCCGCTCGGCCCCTTGCCGGCGACGATCCGTCGCGCGCCGCGGTCGCGGCTGCCGGGCGTCGGCACGGTGTACTCGGTGTAGTAGCCGCGCGGGCGCCGCGGCAGCAGGCGCTCACGGTTGCCGAAGACGGCGCCGTCCTTGCGGTAGGGAAATGGACCACCTCGCCGGATCAGCGCCAGCGTCGAGCGCCCCTCCGGAGGCAGCGCATCGACCGCCACCTCGCCCAGCATTGCCGGCGCCGAGCGCCCGGCAGGCGACGCGTCGTCACGTGCGCACGCCGAGGCGCCGAGCACCAGCACCAGCAGAACAAGCAGCAATTGCCCGAGGCGCCGCAAGGTCGTCGACCGCGGGGCAGCGTGATGTTCCGCGTCGATCATGACACCGGGAACCCTGGCCTCGCCGGCTGACATCCTGTCCGACCGACGCGTGTCAGCGCTGCGAGTTCGCGTCGACTACGGTGAGCGCGGTCATGTTGACGATCCGCCGCACGGTCGCCGACGCCGTCAGGATGTGCACCGGCCTTGCAGCGCCGAGCAGGATCGGGCCGATCGCCACGTTGTTGCCGGCCGCGGTCTTGAGCAGGTTGTAGCCGATGTTGGCGGCATCGATGCCTGGCAGCACCAGCAGGTTGGCATCCGCCTGCAGGGTCGACCACGGCATGATCGATCTGCGCAGCGTGCTGTCCAGCGCGCAGTCGGCGTGCATCTCGCCGTCGACCTCCAGGGCCGGCGCGCGCCGTCTCAGCAGCGACAGCGCCTGCCGCATCTTCTCCGCGCTGGGCGCGCGGCTCGAGCCGAAGTTCGAATGCGACAGCAGCGCCACCCGCGGCGTGATGCCGAGACGCTGCAGTTCCTCCGCCGCCAGCACCGCGATCTCGACGATCTCGGCTGCTGTCGGGTCGACGTTGACGTGGGTGTCGGCAATCGCGATCTGCCGGCCCGGCAGCATCAGGATGTTCATCGCCGCGTAGACGTTGGCCCCAGGCCGGCGGCCGATCACCTGGTCGATGTACTGAAGGTGCAGGTCGTGCGCCCCGAACGTGCCGCAGATCATGCCGTCGGCATCGTTCTTGGCGATCATCATCGCGCCGATCAACGTCAGCCGCCGCCTCATCTCGATCTTGGCGTACTGCTCGGTCACCCCGCGCCGAGCCGTCATCTCGTGATAGCTGCGCCAGTAGTCGCGGTAGCGCGGATCCGACTCGGGATTGACCACGTCGAAATCCGCTCCCGCCTTCATGCGCAGCGCGAAGCGCACCAGGCGGCGCTCGAGCACCGCCGGGCGGGCAATCAACGTCGGCCTGGCAATGCCTTCGTCGATCACCACCTGGACTGCACGCAGTACGCGCTCGTCCTCTCCCTCGCAGAACACGACACGCGCGCGCCCGCCCTCTGCCACCGCCTTCTTGGCAGTGGCGAAGATCGGCTTCATGAACGTGCCCGAGTGATAGACGAACTGCTGCAACTGGTCGCGGTAGGCGTCGAGATCTTCGATCGGACGCGTCGCAACGCCGCTGGTCATCGCCGCAGCGGCGACCGCCGGTGCGATGCGCATCATCAGCCGCGGGTCGAAGGGCTTCGGGATCAGGTACTCGGCACCAAAGCCCAGGTCGTGCACACCATAGGCACTGGCGACGACGTCGCTCGATTCCTCGCGGGCGAGTTGCGCGATCGCGTGCACCGCAGCCACTTCCATTTCCTTGGTGATCATCGTGGCGCCGACGTCCAGCGCACCGCGGAACACGAAGGGAAAGCACAGGACGTTGTTGACCTGGTTCGGATAGTCGGAGCGGCCCGTGGCGATCACGGCGTCGTCGCGAACGGCCTTGACGTCTTCCGGAAGGATTTCCGGGTTCGGATTGGCCAGCGCCAGGACCAGTGGCCGCGCGGCCATCCTGGCCACCATCTCGCCCTTGAGGACGCCGCCGGCGGACAGGCCGAGAAACACATCCGCGCCCTCGATGATCTCGGCCAGCCCACGCGCCGGCGTGGGCTGCGCATAGCGGCGCTTCTCGTCGTCCATCAGCACCGTACGACCCTCGTAGACGACGCCCTCGATGTCGCTGGCCCAGATGTTCGCGCGAGGCAGCCCGAGTTCGACGAGCAGGTCGAGGCAGGCCAGCGCTGCGGCGCCGGCGCCGCTGGTGACGAGCTTGACCTGCGCCAGATCCTTGCCAACCACGCTCAGGCCGTTGAGGATCGCCGCCGCGACGATGATCGCGGTGCCATGCTGATCGTCGTGAAACACCGGGATCTTCATCCGTTCACGCAGCTTGCGCTCGACGATGAAGCACTCCGGCGCCTTGATGTCCTCGAGGTTGATGCCGCCGAAGGTCGGTTCCAGCGCGGCGATGATCTCGACCAGCCGGTCCGGGTCCTGCTCGCTGATTTCGATGTCGAAGACATCGATACCGGCGAACTTCTTGAACAGCACGCCCTTGCCTTCCATCACCGGCTTTGACGCCAGCGGCCCGATGTTGCCCAGCCCCAGAACGGCGGTGCCGTTGGTCACGACGCCCACCAGGTTGGCGCGCGCGGTATACCGGGACGCGTCGGCGGGCTCGGCGGCAATGGCCAGAGCGGCCGCGGCGACCCCCGGCGAATAGGCAAGCGCCAGGTCGCGCTGGTTGATCAGTTGCTTGGTCGGTGTTACCGAGATCTTTCCCGGCCTCGGGTGCTCGTGGTACTCGAGTGCGGCACGCTCTAGGTCGGCGTTCTCTTCGTCGGTTTTCATTTGGTCAATAAGCGGGCGCGCAAAGCGCGCATTATCGTGGAGGCCTTTGATTGGATCGGTCTCGACCTGTTCAGGCATGGACAAGGGGACAGGCCGATCGAGCACAGATCACGCTCGGCCCCTGACCCCGGAAGGCCACCCGCTCGGCATGGACAATATTTTTGGTTGACTTGGACAAAGCATTGACTTTCTCAGACGCCCCACTACCATATGCCCAGCTTCCTGCTCCTGAGCCTGTCGCCACGCTCGAGTGCGAAGCCCCTCTTCGGCGCCTCTCCTCCCCCTCCTCGGCCGATCTCGGGCGCGCTCAGCTGACAGGCTTTTTTTTGCCTGATTGCTCACGACCGGCGCATCGGGCCTTCGGTGATCGCAGCGGGCCGGTTCGCCCCGGAGCGACGCCGTGACCGATCGAGTCGCCAATCGGACCCGGGGCATAGCGCCTTTCTACGTGATGGAGATCGTCAAGGAAGCGCAACGCCTTTCCGACGCGGGCCGATCCATCGTTCACCTGAGCATTGGCGAGCCCGACTTCACGGCACCGCCGCCGGTCCAGGCCGCGGCGCGACGGGCCATCGATGCCGGGCTGACGCAATACACGCCCGCTTTGGGAACGAGCGCGCTGCGCGAAGCGATCGCCGCGGATTACGGTCGCCAGTTTCGGCTGGCCTTAGACCCGGACCGTGTCGTGGTCACCGCGGGAGCCTCCGGCGCTTTGCTGCTCGCCATGGCGGCGCTGCTCGAGCGCGATCGCAATGTGCTGATGCCCGATCCGAGCTATCCATGCAATCGGCATTTCGCGGCCGTCTTCGAAGGCCACGCGCAACTCATGCCCTGCGGACCGGAAACGCGCTTCCAGCCGACCGCTGAAATGATCGAAGACGCGTGGACTGAGCGCAGCGCCGGCGTTCTGCTCGCTTCTCCATCGAACCCGACCGGCACTTCCGTTGAACCACGCACTCTGGCGGCGATCGCCGATACGGTGCGCCGGCATGGCGGTTTCCTCATCGTCGATGAGATCTACCTGGGCCTCACCTATGACGGCCCGCCATCCACCGCGCTGGCGCTGCCCGGGGACGTCCTGACGTTAGGCAGCTTTTCCAAGTACTTCAGCATGACCGGCTGGCGCCTTGGCTGGCTGGTCGCGCCACCGTCGCTGGTGCCGACGCTGGAGAAACTGGCTCAGAACCTCTTCATCTGCCCTTCGGCGATTGCCCAGCATGCGGCGCTGGCCTGCTTCTCCGCAGAGGCACTGGCTATCTATGAGGAGCGCCGCGAGGAATTTCGCCGCCGGCGTGACTTCCTGGTGCCCGCACTGCGGGGGCTTGGCTTCGAGATCCCGGCAGTGCCCGATGGCGCCTTTTATATCTATTCGGACGTCAGCCGGTTCGGAATGAACAGCTGGGATTTCGCCATGACGCTTCTACGTGAAACGGGTGTCTGCGTCGTCCCGGGCCGCGACTTCGGACAAGCCGAAACCGATCGCTATGTGCGGATTTCATACGCCAACAAGCGGGAAAACCTGGAAAAGGCCGTCAACCTGATGGGCAGCTACCTGCAGCGCCCCATTACGGCAGCGGCGCGGAGCGGCCCCGGGAGAGGACGGATGAGCAAAGCGCCGGGAAGTGGTTCGTTGTAGCCCCCGGCGGGGAATCGCGACGGTCAGCTCACCGGGCGACGATCGGCTCCTGCGGTGCGCTGGAAAGGGCTTGCCCCGACAGGTTGAAGTTCGGCGGCCAGAGCACTGCGGCCCGCGCCCCCGCTTGCCGCAGGCCCCGCGGCAAGCGCCTCGCGCGGACGGCCTCCGGCGGCCAGCTTGATGCGCGCCATCTCTCCGAGAACGCGGGCCGCATATCCGCCATCATCCGGGAGGTTGCCCGCGCCGACATACAACTGCAGCCCTCGCTCGATCGATCCTCCGCGTTGGATCAGGTCCTTGAGGATCTCGGAGCCCACCCTGAGGTTGGCGATCGGGTCGAGGGCCGCATGATCGCCGCCATGCAGGAGGAACTTGTCGCTATGAACGCGCGTCAGCACCTGCATCAGGCCCTGCGCGCCGACCGGGCTCTGGGCAAACGGATTCAGGCTCGACTCGACCGCCGTCACAGCGAGGATCAGGATGGGGTCGATGCCGATCGAGCGACCCGTGTTGAATGCTTCGCCGACGATCTGGCGCACGGCATTCTCCGCGACGCGGTAGCGGCGGGATAGATAGCGGGTGACGCGCTCTTGCGCCGGGTCCGCCGCGACGGCGGGTTGCGCAGACATCCAGCCGCCCCTGCGGTCCGCGCGAGACTCGCGCTCAGCGGGCGAGTCGGCGTCCCCGGTCGACGCCGTGACGACGGCCGGCCCCGGCATCGCCAGCGACCCGGCGACTGCCATCACATGCTCCCTTGCCTGCTCGCTGCCGAACAGGGCAATGGCCGCCGACAGTGTCAGGATGCCGGTCATCCCGATGGTCCCGCGGCCGAGGATCACGATCCCTCGACCGACATCGCGGCCCGCGGTAATCAGGGCTGCCGAGGTCGGCAACCACGCTTTCTCATTCAGCAACGACATGCGTGCCTCCTTATGCTGAGCGGCCGCCGGCAATCTCATCGGCTGTCCTCACTCACAGGTTGGTACGTCAGGCGGAGCGTGATACCGTGCTCCGCGCCTTAATCGGACGGCCCGCTTTGCTATTTGCGCGGACCGCTGCGGGAAACGATGGGATCGGCCGTTTGCCGAAGTTCCCCCATATGATCAATCGGCACCGACCCGCAGCGCGTCCGCCTGTTCGGCAGGTCTGCCGGTCGGGTCCCGGCTCAACAGAAGCCGCGGAATTCTAGAGGCTGACGCCTCAATGGAAACCGTACCGGCTGTCGGCCTTGATGCAGTGCAACATGGTACCAGAACAATCCCTGGGCAGTCCCCTTGTCTGGCGATTCGTGGCATGTATCCGACAAGCGTCCCCGGGCTCGATTGACCTTTCGCGTACACAGGAAGGGTTTGAGTGAGTAAGCGCAAACTTGTCCGTACAGGCCGACCTGTCAAAAGATGAAGTACGCTGACCTGCGCGACTTCATGGCGCAGCTCGAAGTGCGCGGGGCCCTTCGCCGCATTCTGGCGCCCGTTTCCCCCGTCCTCGAAATCACGGAGATATGCGATCGGACGCTGCGCGCCGGGGGGCCAGCGCTGCTATTCGAGCGGCCGGCGGGCGCAACGATCCCGGTGCTGGCCAATCTCTTTGGCACACCCGAGCGTGTTGCACTTGGCATGGGCGCCGATAGCGTGGCGGCGCTGCGCGACGTCGGCGAACTGCTTGCGGCGCTCAAGGAACCCGAGCCGCCAAGGGGACTGAGAGACGCCCTGAGCAAGGTGGCCTTGCTCAAGGCGGCACTCTGGGACATGGCACCCAAGTCCGTTCGATCGGCGCCCTGCCAGCAGGTCGTCTGGGAACTCGGGGATGTCGACCTCGGCAAGCTCCCCGTCCAGACCTGCTGGCCGGGCGACGCCGGCCCCCTGATCACCTGGGGGCTCGTCGTGACCCGCGGCCCATTCAAGAAAAGACAGAACCTGGGCATCTACCGGCAGCAGGTGATCGGCCGTAACCGGCTGGTCATGCGCTGGCTGGCGCACCGCGGCGGCGCGCTGGACTTCCGCGATCACCGTATGGCGCACCCGGGAGCGCCGTTTCCGATCGCAGTGGCGCTGGGGGCCGACCCGGCGACCATACTGGGTGCCGTCACTCCGGTGCCGGATGCGCTGTCCGAGTACCAGTTCGCCGGACTGCTGCGTGGCGCGCGCACGGAGACGACGCGGTGCGTAGGCATCGACCTGGACGTGCCAGCCAGCGCCGAAATCGTGCTCGAGGGCCATATCCGGCCTGATCCGGCCAACGCAAACGGCGAGCTCAGCGCCGCCAACGCCGGATACGAGACCGCGCTCGAAGGACCGTTCGGCGACCACACCGGCTACTACAACGAAGTCGAGCGCTTCCCGGTTTTCACCGTGGAACGCATCACGTTGCGCCGCGATCCCATCTATCACTCGACCTACACCGGCAAGCCGCCGGACGAGCCGGCCGTGCTCGGGGTGGCGCTCAACGAGGTGTTCGTGCCGATCCTGCGCCGGACGTTTCCCGAAATCGTCGACTTCTACCTGCCGCCGGAGGGCTGCAGTTACCGCATGGCGGTCGTGTCGATGCGCAAGCAGTACCCGGGGCACGCCAAGCGCGTGATGTTCGGCGTGTGGAGCTTCCTGCGCCAGTTCATGTACACCAAGTTCATTGTCGTGGTCGACGACGATGTCAACGCGCGCGAATGGAAGGAAGTGATCTGGGCGATCACCACCCGCATGGATCCGGCGCGCGACACCGTGCTGGTCGAGAACACGCCGATCGATTACCTGGACTTCGCCTCGCCGGTGGCCGGACTGGGCAGCAAAATGGGCCTGGACGCGACCAACAAGATGGCCGGCGAGACTGCGCGCGAGTGGGGCCGGCCGATTGCCATGGACGCTGCGACCAAGGCGCGCATCGATACCATGTGGAGCGAGCTCGGTCTTTAGCACTCCGGGGGAGAAAGACGATGGCCATTGAACGCAAGCCGATCCGCCGCGGCGGCATCAAGTCGGCGGGATATGACCGCGGTGCGCGGGTACTGGAAATCGAGTTCGACAGCGGTTCGGTGATACAGCACACCGCCGTCGGCGAGGAGATTGCGCGGCGGTTTCTATCCTCCGGAAGCCCGGCCAGCTATTACAAGGACAACATCCAGGAGGAATTCACGGTCCGGCGCGTCAGGTAGACGGGGGTCATGTCTGCCGGCGCCGGTCGCGCGCTGATCGTGCTGCTCGTCTCCGCTGTGCCGGCGCTCGCCTGCGGCTCGCAGGAGCGCGCGCCGCCCGCGCTTGGGCTGTGCCCGCCGGATGCCAGGCGAATCGACAGCTACATGCAGGCACTTTGCGAAGGCGAGGCAGCCCTTGGAAAGGGCAGCGCGCCGCTTGCGCTCGAGCGTTTCCGGGTCGCCGCGGAGCTGCCCCGCGCGGCAGCCACCAACGAACTGGCCTGGGCGGGCCTGGCCGCTGCCCATTGCCGCGCAGGTCAGTTCGATGACGGACGGCGATGGGCGGCGCACTTCGCGCAGGCGCGCCGGCTCTGGCTCGGTGAACTCGACTGTGAAGCGGGCGCCAAGGAAGGACGCGCCGCAATCAGCCCTTTCGTGCGCAGCCGGATGTGCAGCGAAAGGCTGGTCGCCGATTACGCGCTCGTTCGCGCCAATGCCGGGGCCTCCTATTCGATTGATCTGCGGACCCGGCTGAATCGCGTCAGCGAAGCGGTCGCGCAGGCATGCGCCACCGAGGGCACGGCGCGGGCCGCTTCGCTCGACGGAGCAGACACGGCCAAGGGTGCGACGGGAAAGACAAGAGGCAAGAAACGGCGCCGCAGTGCCGGCACAGCGCCGGCTCGCAGCCAGGCGGCGGCAAAGCCGAAACCGGACTAGCGGAACACGAGCGTCGCCAGCCCGAGGAAGATGAAGAAGCCGCCGGAATCGGTGCTGAAAGTCAGCAGCACCGAGCCGCCGATGGCCGGATCGCGGCCAACCGCGCGCAACGCCATCGGCACCGCCAGTCCGACGGCCGCGCCGACCAGCATGTTCAGGATCATCGCGAGGAACATGACCACGCCGAGTTGCACGCCATGCGGCGAGTCGCGATACAGCGTGTAGGCGAACAGCGCCGCGATACCGCCCCAGACCGCGCCGTTGAGCAATGCGATGGAGATCTCCTTCATCACCAGGCGGCGCTGGTTGTCGCCGATCACCTGCCCGAGCGCGATCGAACGCACCAGCAGCGTCAGCGTCTGGTTGCCCGAGTTGCCGGCGATACCGGCGACGATCGGCATCAGCGCGGCGAGCGCCACAACCTTGGTGATCGTGCCCTCGAAGGCGTCGATCACGCGGCTGGCGAAGAAGGCGGTGCACAGGTTCACGCCCAGCCACAGCCAGCGGTTCTGCGCGGACTGCCAGACGCTTGCGAACAGGTCCTCCTCCTCGCGCAGGCCGGCCTTGGCGAACGCTTCCTGCTCGCTTTCCTCGCGGATCACGTCGACGACCTCGTCGACGGTCAGTCGTCCGACGAGCCTGCCGTTCGCGTCGACCACCGGCGCCGAAACGAGGTCGTAGCGCTCGAACGCCTGCGCGGCCTCGCCGGCGTCGTCCACCGGCGACAGCGTCAGGATGTCCGTCTTCATCACGGCCGCCACTTCCGTGTCCGGCTCGTTGATCAGCAGCCGGTCGAGCGGCAGCGCCCCCTTGAGCAGACCCTCGCGGTCGACCACGAACACCTGGTCGGTATGGCCGGGCAGTTCGTCGAAGCGGCGCAGATAGCGCAGCACCACTTCGAGCGTGACGTCGTCGCGGATCGACAGCGGCTCGAAGTCCATCCGCGCACCGACCGAATCCTCCGGATAGCTGAGCGCGGCGTCGAGCTGCGCCCGCTCCTTCGCGGTGAGATCCCGTGAAATCCTCTCGACCAGCTCCTCGGGCAGCGCCGGCGCCAGATCCGCCAGCTCGTCGGCCTCGAGCGTGCGCGCCGCGGCTTCCAGTTCCGGCGGGTCCATCGCCTCGATCAGCGACTCGCGGACCGCCTCCGAGACCTCCAGCAGAACGAGGCCGTCGATTTCCGCCTTGACGCTGTCCCACACCAGCAGGCGCTCCTCGGGGGGCAGCGCCTCGAGCACGTAGGCAATATCGGCCGGATGCAGCCCGTCGACGATCGACTTCAGTTCGGTCAGGTGCTGCCGATGGACCAGCGATTCGACCAGCGGCTTCTTGTCCTCGTGCGGCACGTGCTCGCGGTGCAGCAGCGACTCGACGCGCTGCTGCTTGTCGAGCACCGACTGCACGCGCGCCAGCGCGCGCTGCGCCTCCTCCGGATCGCGCGGCGGCCGTGACGTCGTGATCGACGCCTTGTCGAGCAGAGCCTCGTTCATTGCGGGCGGATTCTAGGCCCCGCACACCGGGCTTCCGCGGCGTCGGGCGCGTGCAAGCGCCACGCCTGTGGCCCGAGGTCTGATACGCGTCGCCATTGCAGCGTGCGCAACGCGCGCGGCCGGCGCCTCGAGCGACCCGCCCCGTGGCGGTGGCGCCGGCCCTAGGGAATCGCGGCGTCGCCCATGTGACGCAGGATCGTGCCCGCGCGACGCGCGAGATAGTCGGAACCACGGTTCCGGTCGTAGTACTTGGGGCGCGGAAGCATCACTGCCAGTCGTGCTGATTCTTCAGGGCCAAGCCGTGCCGCCGACGTGCCGAAGTAGTGGCGCGCCGCCGCCTCTGCGCCGAACACACCATCGCCCCATTCGGCAACGTTCAGGTAGACCTCCAGAATGCGCCGCTTGTCCCACAGCGCTTCGATCATGTAGGTGATGGCAAGCTCCTGTCCCTTGCGCACGTAGCTGCGCTCCGGCGACAGGAACAGATTCTTGGCCAGCTGCTGCGAGATCGTGCTCCCGCCTCGCGCGGGACGACCACGCTTGCGATTGGCCTCGAGCGCCTTCTGAATGGCGTCCCAGTCCACGCCTTCGTGCTCGATGAAGCGTGCATCCTCGGCGGCGACCACGGCGCGCTTCAGGTGCGCCGAGATGCCGCCGTAATCGACCCAGACATGCTTCAGCCCGGCGCCGGGCCGGAGCCTTTCGATGCGCGCCCGCTCGCGCGCCATGAACGCCGTTTCCGCCGGGTCGACCCAGCGGTACAGGACTATCCAGCCGACGTACCAGAGTTGCAGCAGCGCGATGGCCGCGACCGCCAGCAGCGCCAGCCGCCGGAGCCAGCGGCCGGCCCCCGAAGACTTCATCGCGCCGCGGCGCCCTCCGACGCGGCCTCGGCGTTCAGCAGACGACGCAGTTCCTTGAACACCGGGGTCGTGTCCGGTCGCACGCCGCGCCAGAGGTGAAATGACTCGGCGGCCTGCTCGATCAGCATGCCGAGGCCGTCGCTCACCTTGCGCGCGCCGCCGCGACTGGCGAGCTGCATGAAGGGAGTCGGCGCCGGCGCATAGAGGAGGTCGTAGGCCAGCGTGCAGTCGTCGAATGTCTCGGCGTCGATCGGTGGCGTGGTGTGGCTGAGGCTGGTCGCCGTGCCATTGATCACCAGGTCAAAGTGTTCTGCCGGCACCTCGTCGAAGCTGAGCGCCAGCACGCCGAACTCGTCGGCGAGCTCCTGCGCGCGATCGTGGGTGCGGTTGGCCACCGCAATCCACTTCGGCTTCTCCTCGAGCAGGGACCCGATCAGGCCGCGCACACCGCCGCCGGCGCCGAGAACGAGAATTGCCGAGTCTTCGATGCGGAACTTCAACCGCTGCGAGACGTCGCGCACGAAGCCAATGCCGTCCGTGTTGTCTCCGGTGATGGCGTCGCCGTCGAATTTCAGTGTGTTCACCGCGCCGGCAAGACGCGCCCGTGGCGTGAGCCGATCGGCGAGTTTCGCAGCGTCGAGCTTGAAGGGAATCGTCACGTTCAGCCCGCGGTAGCCGGCCTCGCGCAAGCCGAGCGCGAACTCCTCGAAGCCGTCGAGCGGCGCTTCGAGCCGCTCATAGGTGATCGACTGCCGCGTCTGCTGCGCGAAAAGCCGGTGGATGTCCGGACTCCTGCTGTGCGTGATCGGGTTGCCGACCACGGCGTACTTGTCGGGCTGCTTCATCGCTCAGGGTGCCGCCGCTCGGTCACTGCTGCGGGTGGCGAACTTGTCATTGGTGAAGATCCACGTCCGCGTGATTTCGAGCACGTCGGTGTCACGCGCGATTTCGGGCGGGAACGGCGGGAACGGCGCCGACAGCTTGACGATATGCCGCGCGGCGCGATCGAGCACCGCCGAACCCGAGGGCTGCTCGATCACCGCGTGCACCAGTCTGCCGTCCGCTCCGATGACCACCGTCATCCGCAGAGCGCCATAGATGCGCCCCCGTGCCTCGTCAGGATAGTGCTCATTGCCGATCCGTTCCACCCAGGTGCGCCAGTCTTCGACGTAGCGGGCATAACGGTACTCGGACGTGCTCGGCATGAAGTGGTGCCGCCGCGGCCGCTTCTGATAATCGGAGACGCGCCGGGCGATCTCTGCCTGCATGCGCGCCAGCATGTCGAGCGAGCTGTCGGCGGTCCCCGAGTCGGAATGCTCGGCAGGCGCCGGCTGCGCCAGGCTCGAGATGGCCAGATCGCCTCTGTCCTGCAGCGTCAGTTGCTGCGACTGCTGCTTCATCTGGTCGACCCGCGCCCGCGCCACCTCGACCGCCTCGCCGTCGCGATGCTGCATCAGATTGGGCAATGGCGAACTGCGCCGGCCGGCATCGTTGGCGCCGCCGCCGTCGAGGTTGGCCTGCGCATAGGCCTCCGGCCGGCTCGGTCGGGCCTGCGAACGCGCGTTGACGAGGATGATCTCGAGCGCCGGATCCGTGGAACGAAGCCGCAGCAGTTCGGGATCGACGAAGCGTACGGCAAGCGCAAGCGCGTGGACGGCCAGTGACGCGCCGAGCGCGATGACCAGCATCCTGTTCTGCTGCGGTACGGACTGCATGTTCTGGCCGCAAGCGGCACGACCCCTCGGAGAAGCCGGCTGATTGTATCGATGGCGCCGGCCGGCACTGCAGGAATGCTAGCCCGCTTGCGGTAGGTCAGGTGCCGGGGCGGGCTCGACGGCGTCGCCGCTCGCTTCGGCCAGGTCCGTGGCTTCCTCATCGATCTCGTCGAGTCGGCCCGCCGTTTCCTGCAGCACGCGGTGCAGTCGCAGTTCGACGGTGAGATCGACTTCGTCGATACCGAGCACGTCCATCTCGACCCGCTGGCCGCGCTCGAGCATCGGCAGACCGGCTACCCGGGTCAGCAGCGGCAGATCGTCGATCCGCAGCAGGTCGGGTTTCAGCACGGTGGCACCCACACGGTCGACGGCCTGCTGCCGCAGCCAGCGCAAACACCAGTAGCGCTCGAGCCGTTCCTGGAACTCGCCGTAAAGCTTGTACACGGCATCGAAGGAGGACACGATGCCGTAGAGGTCGGCGTCGTTGGCCGGGTAAGGCGGTGCCTCGCCGCGCACGGCCGCCACCAGTTGCTGCTGGTTGACCAGATCGACATAGCGGCGCAGTGGTGACGTGCACCACGAGTAGTGAGGCACGCCGATGCTTTCGTGAGGCGCCGGAACGGTGCTCATCCGCACGCGGCTTGGGACCCAGCGCCCGCCGACGCGCTGCAGGCTCTGCGATCGGTAGATGCCGGCGCGCTTCAGCTCCGCAAGCCAGCCGGCCCAGTGGCTGTTGGCCAGGATCATCAGTTCGCTGACGATCAGGTCCAGCGGCGCGCCGCGCCGCCGCGGACGAATCTTCACCCGCCCATTTTCGTCTTCACCCTCGACCACGAACGTGTAATCGATCTTGCCGACCGGCTCCGGCTTGCCACGGACGATCTCTCGCTCGGCCAGCATGGTGCGGGCGAAATGCCACAGAAACAGCAGTTCGCGGCCATGCGGCACGTCGAGCACCCCGGCCGCGACATGCACCTCGGTGACCTGCTCGTCGAGCTGGTCGTGGCGCAGATTCGTCTCGATGCGGACCCGCTCGAGCCGCGTGTCGAAACCGAGCGGACGGAGGCTGTCATGGTCGACATCGATGTACAGCGACAGCGCCGGCTGCGCATGGCCGGCGGTCAGCGAGAACCGCGCGATCCATGGCTCGGGCAGCATGGTGATCTTCAGGCCCGGCGCGTAGACCGTCGACATCCGGCCACGCGCGACCAGGTCCAGTGCATCGCCGCGCACGATCGCCGTCGCCGGTGCGGCGATATGGATGCCAACCCGGACGCGATCATCGAGAAACTGCACCGAAAACGCATCGTCGATCTCGGTGGTGGCCGAATCGTCGATTGAAAACGCGGCCACCGGCGCCAGCGTCAGTTCGTCATGAGCCGGTCCGGGCTGCGGCAGGGCGGCCGAAAAGCCGACACCGTGCGGAAACGTGGCCGCGAGGAAGCTGTCGAGATGCCAGCGGTACGGCGAGGCGATCGCACCGCGCTCAAGCAGCAGGCGCAGCGGAGTCAGATGCAGCTCGCTGGCGGCCTGCTCGACCGCCTTGCATTCGATGCTGCTCCTGTCAGGCCTCACCAGCAGTGCCACGCCGAGCGCGGCGATCTCTGTCGGCAGTTCGCCTGCCTTGAGCATCTCCACAAGCCGCTGCTTATGCTCCTCCTGCCGGCGCCGGCGCTCGACCGTGGCAAGTGCCTGCCGGAGGATCTCCGGCGGCGCGGGACGGAAGCGGCCGCGGCCCTTGCGATGGAAGTAGACCGGTGCGCCATGCAGGCGAAGCAGGATCGCGGCCGCCTCGACCGCCGACGGAGCATGCCCGTAGTACTCGCGCGCCATCTCGTCGAAGCCGAATTCCTGCTGCGGCGCGCACTCCCAAAGGAATTCGATGTCGATCGCCTCGGCGTGACCGGTTGCCTGCTGCAGCAGCGCAGCCGGAGCCGGCCTCTCGAAGCGCAGCAGCACATGCGAAGCGCGCACCTTGGTGCGCTTGCCGCTGGCCGTTTCCACCTGGTAGGACGAGTCGGTTGAGGCGAGCACGGTGCCCGCCTTGAAGCTGCCGTCGTCGTCGAAAAGCAGGTTCACGCGCTGCGTCCGCTACAGGCTGGCGACAAAAGTCCTGATCCCGCGCAGCATCAGCTCGACTGCAATCGCGGCAAGCACGAGGCCGAGCAGCCGCTCGAACGCCTGCGTCACCCGCTCGCCAAGCAGCCGCATGATCCGCTCCGAAAACGCGAGCACGAGCGCACTGATCGCCATGACCACTGCAACGGCCCCCACCCACAGCGGGATGCGCGCCGGATCGCCCGATACCAGCAGCAGCACGGTGGCCAGCGCCGAGGGGCCAGCGAGCGCGGGCACCGCCAGCGGCACGATGAAGGGCTCGCCGCCCGGCGACTGTCCGAAGACCCCTTCCGCGGTCGGAAAGACCATGCGCAGGGCGACCAGCATCAGCACCACGCCGCCGCCGATCTGCAGGCTCAGTTCCGACAGACCCAGCAGGCGCAGGAACGGACCGCCGACGAACACGAAGGCCACCAGCACCCCGAAGGCAATCAGACATTCGCGCAGGATGATCGCGCGCCGCCGCTCACGCGGCACGTCATGCAGCGCGCTGATGAAGATCGGTATGTTGCCGACCGGATCGCAGACGATCAGCAGCAGAACGACCGCGGATACGAAGCTCGTTTCCATCAGACGATGTCGATCTCGCGACCGCCGCTGGCGATCACCAGATCGGCCGGCGCGATGGGGAAGACGTGGTGCGGCGTGCCCCCTGCGGCCCAGACGGACTCGAAGCGGCGCAGCGACGAGTCGATGAACGTCATCAGCGGGGCCGGATGGCCGACCGGCGCCACGCCGCCGATCGCAAAGCCGCTGTGTTCGCGCACGAACTCCGGCGCGGCGCGCTCGATCGGCTCGCCCAGCGCTCCAGCGACCCGCGCTTCGTCGATGCGCCGGTCACCGGCGGCGATCACCAGCACGGCTCGCGACGAGCGGCTGGCACGGAAGACAAGCGACTTGGCGATGCGCCCGACCTCGACGCCGATTGCGTCGGCGGCCTGCTGCGACGTACGCGCCGCAACGGTCAGTTCGATCACCCGGCTGTTGATGGCAAGTGCATCGAGGGAGTCCTGCACGCGCTGAGCCGACGCGGGCAGCGCGGGATCTGCGGGCTGCATCAGACCGTCAGCCCTCCGGCGACCTCGATCACCGCGCCGTTGACGTAGCTGGCCTCGTCCGACGCCAGGTACGCATAGACGTCGGCGACCTCCTCGGGCCGTCCGAGGCGCTTCATCGGCACGCGTTCGGTCATCTGGGCCATGACCTTGTCCGGAATCGTCTTCAGGATCGGCGTGGCGATGAATCCGGGGCACACCGCGTTGCAGCGAATGCCCTTGGGTCCGAGTTCGCGCGCCCAGGTCTTGGCGAATCCGATCACGCCGAACTTGCTCGCCGCGTAGTTGGTCTGCCCGTAATTGCCGTAGATGCCGACCACGCTCGAGGCATTCAGGATCACGCCTTGCCCCTGCTCGACCATCGTCTCCACCACCGCCTGCGCGCAGTTGTAAGTGCCCTTCAGGTTGACCGCGATCACCGTGTCGAACTGGGCCTCGGTCATCTTCTGCAGCCGCGCGTCGAGCGTGATGCCGGCGTTGTTGACCAGCACGTCGATACGGCCGAAGCGCGACTTCAGCTGTTCAACCATTGCGTCGACCTGGTCGCGCCGCGTCACATCGACGGCGAACCCTTCGGCGGTCGCACCCGCGCGGCGCAGTTCCCGCACCGCCGCGTCGACCGGTCCGGGCGTCACGTCGGCGATCGCCACGATCGCGCCCTCAGCCGCGAACTTGCGTGCGGTGGCCAGGCCGATGCCCTGCGCGCCGCCGGTGATGATCGAAACCTTCCCTCTCAGGCGCATGTCGTGCCGTCCCTGCCTTGTCGGATCAGATGCCGCAGAAGTCCAGCACCTCGCCGAGATAGTCGGCGAAGTCGCTGATCTGATGGTCCGAACCCCTGATGATCCGCTGGCGGCAGCCCGCGTACTTGTCCGTCATGGTTCGCCAGTCGATCACCTCGTCGCCGGTCGCGGCGAGCAGGAAGTACCGCTCAGGCCGCGTGATCGAAGGCGTGTCCAGCGCGCGAAGCTCCTCCATGTGCTCCGGCCTGACCTCGATCGTGGTCGTGGAGAAGAACACCGGTTGCGTGCCGATCTGCGAACGCAGATCCTCGTACGGCGTGATGGCCGGATTCAGCAGCGCCGCCCGGCAGCCGGTGCGTTCGGCGAGCCAGGTGGCGTAGTAGCCGCCGAGAGACGACCCGATCAGTGACAGCCGCTGCGGATCCTCCAGCCGCGCAGCAGCTTCGATCATCTGCGCCGCCGCGCGCGGCGAGACCGGGAGCTGCGGACAAAGAAGCTCGTCGCTGTGCCCTCGCGCCTCCAGCGCGGCTCGGATCAGCTGCGCCTTCTTGGACTGCGGCGATGAACGGAAGCCGTGCAGATAGATGATCACGCCGCGCGCTCCCGTGGCATCCGCCCGGCCAACCCCGAAAGCAGTCTGTCGTGCACGCCACCGAAGCCGCCGTTGCTCATCACCAGCACGTGATCGCCCGGGCGGGCCGTCGTCGTGACCGCGAGCACCAGCGCATCGAGATCGTCGAAACCCTGCGCCCGGGCGCCCATCGGTGCAAGTGCCTGCGCCAGCTCCCAGCCAAGCGCGTTCCTGCCGCGTTCGCGAACCAAAAACGAAGGCGAGATCAGCCGCGCGCAGGCTGTCGGGCAAACGCGCGGCCATCGTGCCCAGCTTCATCGTGTTCGAGCGCGGCTCGAGCACTGCGAGGATCCGCTCAGCGCCGACCCGGCGGCGCAGACCGGAAACCGTCGCCTCGATCGCCGTCGGGTGGTGCGCGAAATCATCGTAGACGGTGACACCGCCCGCGACGCCCCGCACTTCGAGCCGCCGCCTTACCCCACCGAAATGCTGCAGCGCTTCGATCGCCAAGGGCGGTGCGACGCCGGCGTGGCGTGCGGCGGCAATCGCAGCGAGCGCATTGCTGCGGTTGTAGCCGCCTGCCAAGGGCAGGCGCAGGCGGCCGAGGCGCTCGGCTCCGAAGGCGACATCGAAGGCATGTCCGGCGCCCTCTTCGACCGCTTCCGCGTGCCAGCCGTCGCCGACGTCGAAAGCCTCTTTCTCCGACCAGCAGCCACGCGCAAGCACCCGCTCGAGAGCGGCATCGGCGCCGTTTACGATCAGGCGGCCGCGACCGGGCACGCCGCGCACCAGGTGATGAAACTGGGTCTCGATTGCCGCCAGGTCCGCGAAGATGTCAGCGTGGTCGTATTCGAGGTTGTTCAGTACCGCAGTGCGCGGAAAGTAGTGCACGAACTTGCTGCGCTTGTCGAAGAACGCCGTGTCGTACTCGTCGGCTTCGATGACGAAGAACTGCGACGCGCCCGGCCGCGCCGAGACTCCGAAGTCGACTGGGATCCCGCCAATGAGGAAGCCGGGCTCCAGTCCCGCGTGCTCGAGCACCGCCGCAAGCATCGCCGAGACGGTCGTCTTGCCGTGCGTACCTGCCACCGCCAGCACCCAACGGCCACGCAGCAGGTTTTCCCCGACCCATTGCGGTCCGGAAGTGAACCGCGCGCCTGCCTCGAGGATCGCTTCCATCAGCGGGTTGCCGCGCGTGACCACGTTGCCGATCACATACAAATCGGGTTCCAGCGCGGTCTGAGCGGAGTCGAAGCCCTCGATGACCTCGATCCCGGCTGACCGAAGCAGGTCGCTCATCGGCGGATAAACGTTGGCGTCGCAGCCGGTGACGCGGTGCCCCGCCGCGAGCGCCAGCTGGGCCACGCCGCCCATGAACGTGCCGCAGATGCCCAGGATGTGAAGGTGCAAGGTGTGTTACCAGTGCCTGAAGGGCCGCTAGTTTAAGGGCCTGCGTTGATTAGACTCGAAACATGACTCGACCCGTGCCCGCATCGGCAAGCCATGAAGACCTGACGCTCGAACTGGCGGCGACCGCTGCACGCCTGATTGCCGAGGATGGCTGCGACTACGCGACAGCCAAGCGCAGGGCCGTGCAGCTCGTTATCGGGGAGGCCGGGGCGACGAAGCGTCGGCTGCCCGAAAACGATCTGGTCGAGTCGGAACTGCGACGCTATCTGCGCACCTTCGGCGGCGACCAGCACGCCGCGCTGCTCCGCCGACTGCGCGGGGTGGCCCTCAAAGCGATGGAGTATTTCGCGCAGTTCAACCCCCATCTGGTCGGCGCGATCCTGAATGGGACTGCAACGGAGCACTCCAACATCCACCTGCACCTGTTCACCGACAGCGCCAAGGATGTCGAGATCTTTCTGCTCAACGAGGGCGTGCGCTTCACGGTCGAAGAGGCGCACGAGCCCGCAGGCGCGCTCGAGTCCATTCACGTCCAGTTGCCACGTCGGCTGCTCGGGACAGAAACGCAGGCGCCCGACGCAGTGCTCAGCGTGCTGCCGACGAACGCAGTGCGGATCGCCTCGCGCTTCCGTTCGAGCGATGTCTCCCTGTCGCCCACCGAAAGATCTGGCCGCGCAAGCCTCACGGCGCTGCGCACGCTGCTGTCAGCGGCGGACGCCGCCTAATGAACCGCCGCACGTCGCTGACCATGCTGGCCGCCGGCGCACTGGCCGCGGGGGTTGGCGCGGCCATCAACTGGTGGCGCACAGAACCGACCCGGCGGGAGGTTGTCGCCACAGACGCCCTGTTTGCCGCGACGTTCCCGGATGCCGACGGTCGGTTACAGCCGATTGCGCAATGGCGAGGGCGACCACTGGTGGTGAATTTCTGGGCAACCTGGTGCCCGCCATGCGTGGAAGAGATGCCGGCGCTGCAGCAAGTGCGGGACGCGTATCTCGGCCGCGGCGTCGAGGTGATCGGCATCGGCATCGACAGCGCCGGGAAAATTGCCGAATTTCGTGACAAGCACGGGCTTACCTTGCCGCTGCTGGTGGCGGGAGCTGGCGGCAGCCAACTGAACCGCACACTTGGCAACGACAGCGGCGCATTGCCGTATACGGTGCTGATCGGTTCGAACGGCCGCGTGCGCGAGCGGCACCTGGGTCAGATCAAGCCCGAGCAGTTGCGTCGATGGCTTGATCGAGCGTTGGCCGCGGGCTAAATGGATCTGCTGGACACGTTCCTGCCAAAAGGACACAATCTGCCCTCATTTTCATCGATCCGCGGCTTTTTTAGCTCAAAGACGACGCCACGATGGCGAAAAATATCCTCGTCCTCAACGGTCCCAACCTGAATCTCCTGGGCGTGCGAGAGCCTCAGATCTATGGCTCGACGTCGCTGTCGGACATTGAGCGCAGCCTGTCGGCTGACGCTGCGGCCCGTGCGGCCAAGGTCTCGTTTTTCCAGAGCAACCATGAGGGCGCGCTTGTCGATCGCATCCAGGCGGCCCGCGCCGACGGCGTCGACTTCATCATCGTGAATGCAGGGGCCCTCACCCACACCAGCGTCGGATTGCGCGATGCCCTCGCCGCCGTAGCCATTCCGTTCATCGAGGTTCATCTGTCCAATGTGCATCGCCGCGAACGTTTTCGGCATCGGTCCTATCTGGCGGAGCTGGCGGTGGGCGTGATTACGGGTCTTGGACCGGCGGGTTATCGCTGTGCGCTTCAATATGCGCTCGATTCCGGCCACGACTGAACTGGCCGGCGCGGCCGCTGCCGCGCAGGAGGATTCATGGATTTGCGCAAGCTGAAGACGCTCATCGACCTCGTCGCTGAATCGGGGATCGCCGAGATCGAGGTGACCGAAGGCGAGGACAAGGTCCGGATCGTCAAACACGCACCCACCGTCGTCTCCGCGGCGCCGACACCACAACCGGTCCCGACGGTGCTGACCGGGACGGCAGCGCCGGCGTCGACAGTTCCGGCTGCGGGTCCCGCCGTTGTCGAGCCGGCGCCCGAACCGGTGAAGGGAAATATCGTCAAGTCGCCGATGGTCGGCACGTTCTACCGTTCGCCAAGCCCGGGCGCCAAAGCCTTCATCGAGGTCGGTCAGGCAGTGAAGCCAGGCGACACGTTGTGCATCATCGAGGCCATGAAGCTGCTCAACGAGATCGAGGCCGAGGTGGCCGGCGAGGTCACGGAAATCCTGGTCGAGAACGGGCAGCCGGTGGAGTACGGTCAGCCTCTGTTCGTGATCGCCTAGCAGGCGGACGTCAGGTCCGGCCGCGTCGGCGCACGCCGCGACTCATCCAACAATGTTCGGAAAGATCCTGATCGCCAACCGCGGGGAAATCGCGCTGCGCATCCAGCGCGCCTGCCGCGAAATGGGCATCACGACGGTGGTCGTCCACTCGCAGGCGGACACCGACGCCAAGTACGTGAAGCTCGCCGATGAATCCGTCTGCATCGGCCCGGCGCCGTCGAAGGACAGCTACCTGAACATCCCCGCGATCATCAGTGCGGCGGAGGTCACCGACGCAGAAGCGATCCATCCCGGCTACGGATTCCTGTCCGAGAACGCCGATTTCGCCGAGCGAGTCGAGAAAAGCGGCTTCGTCTTCATCGGGCCGCGTCCCGAGTCGATCCGGTTGATGGGCGACAAGGTCTCGGCCAAGCAGGCGATGATCGACGCCGGGGTGCCGACCGTGCCAGGGTCGGCGGGCGCCCTTCCGGAGGATGCGCGCGAGATCGTCCGCATCGCCCGCTCGATTGGCTACCCGGTGATCATCAAGGCCGCGGGGGGCGGCGGCGGCCGCGGCATGCGCGTGGTCAACACCGAAGCGGCGCTGATCGGCGCGGTGAACCTGACCCGCCAGGAGGCGCAGGCGGCGTTCGGCAATCCCGCTGTCTACATGGAGAAGTTCCTGGAAAACCCGCGTCACATCGAGATCCAGGTGCTCGCCGACCAATACCGAAACTCCGTGTGGCTCGGCGAGCGCGACTGCTCGATGCAGCGCAGGCACCAGAAGATCATCGAGGAGGCGCCGGCACCGGGCATCCCGCGCAAACTGGTCGAACGGATCGGCGACCGCTGTGCCGACGCCTGCCGCCGGATCGGCTACCGCGGCGCCGGCACTTTCGAGTTTCTGTACGAGAACGGCGAGTTCTTCTTCATCGAGATGAACACCCGGATTCAAGTCGAGCATCCGGTCACCGAGATGGTGACCGGAATCGACCTGGTGCAGCAGCAGATCCGCGTCGCTGCCGGAGAAAAACTCACCTTCCGGCAACGCGACATCGCCTTGCGCGGGGCCGCCATCGAGTGCCGGATCAACGCCGAGGACCCGTACCGGTTCACGCCGAGCCCGGGCCGCATCACGGCCTGGCACGCGCCCGGCGGACCAGGCGTGCGGGTCGACTCGCACGCCTACAGCGGCTACTTCGTGCCACCGAATTACGACTCGATGATCGGCAAGCTGATCTGCTACGGCGACACGCGCGCGCAGGCGATCGCCCGAATGTCCGTGGCGCTGTCGGAGATGGTCGTCGAAGGGATCCAGACCAACATTCCCCTGCACCGCGAACTCATGGTTGATGAAAAATTCGTTCAAGGTGGCACCAGCATCCACTATCTGGAAAAGCGCCTCGCCGCGAGGCTGCCGAAGCCGGGATAGTCGCCGCCGACCGGCCGGCATTCGTCCTGGCGGAGCCCGCGCCGTCAACGGCCGATGGCGGGCCGGCACTCTTGCGCCGAGCACGTTCCGATGATGCTCGAGGTCACATTGCTCGCCGACGCCGCGTCGGCCGAGGCCCTGTCGGATGCGCTGCTGGCCAGCGGGGCCCTGTCGGTGTCCATAGAAGACGCGGACGCCGACACGTCGGAAGAGCACCCGCTTTTTGGCGAACCGGGCGGGGAACCAGAGCGCGCCGCCTGGCGGCATAACCGCCTGTCCGCGCTGCTTGCGGCCGGCACCGACCCGGCGCAGTTTCTCGCTTCTGCCTGCAAGACGCATTCGATCGCGACGCCCCGAATCTGCGCCCAGCGTCAGGTCGAGGACACGGACTGGGTTCGCCTGACGCAGGCGCAGTTTCCTCCGACCCGTATCGGCGATTCGCTCTGGATCGTGCCGACCTGGCATGAGCCGCCCGATCCCGCGGCGACAAACATCCGGCTCGACCCCGGTGTGGCATTCGGCACCGGCACTCATCCGACCACCCGACTGTGCCTGTCGTGGCTGTTGCAGCACCCGCCACGCGGCGCCGACGTGCTCGACTATGGCTGCGGTTCCGGCGTGCTCGCGATCGCCGCGGCGAAACTTGGTGCCCGGGAGGTCATCGGCACCGACATCGATGAGCAGGCCCTCGCGGCGGCACGCGCCAACAGTGAGCGCAACGCCGTCGACGCTCGCTACACTGTTCCCGCTCTGCTTCCAGCCAAACAGTTCGACGTCGTGCTCGCAAACATTCTCGCCAACCCGCTGCGCGTGCTAGCGCCGATACTGCTGGCGCGCGTCGCCCCGGGGGGGGCGCTCGTGCTGTCGGGCGTGCTGCAACGACAGGCCGACGAACTCCTGGCCGCTTACGCGCGGTCTGACCGCGCGCTCCCGCTTGCCGTCTGGGCGAGCGAGGACGGATGGGTATGCCTGGCCGGGCGCCGTGCCGGTTCGGCCACGCTCCCGGGCTGACCGACGATGGCACTCGGCACACGCTGCCCGAACTGTCACGCGCTTTTCCGCGTCGCCGCGGACCAGTTGAAGCTGCGCGGCGGGCTGGTCCGTTGCGGCGCCTGCCAGCATGTGTTCGACGCGATCGGCACGCTCAACTACATCGACGATGCCGCGCTGTCGACAACGGCGCAGCCGCCATCGCCTGCGGTCGACGCGGTCATCGCGGCCATCAGAAAGGCGGAATCCGCTGCCGGCGACGCAATGTCCATGCACGACGCATCGGCGCCCACGCCGGCACGCCCCACATTGGACATCGACGTTCAGCCCAACGGCGGCGCGATCATCGCCGAGGAAAGAGAGCCCGACGCCGCTTTCGGCGCTGTCCCCGAATCCGATCAAACGTCGATCGCTTTCGAGGCGGCGCCGCGAGAACTGGCCCCGGAAAGCGAGCGCGCAGTCGATTCCGCCACCCGCACCGGCGACACGCAGGCCGTTTTGGACGAACAAGGCGAGACGGAGCCGATCGCCGCCGATGAGCGGCCAGCAGCGGCGGGGCCGGCACAGCCGGCTTTCCTGCGCGCAGCGCCGACGCCCAGGAAACGCGGGATCTCCATTCTGTTCGGTGGTGCCGCAATCCTGCTCGGGCTGCTGCTGCTGGCGCAGCTCGTCGTCACTTTCCGGGCCGAGATCCTCACGAAGTTTCCGAATGCCCGGCCTGCGCTCGGCCAGCTATGCAAGGTATTCCGCTGCACCGTCAGCTGGCCCATGCGCGGCGACCTGCTCGCGGTGGTCGGTAGCGAGTTGCAGGCGCTTCCCGGCACGAGTGTCTTCGAGCTGACCGCCATCGTGCGCAATCGCGGCAATCTGACGCTGGCGCTTCCCGCGCTCGAACTGACGCTGTCCGACACGCTGAACCGCACCGTCGCACGCAAGGTCTTTGTGCCGAGCGACTACCTGGGGGCCGAGAGCGATCCACGGGCCACTCTGCAGGCCGGGCTGGAAGCGGGTGCCGACCTGACCATCAGGGTCGCCTTCGAGGCGCGCGGTCTGAACGCATCGGGTTTCATCGTCTATCCCTTCTATCTTTGATTTTCGCTCCGCCTCCGGCCGCCAGCGGCGACCCCGCAAATCGAGCGCCGCGGCAGCAAGGTAACGGATTGCCATGAGTACGCTGATCTGCGGTTCGATCGCTTTCGATTCGATCATGGTCTTCAGGGGCCGCTTCAAGGATCACATCCTCCCCGACAAGGTCCACATCCTGAATGTTGCCTTCCTTGTGCCGCAGTTGCGACGCGAATACGGCGGGACGGCGGGCAACATTGCGTACAGCCTGAAACTGCTCGGTGGCGACCCACTGCCGATGGCAACAGTTGGCAACGACGCCGCCGCCTACCTGCAGCGGTTCGAGGCCCTCGGCATCGACGGTACCCACTTGCACGAAATCGTCGACAGCTACACCGCGCAGGCCTTCATCACCACCGATCTGGACGACAACCAGATCACGGCCTTCCACCCGGGCGCAATGTCGCTTTCCCACCTGAACCGGGTTCCGGGGGACGGCTCCGTCCGCCTGGGCATCGTTGCGCCCGACGGGCGCGAAGGCATGCTCGCCCACGCGACCCAGTTCGCCGAGCTCGGGATTCCGTTCATCTTCGATCCCGGACAGGGGTTGCCGATGTTCGATGCCGCTGAACTGGAGACCTTCCTCGACCGAGCCACCTATGCAGTGTTCAACGACTACGAGGCGCAGCTTGTCGTCGAAAGGACCGGCAGGCCGATCGCGGCGCTGGCAAAGAAGGTGAGCGCGCTGATCGTCACCCGCGGCGGCGAAGGATCCGACGTCCACATCGACGGGCGCGTGCTGCACGTTCCGGCGGCGAAAACACGGCGCGTCGTCGACCCGACCGGATGCGGCGACGCCTACCGGGCTGGCCTGCTCTATGGGCTGGCCAACGGCCTGGACTGGGAAACAACCGGTCGCCTCGCCGCCGTGATGGGCGCGCTGAAGATCGAGCACAGCGGTGCGCAGAACCATCGCGCAAGCCGCGACGAGATCGCCGAACGGTTTCGCGATTCCTTCGGCTGCCGGCCCTGGTAGGTCAAGAAGCTAAAGGCCGCTGCGGCCGAGCACGATCAGCATCACGTTGACGATCAGGATCACCACGATCGGCGACAGATCGATGCCGCCAACGAGCGGCAAGGCGCGTTGAAACGGAGCGAGAAAGGGCCGCACCAGCATCGATACAGCCGGCGCGATCGGCGCATGCGGGTTGACCCAGCTCAGCACGACGTGCAGCAAGGTCAGCCAGAGCACCAGGTAGAGCGCCCAGCGCAACAGCTGGATCAGCGCCATGAGCAAGAGGCCCGACCACGGCCAGCTGTCCATGCCGACGCCGACCAGCAGGAACCGCAGTCCCAGAAATACGGCCGCCACGAGCAGGGCGGCCAGCAACGTCGCCGCGTCGAAACGGCCGACCGCGGGTACGAGGCGCCGTAGCGGGCGCACCACCCAGTCGGTGAGCGCAATGACGAACTGAGCCAGCGGGTTGCGTGCCGGCATGCCCAGATAACTCATGTAGGCACGGGCCAGCAGGGTCACCCCGAGGATCACCGCAACCGTTTGCAGCAGGAAATCGGCGATATCGACCAGAAGCATGGCGGTGCGGGCGACAGGACGGTGCGAACGATTCTAGCGATGCGCGACGCGTAGAAAGAAACGGGGCGCTGAGAGTCTCAGCGCCCCGGTGAAAGCTAAGGCGGTTCGCGGCCGACTACGGACGGCTGCCAGTCGGGAACGGCCATGCAGCCGCTGGGTTCAACGCCGTTTTTGCGCCAGGCGCCGCCGCCGGAGCGGCCGCCGCCGGCTTGGCTGCCGGGGCGGCCTTCTTCGCAGGCTTCGCTTTGGCGGCCGGCTTGGCCGCAGCCTTTTTAGCTACTTTTTTTTTAGTCGCTTTCTTGGCCGCTTTCTTAGCGGTTTTCTTGGCCGCTTTCTTGGCGGTTTTCTTGGCTGCTTTCTTGACGGTCTTCTTCGCCGCCGCTTTCTTGGCGGTTTTCTTGGCTGCTTTCTTGGCGGTTTTCTTGGCCGCTTTCTTGACGGTCTTCTTCGCCGCCGCTTTCTTCGCCGTTTTCTTGGCTGCCTTCTTGGCCGGCTTCTTAACGGCCTTCTTCGACGTCTTCTTCGTTGCCATAGTCATCTCCTAACTGGGTATGGATAAGGGTTGATGAGTGAACCCGAAGAGGCCCAATCAAGCCTCGCTCGAGCTATTCATCGGCGCATGCGGACGCGCTGTCGCCGCGGCAAACCCAGAAGTGCGTTTTGATGGGCGCATATCCGAGTGAAGCGCGGAACGGTCAGTGCGAAGACCGCTGACGCTGATGAATTCGGCACCGCGCAGCGTGACCGGCACAGGCCGGCTCGCGCGCAAAGAAAACGCCGGCGCATGGCCGGCGTCTGGAAAGGGGGGCGATTTCGACTGGCTGAACGACTGGGCTGCCGGCGTTTTCCGAGAGGGAACGACCCCGCAAGACCGGCTTGTCTCGTAAGCGATTCGTCCAGTGTCTTCGACGATGAAGCTTTTACTGTGGCTGTCTGGGTTCAATGTCGTGATCGAAGTTCGCTGTTTGATCAACGAATCGAGCAACTCAACATGAGAATGCTTTTTACTCTCAATCAATTTTGCTCGCAAGAGTTTTCGTGCATTCAGCGCATGAGTTGTTCGATTTATTCAACGCCATCACGACGACATCACCTCGTCGAACTCATGAGCACGCATGAGCGGCGGTCGATGTGCGGCTCACTTCTCACTCCCAACTCAATGCTCCGCCCGTCTGGTACTCGATGACCCGCGTTTCGAAGAAGTTGCGCTCCTTCTTCAGGTCGATCATCTCGCTCATCCAGGGGAACGGGTTGTTCTCGGCGGCGAACAGCGGTTCGATGCCGATCTGCTGCGCGCGCCGGTTGGCGATGTAGCGCAGGTAGCCCTTGAACATGGGCGCGTTCAGCCCAAGCACGCCGCGCGGCATGGTGTCTTCTGCGTAGGCGTACTCGAGCTCGACCGCGCGCCGGAACAGGACGCGGATCTCCTCGCGGAACTCCGGCGTCCAGAGATGCGGGTTCTCCATCTTGACCTGGTTGATGAGATCGATGCCGAAGTTGCAGTGCATCGACTCGTCGCGAAGGATGTACTGGTACTGCTCGGCGGCACCGGTCATCTTGTTCTGCCGACCGAGCGCCAGGATCTGGGCAAAGCCGACATAGAAGAACAGACCCTCCATCAGGCAGGCGAACACGATCAGGCTCTTCAGCAGCTTCTGGTCGTTCTCCGGCGTGCCGGTCGCGAAGTTCGGGTCCGTCAACGTGTCGATGAACGGGATCAGGAACTCATCCTTGGCCCGGATCGAGGCGATCTCGTGGTACGCGTTGAAGATCTCGCCCTCGTCCAGGCCGAGGGACTCGACGATGTATTGGTAGGCGTGCGTATGGATGGCCTCCTCGAAGGCCTGCCGCAGAAGGAACTGCCGGCACTCCGGCGCAGTGATGTGCCGGTAGGTGCCGAGCACGATGTTGTTGGCAGCCAGCGAGTCCGCGGTGACGAAGAAGCCGAGGTTGCGCTTGACGACCCGCCGCTCGTCTTCGGTGAGGCCGCCAGGATCCTTCCACAGAGCGATGTCACGGGACATGTTGATTTCCTGCGGCATCCAGTGATTGGCACAGGCGGACAGATACTTGTCCCAGGCCCACTTGTACTTGAACGGCACCAGCTGGTTGACGTCGGTGCGGCCGTTGATGATCCGCTTGTCGGCAACGCTGACGCGGCGTTGGTCGGGCGCTTGCGGAGCATCGGCGCGGGCGGGCACGTGCTGCGGGCACGTCGAGGCGGCCGCGAGCGACCGCGGCGGGACCGATTCCGGGGTGATGTCGTCCCACGCGAGCATGCGGGTTCTCCTGAAATTCCTTGTACGGTTCCGTTCGGCCGCGCCTACTGGCAGGCTTCGCAGTCAGCGAAACCCGGATCACCCGGCCCCAGGAGGCAGACCTTGGCCTCGGCTTCGGCTTCGTCAGTGGCCGGTGCGGCGCGAAGGCCACCCCCGGTCGCGACGGCGTTCAGCTGCCCGGTCCTCGCGCCGGTCGACTTTTCGGCGTGGGTGGCACCGATCGTGCGCAGGTAGTAAGTGGTCTTCAGTCCGCGCAGCCAGGCGAGCCGGTAGGTTTCGTCGAGCTTCCTGCCCGACGCCCCCGCCATGTAGATGTTGAGCGACTGCGCCTGATCGATCCACTTCTGTCGCCGTGCCGCGCATTCGATCAGCCATTTCGGCTCGATCTCGAATGCGGTGGCGTACAGGCGGCGGATATCTTCCGGAATCCGGTCGATACGGGCGAGCGAGCCATCGAAGTGCTTGATGTCGGCGACCATCAGCTCGTCCCACAACCCCCGCCGCTTGAGCTCGCGCACGAGGTGCTCGTTGACGACCGTGAACTCGCCCGACAGGTTGCTCTTGACGAACAGGTTCTGGAAGGTCGGCTCGATGCTGGCGTCGACGCCGATGATGTTGGAGATCGTCGCCGTCGGGGCAATCGCGACGCAGTTCGAGTTCCGCATGCCGTACCGGCGGATTTGCTCGCGCAGCGCGTCCCAATCCAACGTCGCCGATTTGTCGACCTCGACAAAGCCGCCGCGGCTCTCGGCAAGCAGGCCCAGCGTGTCCAGCGGCAGAATGCCGCGCTCCCACAGGGAGCCGGCGAAAGACGGGTAGCGCCCCCGCTCTGCGGCCAGTTCGGTCGACGCCCAGTAGGCCTGGTAGCAGACCGCCTCCTGGCTGCGATCGGCGAATTCGACCGCGGCCTCCGACGCGTAAGGCACCTGCATCATGTGCAGGCAGTCCTGGAAGCCCATGACGCCCAGGCCGACCGGTCGGTGACGCAGGTTGGCGTTGCGCGCTTTTCCGACCGCGTAGTAGTTGATGTCGATCACGTTGTCGAGCATGCGCATCCCGGTGCGGATAGTCCGCGCCAGCTTGGCGTGATCGAGCTGGTAGCCGCCGCGCCCGTCGCCGACCATGTGCGCTGGCAGGTTGACCGAGCCCAGATTGCAGACCGCGATTTCCGACGGGCCCGTATTCAGCGTGATTTCGGTGCACAGGTTGGAACTGTGGATCCGGCCCACGTGCTGCTGCGGGCTGCGCAGGTTGCATGCATCCTTGAACGTGATCCACGGGTGCCCGGTCTCGAACAGCATCGACAGCATCCTGCGCCAAAGCTGCACCGCCGGGAGCTTCCTGAACAGCTTCAGCTCGCCCCGCGCCGCCTTTTCCTCGTAGCGGACGTATGCCTCCTCGAAGGACATCCCTGTCTTGTCGTGCAGATCCGGGCAATCGGACGGGGAGAACAGCGTCCAGTCGCCGTTTTCCATCACCCGCTTCATGAACAGGTCCGGAATCCAGTTCGCGGTATTCATGTCGTGCGTGCGGCGGCGATCGTCGCCCGTGTTCTTGCGCAGTTCCAGGAACTCCTCGATATCGAGGTGCCACGTTTCCAGATAGCAGCAAACGGCGCCTTTGCGCTTGCCGCCCTGGTTGACCGCCACAGCAGTGTCGTTGACTACCTTGAGGAACGGCACCACGCCCTGGCTCTTGCCGTTCGTGCCCTTGATGTGCGAACCGAGCGCCCGAACCGGCGTCCAGTCGTTGCCCAGCCCGCCGGCATACTTGGCGAGCAGCGCGTTCTCCTTGATCGCCTCGTAGATGCCGTCGAGGTCGTCCGAAACGGTGGTGAGATAGCAGGAGGACAGCTGCGAGTGGCGGGTGCCGCTGTTGAAGAGCGTCGGCGTCGAGCTCATGAAGTCAAAGCTCGAGAGAACCTCGTAGAACTCGATTGCGCGGCCCTCGCGGTCGATCTCGTTGATCGCCAGCCCCATCGCGACCCGCATGAAGAACGCCTGCGGAAGCTCGAAGCGTCGGCCGTCGTGGTGCAGGAAGTAGCGGTCGTACAGCGTCTGCAGACCGAGATAATTGAACTGGAGGTCGCGCGCGGGCTGCAGCGCCCGCGCCAGCCGCTGAAGATCGAACTGGGACAACCGCTCATCGAGCAGCTCGGCCTCGATGCCATAGCGGATGAAGTCCGGGAAGTACTCGGCGTAACGGTGCGCCATCGCCTCCTGGGCCACCTCCTCGCCGAGGGCCTCGCGGCGCACGGCATGCAGCAGCAGCCGCGCGGTGACATAGGAGTAGGCGGGGTCCCTCTCGATCATCGCCCGCGCGGCGAGGATCGCTGACCGGGTCACCTCTTCGAGCGTGACTCCGTCATAGAGGTTCTTGGCCGTTTCGGCGACGATTGCCTCGGCCGAGACGTGATCGGTCAAGCCGATGCAGGCGGAATCGACCAGCGCGCGTATCCGCGCCGGGTCCAGCGGCACTCGCCGGCCGTTGTCGACCATCGTCAGCGGCGGCTCGGCCTGCGCCTCGTCCTTCTTCAGCCGAGCCCGCTCCTGGGCGCGCTTCTCCCGGTACAGCACGTAGGCGCGGGCGACGTCATGCGCGCCGTCGCGCATCAGCGATAGCTCGACCTGGTCCTGCACGTCCTCGATGTGGAATGTGCCGCCAGCGGGCTGCCGGCGCAACAGCGCGCCGACGACACTGGCGGTCAGCTTTTCGATCTGCTCGCGCACCGCGCTGGACGCGGCCGCCTGGCCGCCGCGCACCGCGAGGAAGGCCTTGGTCATCGCGACCGCGATCTTGTGCGGCTCGAAGCCGACCACTGCACCATTGCGACGGATCAGCCTGTAGTCGACGAAGGACGTGGCGGCTACTCGGTTGAGGACGCCGCCTTCCGCGGCCTGCGGTGGCCGCAGCGACTCGAAAGTCCCTGCGGCTTCGAAAGTGCCAGACTGTCCTTGCTGCATCCCGCCCCCGCCTTTTCCGAATTCAATCGCTCGCCATCGGCGCTCGCCTGCCTGGTTCGGGATGAACGCACGGCGTGCTGCGCATACAAATTGTTGAACGCTGCTGCAACTCGCAGACCGCGCCCCGGTCGCGGCTGCCCCCTCTGCTTGGGCCCGCCGATGTCGGTCCCGCCACCCCAGCCGCCGGCCTAGTGAACACAATATGTTGTGTACAGCCAGTCCGTCTGCACTATCTGTTGTGGAACCGGATGATAGGGGTTGTCGCCTGCGAACTCAACCACCTTCTCCGCGACTGCCGGGGCAGCGCGTCGCCAAGTGGGGAAGGGCCGTGCCCGGCGCCCGCTCGAGCGGGCCGGCTGCTACGGCAGCCAGTCCGCAGGCAGGTCTGCTTGTTCGGCGAAACGCCGCCAGTCGAACAGCGGGCCGGGATCTGTCTTGCGGCCGGCAGCGATATGGCTGTGACCGCGGACCGCATGCAGCGGCAGCACGGCGCGCAGCGCCTGGGTCAGCCGCGCCAGCGCCGCATACTGCACCGGCTCGAAGGCAGTGAAGTCGGTGCCTTCCAGCTCAATGCCGATCGAGTAATCGTTGCATCGGTCGCGGCCCTGAAAGCTTGATGCGCCGGCGTGCCACGCGCGCCGGCCGCAACTGACGAACTGGGTGATTCGCCCGTCGCGCCCGATCACGAAGTGCGCGGAGACACGCACGCCGGCGAGCAGCTCCAAGAAAGGATCGGCCCCGGTGTCGAGGCGGTTGCAGAAAAGCTCTTCGACACAGCCATTGCCAAAACGCCCCGGGGGCAGGCTGATGCTGTGCAGTACGAGAAGGTCGATCGGCAGGTCGACCGGGCGCGCGTCGCAGTTTTCGCTTGGCAGTTTGCGGACGCCGGCGCACCAGCCGTCGGCATCGATCTGCAGCAGCGGCGCGGCCGGTGCCACTACTTCAGGCCGAGCCGCTGCATGCGATAGCGCAGTTGCCGGAACGTGATGCCGAGCAGCTGCGCGGCGGCAGTGCGGTTGCCGCTCGTCTTGCGCAGTGCCGCGAGCAAGGCTTCGCTCTCGATGGCGTCAAGATAGGAGGCGAGGTCAGTCGGGACGCCGTCTGCGGGCAATGTCGTTGCCGCGGCATCCCCGGCCGGTTCCGCGCTCGCCGCAGGGGCTTGATCCGATCGCACCGCATCCCCGTCGTCCGGGGCTTCGACCGAGGGAAGCATCAGGTCGGCGGGCGTCAGTTCGCGGCCACCCGCCAGCGCTACACCCCGTTCGAGGACGTTTTCCAGTTCGCGGACGTTGCCCGGGAACGGATAGTCCTGCAATTCCTGCAATGCTTCGCGAGAAAGGCTGGCGCGCTCCTCGCCGCCACGCAGCGCCAGCCGATCGAGGATCCCCTCGGCCAGCATGCCGATGTCCTCCGATCTTTCCCGAAGGCTGGGCACGTGCAGTTCAATCACGTTGAGCCGGTAGAACAGATCCTGGCGAAAGCGTCCTGCCGCCACCAGTTTTGCCAGATCCTGATGCGTCGCGCTCAGGATGCGCACGTCGACGGGATCCTCGGCGGTCGAGCCGACCTTGCGCACGCGCCGTTCCTGGATGGCGCGCAGCAGCTTGACCTGCATCGTCAGCGGCAGCTCCGCCACCTCATCGAGGAACAGCGTGCCGCCGGCCGCGGCATGAAAGAAGCCGTCGCGATCCCGTTCGGCGCCCGTGAACGCCCCTTTGCGGTAGCCGAAGAACTCCGCCTCCATCAACGTCTCCGGGATCGCCCCGCAGTTGACCGCGACGAACGGCAGCAGGCGACGCGCGGAGGAATCGTGGATTGCGCGCGCGACGAGTTCCTTTCCGCTGCCGGATTCGCCATAAATGGCGACCGGCGCCATGCTGTGCGCGAGGCGCTCGATCATCGCGCGCAGCTGCCTCATCGCCGGCGCCTCGCCGCGCAGCCGGTCGATCGCCCGCGTCTGCGTCGGCGGCTGCGCACCGCCCGCCGGCGGCCGCGCCAACGCCGAACGGACCAGCAGCCGCAGCTGGTCGAGATCGACCGGCTTGGCGAGATAGTCGAAAGCGCCCGCCTTCAGGGCGGCGACCGCGTTTTCCGCGCTGCCGTACGCCGTGATGACCGCAATCGGCGTGTCGCCGCGAGCGGCAACCTGCTGCACCAGCTCGAGGCCGGTGCCGTCCGGAAGACGCATGTCGGCAAGGCACAGCGCATATCGGCGGCGCGCGAGCAGATCGCGTGCGCTGCCCAGCGAGTCCGCCGTGTCCACGTCGAGTCCGAGCCGGCCCAGCGTCAACGACAGCAGTTCCCGCAGGTCCGCTTCGTCGTCGACCACCAGAACGGCAGGCACCCGCTCATGGGTAGCGTCGACCAGCGGGGCGGGCCGCGTTTCACTCATCGGGCGTCATCGTATCCAGGAAATCCGATTCTTGTCGCTCTTCGTCCTCTGGGGCAAAGCGAATGACGAACCCCTTGCCCGGACTGCCGTCGCGCAACGTCAACTCGCCGTATGCCAGCTGACAGCGGTTAGCCAGGCAGAACTCACGCGCGATGTACAGGCCGAGTCCGGTGCCCGCCACATGCGTAGTGTTGAAGGGTTCGAAAAGCGTGCTGCGCGCCGCTTCGGCAACCCCCGGCCCGTCGTCCAGCACCCACAGCGCGAGGCCCGACGGCCGCTCTTCGACCCGCACGCACACCGCTCCAGCCGCGTCGCTGGCGTAACGCAGCGCATTGTCGACCAGGTTGTACAGGACCTGCCTCAGGTGAGACCGTTCGAACTTCACCTGCGCACCCGCCGGCACTTCGACCTTCAGCCTTTCCTGCGCCTGCGGGCGGTCGCGAAGGAAGTCCTGCACCCAGTCCTCGAGGAAGCCGGCCAGTTCGATCTCGTCGCCCAGCGGGGCCTCACGCCGGGCGACCCGCAGAATGTCGTCGACGAGCCGATTCAACCGCACCGTGTTTTCTCTCACGATCGACGCGAGGCGCTTGAGGCCGGCGTCGTGCGCGTCCTCGACCAGGAGCTGGCTGGCATGGCTGATTGCGGCCAGCGGATTGCGGATCTCGTGCGCGATGGACGCGGTCAGCCGGCCCATCGATGCCAGCTTGAGCTGCTGTGCTCGCTCATCGAGCGCTCGCTGGTCTTCAAGAAAGATCAGGAACTCGTCACTTTGCACGGCCGTCGGCTGGACGAAGCGCGCACGCAGCCTGAGGGACGGCAGGTCGACCATATTGGCAACGTGCGTCTCTCCTGCCCCATCCCCGTCGCGCCAGCGCTTGAAGGCAGTCACCAGCGACGCGAGGCGATCGAACGAAGACAGCCGCTCGCCGGTGAGCTGCGCTTCCGGCTTCATCCCGATAAGTACGCGCGCGGCACGGTTGTTGGCCCGTACGCGCGTCTCGGCGTCCACGACAACGACGCCCTGCTCGAGTTGCGCAATGACCAGCCGATTGATGGCAAGCTGGTTGTGCAGGTTGCGCCCACGCTGCCTGGCCAGCTGTGCCTGCACGGCCAGCCGCTGCGCCAACAGCCGCAGCAGCGCGGTGATTGCAAACATCATCGCGCCATAAAGCCCGGCCTGGAACAGCGATGCCTCGGTACCCGCGGCGCTCAGCGAGCGCGCCAGGGTGTCCAGCAGGATGGCGATGACCGCCAGCGAGCAAACGAAGAAGACGGCCGCCGTCGGCAGCAGCAGCGAGGCGCCGGCCAGCGGCAGCAGATACAGCACGACAAGACCCGAACGCAGGCCGCCGCTCGTGATCATCAGCGCCGAGATGAGCACCAGGTCGAACGCGATCTGCGCCGCGATGTGCGCAATCGCACGGCGGCGGATGTACATCGAGGCGATGGCAAGCGCCACCGAGCCCACGAAGTAGATGCTGGCCGCTGCGAAATAAGCCGGCGCCGACCCGCCCCCTATCGTGCCTCCGAGTGCTGCAGCGGCCAGCAGCAAACCGATGGCGATGATCAGGCGCGCCAGCCCAAGATACTGGAGGGTCGGCCATTCCGGCGACCCGGCGTCATCGTCGCGACCAGACTCGGCGGACGCGCCGATCGCATCGCCTGGCTCATGGAGGCCGATCCTGGCCGCGCCCTCGACCTTGGACGCCCATGGCTGCCCGCGCCTGCGCGGAGTCATCGCCTGATCTCCAAGAACGTCCCCGTGCGCGGGAGCAGGCGGTCTCGCGGCAGCCCGTCAGGCCTCATCGATCGCCGCGTTCGAGGCGACGGTGGGCGTCACTGCAATACCACCGGCCACCAGCGTCGAGCGCTTCGGATTTCGGCACGTTCAGTCCGCAATAGTCGCAGCGAACCATCTCTTCACCCGCGGCGGCAGGCTTGCGCATGGCCCCGCCTGCGTCGCGGCGCTGGCTGCCACGCCAGATACGGAAGGCGACATAAAGCCCGACGCCGAGCAGAACGAAGAAAAGGATGCGTCCCATCAGACCCGCCCGAGGATCACCTCGAGCACGAACCGGCTTCCCACGTAGGCTAGCAGCAGCATCAGAAAGCCGGCGAATGTCCAACGCAGCGCCGTTCGACCCCGCCAGCCGAAGACGAGGCGGCCGCCCAAGAGGCCGGCGAAGACCAGCCAGGACGCGATCGTGAAGACCGTCTTGTGTTCGAAACGCAAGGCGCGGCCGAACAGTTGCTCCGAGAAGAACACTCCGGTGACCAGCGTCGCCGTGAGCAACAGGAAGCCGGCACCGATCAGCCGGAACAGCAGCCGCTCGAGCGCGAGCAGCGATGGCAGCTGGCCAAAGATGCGACCGAGGCCCTGCGCCGGCGCCTGCAGCGGAGCATGCAGCCGTCGGTCGAGCACGGCCATCAGAAGCGCGTGCAGGGCGGCGATGGTAAGCAGGCTATACGCGGCAATTGCGACCAGCAAGTGCATGCGGAGCGCGGTCGAGTCGACGCCCGCGGCAATCGGCGCGCCCTGAAATGGCAGCGGCAGGAGTACGCAGACCGCCGCGGCTGGCAGCACGAGGACATCCAATCCCCGTACCGACACGAACATGCCTTCGATCCACAGAACAAGCACCGCCAGCAGCAGCGTCGCCGACAGTGCCTGGGCAAAGCCGAAGCGGAACTCGCCGCTGCCGGCGATGGCGTAACCGAGCAGTGCTGCGTGCGCCAGAGCCAGCAGCGGCAGCAGCGCCGCGCGCCAGCGCGCTGTGCGCTCAGGCGCCCCCAGCGTTCGCCAGGTCACCCAGGCAAGTACAACGTACGCGGCGGCAACGACTGCTGCGCCGCCCCCGTAGAATCCGCTCGTTGCCATAGCCGTTTGTATAGCACGCGCCGACATTTTCGCGCGCCTGCCTGCCGATGCTCGATTCGCTGACTGAACGTCTGGGGCGCGTCGTCAAGACGATGCGCGGTCAGGCTCGCCTGACCGAGGCCAACACGCAGGAGATGCTGCGCGAGGTACGCGTGGCACTCCTCGAGGCCGACGTTGCTCTGCCGGTCGTTCGCGACTTCATCGCCCGCGTCCGCGACAAGGCGTTGGGCGAGGACGTTGTCGGAAGCCTGACACCCGGCCAGGCACTGGTCGGCGTCGTCCATCGCGAGCTCACGATGCTGATGGGCGGAGACCTTCCGCCGGCGGAGCGCGAGATCAACCTGGCGGTGCAGCCCCCGGCGGTCATCCTGCTGGCGGGGCTGCAGGGGGCAGGCAAGACAACCACCGCGGCCAAGCTCGCCAAGTGGCTAATCGATGAACGCCGGAAGAAGGTGCTGTCGGTGTCAACCGACGTCTACCGCCCGGCGGCCATCGAGCAGCTGAAAACGGTCAGCGAGCAGGCCGGAGCGCAGTTCTTCCCCAGCAGTGTCGGCGAGCTGCCGGTCGACATCGCGCGCCGCGCCGTGGACCATGCCCGGCGCCATTTCTTCGATGTCCTGATCGTCGATACGGCCGGCCGGCTCGCCATCGACGAGGCGATGATGCAGGAGGTTGCAGCGCTGCACGCCGCGCTCAAGCCGGTGGAGACGCTATTCGTGGTCGACAGCATGCTGGGGCAGGATGCTGTCAATACGGCGCGGGCCTTTGCGGAACGGATGCCGCTGACCGGCGTGATCCTCACCAAGCTTGATGGCGATGCGCGCGGCGGCGCCGCACTGTCGGTACGACATGTGACCGGCAAGCCGGTCAAGTTCGTCGGCGTCGCGGAGAAGATCAGCGGCCTGGAGCGCTTCGATCCGGAACGCATGGCCGGCCGCGTGCTCGGCATGGGCGACGTCGTCGCCCTGGTAGAGGACGTGCGCAAGGCGGTCGACCTGAAATCCGCCGAGAAGCTGGCGAAGAAGATTCAGGCCGGGGATCGCTTCGATCTGAACGACTTCAAGGAGCAGATCGTCCAGATGCGCCGCATGGGCGGCCTTTCCGGTCTGCTCGACAAGCTGCCGGCGCAGCTGGCAGCAGCCGCCGGACAGGTCAGCGACAAGGATGCCGATCGGCAGGTGCGCCGCATCGAGGGAATCATCAATTCAATGACCCCGGCGGAGCGCACCCGACCCGAACTGCTCAAGGCGTCGCGAAAGCGGCGCATCGCCGCCGGCAGCGGCGTTCCGGTGCAGGAAATCAACCGCCTGCTCAGCCAGTTCGAGCAGATGCGCTCGATGATGAAGCAGATGAAGAAGGGCGGGCTGTCAAAGATGATGCGCGCAATGGGCGGCCTTGCTTCGCTGCGCGGCGGCTCACCGGGACTGCCGAAGCGCTGAGAGCGCGCCTGACAGGAGCGTCGCGACAAGGGGCGACGGCGCCCGGTCCCGCCAGGTCAGGTGGATGTCGAAGGAGGCTTTCAAGGCTGGCCGAACCGGACGACGTGCCCGCCCTCTGCCTTCACTGATCGCGCCGTCATCTGCCTCCGCCTCCGCGAAGCTCCTGACCTTGGTGTACCGGCCATCGAGGCGGACCGAAAAGTAGCGACCTGTCCGATCGTCACTACCCACCCGGCTCGCTGGGACGAGACCGCCGCGCGCCAGGCCCGCACCGGTACGGCCTGGCAGTTCAGCGATGCGGCGGAGTGAACTCAGCCGGTGGTCGGTCTGCGTGGCGCGTAGGCCCAGCGACCTTTCCAGGCCGCCAGCACGGTGTTCGGATATGGGTCGCGACCTCGGCTGCCGTTGTAGCGCCCGAGCGCCAGAAACAGGTCGCCCTGCTCGATGTCCAGATAGTGGCGCAGAATCACGCAGCCATAGCGGAGGTTAGTGCGCATGTCGAACAGCTTGCGCACATCTCCGTCGCCGATGACGCTGGTCCAGAAGGGCATGACCTGCATGTAGCCGCGCGCCCCCGCACTGGACACCGCGTACTTGCGGAAATTGCTTTCCACCTGGATCAGGCCGAGGATCAGCTGCCGATCGAGGCCAGCTCGGATCGCCTCGTAGTCGAGCGTGCGCAGGAACTCGATGCGTTCGCGGTAATCGGGCTTCGACCGCAGCAGCCGGCCCGACATCTCGTTCAACCAGTCGATGAACTCGATCCGCTCTCCGATGTCGGCGATCCGCCGCTGCGGAGGAGAACTATCGGCGATGCGCGCGGCAAGGGCGATCCGCACGGCGTCGGCCATGGGCTCGTAGACCTGGGCACCGCCGCGCGCACCTGACGAAAGGCCTGCCAGCACAGGCGCAGCCAGCGCGACGAGCAGCCGGCGCCGATTGAGTTCAACCGCGGCTCGAGGCAACCCGCTGCGCGACAAACCCGACAACCTCTGCGAGAGGCACGGCGGTCGCCTGCAGGCTACGCCGATGCACGTATTCGATCTGGTCGATCTTCAAGCCTCGCTCGCCGATCGTGATCCTGTGAGGCACGCCGATCAGTTCCCAGTCCGCGAACATCGATCCGGGGCGCTCACCCCGATCGTCGATTATTACGTCCAGACCGGCCGATTCAAGCTCGGCATACAAGCGGTCCGCGGCCTGTCGGACCAATTCGGACTGTCGGTAATTGACCGGGCAGATCACCAGCGAGAAAGGAGCAATTGGCTCGGGCCAAATGATCCCGCGCTCGTCGTGGTTCTGCTCGATCGCCGCGCCAAGCAGACGGGTCACACCGATCCCGTAGCAGCCCATCACCATCGCCTTCTGCTGGCCGCCCTCATCGGCAAAGCTGAGCTTCATGGTGTCGGCGTAAGGCAGCCCGGCGAAAACATGGCCGACTTCGATGCCGCGCTGAATCGCGAGCACACCCTTCCCGTCGGGTGAGGGATCGCCGGCCATCACGTTACGGATGTCCGCGACCTGGTCGGGCTCGGGCAGATCACGCCCCCAGTTCACGCCGGCAAGGTGGAAGCCTTCTTCGTTTGCGCCGCAGACGAAGTCAGCCATCCTTGTCACCGTGCGGTCAGCGACGATCTTGACCGGTTGCAGAGTGCCGATCGGCCCAAGATATCCCGGACGGCACCCGAAGGCGGCGCGGATTTCGGCCTCGGTTGCGAAGCGGAATCCTTCCCTGAGGCCAGGCACTTTGGCCGCCTTGACCTCGTTCAGTTCATGGTCGCCTCGAACCAGAAGCAGCCAGATCTCGGTACCGGTCGACAGCCCGGCGACATCCTTGCGGTCGACGGCCAGCACGATCGATTTCACGGTCCGCAACAGCGGCAGCCCGAGCAGTGCCGCCACGTCCTCGCAGCGCTCCTTCCCCGGCGTCGGCACCCTGCGCATGTCCTCGGCAGGCGGTCCACGCTCGGCAATCAGCGAAACCGCCTCCGCCATTTCAATGTTCGCGGCGTACTCCGAGGTCGGGCAATAGGCAATGGCGTCTTCACCCGTGTCGGCGATCACCTGAAACTCGTGACTCGCCTGGCCGCCGATGTTGCCGGTATCAGCGGCAACCGCGCGGAACTGCAGGCCCATGCGAGAGAAGATGCGCCCGTAGGCGTCGAACATCGCCCGGTAACTGGCCATCCCGCCGACGTCGTCGCGATCGAACGAGTAGGCGTCCTTCATCGTGAACTCGCGGCCGCGCATCAGCCCGAAGCGCGGCCGGCGCTCGTCGCGAAACTTCGTCTGAATGTGATAAAAGTTGACCGGAAGCTGCTTGTAGCTCTTGACCTGCTCGCGCACGATGTCGGCGATCACCTCTTCGGACGTCGGCTGGATGACGAAGTCGCGCTCGTGGCGATCCTTGAGCCGCGCCAGTTCAGGCCCCATCTTGTACCAGCGCCCGGACTCCATCCAGAGTTCCGCCGGCTGCACCACCGGCATCAGGAGTTCAATGGCCCCCGCGAAGTTCATTTCCTCGCGGATGATGTTCTCGATCTTGCGAATCGATCGCAGGCCTATCGGCAGATAGCTGTAGATGCCGGCCGCCAACTTCCTGATCATGCCGGCGCGCACCATCAGCCGATGGCTGATTACCTCGGCATCGGCTGGCGCCTCCTTGAGTGTCGAGATGAAGAAACGGGACGCGCGCATCGCAGCATCAGACCGGGCACGCGCACGGAATCTGCCACCATATAATGGGCGGAGATGATAAGGCTTCAGGTGTTTGCATGCTGGACAAGGAAGGCTTTCGCCCGAATGTCGGCATCATCCTGCTGAACCCCCGCAACGAGGTCTTCTGGGGCAAGCGTGTAAGGCAGCATTCTTGGCAGTTCCCGCAGGGAGGCATCAAGTACGGCGAATCGCCGGAGCAGGCGATGTACCGCGAGCTGTACGAGGAGATCGGCCTTCTTACCGAGCACGTCAGGATCGTTGCCCGCACCAGGAACTGGCTGCGCTACGAGGTTCCCGAGCAGTGGATGCGGCGCGAACTGCGGGGTAATTACCGTGGCCAGAAGCAGATCTGGTTTCTGCTGCGGTTGATCGCGCGTGACTGCGACGTCTGCTTGCGCCGCTCCGAAAAGCCGGAGTTCGATGCATGGCGCTGGCATCCCTACTGGGTGCCGCTCGATAGCGTGGTCGAGTTCAAGCGCGAGGTCTATCAGCAGGCGCTCTCCGAACTGTCGCGCTACGTGTTTCGGCCGCCGCGCCGTTCCGCGGACGGCGTTCGTCCCCGCCAATACGACGAGCATGCGGGTGTCGCAGCACCGGAAGATATCGGCGCCGGCGACGCTTCCGTGTAGCCGCAGCCATCCCCTTCCAAGGCGAGCCTCAGAGAATGACGAGGTTGTCGCGATGGATCAGTTCGCGCTCCTCTACGAAGCCGAGCACTGATTCGATCTCGGAACTCGGCCGTCGGGCGATGCGCCTGGCTTGGTCGCTGCTGTAGTTCGTCAGCCCCCGGGCGATCTCACGCCCGTCAGGCCCGACGCAAGCGATCACGTCGCCGCGGGCAAAATCGCCGAGCACCTCGATTACGCCGATCGGCAGCAGGCTCTTGCGTTCGTAAACGAGCGCCCGTTCCGCGCCACCGTCGATCCGAACCCGCCCTTTCAGCTTCAGGTGATCGGCCAGCCACTGCTTGCGCGCGGTAAGCACCTCAGTCGACGCCAGCAGCTGTGTACCAATGTGTTCACCATCGGCCAGACGGATAAGGACGTCCTTTTCCCGACCACAGGCGATGATCGTGTGTGCGCCGCTTCTAGCGGCGCGCTTGGCCGCGAGCACCTTGGTGATCATGCCGCCACGGGCGATCGCGCTGCCGGTGCCGCCAGCGATCGCCTCCAAATGGGGGTCGCCGGCATAAGCATCGCGCAGCAGCGTCGCTTTCGGATCTTGGCGAGGATCGGCGCTGTACAGTCCTTGCTGGTCGGTCAGGATGACGAGCGCGTCGGCCTCGACCAGATTGGCCGTCAACGCGGCCAGCGTGTCGTTATCGCCAAACTTGATCTCGTCGGTGACCACAGTGTCATTCTCGTTTATCACCGGGACCACGCCCAGGTCGAGCAACGTATAGAGTGTCGAACGGCCGTTCAGGTAGCGGACGCGATCGGCCAGATCCGCATGAGTCAGCAGTATCTGCGCGGTCCGCATACCTCGCGCAGCGAAGCAGCTTTCATAAACCTGGGCCAGACCCATCTGACCGACCGCGGCAGCCGCCTGCAGTTCATGAACTTCACGAGGCCGCCGCGTCCAGCCGAGTCTCTGCATGCCTTCTGCGATCGCGCCGCTCGACACCAGCAGCACCTGCTTGCCGGCAGCGCGCAGCGCCGTGATCTGTTCGGCCCACTGCGAAATCGCGGTTCTGTCGAGGCCGCGTCCGTCGGCCGTGACCAGGCTGCTGCCGACTTTGATCACCAGCCGTCGCGCCACCTTTATCGCCGCCAGCGTCGTCACGTCGACTCCTCGGCCGCGGTGCGGGCCTTCGAGGTCAGATGCCGATGCACGGCCAGCATCAATTCGCGACATCCCTCTCCGGTCAATGCCGAAACGCAGAAGACAGGCGCTCGACTGCGCAGGCGGCGCCGAAAATCAGCGACGAGCTGTTCGCGGCGGAAAGCATCGACGAGGTCGATCTTGTTGAAGACCGTCCAACGCGGCTTTCGTGCGAGCGCTTGGTCGAACTTCCTGAGTTCCGCGATCAGCGACCGCGCCTGGCGAATCGGATCGACCCCGGAATCGGCCGGGGCAGCATCGATCACGTGCAGCAACAGGCGGGCGCGACCGACGTGGCGCAGGAAACGATGCCCGAGCCCGGCACCCGAAGCCGCGCCTTCGATCAATCCGGGGAGGTCCGCGATCACGAAGCTCGCGTGCGAATCGATCCGCACGACGCCAAGGTGAGGATGGACGGTCGTAAACGGATAGTCAGCAACTTTCGGCCGCGCATTGGAAACGGCGGCGATCAGCGTCGATTTGCCTGCATTGGGGAAACCAAGCAGCCCGACATCCGCCAGCACTTTCAGTTCGAGCCGCAGAAAGCGGTGCTCGCCAGGTTGGCCGGGTGTCTTCTGCCGCGGCGCGCGGTTCGTGCTCGACTTGAAGTGCAGATTGCCCAGGCCGCCTGATCCGCCCTTGGCGAGCAGCACGCGTTTGCCGGTCGTCGCCAGGTCGGCCAGCACCAATCCGGTTTGCTCGTCGGTGACTACCGTTCCAACAGGCAAACGCAGTTCGACACTCTGCCCCGAGGCACCGTAGCAGTCCGCGCCCCGGCCATGCTCGCCATTGCTGGCAGCAAACCGTCGCTGATAGCGGTACTCGAGCAGCGTATTGATGTTGTGATCAGCTACCGCCCAGACATCACCGCCGCGACCGCCATCGCCACCGTCGGGGCCGCCCTTTGGAACGAATTTTTCACGCCGAAAGGAAGCGCAGCCGTTACCACCTCGTCCGGCCTGTACTTCGACGCGCGCTTCATCAACGAACTTCATGACTGATATGGAAAAAGAAAAAGCCCTGCCAGCAATTGACAGGGCTTTGTCGCAGGGACGGTCCGTCCCAGCGAGACGCCGCAGGGCTACTTGTTGGTCAGCACGCTGACCGTGCGACGACTCTGAGCGCCACGCGTCCCGAAATGCACTCGCCCGTCGACGAGGGCGAATAGCGTATGGTCGCGCCCCATGCCCACGTTGTCGCCCGGATGAAACTGCGTGCCGCGCTGACGAACGACGATCGCGCCCGCGCTGATCGCCTCACCCCCGTAGACCTTGACGCCAAGCCGCTTTGCCTGCGAATCGCGGCCGTTACGCGATGAACCACCTGCCTTCTTATGTGCCATTTCCTTGTCCTCTTAGCCGATGCTCGCCGTCAGGCAATCGAGCTAATACGGATTTCAGTGAAATTCTGCCGGTGACCCGCATGCTTCTGAAAGTGCTTGCGCCGGCGCATCTTGAAAATCGTTACCTTTGGATGACGGCCGTGACCGAGCACGGTCGCCTTGACGATCGCGTCCCGCACGTGCGGCGTGCCGATGCGAACCTCGCTACCGTCACCAACGGCCAGGACTTCATCAAAAGACACTTCTGTTCCGGGCGCGGCATCGATAGTCTCAATCTTGACCGCCTGGCCTGTCGAAACCCGGTATTGCTTGCCGCCCGTCCTGATCACTGCGTACATGTTTTTTGTCCTCGCCGTCGCAACTGGAATAGCGCGCGGTTCCGGGCAGCGTCGACATTGCTTTGAGGGGCCGCTGCCGTTGACTTTTGAAAACCCGTTATTGTGGCCATCCAGCAGCTGGCTGTCAAACTGAGCCTATCTGCAGTTTCAGCCCGCGCAGCCGTGGCACCATTCGCCGCGCTGGCGGCACCGAAGCTGCCCGCCGATTTGCGCCCACCTATAATTTTGACATTCCTCGTGAACGAACGCCTCTCCCTTTGACTGCCCTGCCGACGGAAACCAAGGTCTCATCGCCCTCCTTGACGCAGATCCTCGCGCCGGTCGCGGAGGATCTGCGTTTGGTCGACGCCGAGATCCGAACGCGCCTGTCGTCGGATGTCGCTCTGATCGGCACGGTTGCCGATTACATCATCGCGGCGGGCGGAAAGCGTCTTCGCCCGGCAGTGCTGCTGCTCATCGCCCAAGCCCTCGGCTACCGCGGCAGTGTCCATGTACTTCTGGCCGCGGTAGTCGAATTCATTCATACGGCCACGCTATTGCATGACGACGTGGTCGACGAATCTGAACTTCGCCGTGGCCGGGCGACTTCGAACGCTCGTTTTGGCAATGCAGCCAGCGTATTGGTTGGCGATTTCCTTTACTCGCGCTCTTTCCAGATGATGGTCGAGGCGGGCGAAATGCGCGTAATGCAGATCCTGGCTGACGCAACCAATCGCATCGCGGAGGGAGAAGTTCTCCAGTTGATGGCCGTGCACGACCCGTCGGTCAACGAGCACCGGTACCTAGAAGTGGTGGGGCGAAAGACGGCCGCGCTTTTTGAGGCCGCGGCGCGAATCGCCGCCGTGGTTGCGCGCACGAGTCCGGAACTGGAGGAGGCTGCGGCACACTACGGCGCAGGACTCGGGACGGCGTTTCAGATGATCGACGACGTCCTTGACTATTCGGGCCACGCCGAGGACATAGGCAAGCGGCTTGGCGACGACCTGCGCGAGGGCAAGGTGACGCTGCCCCTCATACATGCGATGCATTGCGCGGACGCTGATCAGCGGCGGCGCATAGAGCGCGCCGTCCGCGAAGGCGGCGGGGATTTCTCCGAAATAGCGCGAATAGTGCAGGACAATGGATCAATCGCGTACGTGCGCAGTCGAGCCAGCGATGAGTCTGCTCGCGCCGCTGCCGCTGCCGAGCAGCTGCCGCCGTCGGCCTTCAGGGATTCTTTGCTAGACTTGGCTGCTTTTGGAATGCACCGCGACCGCTGAACTGGTCGCACTGGAAATGCACCGCTAACGCATTGAACCGTGCCTCAGCGGGATCGGGGTGTAGCTCAGCCTGGTAGAGTACTGCGTTCGGGACGCAGGAGTCGGAGGTTCGAATCCTCTCACCCCGACCACTTCTAGCCTTGCCCTTGTAGGCTTCGACGTTCGCAGGAGCCTTCAAGTGGACAGTTTCCCTTTCTGGGCGCAGGTTCTCGCGCTCGTCATTCTTCTCCTGTTTTCGGCCTTCTTCTCGATCGCCGAGACCGCCATGATGGCGCTGAACCGGCTGCGCCTTCGCCATCTTGTGCGCGAGGGTAGCCGCGCCGCCCGCTTGGCGGAAGCCCTGCTGGGCCGCACCGACCGTCTGCTCGGCGTGATCCTGCTCGGCAACAATCTTGTCAACAACGTTCTGGCCACGCTGGTCACCGCGCTTGCCATTTACTATTTTGGCCAGAGCGAATGGGTACTGGCCGTCGCCGCGGGCTCGCTCACCTTCGCCATCCTCGTATTCGCAGAGATCACGCCGAAAGTCATCGGCGCGACGTACCCAGAACGGATTGCCCTGCCAGCGAGCTTCGTGCTGGCGGCGCTCCTGAAGCTGGCCACGCCCTTCGTCTGGTTCGTCAATCTGTTCGTCAGCGCGGTGCTGTGGGCCCTGCGCATCCCCCGCCGAGACAGCGCCGATGCGACGCAACTCACTCCGCAGGAACTCCGCACGATCGTCCTTGAAGGCGGCAATTTCATTCCGTCAAAGCACCGCAGCATTCTTCTGAACCTGTTCGACCTCGAGCAGTTGACGGTGGACGACGTCATGACGCCGCGTGCCAGGATCGAAGCGCTGGATGTTTCGCAGCCACCCGAGGCGATCGGACGGCAGCTGATGACCTGCTACCACAACAAACTGCCGGTGTGCGATGGCGACATCGCTCGCATGCTCGGCGTTCTGCACGTGCGCAAGTTGCTGCCATTGCTTGGACAGCAGGCGTTGACGAGCGAGCAGGTCCGCGAACGAGTCGTGCCCACTTACTACATTCCCACAGGTACGCCGCTGCTGCAGCAATTGCAGATGTTCCAGGACAACCGGCAGCGCGTGGGCATGGTGGTAGACGAGTACGGGGACGTCCGAGGGCTTGTGACGCTGGAGGACATCATCGAGGAGATCGTCGGCGAATTCACAACACAGGCACCGGGGTTGGGCACAGCCACGCTGCAGTGGGCAGAAGACGGTCAGGTTGTCGTTGACGGCAGCGTGTCGCTGCGCAAGCTGAATCGCCGCCTGCGAGTGGCATTTCCGAGCCATGGTCCGCGCACACTCAACGGACTCCTTCTTGAACACCTGCAGGAGATCCCCGACGGGGCATGCTGCATTCGGTTCGATGACTGTGTAGTGGAAATCATTCAGACCGACGAGCAGGCGGTTCGCAGTGCACGCCTGATTCGCGCCCACAGGGATGAGGATGGTTTACGTGGGAAGGATTAGTCCGTTTCAACTGTCATGATTGCGCCGGCGCCGCTTTACAAAGCCGTGAGGGATGGGCACTATTTTCCCGCTTCGTGGGCCCTTACTAGCGCTGGCATGAAGATCCCTTGCCGGGATCGCAGTCGGCGGGCGCAAAGCACTTGAACGTCGAGCGGTTGAGCAACCCTGCAGGTCGAACGTGTCTGCTGTCAGTCAGAACCCTGTTGTAGCCGCCAGTTCGCTGACCGGGCTGGCGCGCGCGCTGGTGCAGCAAGGGAAGTTGCGTCCTGACCGCGCCGAATCCCTGGCGCGCAGGGCGGCGCAGTCGAGCACGCTGTTCATCGACGAACTGGTCGGCGCGGCCGAGGCGACCGGCCTGAAGGCGGGCGAGATCGCGCGCTTCGCGGCCGAGACCTTCGGCCATCCGCTCCTGGATCTCAACGCGATCGACGCGGACCAGCTGCCCGGCGACGTCATCGACAAAAAGCTGGTCGGCGCCCTCCGTGTGCTCGGCATTCGCAAGCGAGGCAACCGCCTGGCCGTCGCGGTGTCCGATCCGACCAACGTTCAGGCGCTGGACCAGGTCAAGTTTCAGACCCAGTTGGCACTGGAAATCGTCGTCGTCGAGCATGACAAGCTTCTCAAGCTGATCGAGGCCTCGGTCCAGACCGCTGGCAAGGCGCTTGAGAAGTTCGTTGGCGACGAGATCGACTTCGGCGAACTGCTTACGGAAGTTCCGGACAGCGCCGCGCAGGACGATTCGACCATCGACATTGACGATGCGCCGGTCGTACGGTTCCTGCAGAAGCTGCTGCTTGACGCGATCGGTGACGGCGCTTCGGACATTCACTTTGAGCCTTACGAAAAGTTCTATCGGGTCCGCTTCAGGGTCGACGGCATCTTGCGCGAGGTCACACAGCCACCGCTCGCCATCAAGGAGCGCCTCGTTACACGCATCAAGGTGCTTTCCAAGCTCGACATCGCCGAGAAGCGCGTGCCGCAGGACGGCCGCATGAAGTTGGCGCTCAGCGCGCAACGCGCCATCGACTTCCGTGTCAGCACCTTGCCGACGCTGTTCGGTGAAAAGGTGGTGATGCGGATTCTCGATCCGAGCCAGGCCAAGATGGGCATCGACGCTCTTGGATATGAGCCCGAGCAGAAGGCGGTTCTCGTCGACGCCATCCGGCGCCCATACGGGATGGTGCTGGTCACGGGCCCCACAGGAAGCGGCAAGACGGTGTCTCTGTACACGTGTCTGAACATCTTGAATCAGCCGGGCGTGAACATCTCGACCGCTGAAGACCCCGCGGAGATTCAGATCGCCGGCATCAACCAGGTCAACGTCAACGAGAAGGCCGGCCTGACCTTCGCAAACTCAATGCGCTCGTTCCTTCGGCAGGATCCCGACATCATCATGGTCGGCGAGATTCGCGACCTTGAAACTGCCGACATCGCGGTCAAGGCGGCGCAGACCGGCCACATGGTCATGTCGACGCTGCATACCAACAACGCGCCGTCGACGCTGACGCGCCTCGCCAACATGGGCGTGCCGCCATTCAATATCGCCTCGTCCGTGATTCTGATCACCGCGCAGCGGCTTGCGCGCCGGCTGTGCACCTGCAAGGAGCCGGCGGACTTCGGCGAAGACGCGCTGCTCGCCGCGGGGTTCACGCGTGGCGCCCTCGACGGATCCTGGGTCCCATACAAGGCCGTCGGCTGCGACCGCTGCAAAGGTTCGGGCTACAAGGGACGCGTCGGCATCTACGAGGTAATGCCGGTCACCGAAGCCATTCAGAACATCATCCTCAAGGGCGGCAGTTCGATCGAGATCGCACAGCAGGCGCAGCGCGAGGGCGTGAGTAACCTGCGCCAGTCTGGCCTGCTCAAGGTGAAGCAGGGCATGACCTCTCTTGAAGAAGTGCTCGGATGCACCAATGAGTAACTCTCCGAAGTACATTCCCCAAAGTACGGGCTGAACAGTTCATGGCAACAGGCGCAGTGGCCAAGCCCCGGGCAGCAGCAGTACAGGAAGCGCTGTTTGTCTGGGAGGGGAGGGACAAGACCGGCAAGATCGTGCGTGGCGAGATGCGCGCGGGTGGTGAGTCGGCCGTGGCGGCCGCGCTTCGCCGCCGCGGCATTTCCAAACCGAAGATCAAGAAGCAGGTCTTTTCTCGCGGCAAGAAGATCACGGAGAAGGATCTGACGCTGTTCACGCGCCAGCTGTCCACGATGCTGCGCGCCGGTGTGCCGCTGATGCAGAGCTTTGAAATCATCGCCCGCGGTCATTCCAACCCCTCCATGGGGCGCCTGCTGAGCGAGATCCGCGCCGACGTCGAGACCGGCACCAGTCTGAGCCAGGCCTTTCGCCAGTACCCGGTCTACTTCGACCCGCTGTTCTGCAATCTGGTTGCCGCGGGCGAGCAGGCGGGCATTCTTGAAACCCTGCTCGACCGACTGGCCACGTACAAGGAGAAGACGCTTGCGCTCAAGGGCAAGATCAAGAAAGCGCTCTTCTACCCCGTGATGGTCATCCTGGTCGCCGTGCTGATCACTGCGATCATCATGTATTTCGTGATTCCTTCCTTCAAGCAGGTCTTCACGAGCTTCGGGGCGGACCTTCCCTACCCGACCCTTGTCGTCATCGCAATGTCCGACTTCGTCGTCGGGAACTGGTATTGGATGCTGTTTGGCTCCCTCGGCGCCCTGTATTTCGCATACCAAGCCTGGCGCCGATCGCCGTCGTTCCAGCGCTTGGTCGACCGCTACCTCCTGAAGATTCCGGTCGTCGGAGAAATGCTGCAGAAGGCATCGGTCGCGCGATGGGCGCGCACGCTGTCGACAACCTTTGCCGCCGGCGTACCGCTCGTCGAGGCCCTCGACTCGGTCGGCCCAGCCGCCGGCAATGCCGTGTACAAGGACGCCACCAAGCAGGTCCAGGCGGAGGTCAATGTCGGCACCAGCCTTGCGCAGTCGATGCAGGGCACCGGCGTCTTCCCCACGATGGCGGTGCAGATGACCGGCATCGGTGAGGAGTCCGGCGCACTCGATTCGATGCTGTCGAAAGTTGCCGATTACTATGAACGGGAAGTCGACGAGACCGTCGACGCGCTGGCCAGCCTCATCGAACCGGTCATCATGGTCGTGCTGGGCGTGATAATCGGCGGCATCGTGGTGGCCATTTACTTGCCGATCTTCAAGCTCGGACAGGTTGTCTGATCGGACGATCCTTGCCGGGCAGCGCTGACCGCGCCCCGTCGCTGGCGGAAGAAAAGGCTTGACACCCGATCTCGTTTTCGCTGTCTGCGCCGGTGCCTTTGGCCTGGTCATCGGCTCATTCCTGAACGTCGTCATCTACCGCCTGCCGATCATCATGCAGGCTGAGTGGCAGGCGCAGTGTGTGGAACTCGCTGGAGGCGAGCCCGACACGCAGCCCCGCTTCAACCTCCTGGTCCCCGGATCGCACTGCCCTGCCTGCAAGACGCCGCTGCGTATCCGCGACAACGTTCCGCTGGTCTCCTACTTCGCCCGGCGTGGCAGGTGTGCCCACTGTGGCGCCGCCATTTCCTTGCGCTATCCGATCGTTGAGGCCCTGACTGCGGCGCTCTCCGTATGGGTGGCCTGGCGCTTCGGATTCAGTCTGGCCGGGCTGGCCGCACTTGGATTCACGTTCGTCCTGATCGCCCTCACCTTCATCGACGCCGATACCACCCTGCTGCCAGACAGCCTCACCCTGCCGCTCGTCTGGGCAGGTCTGCTGCTGAATGTGAACGGCACATTCGTCCCGGTTCAAGAGGCCGTCCTCGGCGCGGCGGCTGGCTACCTTGTCCTGTGGTCGATTTACTGGCTGTTCAAGCTGGCCACGGGCAAGGAAGGGATGGGTTACGGCGACTTCAAGTTGCTCGCTGCCCTCGGCGCCTGGTTCGGGTGGAAGATGCTGCTGCCGATCCTGCTGTTGTCGTCGGTCGTGGGCGCGATGGTTGGCGTCGTCCTGCTGATCCTGGCCCGTCGCGGCCGCGACATCCCAATCCCTTTTGGACCCTACCTGGCTGCCGCCGGTTTCATCGCACTCGTTTATGGAGAGGACATCGCGCGCCGCTTCATCCACTTCTGAGCTGCAGGCGTTCGCCGTCGGCTTAACCGGCGGCATCGGCAGCGGCAAGACAGCAGTGGCCGAAATGTTCGCGACGCTTGGCGCTGCGATCATCGACAGCGACGCGATCGCCCATTCATTGACTGCCGCAGAAGGTCCAGCCATAGGTCCAATCGCGCGGGAGTTCGGAGACGAGTACATCGGTGCAGAAGGCGCGCTTGATCGGCGCAAGATGCGTGAACGAGTCTTCCGCGATCGGTCCGCGAAGGCGCGGCTCGAAGCCATCCTGCACCCGCTGATCCGCGAACAGGCATCCAAGCAGGCCAGGGCAGCGATCGGCCGTGCGCCGTTTGTCCTCTTCGTCGTGCCGCTTCTGGTCGAAAGCCGCGCCGCACGCGACCGGATGGGAAGGCTGCTCGTCATCGACTGCTCGCAGGCGACGCAGGTAGTTCGCGTCTGCGCGCGGAGCGGGCTGGATGCGGCGCTGGTGCGTTCGATCATCGCGCAGCAGGCGTCGCGGAGCGAGCGGCTCGATGCGGCCGACGACGTCCTCGTCAACGAAGGGCCGCTCGACATGCTTCGCCCGCGCGTGCAAAGGCTGCACAGCCGGTACTGCGAGCTCGCACGCGAACGCGCTGGTTGCGTGTGATATTTTCCGATATGGTCAGCGATCGAGACGGCGTGATTCTCTACGAGTACCCTTTCACGGAGCGCGTTCGGTCGTTGCTGCGCCTCGAGGATCTCTTCGACAAGCTCGGATACTTTATCGAGCAGTCCCACCCCTACTGCCATCATGCCGCGTTGATGGCGCTGTTCGAGATCCTCGACGTTACGTCGAGAACCGACTTGAAAGGCGACCTGATCCAGGAACTGGAGCGACAGCGACAGGCTCTGCAGGCGCTGCGCAGCAACCCGCAGGTTGCACAGGATGCGCTCGCCGATGTGCTGGCACGCATCGAGCAGTCGCAGCAGACACTGAACTCGTCGCCCGGAAAGGCCGGCCAGCATCTGCGCGATAACGAGTGGCTGACGAGCATCCGCAGCCGCGCCGGAATTCCCGGTGGCACGTGTGAATTCGATCTTCCTTCATATCACGCGTGGCTGATGCGTGACGAAGGGAGCCGCCGCGCAGGTCTCGTCGGCTGGGTCCAGCCGTTGAACAAGTTCAGCGCGGCGCTTGGCATCGTGTTGCGCCTGTTGCGGGAGAGCGCCCATCATTCGACGCAGATCGCGACCCAAGGCTCGTACCAGCAAGCCCTGCAAGGACGCAGCTACGCCATGCTGCAGGTGCGCGTGCGCGCGGATGCGGAGGCCATCCCGGAAATCAGCGCCAACCGTTACATGCTGTGGATCCGCTTCACGGCACCCGACGGCGACCTGAAGCCACGCCCGGTCGACCGCGATGTTGCCTTTGACCTTGCCCTCTGCGCGCTTTGACGCCGCCGGAAAATTTCGTTTCGGTCCAAGCCGGGACACAAGAGAGGCCGTAGGCCGACGCAATAGGCGGGATTACCTACGGCCCGCGGCCGCAGTCAATCCTGGCACAGGGCGCTGCCACCCAATACGGTTCACCAGCGCAGGTCGACCCATACGCCTTGTCCGTGCTCCCCTCCCAGACTCGCCATCGTTTCCGTCACAGGCTCGGCAGGAAAGTAGGCGGGCAAAGCGGCCGGTTGCTCACGCAGCCGCTCACCCAGGCGGGATGATCTGACCACGATGAAGTCAAAACCGCGGCCCGCGGCGAGACGCGCGTCATGCTCCGAGTCGACCCAGGCACCATTCCAGGCACCGGCCATGGCAGGCGTTTCGCCGATGACGCGGTTGTCGAAAACCACTCCGCTCGCTCCCGCTGCCTGCCGTGCACCAGGGCCCGAAGCCAGAAAAATCGAGCCATGGCTTCCCGATCGATGACGGAGTCGGGAGAACATCTGCTCAGAGCGGAGATGCCCGGCCAGCCAGTTGGCTTGCACAATGACCAGTTGCGGCGTGGTGCCTGCCACGGGCCAAGGAGCGGAGGCAGATTTCGTCGCAGACGTCACATCCGGCGCAGTAACGACGATGGCCGTTCGCGGCAGCAGGAGCCAGCGCAGGGCTGGCACGGCGGCCGGTAGCAGGGGTTGTGGAAGCTCCCCGGCAGGGTCAACGAACCGCAGGCGTTGCCCCTCACGCGCATGCGGCTCCCCTCTCCAGTCGCGGACCCGACGGAACTGCAATTCGACGTAAGCATGCGGATAGTCGAACTCGAAGGTCACCCATGGCGTGGACGGCCCGATGTCGATGCCAAGCTCTTCGTGGAGTTCTCTCGAAAGGGCCTCGGCAACCGGTTCCCCCGGCTCGATTTTTCCCCCTGGAAACTCCCAGTAGCCGGCAAAAGGCTTGCCTGCAGGGCGGTCGGCGAGCAGTACGAAGCCATCGCCGCGCAACAGAACTCCGACCGCAACTCGAGTGACCCTGCGTGACGGCTGCGCAGCCGGAATCATCGCTGGCTGCTGCCGATACCGAGCCGACCTGCGAAATCACGCGCGAACTGCAGCGCGACGCGTCCTGATCGCGATCCGCGCTGAAGGGCAAACTGCAACGCTTCCGGGCGCGCCGCCTCGATCTGAGCCGGGTCGGCGCCGAAGCGGCCGAGCCAGTGGGCCACGATGTCGAGATAGTCGTCCTGGCGAAAGGGGTAGAAGGACAGCCATAGCCCGAAGCGCTCCGAGAGCGATATCTTCTCCTCGACCGTCTCGCCAGGATGGATCTCGCCGTCGTCCTGATACTTCGCATCGAGGTTCTCGCGCATGTACTCTGGCATCAGATGGCGACGGTTCGAAGTGGCGTAGATGAGCAGATTTTCGCTCGGTGCCGCCACCGAACCATCGAGGGCTGCCTTCAGCGCCTTGTACGACGATTCACCTTCCTCGAACGAGAGGTCGTCGCAGAAGAGAATGAACCGCTCTGACCGGGCCGCCACGAGCGCAACGATGTCAGGAAGATCGGTGAGATCGTTCTTGTCGACTTCGATCAGTCGCAGACCATCAGCGTGGAAACGGGCGAGGCAGGCACGGATAAGCGACGACTTGCCTGTTCCGCGGGCTCCGGTCAGCAGCACGTTGTTTGCCGGATAGCCGCGCACGAACTGCTCTGTGTTGCGCAGGATTGCCTGCCGCTGCTCGTCGATGTGCTGCAGATCCTCGGGATCGATGCGCGCGACTCGCCGCACAGGATCAAGATGGCCGCTCGCACCACCGAGATAGTGCCGCTTGCGCCACCGAAATGCAGGAGCGGTCCAGTCCACTTCCCGGCGCGGCGGAAGCAGAGGATCCAGCCTGGCCAGCAGCGCCTGCAACGCGGCTGCGAGGTCGCTGTTTCCGGCGGTGGCCATGGCTGCGTCTGCGCTTGACTAGGAACGATAGTCGGCGTTGATGCTCACATATTCGTGCGAAAGGTCGCAAGTCCACACCGCTGACGACGCACTTCCGCGACCGAGCTCAACACGGACCGTGATTTCCGCCCCCTTCATCACCCGCTGTCCGTCTTCCTCCCTGTATTGCGGGTGGCGAGCGCCGTCGAGCGCTACCCACACATCATTCAGGTGCAACTGGACGCGCCGCTGGTCAAGGTCGGCGACGCCGGCGTTACCTACTGCAGCAAGTATCCGGCCAAGGTTTGGATCAGATGCGTAGAAGGCGGTCTTCACCAGCGGCGAGTGGGCGATGCCATAGGCGATGCGGGACGCCTCCTCGGGCGTGGCAGCACCTTCAACGAGGATCTCGATGAACTTGGTCGCGCCTTCGCCGTCGCGCACGATCGCCTGCGCAAGCTGCTGCGCCACTTCGAGCAGGGCACCACGCAGCGTCGCCAGTCGAGGGTCTTTGGTCGCATCAATCGGCTGCATGCCGCTCGCAGCCGTCGCGATCAGAATCAGCGAATCGTTGGTCGAGGTATCGCCGTCGACGGTGATGCGATTGAACGAAGCCTCGGCTATCTCACCCGTCAAGCGGCGCCAAAGCTTTGGCTCGACGGCCGCATCGGTGGCAATGAAGCCGAGCATGGTCGCCATGTTCGGCCGGATCATTCCTGCACCCTTGGCGATCCCCGTAACGGTTATCGGCCGGCCCCCGAGCTCAACGCTTCGCGAAGCAGCCTTTGGCACGGTATCTGTCGTCATGATCGCCTCGGCTGCGTCCATCCAGTTTCCCGGCGCCAGCCGCTGCGCGGCCTGCGGGAGCCCGGCCAGCAAGCGCTGAACCGGAAGCGGCTCCATGATCACGCCGGTGGAGAACGGCAGCACCTGCGCAGAAACGCAGCCGAGCAAGCGGGCCACCTCGGCGCAGGTCGCGCGCGCATCGGCTACGCCCGATGCCCCAGTGCCTGCATTGGCGTTGCCGGTGTTCGTGACCAACGCCCGGATGCCCTCAGTCGTCGCCAGATGTTCGCGGCAGACGAGCACCGGTGCAGCGCAGAAGCGATTTCCGGTGAACACGCCGGCAACACTCGCGCCCTCGGCCAGCCGGATGAGCAGCAAATCCTTGCGCCCCGCCTTGCGGATGCCTGCCTCGGCCCAGCCAAGATCGACCCCGGCGACCGGCAGGAGGTCCGCGGGATCAGGCGCGCAGAGATTGACCGGCATCGTTCCGTCGGCAATCGGTCATCGGCAGCCGATCGATCAGCATCATCACCCCGCGGTCAGCGAAAGGCTGTGACGTAGCGAACCGCAAGCATGCAAGGACGCCAATCGGGCGCTGCACCGGTGACGCGCGGTCGCCCGTTACCGTCACGGAGGAGCCTTGCGTTCATGCCAGCTTGCCGTGGCATTGCTTGTACTTCTTGCCGCTGCCGCAGGGACAGGGGTCGTTGCGACCGATCTTGTCGCCGAAGCGCTTGAAGGGCTGCGCCTTCGGCTCCTCGGCCTCCGCGACGACCATCGTGTCGCCGGCCTCGGCCTCGGCCTGTGCCGCGGCCGCCGCAAACTCGGCATGCTGCGCTCGCGCCTGCTCCAGCCGTCGATCGCTCTCCTCTTCGATACGCTGCTCAGCGGCGGCCACTTCCTCGGCCGTCTGAATGCGAACGTTCATCAGGATCCTGATCACGTCGGCACGCACCCGGTCGATGAGCGAACCGAACAGTTCGAACGCCTCGCGCTTGTATTCCTGCTTCGGCTGCTTCTGCGCGTAGCCGCGCAGATGAATTCCCTGGCGGAGATGGTCAAGCGCGGCCAGATGCTCGCGCCAGTGCTGATCGACGAGTTGCAGCATGATCGAGCGCTCGAAATTGCCGAACGCCTCTGCGCCGACCAGACCGACCTTGGCCGAGTAGGTCTCGTCGGCGGCCTTCAGCACCCGCTCCAGAAGTTCCTCGTCGGTCAGTTTTTCTTCGGTCTCCAGCCACTGCCGCAGCGGCAGTTCGATCTGCCAGTCGTCGGCCAGCGCCTTCGCCAGCCCGTCGATGTCCCACTGCTCCTCGACCGACTGTTCCGGCACGAAGCTGCGGAACAGGTCGGTAAAGTGGCCGCGGCGCAGGTTGGCGACCATGTCGGCTACGCCTTCGGCCTCGAGAATCTCGTTGCGCAGCCGGTAGATCTCGCGCCGCTGGTCGTTGGCGACGTCGTCGTACTCGAGCAGCTGCTTGCGGATGTCGAAGTTGCGCGCCTCGACCTTGCGTTGCGCCGTCTCGATCGAGCGGCTGACCATGCCGGCCTCGATCGCCTCTCCCTCCGGCAACTTCAGACGGTCCATGATCGCGCGCATCTTGTCGCCGGCGAAGATGCGCAGCAGCGAATCCTCCATCGACAGGTAAAAGCGCGATTCGCCAGGATCGCCTTGCCGGCCAGACCGACCGCGCAGCTGGTTGTCGATGCGGCGCGACTCGTGCCGTTCCGAGCCGATGATCTTCAGCCCGCCGGCGGCGACCACCTGCTCGTGCAGCGACTGCCACTCGCCGCGCAGCTTGACAATCCTCGCCTCCTTCTCGGCCGGCGACAGGCCGTCGTCCGCTTCGACGAACTGCACCTGCTTCTCGACGTTGCCGCCGAGCACGATGTCGGTGCCACGGCCCGCCATGTTGGTGGCGATCGTGACCATCTTCGGCCGTCCCGCCTGGGCGACGATCTCCGCCTCGCGCGCGTGCTGCTTGGCGTTCAGCACCTGGTGCGGCAGCCCGTCCTTCTTCAGCAGGCTCGACAGCACTTCCGAATTCTCGATCGAGGTGGTGCCGACCAGCACCGGCTGGCCGCGCGCGTGGCAATCGCGGATGTCCTCGAGGATGGCCGCGTATTTCTCGCGCACGGTGCGGTAGATCTTGTCCTGCTGGTCGAGGCGGACCATCGGCCGGTGCGTCGGGATCACCACCGTCTCGAGGCGGTAGATCTCCTGGAACTCGTAAGCCTCCGTGTCCGCCGTCCCGGTCATGCCGGCGAGCTTGCCGTACATGCGGAAGTAGTTCTGGAAGGTGATCGACGCCAGCGTCTGGTTCTCCTGCTGGACCTTCACCCCTTCCTTGGCCTCGACCGCCTGGTGTAAGCCCTCGGACCAGCGCCGGCCCGGCATCAGGCGGCCGGTGAACTCATCGACGATGACGATCTCGTCGTTCTGCACCACGTAATGCTGGTCGCGGTTGAACAGGTGGTGGGCCCGCAGCGCGGCGTTCAGATGGTGCATCAGGATAATGTTCTGCGGCGCGTACAGGCTCTCGCCCTCGGCCAACAGCCCCATATTCACCAGGATGCCTTCGATCTTCTCGTGGCCGGTCTCGGAGATGTGCACCTGATGCTGCTTCTCATCGACCCAGAAGTCGCCCTCGCCCTTCTCGTCAGCCTGGCGCGTCAGCCGCGGCGGCACGGCGTTCATGCCCCGGTACAGCTCGGTGTGGTCCTCGGCCGGGCCGGAGATGATCAGCGGCGTGCGCGCCTCGTCGATGAGGATCGAGTCGACCTCGTCGACGATGGCAAAGTTCAGCCCGCGCTGGCGCCGGTCGGTGACCGAGTACTCCATGTTGTCGCGCAGGTAGTCGAAACCGAATTCGTTGTTGGTGCCGTAGGTGATGTCGGCGGCGTAGGCGGCCCGCTTTTCGTCGTTTGGCTGCTGCGAAACGATGACGCCGACGGTCATGCCGAGGAAGCGGTAGACGCGCCCCATCCAGTCGGCGTCGCGGGCGGCGAGGTAGTCGTTGACGGTGACCACGTGCACGCCCTTGCCGGCCAGCGCGTTCAGGTACACGGCCAGCGTGGCCGTCAGCGTCTTGCCTTCGCCGGTGCGCATCTCGGCGATCTTGCCGTCGTGCAGCACCATGCCGCCGATCAGCTGCACGTCGAAGTGGCGCTGCCCGAGCGTGCGCTTGCCCGCCTCGCGCACCACGGCGAAGGCCTCCGGCAGCAGCTGGTCGAGCATTTCGCCCTTGGCAACGCGGTCACGGAACTCGGCGGTCTTGGCCTGCAGCTGTTCGTCCGTCAGGCCTGAGATCTGCGGCTCGAGGGCGTTGATGCGCTCGACGCCGCGCTGGTAGTGCTTGAGCAACCGTTCGTTGCGGCTACCGAAGATTCGTGTAAGAAGACCGGAGATCATGGGCATGGCGGAATTTCTTGGACGCGCGGGAGCCGTTGGTGCCTGGGCGGCGCGATCAAACGAGGCGGATCTGCATCGCTGGGACTAGGGCCACCGACGCGGGCGACCGTAGAGTATGTCACAGCAACTCGCCGAGCCTTCCGGTGCCAGTCGGCGGAAAGGATGTCAGCCTTGGCTCAGCCGCCTCAGCGGCGTCGGTCAACCCCGGCGCGGATTGAGCCCGGATAACGGCGAGTCCGCCCGCTGCCGGCTCAGGAAGTGCGCTGGATTCTGCGGCCGGCCATTGACGTGGACCTCGAAGTGCAGGTGCGAGCCGGTAGATCGCCCAGTCGACCCGACGCGACCGATCTGCTGCCCTTTGCGCACGATCTCACCCGCTCGAACGTCGAGCCTGGATGCATGCGCATAGAGAGTCTGCAGGCCGTTGCCATGGTCGATCACCACCATGTTGCCGAAGGCGGCGTTTACCTCGGCCGCCGAGACCACCCCGCCGGCGGCTGCCAGAATCGGCGTGCCGACCGGAGCCGCAAAGTCGAGCCCGGCGTGCATCGACATCTGCCCGGAAAACGGATCGACGCGAGAACCGAATCCGGAGCCGATAAATCCCGCCATTACGGGCGTGTTCTGCGGCAGCAACGCCGAACGCACCTGCGCCGAAAGCAGTTCCGACTCGACGACGTCAAGATAATCCGCCCGTGATTCCACGCCCCGGGCCACCCGATCGACCTGATCGCTGAGCTGGTCCATCGTCAGCGGGCGAGCATCCCTCGGCTCCGCGCCGCCGAGCCCCGGCAGATCGCGAAAATTGAACTCCTCGGGCCGGATGCCGGCAAGCTTCGCCACACGCTCACCCAAGGCGTCGAGCCTCATGAGTTGAGCCTGCATCTCGCCGAGCCTCTTGGCCATCGCAGTCACGTTATCGCGCACGAACTGCTCGTTGCGTTCGATTTCGTCGCGCAACAGCGAAGAAGCGAGGTCGCGGACGTAAGGAATTTCCAGCGTGGCAGCGACCCGGAAAGTGACTGCGTACAGGCCGATGACCGAGAGCAGCACCGCCACGCACAGGCCGGCCACGGCAATGGCGAACATCCGCGGGCTCAAGGTCAAGGTGCGGGCGCGCGTCAGGCGCTTGTCCACCACGATAATCTGCACTTATGCAACCTCCACTTCTACACGCCCAGCCGAGGCCCGCGTTGCGATCGCCCTGTTCCCCGGCCGGGCCGCGCCCTTCTGCCGGAAGGTCCTACGATGATCCCGCCGTATAAGTCGGCTGCCGATGCCCTGGCCGGAAGCCCGCTGGCCGGCCTGATCGATAAAGCCCGCTTGCTCGACAAAATTTCGCTGACGGTTGCTGAACTCAGCCGGGAAGCCGGTTCCCCACATGCCCTGCCGCCGGCGCATTGCGCCCTCGACCGGGGCACGGTGATCATCACCGTCAGCACATCATCACAAGCGGCCAAGCTACGACAGCGCGCTGCGGCACTCACGCTCGCCTTTCAGGCACGCGTTCCGGAAGTTACTGGAATACGGATTCGGCTTCAACCCGGCCTCTCGGCCCGTCCGGAAACCGACATCGGCGCCCAGGGCGCCGCAGGTTGCCTGCCTTCTTCTGCGCAGCCGGCGCCAAGCTGCGCCGCTGCGCTCAAGTTTGCCGATCAATTGGCCCGGGAACTGCATGACTCACCGCTGCGCCAATCAGCCCTGCGCCTGCAGGCGTCATTGCGCGCCAGGTTGAAGGGTGACTCTTCTCCCGACGGGTAAGGCGCGGCCGCGCATCCGCCCGCGGGGCGCCGCAAGAGGAGGTGACTTCCCTGCTTTCAGGCGGCGAAAGCCGGTTGCCGGAAGGCTGCCGGCGCTCGATGCTCGTCCTCGAAGCTGGTCACCTCGTACGCACTCGAGTCGGCCAGCAGTGCCCGCAACAACTGGTTGTTGAGGGCGTGCCCGGACTTGTGCGCCGAGTAGGCAGCGATCAGCGGCCGGCCAAGCAGGTAAAGGTCACCGATCGCGTCGAGGATCTTGTGCTTGGCGAATTCGTCGCCAGAACGAAGCCCGTCGGTGTTCAGGACGCGGTATTCGTCCATCACGATCGCATTCTCGAAGTTCCCGCCAAGGGCAAGGCCGGCGGCACGCAGCGCCTCGACCTCGTTGACGAAGCCGAAGGTTCGCGCCCTCGCAACCGTGCTGACATACGGATCCCGCGCCAGATCGACCTCGACGTCCTGTTCGGTGGCATCGATCGCCGGGTGATCGAAGTCGATCGAAAAGCGCAGCCTGAACCCGAAGTGCGGCGACAGTCGCGCCCACTTGAGTTGCCTTCCCTCGCCTTCCTTGACCTCGACCGTCTTGAGTACACGAACGAAGCGCTTGGCCGCGTTCTGTTCTTCGATGCCCGAGGCCTGCAGCAGAAACACGAAGCTCGCTGCGCTGCCATCCATGATGGGAATCTCGGCGGCATCGACGTCGATGAAGCAGTTGTCGATGCCCAGACCAGACAGCGCGCTCATGAGGTGCTCCACGGTGGCCACGCGCACGCCGTCGCTTTCTATCGTCGAGGCCATTCGTGTGTCGCCGACGGCCAGTGCGCTCGCCGCGATCTGAACCGGTGGATCCAGATCGACACGCCGGAACACAATCCCGGTGTCGGCCGCTGCCGGCCGCAGCACCAACTCGACCTTCGTGCCGCTGTGCAGCCCGATCCCCACCGTGCGGGCGATTCTCTTTAGCGTTCGCTGCCTGAGCATCATTTGAGAATTGTAGCTGCCGCCTGCTGCGTTGCGACATCGCTGCTACTGGTCATGGGCAACGGCTGGCCGGAGAATGCACGCGCCCTGGCTACGGACGATACCCGCACCAAACTCGACATGACCGACCGAGACCCGACGCCGCCGACGACAACTCCGGACCCAGCCACGGACCCGCGTGCATCGCCGTTCCCACCGGTCCGGCAGGTCGACTGGCGAGCGCCGCCGCGATGGGTTGCCGCAGGCTGGCGCGACCTGCGCGCGGCCCCCGCGGCCAGCCTCTTTTACGGTGCTGCGTTCGCCGTGATGGGCTGGCTCATCTACTTCGTCTTTCGCCATGCTCACGAGTACACGTCGGCGCTGACCGCCGGCTTTCTGCTCCTCGGCCCATTTCTGTGCACGGGCCTTTACGACATCAGCCGGCAACTCACCACGGGCAAGCCGGTCAGGCTTGCGCAAACGATGACCGCCTGGCGCGCCAACCTCGGCGCCTTCTCGATGTTTGCCCTGATCCTGACAGTCGTGATGCTGGTCTGGGCGCGCGCCTCGCTGGTGACGTTCGCTTTGTTCTTCTCCTCCGGCATGCCCAGCCTGTCCGGTTTCCTCGGCCGCGTGGCGAGCATCGAACACCTGGACTTCGTGCTGACGTACTTCGCGGTCGGCGCCGTGTTCGCCATCATCGTGTTCGCCCTGAGCGTGGTGTCGGTGCCGCTGATGCTGGCGCGTGGTACGGACACGGTGGTCGCGGCCATCACGAGCGTGCGCGCGCTGGCTGCCAACCCGCTGCCGCTCGCGCTTTGGGCCGCATTGATCGTGCTGCTCGTCGGCGCAGGCTTCGCCACGTTTTTTTTCGGTCTCCTGATCGCCGTGCCAGTCGTCGGCCATGCGACTTGGCACGCCTATCGGGACCTCGTCGGCGACCAGTAGCCGGCGCTACCGGCGAGACGCAGTTGGCGGGCGGCTCGGGCGGGGAACGCGTTCGCCGCACGAGCCGCCCATACACCCATCGCTGATCGGCGCCGGTACGACCTCGTCGGTCAGTGCAGGTGCGTCGCTGCTCAGTCCGCCTGTTTGCGCAGGAATGCCGGGATGTCGAGGCGATCGTGGCCGGCATCCTCCATCGCCGCGACCCGCGCCGAGGCCGAATCACGCGAGCGCCAGACGGCGGGCTGGTCGAAGTGGCTGTAGTCGCCTGCGGCGTGGGTTGGCGCCGACGGCGCCATGCCGATCGAGACGTTGTCGGTGCCTGTCTTCACGACCGTGAAGGGTGTCGTGTGCTTCTTGGCCGCGGAACGACCCAGGCCGGTGGCAACAACGGTCACGCGCAGGTCGTCACCCATCGACTCGTCGCAGACGGTGCCAAAGATCACGGTGGCGTCTTCCGCGGCGAAGGCGCGGATGGTGTTCATCACTTCGCGCGTTTCCTTCATCTTCAGCGACTGGCTGGCGGTAATGTTCACCAGTACGCCTCGCGCACCCGACAGGTCGACGCCTTCGAGCAGCGGACTGGCGACCGCCTGTTCCGCAGCAATCCGCGCGCGGTCAAGCCCGGCGGCCGCGGCGGTGCCCATCATCGCCTTGCCGTGCTCACCCATCACGGTCTTGACGTCCTCGAAGTCGACGTTGACCAGCCCGGGAATGTTGATGATTTCGGCGATGCCGGCGCACGCGTTGTGCAGGACGTTGTCGGCGGCGCGGAAGCACTCGGCCATCTCGGCGTCCTCGCCAAGCACCTCTTCGAGCTTGTTGTTCAGGATGACGATCAGCGAGTGCACGCGCTCCTCGAGTTCGGCCAGTCCGGCGTCGGCGATCTTGGAGCGCTTCGGCCCTTCGAATTCGAACGGCTTCGACACGACCGCCACCGTCAGGATGCCAAGCTCCTTGGCGATTTCGGCCACCACGGGCGCGGCGCCCGTGCCGGTGCCGCCGCCCATGCCGGCGGTGATGAAGACCATGTGCGCGCCGCGCAGCGCGTCGGCGATGCGCTCCCTCGCCTCGACCGCGGCCTGCTTGCCGGCTTCGGGCTTGCTGCCCGCCCCTAGGCCGGTCGAGCCGAGCTGCAGGATGTTTCTGGCGGACGAGCGCGCCAACGCCTGGTGATCCGTGTTGGCGCAGATGAACTCGACGCCCTGCACGCCGCGGCGGATCATGTGCTCGACCGCGTTGCCGCCTGCGCCGCCGACACCGACCACCTTGATCACCGTCCCGTGGGTTTCCGTTTCCAGAATTTCAAATGCCATGCCTGCCTCCTAGGGGAAAAGAGTGAAATGTGAAACGTGAAACGTGAAATGTCGGGTTGACCCTTCACCCTTCTCGTTTCCCACCTCACGACCGGAAAATCGTTCCATCACCGCTCTGCTGCCTCTCGAAACCGGCGTACCAGTCGTCACCTGGGCGAACTGGCGCCTCGCTAGAAGTTGCCCACGATCCATTCCCGCATCCGCTTCAGCGTCTGTCCGAACGATCCGGTCTGCGCGGCAGCACGCCGGCCACGCTGCCGCTGCGACTGCGCCTCGAGCAGCAGGCCGACGACGGTGGCAAAACGCGGATTGCGGATCACATCTGCCAGCGGTCCCTGGTAGTGCGGCCAGCCGACGCGTGCCGGCTTCAGGAACACGTCCTCGGCAAGCTCGCCGATGCCGGGAAGAAGCGATGTGCCGCCCGTCAGCACGATCCCGGAGGACAGCATTTCCTCGTAGCCGGAGTCGCGGATCACCTTGTGCGCCAGCGTGAACAGTTCCTCGACGCGAGGCTCGATCACGGCGGCCAGCGACTGGCGCGACAGCAGCCTCGGCGCACGGTCGCCGACACCCGGGATCTCGATGCGATCGTTCGGGTCGGCGAGCACCTCCTTGGCCACCCCGTAGCGCTGCTTGATCTGTTCCGCGTCCGGGATCGGCGTGCGCAGCGCCATCGCAATGTCGCTGGTGATCTGGTCACCGGCGATGGGAATGACTGCCGTGTGACGGATCGCGCCGCCGGTGAAGATGGCGATGTCGGTCGTGCCACCGCCGATGTCGACCAGCGCGACACCGAGTTCCTTCTCGTCGTGAGTCACGACCGACATGCTCGAGGCGAGCGGCTGCAGCACCAGGTCCTGGACTTCCAGCCCGCAGCGGCGCACGCACTTGACGATGTTCTGCGCCGCTGACACCGCGCCGGTGACGATGTGCACTTTCACTTCGAGGCGGACGCCACTCATGCCGATCGGCTCGCGGATGTCCTCCTGGCCGTCGACGATGAACTCCTGCGTGAGGACGTGCAGCACCTGCTGATCGGTCGGGATGTTCACCGCGCGCGCGGTCTCGATCACTCGTGCCACGTCGGTTGCCGAGACCTCGCGATCCTTGATCGCCACCATGCCGCTGGAATTGACGCTGCGGATGTGGCTGCCGGCGATGCCGGCGTAGACGTCGCCGATGCGGCAGGCAGCCATCAGTTCGGCCTCCTCCAGCGCGCGGCGAATCGACTGCACGGTGGCTTCGATGTTGACGACCACGCCACGGCGCAGCCCTTCGGATATCGACTGACCCAGGCCGACCACCTTGAACGGGCCGTCCGGATTGAACTCGGCCACCGCGACGACCACCTTGGAGGTGCCGACGTCGAGGCCAACGATGATGTCCTTGGTTTCGGTTCTCATGGTTTCTTGCGGGTAGCGGCGACTACGGCGAGTGCCTGCGGGTAGCGCGCGTCGATGCGCAGCAAATCGGCCCCGAGATGCCCCGCCACGGCGGGGAAATGACTGACGATCCGCGCCAGGCGCTCGTCGAGTCGACCCCTCGGCTCATCGCGGCCGAGTTCGATCTCGAGCCCGCTGTCGGCGCGCAGCGCCCAGCTGGCGCGCTCGGAGACCTCGACGTTCTCGACCGCCAGCCCGAGCGCGGCCGCCCGCGCGGCGAACGCCGGCAACCGTCGCGCCACTTCAGCGCTGAAGCGTGCCGGCGCTTCGATCTGCGGCAGTGGCCCATAGACTTCTGCCTCCGCCACGTTGGCGACGAAGAGCCGGCCGCTGTCGGCAAGCAGTCGGCCGTCGTCCCAGACAGCGATCGCACGATGCTCGCTGACAGTGACCACCAGCCGGTCCGGCCAGGCGCGGCGCAGCGACACCGCCGCGACCCACGGCACCGACTCGAAGACGCGGCGCGCCTCGTCGAGGCTCATCGTGAAAAAATTGCCCGCCAGGCGCCCTACCATCGCGGCGCGAACGGTGTTGGCATTGACGTGACGCAGTCCCTCCCTGTCCGCCGCGCGCAGTTCGACATGGCCCAGGTCGAACCACGGCCGCTGCACGAACCAACCGCCCGCGCCGGCCACAAGGAGGGTGATCGCAACGGTGAGAATCAGCCGGGCACCCCATTGCAGCGAGCGCGTGCTCACCAGCGGTGTCGTCTCGCGCGCCTTCATGCGCGAACCCCAAGCGCCGCATGGGCGAGGATCTCGAGGACGAGGTCGGCATAGTCGGTGCCCTCCGCCCGCGCGGCGATCGGGACCAGCGAGTGCGACGTCATGCCCGGCGAGGTATTCAGCTCGAGCAGGTATGGCTGGTCACCGCGCGCACCCTGATGCAGCATGACGTCGATCCGCCCCCAGCCGCGGGCGCCGAGGAGGACGTAGGCGCGCAGGCACAACTGTTCGATCTCCCGCGCCAGACGCGCGTCGATGGGCGCCGGGCAGATGTACTGCGTCTCGTCGCTGAAGTACTTGCTCTGATAGTCGTAGTTGGCGCCGGGCGCGCGGATCTCCACCAGTGGCAGCGCCCGCGCCGACGTGTCATGGCCCAGGATCGCGCAGGTCAACTCGCGCCCGACGATCAGTTCCTCGGCGATGACGATGTCGTCGTACGCAAGCGCCGCCTCGAACGCACCGGCCAGTTCCCGGCGATCGTGCGTCGTAACCTTGGTGATCCCGAGCGTCGAACCCTCGCGCACCGGCTTGACGATCAGGGCGTCACCAAGTTCGGCGACGACCTGGCTGAAATCGGTGTCCGCATGCAGTTCGCGCCACGCGGGCGTCGGAATGCCCGCGGCTGCCCACAGCCGCTTCGTCGTGAGCTTGTCGATCGCGATGCTGGACGCCTGCACGCCGCTGCCGGTGTACGGGATACGCAGCGTCTCGAGCACGCCCTGAATCGTGCCGTCTTCGCCAAAGCGGCCGTGCAGCGCGATGAAGACACGGTCGAACTTCGCCGCCTCGAGCTCCGCCAGTGTCTGTCGGCCGGGATCGAACGGATGTGCGTCGACGCCGCGGCTCGTCAGCGCCTGCAGCACGCCGGTTCCCGACATGATCGACACCTCGCGTTCGGCGCTGCGACCGCCGAACAGCACGCCGACCTTGCCGAACGACCGCGGGTCGAACGCTGCCCGACTCATTCGCCGCCCTCCTGCGGCGCCAGGGTGCCGGCAACCTGCCCGATCGAACCGGCGCCCATCGTGATCACCACGTCGCCGGGCCGCGCGGCGTCGAGGATGGCCTGCGACATTGCCTCGATGCTCTCGACGAACACCGGCTCGACCTTGCCCGCCACCCTCAGCGCGCGCGCCAGGGCGCGGCCGTCTGCAGCGACGATCGGGGCTTCGCCGGCCGGGTAAACCTCGGCAAGCAGCAGCGCGTCGACGCTGGACAGAACGCGAACGAAGTCCTCGAAGCAGTCGCGCGTGCGCGTATAGCGGTGTGGCTGAAAGGCCAGCACGATGCGCCGGCCCGGGTAGGCACCGCGCGCGGCCGCGAGCGTGGCCTCGATTTCGACCGGGTGGTGGCCGTAATCGTCGATGAGCGTGAACGTGCCCCCGGCGGTCGCCACCTCGCCGTAGCGTGCAAAGCGGCGGCCGACACCCGTGAAGCTCGCCAGCCCGGCCCGGATCGCGGCATCGGCAACGCCGAGCTCGGTCGCCACGGCGATTGCCGCCAGCGCGTTGGCGACGTTGTGTCTGCCCGGCAGATTCAGCTGCACCTCCATCGAAGAGGCGCCCTCGCGAACGGCGGTGAAGCGCATCTGCGCGCCGTCCGCCACGGCGTCAACGGCCTGGTACTGGGCATCGGCAGCAAAGCCGTAGGTAAGCACGGGCTTGGAGACAAAAGGCAGGATCTCGCGCACCTGACGGTCATCGATGCAGAGCACCGCATGGCCGTAGAACGGCAGCCGCGAAAGAAACTCGATGAACGCGCCCTTCAACCGCGCGAAGTCATGGCCGTAGGTTTCCATGTGGTCGTTGTCGATGTTGGTGACCACCGCCATCACCGGCATGAGGTTCAGGAACGACGCATCGGATTCGTCGGCCTCGACCACGATGTAATCGCCACTGCCCAGGCGCGCATTGGCACCCGCGGAGTTCAGCCGGCCGCCGATCACGAAAGTCGGATCCAGGCCGCCGGCCGCCAGCACGCTGGCGACGAGGCTCGTGGTGGTGGTTTTGCCGTGCGTGCCGGCAATCGCGATGCCCTGCTTGAGCCGCATCAGTTCGGCAAGCATCACCGCGCGCGGCACGACCGGGATGCGGCGCGCACGCGCGGCGATCACCTCCGGGTTGTCGCCGCTCACCGCCGTCGATGTCACCACCGCGTCGGCGCCGGAAATCCGGTCCGGCGTATGACCCAGCGATACCCTGGCGCCAAGGCGTGCCAGCCGGCGTGTCGCGCCGCTCTCCGCCACGTCGGACCCGCTCACCGTAAAGCCGAGGTTGAGCAGCACTTCGGCGATGCCGCTCATGCCGGCGCCACCGATACCGACGAAGTGGATGTGCCGCACCGCGTGCTTCACCGTCCGGCCTCGCGGGCGACGTGCTCAATCGCGTCGGCGACGACCCGGGTCGCCTCGGGATGCCCGAGCGCGCGGCTCTGCTCGCCATCTCCAGGAGCCCTGTACGGGTCAGGCCACGCAGCAACCCGGCCAGCCGTTCGTTCGACAGTTCCGCCTGCGGCAGGTGGATCGCCGCGCTGTTCGCGGCCATGAACTCGGCGTTCGTGCGCTGATGGGTCGTGGTGGAGACCACCAGCGGCACCAGGACCGAGGCCACCCCGCAGGCCGCGAGTTCGGTGACGGTGATGGCGCCGGCGCGGCAAACCACGACGTCGGCGTCGCCGTAGCGCCGCGCCATGTCATCGAGGAACGGCATCACTTCCGCGTCCACCGCCGCGCGCGTGTACGCGTCGCGGGTCGCCTGCACGTGCTCCGCGCCGCACTGGTGGATGACCGACGGCCGCGCGCTCGCAGGCAGGAGCGCGAGCGCCGCCGGCACCGTTTCGTTCAGGATTCGGCTGCCGAGGCTGCCTCCGATCACGAGCAGGTTCAGCGGCCCGCTGCGGCGCGTATAGCGTTCGATCGGGGGCGGCAACGCGGCGATGTCGGCTCGCACGGGGTTGCCGGTCACCAGGCCGCGTTCGCCGGCTAGGCTGGCCGCGGCCCCCTCGAAGCCGCAGAACACCGCCGAAGCGAGCGTGCGCAGCAGTCGCGTGGACAGCAGCGGCGCGGCGTCGGCGTTGAGCAGCGTCAGCGGCACGCTGGCCATCGAGGCGGCAAGTGCGGCAGGAACTGCGACGTAGCCGCCGGTGGAAAAGACGATCGACGGGCGACGGACGCGGATCGCTGCCCGGCTCTGCCACAGCGCGCGCAACAGGCGAAAACCGCCGAGCAGGAGGGCGCCGATGCCCTTGCCGCGCAGGCTGGAGAAGTCGATCGCGTCGAACGCGATGCCGCGCCGCTCGACCAGCGAGCGCTCCATGCCGGCTCGGGTGCCGAGCCAGGACACCGTCCAGCCCCGGCTCCGCAGGGTCTCGGCCACCGCCAGGCCGGGCATCACGTGGCCACCGGTGCCCGCCGCGACGACGACCAGATGGCTCACGCCCGGCCTCCGCGCATGAGGGTCCGGTTCTCGTAGTCAACCCGCAGCAGCAAGCCGATCGCCGTGACCGTGGACAGCATCGCCGAGCCGCCATAACTCACCAGCGGCAGCGTCAGGCCCTTGGTCGGCAGCAGGCCGCTCGCCACGCCGATGTTGATGAACGACTGGACGCCGAGCCAGATGCCGACGCCCTGCGCTGCCAGACCGGCGAAGGTCCGCTCGAGCGCTACCGCCTGCCGGCCGATCTCGAAGGCGCGGCGGGTCAGCCAGTAGAACGCGACCACCAGCGCCAGCACGGCAACCATCCCGAGTTCCTCGGCGATGACGGAGACGATGAAATCGGTATGTGCCTCGGTGAGGTAGTGCAGCTTCTCGACGCTTCCGCCGAGACCCACGCCGAACCACTCGCCGCGGCCGAAAGCGATCAGCGAATGGGTCAGCTGGTAGCCCTTGTTCAGCACGTGCTCGGCGGACCACGGATCGAGGTAGGCGAAGATCCGCTCGCGCCGGTACGGAAACAGCCACACGATGGCCGCGAGTCCGATCGCCAGCAGGAGCGTGATTGCGGCGAACAGGCGGCCGTTCAACCCGCCCAGAAAGAGGATGCCCATCGCGATGGCCACGATGACGATGAATGCGCCCAGGTCCGGCTGAAGCTGAAGCAGTCCGCCAACGACGAGCATCGCCAGCCCGATCGGCAGGAAGCCGCGCTTGAGGCTGTGCATGTAGTCCTGCTTGCGCACCGTGAAGCTCGCCGCGTACAGGACACAGGCGATCTTCATCAGCTCCGAAGGCTGCAGGTTGAACATGGCGAGCGGGATCCAGCGCCGCGCGCCGAGCGCGCCGGTGCCGACTCCGGGTATCAGCACGATCACCAGCAGGACGAACGCCACACCGAAAGCCGCCGGCGCCAGCCGCTGCCAGCGCTCCATCGGCACCGAAAAGACCGCCAGCGCGGCCACCGCCGCCACCGCGAGCGCAAACAGGTGCCGCACCAGAAAGTGGGTCGGCGCCACCTTGTAGCGGGGCGAGTCCGCCAGCGTGATTGATGCCGAATAGACCATCACCACGCCGAGCATCACCAGCGCCGCGGCGACGAGCAGCAGCGGTATGTCGATGCGCTCCTCGCTGCGTCCGGCTGTCGTCGATGTGCCGACGCCGCCGAGCCCCGGCAGTCCGCCGCCGAGGCCGGGCAAGCGCGTCGTGCACGCGCCGCGGCCCACCAGCCGCCCTAGCATGGCTGGCCCTCCCGCAGCGCCCTCTCCCGCACTGCCGCGGCGAAAGCCGCGGCGCGATGCACATAGTCGCGGAACATGTCCAGGCTCGCGCAGGCGGGCGACAGCAGCACGGCATCGCCTTCACGGGCGCTGTCGGCGGCGATATCGACCGCCTGCTCGAGCGATGCCGCGCGGGCGATCGGAAAGGGGGCGCCGGCGGCGCCGATTGCCTGTTCGATCAGCGCCGCGTCGCGACCGATCAGCACCACCGCACGGGCGGCGCGTGCCAGCGGTGCCGCAAGGGGCGCGAAATCCTGTCCCTTGCCATCGCCGCCGAGGATGACCACCAGCCGCAGCCCCTCGGCCGCAAGGCCGTCGAGCGCGGCCACCGTGGCACCGACATTGGTGCCCTTGCTGTCGTCGTAGTAATGCACGCCGCCGGCCGTGGCGATCCGCTGCACGCGGTGAGGCTCGCCCCGGTAGCTGCGCAGCGCGTGCAGCATCGGCGCCAGCGGGCAGCCGATCGCGCGCGCCAGCGCCAGCGCGGCGAGTGCATTGCCGGCGTTGTGCCGCCCCCGGATGGCGAGGGCGTCGGCGGGCATGAGCCGGTGCACGAACAGTTCGTCGGCAGCAGCCTCCAGCCCGCCCTCGACGCGGCGACGGCGAGGGCCATGCGCCAGATTTTCGGCGTAGGCCAGCCAGGCGATGCCGCCCTCGGTCACCAGGCCGTACTCGTCGGCCTGCGTCGGCGGCTGCAGGCGGAACGTGGTGACCGGCGCCGTCTTCCTCGCCATCGCCGCCACGACCGGATCGTCGCGATTGAGCACCTGCACCGTGCGCGGCGAAAAGATGCGTGCCTTGGCCTTCACATAGGCGTCGAGGCTGCCGTGCCAGTCGAGGTGGTCCTCGGAAATGTTGAGTACCGTGGCCGCGTCGCAGGCCAGCGATCGCGTCGTGGCGAGCTGGAAGCTGGACAGTTCCAGCACCCACGTCTCCGGCAGTCGGTCGTTGCGCAGGCACTCGCGCAGCGCGTCCAGCGCGGTCGGCGAGATGTTGCCGGCCAAGACCACGGTGCGCCCCGAGCGCTCGATCAGCAGCGCGGCCAGGCGCGCCGTCGTGGTCTTGCCATTGGTCCCGGTCACGCCGACGACACGCGGCGCGTAATCGCGACTGGCCTTCAGGCCAGCCAGGGCACGGGCAAAGAGTTCGATCTCGCCCACGACGTCGATGCCGGCCTTCCTCGCCGCCGTGACGATGGGAGCAGCGGCCGAGTGTGTCGGTGACAGCCCGGGACTCAGCGCAAGCAGCGTCGCGCCATCGAGCAACCCGCGCTCGAACGTGCCGCTGGCGAAGCGGACCTGCGGCAGTTCGGCGGCCAGCGCCGCCCGCATCGGCGGGTCGTCGCGCGTGTCGGCGACAAGGACGTCCGCGCCACCCTCGGCCAGCGCACGCGCCATCGCCAGCCCCGACTGGCCGAGGCCGAGCACCACCGCGGTCTGGCCGGCAACGTCGATCATCGGATCTTCAGCGTGGCCAGGCCGACCAGCACCAGCATGATGGTGATGATCCAGAAGCGGACCACGACCTGGTTTTCCTTCCAGCCGGAAAGCTCGAAGTGGTGGTGCAGCGGCGCCATGCGGAAGATGCGCTTGCCGCCGGTCATCCTGAAGTAGCCGACCTGCAGCATCACCGACACGGTCTCGGCGACGAAAACGCCGCCCATGATGAAGAGAACGATCTCCTGCCGCGTGATCACGGCGATCGTGCCGAGCGCGCCGCCGAGCGCGAGCGCGCCGACGTCGCCCATGAACACCTGCGCCGGATAGGCGTTGAACCACAGGAACGCGAGCCCGCTGCCCGCGATCGCCGCACAGATGATCACCAGCTCGCCGGCGCCCGGGATGAAGGGAAACAGCAGGTAGCGTGAAAAGTCCGCACGGCCGACGACGTAGGCGAAGATGCCGAGCGCCGCGCCGATCATCGACGCCGGCAGGATCGCCAGGCCATCGAGTCCATCCGTCAGGTTGACCGCGTTGCTCGTGCCGACGATGACCAGGTAGGAAAGCAGCACGAAACCGAACACGCCCATCGGATAGGCGTAGTTCTTGAAGAAGGGCACGATCAGGTCGGAACGGCTGGGCAGGTCGAGCACGAAGCCGCTGGTCACCCATTCCCAGACCAGCGGCAGCAGCCGCTCGGTGGTTGGCGCGGCGATCGCGAACGCCAGGTAGAAGGCAGCCACGACGCCGATCAGCGACTGCCAGAAGTACTTCTCGCGCGCGCTCATGCCCTTCGGATTGCGGCGCACGACCTTGCGGTAGTCGTCGACCCAGCCGATCCAGCCGAAGCCCAGCGTGACCAGCAGCACGACCCAGATGAACCGGTTGGTGAGATCGGCCCACAGCAGCGTGGTCACGCCGATCGAGATCAGGATCAACGCTCCGCCCATCGTCGGCGTTCCGGATTTCGACAGGTGCGACTGCGGACCCTCGGTGCGGATTGCCTGGCCGATCTTCAGCTCGGTGAGTTTGCGGATCACCCAGGGGCCGGCGACCAGGCCGATCACCAGCGCGGTGCCAGCGGCGAGCACCGCACGCAGCGTGAGGTACGAGAAGACGTTGAAGGCGCGGATGTCGCGCGCCAGCCATTCGAACAGTTCGAGCAGCATCAGTGCGCTCCCGCCGTCACCGCTCCGAGCGCGGCCACCACACGCTCCATCCTCATGAAGCGAGAGCCCTTGACGAGGATCGTCGCGCCGGGCCGGCCGAGTTCGCGTGCGCGTTCGCCGAGCGTCTCGATATCGTCGAAATGCTCGGCGCCGGCGCCGAAAGCCGCGCAGGCTGCGCGCATGGCCGTCCCCGTGGCCAGCAGCACCTGGACGCCACGGCGCTTCGCGTAGGCGCCGACCTCGCCGTGGAACTCCACGCCGCGGTCGCCGACCTCGCCCATGTCACCGAGCACGAGGATTCGCGGCGGCGCGGCCTCGGCAAGCAGGTCGATCGCCGCGCGCACCGAGTCGGGATTCGCGTTGTAGCTGTCGTCGATCAGATCGGCGCCGCCGGACGTCCGCGAGCGGACGCCGCGTCCGCTGACGGCGGTGAACGACGCCAGTCCGCTGGCGATTGCGCCCGGCGACACATCGATCGCCAGCGCCGCTGCGGTCGCCGCCAGCGCGTTGTGCACGTTATGCGCGCCGGGCACGGCGATGCGCGTCCTGATCAGGCCGCCCGGCGTGGCGATCTCCAGTTCCGAGCCGTCGCTCTGCAGGCTGTATTCCGCCGTCACGGTGGCGGATCCGGTGCGAGCGAAATCGAGGACGCGTCGCGTGCCTGCCTGGTTGCGCCAGATCGAGGCGCAGGGGTCGTCGGCAGGAAACACGGCGACACCGTCGGGAGGCAGCGCGACAATCGCGGCCCCGTTCTCGCGCGCCGTTGCCTCGACGCCGTGCAGGAACTCCTGGTGCTCGCGCTGCGCGTTGTTCACCAGCGCCACCGTCGGCTGGGCCAGCTGCGCGAGATAGGCGATCTCGCCGGGGTGGTTCATGCCGAGTTCGAGCACGGCGGCCTTGTGGCCGCCGGCAAGCTCGAACAGCATCAGCGGCAGGCCGATGTCGTTGTTGAGATTGCCGCGCGTGGCCAGCCGCCGCGCCGGCCCGAATGCGCGCCCCAGGATGTGCGCCAGCATCTGCGTGACCGTGGTCTTGCCGTTGCTGCCGGCGACCGCGATCAGCGGCAGCCTGAAGCGCGCGCGCCAGGCCGCTGCAGCAAGGCCAAGCGCTCGCCGGCTGTTCGGCACGACGACCTGTGCCAGTGCCGCGTCAACCGGCCGCTCGACCAGTGCCACCGAGGCGCCACCGCGCGCGGCGTCGGCGACGAAGTCATGACCGTCGAAGCGATCCCCGCGCAACGCGACGAAGAGGCAGCCGGGCCGGATCTGCCGCGAATCGCTGCACACCGAGGTGAAGCGCGCTCCGGCGTCGCCCTTGACGACGGCGCCAGAAATGCAGGCGGCAAGTTCCGCGGCGCTCAGCATGTCACGCCCGCTCGCGCGCCGAGCGCCACCCGCGCCTGCTCAGCGTCGGAGAATGGCCGCTTGACGCCGCCGATGTCCTGGGTCGCCTCGTGGCCCTTGCCGGCGATCAGCACGATGTCGCGCGCGTCGGCCGCGGAAAGCGCATGCGCAATGGCCTGCGCGCGATCGACGATCACCTCCACGTTCGACCGCGACCGGACTCCCGCAGCCACGTCGGCCACGATCGCGGCGGGGTCCTCGCGGCGAGGGTTGTCGGACGTGATCACCAGCCGGTCGGCGTGCCTGTCTGCCGCCGCCCCCATCGGTGCGCGCTTGCCAGGATCTCGCTCGCCGCCCGCACCAAATACAATCCACAGCCTGCCGCCGCGCGCCGCCGCCTGCGGCCGCAGCGCCAGCAGCGCCTGCTCTATCGCGTCCGCCGTGTGCGCGTAGTCGACGACGACCAACGGCTCGTCGCCACTGCTCGTGCCCACCCGCTGCATGCGGCCAGGAGGCGGAACGAGCTGCGGCGCTGCGCGGCAGGCCAGGTCCAGGTCGATCCCGCAAGCGAGTACCGCGCCGACCGCTGCCATCAGGTTCGACACGTTGAAGCTCCCCACCAGACCGAGCGCGATCCTTTGCTCGGTGTGCCCGCACTGCAGCGTGAACTCCAGGCCCGTGGCGGTTGCGCGGATGTCGCGCGCACTGATCACTTGCGTGACTGCGGCAGCGCTGGCCGCATCGATCTCGCCGGGAGCAGTCGTGAAGCCCGTGACTCGCAGTGTCCCGCTGCGCACACGCCCCGCCAGACGTCCCGCAAGCCGGCGTCCGGCGGCATCGTCGAGATTCAGCACGGCGGCGGTCAGCGTGGGCCAGTCGAACAGCCGCGCCTTGGCCGCCTCGTACGCGGGCATGGTGCCGTGGTAGTCGAGATGATCACGCGTCAGGTTGGTGAACACGGCGACGTCGAAGCGCATGCCGTCGACACGGCCCTGGTCCAGCCCGATCGACGACACCTCCATCGCGAGCGCGCGCGCGCCGGCATCGCGTAGCCGCAGCACTTCCCGCTGCAAGGCAATTGCATCCGGAGTCGTCAGTGCCGAATCGGCGAGCGTCTCGCCCGGAAACCCGCTGCCGACCGTCCCGAGCACCGCGCAGTGCGTGCCCGCCCGTGACAGCAACTGCGCGATCCAGAATGCGGTCGATGTCTTGCCGTTGGTACCGGTGACGCCCACGACCTGCATCGCTTCGCTGGGCTGCCCGTAGTAGTGCGCAGCCAGCGGGCCGAGAACCCGGCGCAGGTTTCGCACCGGAAACACCGGCAGGCCGGCGTCGGCGCCGTCGAAGTGCTCGGCCTCGACCAGTGCCGCCGCCGCGCCACGCCGCTGTGCTTCCCGCAGATAGCGGCGGCCGTCGTCACCGCCTGCCACGACGCTGGGCAAGGCGACGAAGATATCGCCGGCCACGACCCGACGGCTGTCCAGCTGCAGGTCCGCGCGAGAGCGGCCGGCGACCCCAGGTGCATTCGTACGCAGCCAGGCGAGGACGTGCGCGACCTCAGCGTATCGGGGGCCGGTCAAAGCGCTCCCTCCCTTGGCTCGCGCTGACCGCGCGCCAGCACCGTCGGCGTCGCGTCCGGTGGCACCTGCAGCGTTCGCAGACTGCGCGCCGCGACTTCGGCAAAAACGGGCGCGGCCACCTGGCCGCCGTAGAACTGACCCGCGTCCGGCTCGTCGATCATCACCGCGACTACGACGCGGGGCTTCGACACCGGCGCAAAGCCGGCGAATGAAGCGACGTACTCGCTCACGTAACGGCCGTTGCGCAGCTTGCGCGAGGTGCCCGTCTTGCCGGCAACCCGGTAGCCTTCGATGCGGGCCCGCGGCGCGGTGCCTCCATTGCCCACCGCCATCTCCAGCATGCTGCGCATCGCCGCGGCGGTTTCCGGATGCAGCACCGGGATCGATGCCGGCGGCGCATCGAGCTTGACCAGGCTCAGCGGCACCAGGTCGCCATCGCGGGCAAAGACCGTGTAGGCGCGCGCGAGCTGCAGCAACGACACCGACACGCCATAGCCGTAGGCAATCGTCGCCTGCTCGATCGGTCGCCAGGAACTGGCGGGCCGAAGCCGCCCGGCGACGGCACCGATCGCCACACGTGGCGCCTGGCCGAAGCCCACCTTGGTGTACAGATCCCAGAGTGTCTCGGCCGGCAGGTCCAGCGCGATCTTCGCCGTGCCGACGTTGCTCGATTTGGCCACCACTTCCGCTACGGTGAGCAGCCCGTGGGGGTGCGCGTCACCGATCGTGCGGCCGCCGATGGTCAGCTTGCCGGGCGCCGTCTGGATGTGCTGCTGCGGCGACACCTTGCCCGCCTCGATGGCAGCGGCGACCGAGAACGGTTTCATCGTCGAGCCCGGCTCGAACGTATCGGTCAGCACGCGATTGCGCACCGCCGACTTCTGCCATTGGTCGCGACTGTTCGGATCGAAGCTCGGCCAGTTGGCCAGCGCCAGGATTTCGCCGGTGCCGGCGTCGAGGACGATCACCGCGCCCGCCTTCGCCTTGTTCGTCTCGACGGCGCCCTTCAGCGCACTGAACGCGATGAACTGAATGCGGCTGTCGATCGACAGCCGAACGTCGCTGCCATCGGCAGGCGCAAGCAGCCAGTCCTCCTCGACCACGTTGCCGAGCCGATCCTTGATCACGCGCCGGCTGCCGGTACGGGCAGCCAGTACCGCGTCCCAGGCAAGCTCGACGCCCTCCTGTCCGCGATCCTCCACGTTCGTGAAGCCGGTCACGTGCGCGACCGCCGGGCCTTCCGGATAGTGGCGTTTGAACTCGGGGCTCTGATGGATGCCCGCCAGCTTCAGCGCCTGCACCTTCTGCGCCACCTCCATGTCGACCTGCCGGCGCAGGAAGGTGAACTTGCGGTCATCGCCGGCAAGCCTGCGCTTGACTTCCGCCAGCGGCATCTGCAGCAGCCGCGCAAGCTGCGCCAGTTGCTCCGTGCCGGCGTCGACATCGTCCGGTATCGCCCAGACGGCCCGCGCCGGCACCGACGCGGCGAGCACGACGCCGTTGCGGTCGAGCACCTTGCCTCGCGTGCCGGGCACATCGAGCGTGCGTGCGTACCGGACCTCGCCCTGACGCTGCAGGAAATTCGTTCCCCCGCCGCCCTGGAGGTAGACGGCGCGGATGCCGAGCGCGAGAAAGCCCACGAACAGCATCAACAGCAGGGCGCGCGACCGCCATGCCGGAAGCCTGACGACCAGCAGCGGATTGGCCGAGTAAGAGACTCGTGCCGCGCGCGACTTCGCACCGCCGGCACCGCGACGGGAGCCGAGGGCCGTGATCATCGCCGCACCTCACCCGACGCCGCCGCTGCGACATCCACGGAGGCCGCCTCAGGCAGGAACACGGTCTGCTTGCTGTCTGTCGGCCGCAAGCCGAGGTTCCGTGCCGCAGCGGCCACCGCAGCGGGCTGCGCTGCCTTGCCCAGATCGACACGCAGCCGGTTGCCATCCGCCTCGAGTTCCTTCGTCTGCGTCTGCAGCCGGCCCAGTTCGACGAACAGGCCGCGCGCCCGGTGCTGCGAAGTAACCAGCGACAGACAGGCGAGGACGAGTAACAGTGCCAGCACGCCGATTGCCGCAGTGGCGTTTACCGTTCTCCCGTTCATGGCGCACGCTCCGAACCAAGCGGTGCGTCCGTGCGCTCGGCGACCCGCATCACAGCCGAACGCGCGCGGGGATTTGCTGCCACTTCGGCCGCATCGGGCTTCACGCGCGCAACGCGCCGCAGCCTCGGCTGCGGCACTTCGCTTGCCCTTAGCGGCAACCGCCGCAGCGCCTGCTCCGGACGCGCATGCGCTTCGATGAAACGCTTCACCAGTCGGTCCTCGAGCGAGTGGAAGCTGATCACGACCAGCCGGCCGGAGGGGGCGAGCAATGAGATCGCCTGCTCGAGCACTAGCGCCAGCTCCTCGAGTTCCTGATTGACGTGAATCCGTACAGCCTGAAACGTCCTCGTGGCTGGATGCTGGGCCGCATCCCGGCGGCTGCGGACGGGGATTGCGCCGGCAACGACTTCGGCCAGGTCCGCAGTCGTGGCGACGGACCGCCCTGCCTCGCGGCGAGCCACAATCGCCTTTGCAATCGGTGCAGCAAACCGCTCTTCGCCGTATTCACGAATCACTCGCGTCAGTTCTTGGAAGGTCGCTGAAGCCAACCATTCGGCAGCGGTGACGCCGTCGCTGGTGTCCATCCGCATGTCCAGCGGCGCATCGGCGCGCCAGGAGAAGCCGCGAGCCGCCTCGTCGATCTGCGGCGAAGACACGCCCAGGTCGAGCAGCAGCCCTTGCACCCTCGTCACGCCAAGAGCCGCCAGCGTCGCCGACAGACGTGAAAATCGCGTGTGGACAAAGTGAAATCGCAAATCGACGATTGCAGCAGCAGCCGCCGCCGCTTGCGGATCGCGGTCCAGCGCGATCAGCCGTCCTTGCCGCGAAAGCCTGTCGAGAATCCGCCTCGAATGGCCGCCGCGACCGAACGTCGCATCGACATAAACGCCGTCCGGATCCGTCACCAGGTAATCGGTTGCCGGCGCCGCCAGCACGGTCAGATGCGCCGCCGGCGCGTTTGAAGGCACGGCCAGCGCCCACTCGCTCAGACCGAGAAGTCATCAGCGGCGTCGAGGCCGCCTTCGGCGAGTTGTTTCTTCTCGATCTCGTCCATCCGCATGGGCTCCCACAATTCGAAGTGTTCGCCGACGCCGGACAGGAAAGCGTCCCGCTCCAGACCGGCCGCCGCCCGTAGTTCGGGGGCGATCAGGATGCGACCCGAGTTATCGAGTTCCAGGTCTACGGCACTGCCGATCAGGATCCGCTGCAGCACGCGACGCGAGTGGGGCAGCCGCGCAAGTTCGGCCCGCTTTTGCTCCCAGCGCGGACGCGGATAGAGCAACAGACAGCCGTCGGGATGCCGGGTCAGGGTCACGCGCCCGTCGCATTGCGCGACGAGCGCGTCGCGATGCCGGGCCGGCACCGAAATCCGCCCCTTCGCGTCCAGCGTCAGCTTCGACAGCCCCTGGTACAAGTCCCCGCCCCGCATCGGCTGTGAGAACGCGCCTCGGGCCGGCCCACATCCGCCCGAGACTAGTGGAGGCACTCTGCTCCACTATTTCCCACATTTCTCCACAGCGCGACTGTAGTTCAGGCCACGCAGAGGGGTCAAGGCGTGGTTCGATTTTTTCTTAATTACAACAATGACTTACTCATCAGGGCTCAGATGCTTCTCGACAAATCTTTATCGAATGAAAGAGATACAAGTCAAAGTGGAAGTGGCTTCTTAGAAAACCACCACTCTGCTCGCCAGCACGACACACGGGGACTCAGATTTGGCGCCGAACAGATGGCGCGGCGGCGAGGGCGACGGCGCCAAAAACCAGATCACGAGGAGAAAAGAGGGACCCGACAGGGGCCGCATTGGCCGCGGCCCTCTTGGGTCCCGGCAGGAAGTGCAAAGTCCGCCTGTACGCCGGATTCTGTACAACGGGTCGCCCCGCTGTGGCGATCATTCGTCTAGGCGCGCACTCGCGTGCGCGCTCGAGCCACCTACCCGCAGCCTCCCCGAGCAGGATCGCCGGCTGCCTATTTGGTGTTGCTGCGCGTAGAGATTGCCCGTTTCACCCGACCCGGCATCGCAATGCCGGGCCGACTCGTCTCTGTTGCTCTGATCCTCACCTTACGGTGGACAGGTGTTACCTGCTACGCCGCTCTGCGCAGTCCGGACGTTCCTCTCGTGACGCGAGGCCACCAGCGATCGCCCGGCGGACTTTGCCTGACTGAATGTAGGGACGATGTCGCCGCCGCGCAAGCCGCAGCGGCAGTGCCGCAAGAAGATGCGCTCAGCGGCGCACGTCGAAGCTGATGTTCACGCCGGCGCCGTCTTCACCCTTGAGCGCACGGGCGATCTTCGCGCGCGCCTGGATGAACGGCGAGTTCTTCGCTTCGGCGCCGAGGAACTCGTCGAGGTCGCCGACTTCGCGCTGCAGGCGCGGCACGAGCTGCATGAACAGGTCGGTGACGTCCGGATCGAACTGCACGCCGCGCAGCGTGCGGATCTCGTGCATCGCCTGCGACACCGGCCAGGCGGGCTTGTACGGGCGGATGTGCGTCAGCGCGTCGAAGACGTCGACGATCGCCGTGATCCGCGCCGCAATGGGAATCCCGGTGCCCGTAAGGCGGTGCGGGTACCCCTTGCCGTTCCACCACTCGTGATGATGGCGGGCGATTTCCTCCGCAACGTGCATCTGCGGGATATCCGACTTGGCCAGCAGTTCGGCGCCGGCCAGCGTGTGCTGCTGCATGATTTCGCGCTCGCCGTCCGTCAGACGGCCGGGCTTGAGCAGTATCGAATCGGGCACCGCCAGCTTGCCGATGTCGTGCATGCGCGCCGCGAGGTCGATCATGAAGCACACGTCGTCCTCGAGGCCGTAGTCGCGGGCCAGGATCGAAGCCAGCCGGCCGACCCGGTAGCAGTGCTCACCGGTCGTGTCGTCGTGCAGTTCGGCCGCAACCGACTGCTGCTCCAGCATCGCGATGCGCGACTTCATAAGTTCGCGTTCGCCGAGCTGCACGCGCAGAACTGAGCGCCGCGAGTCGAGTTCGCCGTCGGCAGCCTGCTGCATGTCGAGGCTGATGCGCGAGCGCTCGACCTGCTCGAGGTGGCGGTGGTGGTGCATCAGCACCTGCTGCTGCTTGGCCTCGCGATTGAGGTTCAGCAGTTCCTGCAGGTAGACGATTGCGACGTCCGGCTGGCCGGCCTGCTCGTAGCCCTTGACGGCCGCGGTAAGCGCCTCACGAAGAAATTCTTTTGGCCCGCCACGAGCGTTGCTAAGCCCGTTCTTCAGTCGGGTCAGCCCAATGTCGGCCAAACCCGCGCGCACTTCGGTCTGACCTTCAGCAAGCAACGCACGGAACTGCGCCCGCGGCTGGTTCAGCCGCTCCGCGAACAACTTCGCAAGTTGCACGTGTTCCTGTGCGCCCCGAATGTCGTCGATCTCGAGCAGCAATTCGGCCAAATGTGCCTCGGCCGAAACGCGATAGCTGCAGAGGTCTACATCCTGAGGATTTGCGAGAAGCTCTATGGCCCGGCGCGCAGCCGCGATTCCCTGGCGGACATCATGCACACGAAGGCACGCCTGCGCCGTATTCGTCAGCGCTGCACAAACCACTAGCTGTCGCGCAGCACCGTCACCCGGGAAGGCCAGTGCCTGGTCATAACAACGCGTCGCATCGGCGTATTGCCCCGCATATTGAAGCGAAAGACCGAGGTTGTTCCATACGGCGGCCTGCGCAGTGGTATCTCCTAGAGCGCTCGCGACGTCCAGTGCCTCGGCGTAGTTCTCAACAGCGGACGGAAGGTTTCCAGTCTCCCCGTTCATGACGCCGTGGAACGTTGCCGCTCGCCGGATCAGGCCGAGATCGCCGAGAGCGCGGGCTCCGGCGAGAGCATGCGCCGCCGGCGTCACTCCCGCCTGAGCCCGGGCGGCGTTGTAGTGTCGATGGGCTATCAGGAGCAGCGCCTCGATTCCCTCGGAGGAGAGTTGCTGCGGCGCCAACTCGCACAATGCCGCTTGGGCATCAGCGAAGGACTGAGTCGCGGTCTGTCCTGCGTCCGACAACGTTGCGCGGAGCCGCGCCCGCCAGTTAGCTTGGAGGTGGCTGGATTCTGCTGAATCAGCCAACGCAGGCATGCCGTTCGGAAGGACCGGAAGAGAAGCTCCCATACCGTATTTATGCTACTTATACCCGTCACGCGGTATCGCCCATTCGGGCTACCGGCGGCTGAGCGCTTGCTCACTTCTGCCGGAAACTCCTTCCCGAGGTTGTCTTTTCGGCAGCCGTCGTAGAAGTGACTATCTTTCTGAGGCAGGGGGTTGCTATGGACACCACAGTCGTTGAGACCGTTGTTGAGGTTCAGGAACTTACGCTGGCCGAATTGGCGCAAGTGGGTGGCGGTTTGGGCGATGCAGTGCTGATCTGACCTAGGCCTCATCAAGGAAGACCGGGCTTCGCCCGGTTTTTTTTCGCCCCTGCTGCCCTGCCGATGGTGCTGTTGAGCATCTAGGCCGCCAGCGCGCTCACGGCGATAGGCCTGAGCCTCTCCGTCGCGGGTCCGGTCTGGTGTCGGGCCTCTCGAGTGCCCGCCAACCCAGAGCGCATCGAGTGGCGGCCCCCTCGCGATTCCCGCTTCCTCGCCTAGCCCGCCGCTTCCTCCGTTAGTACTACGTAGCGCTCCAGCATCGACTGCAGGGCCGGCGCCATGTGGACGAACTCGCATCCACAGCAGCGCGCCCTCTCATCGGTCGGCAAAGGACCGACGTGGCGCACGCGCAGGCTGACCACGGTGCCACCCACTCCCGGCAGATCGAGCCGGCAGCCGTCGATTTCCGCACCAATGACGGGCTCGAACCGCTCCGGGTAGGCCAGCACCGCAAGCCCGCCCGTGCTGATGTCGAGGACGCGCAACGCCTCGTGCTGGCCCGGGGAGCCGCCGAGCGGCACCCGGCACACTGCACCTCGCGTGGCCGCGGGGCGCACCCGCGCCGCCGCACGCCGTTGCAGCCGGATCAGTTCCGCCGGCATCGGCACGGTGACAGTGGGTCGACCCGCGTGGGTGCCCTCAACCGCGCCGGAAGCCTTGAACTGCAGCTTCACCGCGTCGACAAAGCCGACAAACGTGACTGACGGCGCTTGGATCAGACGGGAGCGCATGCGCGCGTCCGCCGGAGCTGCGAAGGCCAACGCGCCGGCGGCTTCGTCGACCTGCAGTAGCGCCAGGACATCGAATGCCGAACCGACGTCGATGAAGACGTTCATCGGCACCCCGCGAACCTGCACACCGCGCAGCAGACCGACGATCTCCGGCTGTGACTGCACGGCAAAGCGCCGCAGTTCGGGCGAGTCAGGCTCGGGAAAAGGCGTCGTCATTCCCATCGCAGGTTCCAGCGACCTTCGCGATCATGGACAGGCAGCAAGCGAGGCCGCCTGAAGCGCAGCCCTTTTAGCACCGGCACCGGCGCAACGAACAGTGCGGCCAGCGCCGCCGGGTGCCTGCATCCGGCACCCGGTGGCCACAAAGCGTCAGGCGGTCGGAATCGCGCGCAACGGCTCAGCTGTGACCAATCACCGGGTGCGGCTGGTACGGCCCCGCCAGGCGCGCCAGGTCATCGGCGCTCAAGCTGACGTCAAGCGCCTCGAGCGCCTGCTCGAGTTGGCCAGGCTTGCTGAACCCGATGATCGGGCTGCTGACCGCCGGCTGGTGCAGCAGCCATGCATAGGCGAGCGCCGCGTTCGACACACCCTTTTCCCTTGCCAGCTGGGTCAAGGCATCGACCACCGCGAAGTCCGCGTCCCGGTAGTAGAACTTCTGCGCGATTTCGTCAGTCGCGGCTCGCGAGGTGGCGCCTTCCGATTTGTCGGCGCTGCCTCCCTCGCCGCGCTTGCGATTGCCGGCCAGGAAGCCGCGCGCCAGCGGACTCCATGGCACCAGGCCCACGCCGGTGGCCTTGCAGTACGGGTTCATCTCGCGCTCCTCCTCGCGATAGACGAGGTTGTAGTGGTTCTGCATCGAGATGAACCGGGTCCAGCCGTGCCGCTGCGCGACGTGCTGCATCGTGGCGAACTGCCAGGCGAACATGCTGGAGGCGCCGATGTAGCGTGCCTTGCCGCTCTTCACGACGTCGTTCAGCGCCTCCATCGTCTCCTCGACCGGCGTCGCGTAATCGAAGCGATGAATCTGGTACAGGTCGACGTAGTCCGTCCCGAGCCGCCGCAGGCTGGCGTCGATTGCATTGAAGATCCGCTTGCGCGAAAGCCCGCTCGTGTTCGGCCGCGGCCGGAACTTCGGCCCCGGCGCGTTGCCTCCCTGGAAGGCGAGATCCACCGGGAAGTGGACCTTGGTGGCGACGACGACCTCGTCCCGGTGACAGAACTCGCGCACGAACTTGCCGGTCAGTTCCTCCGAGACACCGGCCGAATACATGTCGGCCGTGTCAAGGAAATTGATGCCGGCCTCGATCGCTGCGCGCACCAGCGGCCGCGAAGCGACTTCGTCGAGCACCCACGGCCGCCACTTCGGCGTTCCGTAAGTCATCATGCCCAGCGAGAATCGCGAAACCGCGAGGCCGGAACTGCCAAGGTGGACGTACTGCATCGCGGCGCTCCTCATTCACGTTGCGGACAGTGTCATCGCCGATCGTAGCGAAACTCGCCGCGCCCGCCTGCCCGACGGTACTTACATGCCGAGCAGGCGCCCGATGCGCGCGATGTAATCCCCGGTCCTGATCGCGTCGGTGAGCAGCTCGTCGCTCACCGCGTGCAGCTTTTCGCGCAGTCCGGCCAGCCCGCCGTGAACTTCCTCCTGCGCCTGCGCGGAACCTAGCGCGGCGCGCAGCTGCTCGACGTCTGTACGCAGATGATCGATGCCGCCCTCGCCGCTCTTCACCCGCGCCAGATCCTGCTCGAGTGCGTCGACCAGACGCGCGGCTTCGTCGAGATCGACTTTCCGCCCGCCATTACCGCTGATGTCCGTCATTGTCCGGCTCGCTGATTGCCCACGGAGAGCTTAGCGCGACACAGGCGGCGACGAGGCGCGCTAGAGTTGCGACCCTCCGCCGATGCGACGATGAATCTCCTGCACGCTCCGCTGCCGCCGCTGTGGGCCACCATGGCGTGGCTCATTCTGCTGCCGCTTGCGCTGCACTCGCTGCTTCGCGTGCGATCTGGCGCGGCGCTGTGCGGCGCGCAACAGCATCTGTGGCTCTCCGGCGTGGTCCTGCTCGCCTGGCTGTGGACGCTGCAGGCGCGTGCCGTTGAAGAGGCAGCCTTCGGCCTGCTCGGCGGCGCCTTCTACGCCCTGATCTTCGGACGGCATTGGGCGCGGCTCGGATTGTTGGCAGCGGTGGCGCTGCACACCGGGCTTGGCGGTGGCAGCTGGGCGAACTTCGGCGCCAACGGGCTTCTGCTGTCGGTGGTGCCGACCGCGCTCGCCAGCGTGCTGCAGCGGCAGGTCGAGCAGCGGCTGCCAAGGAACCTGTTCGTCTTCATCATCGGCAACGGCATGTTCGTCACGCTGGTAGCAACCGTTGCCACCAGCGCGCTGCTGCTGGCGGCCGGCTGGTTGAGCAGACCCGCCGCTGCGGGCACCGACCAGTTCGCCTACGCGTTGCTGCTTGCGTGGGGCGAGGCGCTGGCCAGCGGCATGCTTTTCTCGGCGCTGGTGATCTTCGGACCGCACCTCGTGCTGACCTATCGCCAGGATCTCTATCTGCCGCCGAAGCGCAGCTTTTAGTTGCCTCCGACCGCCGCGTCTAGACTGCCCTTTCACGCTGACCAAGCGAACGCCATGAGCCGGAGCGCCGCCCGCATTCTCGTCGACCAACTGCAGATTCAGGGCGTCAATCACGTGTTCTGCGTGCCGGGCGAAAGCTACATCGCCGTGCTCGACGCGTTGTACGACGCACCCGGGATCCGGCTGATCGTCAACCGGCACGAGTCCGGCTCAACGTTCATGGCCGACGCCTACGCCAAGCTGACCGGCCAACCGGGCGTGGCGTTCGTCACCCGCGGCCCGGGGGCGACCAACGCGTCGATCGGCGTGCATACGGCGTTCCAGGACTCCACCCCGATGGTGCTGTTCATCGGCCAGGTCGGCGGCGACTTCGTCGAACGCGAGGCGTTCCAGGAAATCGACTACCGCCGGATGTTCGGCCAGATGGCCAAGTGGGTGGCGCAGATCGACCGCGCCGACCGGATCCCCGAGTACGTTGCCCATGCATTCCAGGTGGCCACGAGCGGCCGGCCTGGCCCCGTCGTGCTGGCGCTGCCGGAGGATCTGCTCGAGCAGGAAGCCGAGGTCGAAGACGCGGTGTGTCACCAGCCGGTGCAGTCGGCGCCGACCGACGCGCAGATCGAAGAAATCCGCCGCCTGCTCGGACAGGCACGCTCGCCGCTGGTGTTGCTTGGTGGAACGGGATGGACCGAAGCGGCCTGCGACAAGGTGCGCCGCTTCGTCGAGGCCAATCACCTGCCCGTCACCTGCGCGTTCCGGTACCAGGACCTGTTCGACAACCGGCACCCGAATTACGTCGGCGATGTCGGCATCGGCATCAATCCCAAGCTGGCGCAACGCGTACGTGCCGCGGACGTGATCCTGGCAATCGGGCCGCGGCTGGGCGAGATGACGACCAGCGGCTATTCGCTCCTCGCCGTGCCTCGGCCCCGGCAGACACTGATCCACGTCCACCAGGGCGCAGAAGAACTCGGGCGCGTGTATCAGGCGCAGACGATGATCGCCTCCGGCATGCCACAGCTGGCCACCCGGCTGGCGCGGATGGTTCCGCTGGAGGCACCCACCTGGGCCGGGGTCACCCGCGAGGCGCGCGCCGAATACGAAGCCTGGCAGGCCCAGGCGCCCGTTTACGGCACGGACAAGCCGCGGCTCGATCTCTGGCAGATCGTGCAGATGCTGCAGGCCACTGTGCCTGCGGACACGATCGTGACCAACGGCGCCGGCAACTTCTCTGCCTGGGCGCACCGCTACTGGCGCTACGGCGGGCTGCGCACGCAGCTTGCACCGACAGCCGGCAGCATGGGCTACGGCGTGCCCGCCGGCATCGCGGCCAAGCTGCTGGCTCCCGAGCGCACGGTGGTGACGTTCGCCGGGGACGGCGACTTCCTGATGACCGCGCAGGAACTTGCCACCGCGGCGATGTATCAGGCCGGCGTGCTGATCCTGATATTCAACAACGGCATGTACGGCACCATTCGCATGCACCAGGAGCGACAGTATCCGGCGCGGGTAATAGGCACCGAGCTGGTCAATCCGCGCTTCGACCTCATGGCCGAGTCTTTCGGTGGATTCGGCAAGGTCGTGGAATCCAGCGCGCAGTTCGCCCCGGTGCTCGCGGAGGCGATTGACTTCACGCGCGCGAGGAAGCTGCCGGCCGTGATCGAACTGCGCACCGATGCACAGGTCATCACTCCAGGGGCAACACTCGATTCGATCCGCGCCGGCGCCGTGGCGCGCCGCTGAGGTCAATTCCGTACGGCATGTTGCGTCTGGTCAACGGATGATCCCCCAATTGCGTGAGGCGCTCTGGCCGCCGGTTGCAGCCCATGGATACCATCGCGCAGTAAGTATTGACTAACGGCCTAGACGGCTCAGCACAAGGGGATTGGTAGCGCCGCGCACTTGCCATGATGCGGATCGTGGTTCTCAGTCAACCCGGCCCGCTTGGCGCCGCGTGGAGCCGCTGCGCCGCAGTCCGGCTTGCGCAGCAACTGGGAGTCCCCTGCATCACCGCGTCGGATTCGGCGCCCGACCTGAACAAGGAACAGGGCTGGGTGGCAACCGCGACTATCGGAGCGCTGTTCAGCGCAATGTTCCGCGTCGCAGATACCGCCGTCTGGCTGCACTACTCGCCGCGGGCCGTGGCACGCGCGTGGGCAAGAGGGCTGCGCTCCAGGCTCGGCGCGGCAGCGCTTCCCGGACAATCGCCGCGCCTGGCGGACGTCCGTGACAGTTTTCTGCACATGGCCTGGACGCCGCATGTGCACCGACTGCTATGCACGCCGGCCCTGGCGCATCTGCAGATCTTCCAGTTGCGCAGCCCCAGCGAAACGGACTTCTGGCTGCGTGTCCAGGAACACCGCCTGCCGCCGCGCCCGCTGCCGATGGCAGGAGCGGCCTGACTGGCTGCGCGCGGAGCTATCGAGAACTTGCGACAGTTCTGTTGCCGAACCCCTGCCCGGCTGCGAAGAGCCGCCGCCAGTCGTTACGGCGAGAAGAAGGACAACATCTCGGCCGCGAGCAGCTCGGGGGTTTCCTCGGCGATGTAGTGCCCGCCCGGGGTCGATCGTCCACCCACCGGACCAGACGCCTTCGCCTGCCAGTCGGCGATCGGCGCAAACAGCCGATTGACGACGCCGCGCTCGCCCCACAGCACCCGCAGCGGACAGACGATGCGCGCCTCGGCGTCGGCGCGATCGTGCTCGAGGTCGATCGCCGCCGCCGCGCGATAGTCCTCGCACATGGCGTGAATCGCTGCCGGATCGCTGATGCAACGCTCGTACTCGGCGAGCGCTCGCGGATCGAACACTTCGAGGCCGTGGCTGCCCCAGCCACCGAGCTTCCTGCGCAGGTAGAAGACCGGGTCGGCACCGATCAACCTCTCGGGCAGCGGCTCGGGCTGGATCAGAAAAAACCAGTGGTAATAGGCGCGCGCGAACTCCATGTCGGTACGCTCGTACATGGTCAGCGTGGGCGAGATGTCGAGCAGCATCAAGCGCTCGACCGATCGCGGGTGATCAAGTGCCATGCGGTGCGCGACGCGGCCGCCGCGATCGTGCCCGCAGACGGCAAAGCGCTCGAAGCCGAGCAAGCGCATGAGCGCCACGTTGTCGGCGGCCGTCGTGCGCTTGCTGTACGTGGCGTGCGCGGCATCGGACGCCGGCCTGTCCGAGTCACCGTAACCGCGCAGGTCGGGGAGAACGAGCGCGAAGTTCTGAGCGAGCAGCGGCACGACCCTGTGCCACATGACGTGCGACTGCGGGAACCCGTGCAGCAGCAGAAGCGGAGGCCTGCCGGCAGCATCGGCCAGGTTGTGTCGCAGGTTCAGGAAAACGTCGCCGACACGCAGGCGCTCCTGCGCAAAGCCCTCGAACCAGTCAGACATCGGCGTTCTCCGCAAGCATCTGCAGCAGCCCTTCGAGCGCGACGATGATGGCCTGGGTGCGAACCGCCGCCCGATCGCCGTCCAGGTGATGCGTTTCCGTGCGCAGCCGCAGTTCGCCGGCCCGTCGCAGGGCCCACGAGAAACACACCAGGCCAACCGGCTTGTCTGCGCTGCCGCCGCCGGGCCCGGCGATGCCCGTAATGCCCACCGCGATCTGGGCATCGCTGGCGCCAAGCGCGCCGCGGGCCATCGCCCTCGCCACCGGCTCACTGACGGCGCCGTGCAGGCGAAGATCGGCGGCGCTCACGCCGAGCTGCTGCCGCTTGGCTGCATTCGAGTAGGTCACGAAACCGCGATCGAACCAGCGGCTGGAGCCGGCCACCTGCGTCACTGCATAGGCAACGCCACCCGCGGTGCACGACTCCGCCGTGGCGAGCCACATCCGGCGTGCGCGGAGCCGGCCGCCCAGCATCTGCGCCAGTTCAACGATTCTTTCCGCTGCCGTCATGACTTCACCCCCAAAGCCGGACACCAAGCGCAAGCACGAGCAGCGTGTAGAAGGCTGCAACGAGGTCGTCGGCCATCACCCCCGCACCATTCTTGCAGCGCGCATCGAGCGCACGGATCGGCGGCGGCTTGACGATATCGAAGAAGCGGAACAGCACGAACGCGGCGACGAGCCACCCGCCGCCCTGCGCCGCCCCGGCCGGCAGCAGCAGCAGCACGAACCAGAAGGCCACGATTTCGTCGATCACGATATGGCTCGAATCCGCCACCCCCAGCCGCCGCCCGGTGATCTGCGCGGCAAGGGCACCGATGACCAGCATCAGGCCCGACAGCAGCCACCACCAGAACGCATCGAGCCATTGATCGAGCCAAAGGAAAAGGAGCCAGGCGAAAAGCGTTCCCCACGTGCCCGGCGCGGCACGCGGCAGACCGCTGCCGGCGCCAAGTGCGATCAGGTGCCACGGCGAGGCGAGCAGGAAGCGAAGCGTCGGCCGGCGCGGGCCGGCGCCGCCGTCGCCGCCCTTTGCCGTGGTCGCGTTCTCCGACATGCGGCGGCCAGCTCGCTCAATCGGCGAAATGGTCGAAGGCGCGCCAGTGCGGGGCCAATTCGACGCCGTGTTCGTCACGTACCCGCAGGCCGCCGCTGACCCCGACGATGCCGCCAATCCGTGCAACCGCGACCTCGGTGGCTGCGGCTGCAGCCTCGACCGCGGCACGGCGGTCGGCAGCCGCCGTGAACAGCAACTCGTAATCATCGCCACCGGCCAGCGCGCAACGTTGCTGCTGTTCCGACGAGAGGCTGCGCAGCGCCGGGCTACGCGGCACGCGCTCCCATTCGACCACCGCCCCGACGCGCGAACGCTTGAGGATGTGGCCCAGATCGCCGAGCAGTCCGTCCGAAACATCGATTGCGGCATCTGCAATGCCGCGCAACGCGACGCCCAACGCGACGCGCGGCTGCGGCCAATCCAGCTTCGCCACGAAGGCCTCGACATGGTGCGCCGGCACAGGTCCGAGTTCGTCTTCTCGGCAGGCGAGCGCAGCGCGCGCGTCGCCCAGCGTGCCGGATACCCACAGATCGTCACCGACACGCGCGCCGCTCCGCGTCCGCGCCGCGTGGCGAGGCAGGTCGCCGAGCGCCGTGATGCATATCGTCAGCGGGCCATCGACGCGCGCCGATCCCTCTCCCGCCATTTGCGGCACGCGCGTGGTGTCGCCGCCGGCGAGCATGCACCCGTGCGCGTCGGCGAGCGCGTACATGCCGCGGCAGAATGCCTCCAGCCAGCGCTCGTCTGCGCGCGGCAGCGCCACTGCAAGCTGGAATGCGCGTGGTGTCGCGCCGGCCGCAGCAAGGTCCGACAGGTTGACGGCCAGGGCCTTGTGGCCGAGCGAGACGGGATCGACGCCCGGCAGAAAATGGCGCCCTTCGAGCAGGAGGTCGGTGGTGATCGCCAGCAGGCGTTCGCCGCAGTCGAGCAGCGCGCAGTCGTCGCCGACGGCCTGGCGCACGATGCCTCCCGCAGGCAGGTCACGCGTGAAGAAGCGATCGATGAGTTCGAATTCGTTCAATGCGTTGCGCCGTCAGCGCGGGAGCGGGCGGGACGCGTTGCGTTCGGGGCCCGGCGAATGTCCGGTCATCAAGGCAAGCGCCGCCGGTTCCCTTTTGCCCGCGCGCTCAGCGCAGCCGCGCCTCATCGGGTCGCAGGCGCGCGGCGACCTTGTCGAGCACTCCGTTGACGTACTTGAAACCCTCGGTGCCGCCGAAGATCTTGGCGAGTTCCACGGCCTCGTTGATCACGACGCGGTACGGAATCTCCGGTCGCTGCCGCAGTTCGTAAGTGCCGATCAGCAGGATGCCGTGCTCGACAGGAGACAACTGCTCCGGCCGGCGGTCGATGAAACCGATGAACTCTGCGCGCAGCGCCTCGGCACCGTCGATCACTCCCTGCAGCACTTCGCGCAGATGTTCCCGGTCGGCCTTGTCGAAGCCTTCGGTCTCCATCAAATGGCCTTCGACCGCGGCAAGGTCCTGGCCACCGACCAGCCACTCGTAGATGCCCTGCAGGGCGAGTTCGCGCGCACGGCGGCGGGCGCTGCGCCCGCCCTGGCGTGGTGGCCGCGTTTCGCCGGCCGGTTGCGGCGCAGGCAAGCTACGCCTCTCCGGACGCGTTTTCGCCGTCCTCGGCGAGCGTCCACATCAGGTTGCCCATCTCGACTGCCACGCGTGCCGCGTCGCGACCCTTCTCGTTGACGCGCAGGCGCGCCTGCTCCTCGTCCTCGGTGGTGAGTATCCCGTTGACCACCGGCACGCCGGCGTCGAGCGCGACGCGGGTCAGCCCGGAGGCCGATTCGTTGGCCACGACCTCGAAGTGATAGGTATCGCCGCGAATCACGCAGCCGAGCGCAATCAGGGCATCGAAATCGCCGGCGTCGGCCAGTCGCGCCAGCGTCAGCGGCACTTCAAGCGCGCCGGGAACCGTGACGCGGGTGATGTCATCCTCGTTGACGCCGAGCTGCAGCAGTTCTTCCACGCAGGCCTGCGCCAGCGCCTGCCCCGCCCATTCGTTGAAGCGCGACTGGACGATGCCGATGCGCAGGCCACTGCCGTCGAGGTCGGGGGTAACAAGGTCGATCGCCATCTCTCCTCCGCTCGGCAAAGTGTACGCGTCGCCGAGTGAGGATGGACGCGACGGGCGGAGGCGGACCGCGTTCAGTCCTCGAGGAAACCCGTGGTGTGCAGGCCGAAGCCGGCCATCGACGGCATCTTGCGCGGCCGCGCCAGCAGCTTCATTTTCACGACGTTGAGGTCGCGGAGGATCTGGGCGCCTACGCCATAAGTACGCAAGTCCATGCGTGCGGCACGCGCGTCCGGCTCGCTGCCATGCTCAATCTGCGCCAGCGTTGCGAACTGGGCCAGGAGGCTGTCGGCCGACTCGCCGCAGTTCAGCAGCACGATGACACCACCGGCCTCGGCGATCTTTGCCAGGGCCCGCGGCAGCGGCCACGAGTGCGTACTGACGTCGACGTCCAGCGCGTCGAGCACGGACAGCGGCTCGTGCACGCGCACGAGCACCTCGCGTTCGGGGTCGATGGGCCCGCGCACGAGCGCCAGGTGCGCGCTGCGGCTCGGCAGATCGCGGTAGGCAATCAACTCGAACGGGCCGGAGGTCGTGTTGATCGTGCGGCTGCCGATGCGCTCGACCATCGACTCGTTGGCGGCACGGTAGTGAATGAGGTCGGCGATCGTGCCGACCTTCAGTCCGTGCTGCTGGGCAAATGGAATCAGGTCAGGCAGCCGCGCCATGCTGCCATCGTCGTTCATGATCTCGCAGATCACCGCTGCCGGCGTCAGTCCGGCGAGTTGCGTCAGGTCGCAGCCCGCCTCGGTATGCCCGGCCCGCATCAGCACGCCGCCCGGCTGCGCCACGACCGGGAAGACATGACCCGGCTGCACGATGTCGGACGGACGCGCTCCGGGTCGCGTCGCCACCCAGATCGTGTGCGCGCGGTCGGCCGCCGAAATGCCCGTACTCACCCCGCTCGCCGCCTCGATCGAGGCCGTGAAGTTCGTGCCATGCACGGTGCCGTTGGCCGAAGCCATCGGCGGCAGGCGAAGCTGGCGTGCGTGCGCGTCGGTGACCGTCAGGCACACCAGACCGCGCGCGTGCTTGGCCATGAAGTTGATCTTCTCCGGCGTGACGAAATCCGCCGCAAACACCAGGTCGCCTTCGTTCTCCCGGTCCTCGTCATCGATCAGGACCACCATCAGGCCCTTGCGGATCTCCTCGACGATTTCTTCGACCGCAGCGATCGGCGACGGGGCTGAGGGGGATGGAACAGCGGAAAGCATTGAAGACCTCGGTCAGAGCGAGCAGCGTGGATTCTACGTGCCCGCACCTTCACTGCCTGCCGGGCCGCGGCTCGCGGCTCGCCTCAACGCTGGCTGAACGAGATGTCGCCGAAGATGTGTCCGGCCGACTTCGGCAGGCCACGCCAGTACTGCCGCGGCCCTTCCACGGTGCCGCCAAGCGCCGCTGCCGCGTGCCACGGCCAGCGCGGGTCGTACAGCATCGCGCGCGCCAGCGCCACCATGTCGGCCTGGCCTGTCGCGACGATGTCCTCTGCCTGCTGCGACTCGGTGATCAGTCCGACAGCGATGGTCGCCATCCCCGTTTCCTTGCGCAGCGCCTGCGCGAACGGCACCTGGTATCCGGGTCCGAGGACGATTTTCTGCCGCGGCGAGATCCCGCCGCTGGAGACATCGATCCAGTCGCAGCCGCGCGCCTGAAGCTGGCGTGCGAGTTCGATCGTCTGCTCCAGCGTCCAGCTGTCCTCGCCGTCGAGCCAGTCGGTGGCGGAAACACGCACGCCGACCGGCCGGTCGGCCGGAAAGGCGTTGCGCACGGCGTCGAAGACTTCGAGCGGAAAGCGCATGCGGCCCGCGAGGCTGCCCCGTACTCGTCGCCGCGCCGATTGGCCAGCGGCGACAGGAACTCGTGCAGCAGGTATCCATGCGCCATGTGCACTTCGAGCGCATCGAAGTCGAGCTTTGCCGCGCGCCGCGCGGACGCGGCAAACGCGTCGCGCAGCCTGCCGAGTTCCGCGCGGGCCAGTTCGCGCGGCGGCGGCTCGTCCGCTGCGTGGGCGATCGGCGAGGGTGCTTCCGGGAGCCAGCCGCCCTCCCCGACCGGGATCAGCTTGCCGCCTTCCCACGGCGGCCTGCTCGATCCCTTGCGTCCGGCATGACCCAGCTGCAGCGCCAGCTTGATCGGCGAGGTCGTGCGGATCAGTCGGATGACCGGCGCCAGCGCCGCCTCGCAGGTGTCGTCCCACAGGCCGAGGCAGCCGGGCGTGATGCGCGCCTCGCGGGTCACCGCGGTCGCCTCCAGGCACAGGAGCCCGGCCCCGGAGCCGGCCAGCGAAAGCAGGTGCGCGTAGTGCCAGGCCGTCGCGCAGCCCTCGACCGCCGAGTACTGGCACATCGGTGAAACCATGATGCGATTGGCAAGCTGCAGGCTGCGCAGCGGCAGGGGCTCGAAGAGGCGGGGCATGGGTTCAGTCGATCAGAGGTGAGCTGCAAGGACTGTCAGGTTCCATAGATTGTGCGCGACGATCGGCGCGATGAGGCTGCCGGTACGCAGGCGCAGCCAGAGATACAGCAGCGCGCCGGGCAGCACGGAGACGAGCGTGCCGGGGCCGAATCCGTGCAACCCGACGAAGGCCGCCGTCAGAAGCGCCGCGCCGATGCTCACCGGCACGCCGGCAACCCTGCGCGCCGCCGGTGCGGCCCGCTCGGCGGCCGCCAGCAGCACCCCGCGAAAAGCCACCTCCTCGGCCAGTCCCGGCATGGTGGCGACGAACAGCCACGTCGCTGCCGAAATCTCTGCGATGGCCCCGCGGGTGATGACATGGACCGGATAGCTCAACAGCAGTGCCGCGGCGCTGACGCGGATCGCCACGCCGACATCGGACGGCCGCGCGAAGCCGATCTCGCGCGGCGAAACTCCCAGCCGGCGCCAAAGCATTCCCGCCAGCGCCAGCATGCCGGCCAGCGCCAGCAGATGGCCGCTCCAGTTCCACTGCTGTCCGGGAGCGGGGTCGACGACGGTCGCCTGCGGGAGGCCGCGCAGCGCGAAGTACAGAAACGTGCCCGCGATTGCCACGGCCGCCCATGCTCGCTGCTGCGGGATCCGCCATGCCGTCAGCAGCAAGGCGCCAGCAACGGCAATCGCGAGCGCCCCGGCGCCCAAGGCCGTTCAGCCGCGCAACGCCGCCGGCAGCATGCGCTCGAGGTAGCGCGCGATCATGTCCACCTCGAGGTTGACCCGGTCGCCCGGCTTCAGGTCGCGCAGCGTGGTCACCTCGATCGTGTGCGGGATCAGGTTGATCCAGATACGGCAGCACGCCTGGACCGTTCCGGGCTGCATGTCCTCAACCCGGTTGACCGTCAGCGATACGCCATTGACGGCCACCGAGCCCTTGTATGCAAGGTATTTCGCCAGTTCCATCGGCGCGTCGATCACGAACGACCAGCTTTCGCCGTGCGGTGCCATCGCATGCACGATTCCGGTGCCGTCGACATGCCCGCTGACCAGATGGCCGTCGACGCGGTCGCCGAAGCGCATCGCCTTTTCGAGGTTGACCTCGCCCATTGCGTCGAGCCCGGCGGTCTTCGACAACGACTCGGCCGAGACGTCGATCGAAAAGCTGCGCGCGCTCCTGGCCGTCACCGTCATGCAGGCGCCGTTGATGGCGATCGAGTCGCCGACCTGCACGTCGTCCAGGCCCAGGGCCGGGGCCTCGATGGTCAGGCGCCGACCGAACCCCAGCGGCTCCACCGCCACGATGCGACCCGTCGTCTCCACAATACCGGTGAACATCAGCTCGTCCCCCAACGCGCCAGAATGCGCACGTCCTCGCCGACCTGTGTGACCTCGCGAAACTGCAGCCGCTGCGCCTGCGCCAGATCGGACAGCGCCGGCAGATGCACCATACCCGTTGCCTCGCCGAGCAGGACGGGCGCCATGTAGACGAGCAGTTCGTCGACGCAGCCCTCGCGGACCAGGGAGCCGTTCAGCTTGAAGCCGGCCTCGGCGTGCACCTCGTTGATGCCGCGGCGGGCCAGTTCCTTCAGCAGTGCCGGCAGATCGACCTTGCCCTGGTCGTTGGGCAGCACGACCACTTCCGCGCCCACCTCGCGCAGGCGCGCCGCACGTGCCGCGTCGTCGATTGCGCAGGCCACGACCACCGGGCTGCCATCGAACAACTTCGCCTGCGGATCGACGTCCAGCCGGCTGTCCACCAGCACTTTCAGCGGCTGCCGGCTCGTCTGCACCAGCCGCACATTCATCTGCGGATCATCGGCGGCGACCGTGCCGATCCCGGTCAGGATGGCACAGGCGCGCGCACGCCAGGCGTGCCCGTCCGCGCGCGCCGTTTCCGAAGTGATCCACTGTGATGCACCGCTGTGCAACGCGGTCCGGCCGTCCAGGCTGGCGGCGATCTTCAGCCGTACCCACGGCCGGCCCCGCGTCATCCGCGAGAAGAAACCGACATTCATCTCGGCAGCCTCGGTCGCCAGCAGGCCACAGCGCACGTCGACCCCGCCGGCGCGCAGTGCTTCGAGGCCGCGTCCGGCGACCTGCGGGTTCGGATCCTCGATCGCGGCGACCACCCGCGCCAGACGCGCCTCGATCAGCGCCGTCACGCACGGCGGCGTGCGCCCGAAATGCGAGCACGGCTCGAGAGAAACGTAGGCGGTCGCGCCGTGCAGATCGTGACCGTTGCGGCGCGCATCGAGCAGCGCCTCGATCTCGGCGTGGTTGAACCCCGGCGGCTGCGTGAAGCCTTCGCCGAGAATCCGGCCATCACGGGCGATCACACAGCCGACGCGCGGATTCGGAGTTGCGTGGTTGAGCGAGCGCGCCGCAAGCTCCAGCGCGCGTCGCATCAGATCATGATCCTGCGCCGAGTACACGGCGGCGGATTCTACGCGGCGGCGCCACGGGCCCGTGGCGCAGCGCGCGCCGGATCCGGCGGCGGCGAAGCGTGCGGTTCGATCGAGAGCGCGGCGGCCGTCACGCGCGGCGGCGGCGTGCGGGGCGCATTTCCTTGACCACCTCGGCGAATTCGTCGACGTCCTCGAAGCTGCGGTACACGGAAGCGAAGCGGATGTAGGCCACCTTGTCGAGCCGCTTCAGCTCGCGCATCACCAGTTCGCCGAGCTTCTCGCTCTTGACCTCGCGCTGGGCCGAACTGAGCAGCTTCTCCTCGATGCGGTTGATCGCCCCGTCGACCGCCTCTCGCGCGACCGGCCGCTTGCGCAGCGCGAGCAGCATCGAGGCGCGCAGCTTGTCACGGTCGTACTCGGCCCGGATGCCGCCCCGCTTGATCAGCGTCGGCATCGACAGTTCGACCCGCTCATAGGTCGTAAAACGCTTGTCGCACTCCAGGCAGCGGCGGCGGCGACGGATCACCGCGCCCTCGTCGGAGGCGCGCGAATCGATCACCTGGGTGTCGGCGTGGTCGCAGAAAGGGCACTTCATGGGCGCGCAACGCGTGTACGCATCGCTTTGCGGGGCAGGTGCACGCGCGGCGAAGATGCTTGCGCCAGCGCAGAGTTCGACGCCGCGTCAGCCATAGACGGGGAATTTCGCGGTCAGCTTGCCGACCTCCGCGCGTACGCGTTCGATCGAAGTGCCGTCATTCGGCGCCTCGAGCACGTCGGCGATCAGGTTGGCTGTCGTTTCGGCCTCCAGCTCGCGAAAACCGCGCGTGGTCATCGCCGGCGTACCGACGCGGATGCCGCTGGTCACCATCGGCTTCTCAGGATCCTTGGGAATGGTGTTCTTGTTCACGGTGATGTGCGCCTGGCCCAGCGCGGCCTCGGCCACCTTGCCGGTGATGCCCTTGGCGCGCAGGTCCACGAGCATCAGATGGCTCTGCGTGCCTCCGGACACGATGCGCAGTCCGCGCCGGGCGAGCGTTTCCGCCATCACGCGGGCGTTGGCAAGCACCTGCTGCTGGTAGGCCTTGAACTCCGGCGCGAGCGCCTCCTTGAAAGCCACCGCCTTCGCTGCAATCACGTGCATCAGCGGTCCGCCCTGCAGACCCGGAAACACGGCGCTGTTGATGGCCTTCTCGAACTGCGGCTTCATCAGGATCAGGCCGCCGCGCGGGCCGCGCAGCGTCTTGTGCGTGGTCGACGTGATCACGTCGGCGTGCGGCACCGGGCTCGGATAGACGCCGGCCGCGATCAACCCGGCGTAGTGCGCCATGTCGACCATGAAAAGCGCATCCACGTCGCGCGCGATCTGCGCCACGCGCTTGAAATCGATGTGCAGGCTGTAGGCGGAGGCGCCGGCGATGATCAGCTTCGGGCGGTTTGCATGGGCGAGGTTCTCCATCGCGTCGTAGTCGATTTCCTCGCTCGCGTTCAAACCGTAGCTGACGACCTTGAACCACTTGCCGCTGATGTTCAGCGCCATGCCGTGCGTCAGGTGCCCGCCCTCGGCCAGGCTCATGCCCATGATCGTGTCGCCGGGGTTCAGCAAGGCCAGGAAGACGGCCTCGTTCGCCTGCGCACCGGCATGCGGCTGCACGTTGGCGGCGATCTCGATGTTGGGCAGGCCGAAGAGCTGCCTGACCCTTTCCAGCGCCAGAGTCTCGGCGACGTCGACATGCTCGCAGCCGCCGTAGTAGCGCCTGCCCGGATAGCCCTCGGCGTACTTGTTGGTCATCTGACCGCCCTGCGCAGCCATGACGGCCGGGCTGGCGTAGTTCTCGGAGGCGATCAGTTCGATGTGCTCTTCCTGGCGGCGGTTCTCCGCCAGCATCGCAGCCCACACCTGGGGGTCGATGGCTTCGATGGTGTGCGTGGATCGTTTGAACATGGCATCTCCTGGGAACGAGTGCGATCGGGAGGCGTGCCATCGGTGCCCAGGCGGACGGCTCGAATCGGGCCTCGCGCTCCCTGGTGGTGCCCCACCTGGACGCCAGTCGCGCGAGGCGGGATGGCGGTGGAAATTATGCCAGTGCATGCAGCAGCGACAGTCCGCCCAGCAACCCGCCGAGCGGCAACGCGAAGGAGGTCAGCGCCGCCCGGCCGAGCGTGCGGCCGCCGACGGCGGCTGACACCGCGGCCTTGAAGGCCACGTTGGCGATCACGGCAAGCGTGACTGCGGCCGCCGCCTCCTCGATGCCGATGCTGCCCTGGGCGGCAAGCCGCGACGAGGAAAGCGTGATCGCGTCGACATCGGTCAGGCCCGAGACGAACGACAGGCCGAACAGCCCGCTGCTCCCGAGCACTTCCGACAGCCATGCCGCGGCGAGCAGGACCAGCGCATAGAAGCCGGCGAACGCCAGCGCAGTGCCCAGCTGCGTCGGATTGCGCAACCCCTCTGCGCCTGCGGCCTTTTCCCCGGCGGCCCGGCGATAGTGCCACCACAGCGCCGGAGCGGTCAGCAGGAGCGCCGGCACCACGGTCAGGACCAGCAGCGACAGCATGATCGGCGCCAGCACCGCGACGAGCAGCAGCACACGAAGCAGCATCGCGACGTTGGCCAGCAGGATCACGGTCAGCGCGGCCGAGGGCGAGTGCACGGCGTCCCGCGCATGGCGCGCGAAGGCAAACGTGGTGGCCGTGCTCGAGATGACGCCACCGAGCAGGCCGGTCAGCAGCAACCCCTTGCGCTCGAGCGTCAGCCGCCAGGCGACGTAGCCGGCCAGGCTGACTCCGGAGATGAGCACCACCATCAGCCAGATATGGAAAGGGTTGAGCACTCCATACGGTCCGTAGCTGCGATCCGGCAGCAGAGGCAGCACGACCGCGCTGATCGCGCCGAACTGGAGCATCGAGCGGATGTCGGTCGGCGTCAGTCGCGTCGCGACGCCTTCCAGTTCGGTCTTGAAATAGAGCAGCGCGGTCACGCCGATACCGAGGGCCACCGCGAGGGTGCGTTCGCCATGGAAGTTCAGCGCGCCCAGCACGTACACCAGAAGCGCCGCGACCACCGTGGTCGTACCCGAGTCCTCGGCAACGGTCGCCGGATCGGCGAGATGCGCGCCGGCGAGCGTCAGCCCGACGAGAGCGAAGCCAACGGGGACCATCCAGGCGCTGGCGAGCAATTCCCCGACCAGCGCACAGGCCGTGCCAAGCACGGCGATCAGCGCAAATGTACGCACGCCCGCCTTGGCGGTCGGTTTGCGTTCCCGCTCGGTTCCGACCAGCAGGCCGATGACGGCGCTGATGCCGAACGTCAGCGCCAGTTCGAGCGCTTCGTCCACAAAAAACAGTCTAGGCGCCGTGAAGGCGCGCGCATTGCGCCGGATCAGCGGCCGCCGGCACCGGCACCGAAAAGGCGCCGGTTCGCGCAGACGCAGAGCGCAGCGAGGTCAGCGCGGCGTCGGCGCGCGTCCTCGACGGAATGCGCGATCAAGGCTCGGCCAGTTCGTCGCGCGCCTGCTCGAGATGCGCGATGTCCGCCCAGTCGACGATCTGCAGCCGCAGCGGCCGAATCTGGGCCTGCAGGCGGTTGATGCTGGCATTGAGCATCAGGTGATCGCGGGGCGCATCCCAGGCCAGCGCGCGGGCGTTGCGATAGACGACGTCGAGAACACCGCCGTGCGTCACGACGGCGACGGTCCGGCCAGCGTACGCGTCCGCAATCTCGTGCAGCGCGACGAGCACGCGGTCGATGAACTCGGCCCCGGACTCGCCGCCGGGTATGCGCCAGTCGACGTCGCGCGAGCGCCAGGCCACCAGTTCCTCAGGATGCTCGGCGGCGATCTCGTCGAGCGTCTTGCCCTCGAAGATGCCGAAGGCGCGCTCGCGCAGGCGCGGTTCGGGCACCATCGTCAGCCCACGGGCATCGGCCAGCGGCGCCCCGGTCATCCAGGCGCGCGCGAGATCGCTGGAGATCACTGCGTCGATGGCCTCGTCGGCAAGCCGCTGAGTCAGCCGTCCCGTCTGCCATACGCCGGTCGTCGACAGCGGCACGTCGAGCCGACCCTGGATCCGGTGCTCCGCATTCCACGCCGTCTCGCCGTGGCGGATCAGAAGCAGATCCATCGCCGCGCCCGACGTCATCCACGCGCCTGCCCGGCAAGCCGAGGGTTCAGCGTGTAGGTGCCGACGATCGATGCCGATCCCAGCACATGTCCTTCGATCGCCTTGCGAGCGTCGGCGCCCGTGAAGCGCCCATCGAGCGGCACGCGGTCGACATCGAGCGCGTACACGGTGAATACGTAGTGATGCAAGATCGAATCGTTCCACGGCGGGCACGGCCCGTCGTAGCCGTAATAGTCGCCCTCCATGTCGTGGTCACCCTTGAACCATTCGGTGTAATCGTTGACCCCCTGCCGGCTTTCGTTGGGCGCCGCCGGACCGCCCTTGCCACGCGGCGTCACGCCGCTTGAATACGAGCCGGCGTCGATCTTCGTCGTCGCTGCCGCGACGTCCACCAGGATCCAGTGATAGAAGTCCACCCGCGGCAGGCCGGCAGGGACCTCGCGGTCCTCCTGGTTGACGTCGTCGGGCTTGCTCGGCACGTCGCGGTCGTGGCACATCACCACGAATGACCTGGTGCCGGGCGGCACGTCGCTCCAGGCCAGATGCGGATTGCGGTTCGACGACAGCCTCACGCGGTGCGCCGGGTCGATCACGGCAAACGCGCATTCGTCCGGAATGCGGCCGCCATCGGCGAACGAGTCGCTCCACAGTCTCATCGGTTCGATTCCTTCGGTTTGACCTGCAGCCAGAACGTCACCGGCCCATCGTTGGTCGACTCTACCTGCATGGTGGCGCCGAAGATACCGCTGGCGACGTCGCGGTGGCGTTCTCTCGCCCGGTTGACGAAGTGGCCGAACAGCCGTTCGCCGTCGGCCGGCGGCGCCGCCGGGGTGAAGCTCGGCCGCGTGCCGCTCGTGGTGTCGGCCGCCAGCGTGAACTGCGGCACCAGCAGCAGGCTGCCTTCGACGTCGACCACGCTCAGGTTCATCTTGCCCGCCTCGTCTGCAAACATGCGGAAGGCCAGCAGCTTGGCGAGCAGCGCATCGGCCTCGCGCTCGGTGTCGCCGCGCTGCGCGCACACCAGCGCCAGCACCCCGCGCCCGATCGCGCCGATTTCGGCCCCGTCGACCCGCACCCGCGCCCGGGCGACTCGCTGGATCAGCGCAATCATGCGAGCATTCTAGAAGCTCGACCCCAGACGCGACGGCGAGCGCCGTCGATCCGAATGCGCAACAAAGCGGCCGTGAACGCAAGCCATCCCGGCGATCAGTTTCGTGACGACCTGCGCGGCACGGCGGCCGCGGCGCGCGACGCGCGCCGCCTGCTGCCGCCCGAAGTTCTCGCCGAACTGACGCGGCTTTCGCCGTGGCGCTCGCTGGCCGCGATCGGGCTGACCGCGGGCCTGCTGGCGCTCGCCATCGGCGGCGCTCTGGCGCACTTCACGTGGTGGGTCGTGATCCCGGCGGTGGTCCTGATCGGCCTGCAGCAGCACGCGATGTTCGTGCTGGCCCACGAAGCGGCGCACTACCGGTTGTTCGAGACGCGCTGGCTGAACGATGTCGTCGGCCGCCTGATCGGCACGGCGGGCGGCATCTCGATGATGAGCTACCGCGTGATTCACCGCCTCCACCACAACGCGCTTTACAGCGAAGTCGACCCGGACATCGCCCTTCACGGGGGCTATCCGCGAGGCAAAGCCTATCTGCTGCGAAAACTCGGCAAGGACCTGGCCGGCCTGACTGCACTCAAGACCTACGCCTACTTCTTCGGCAATCCGGCGATCAACCGCAGCACGCAGACTGCACAGCGGCCACTGGACGACACTTCCGAGGCCCTGCGCCACGCCGCGCGGCGCGATCGCTGGGGAGTAGTCGCGTTCCATGTCGGCGCGCCGCTCGTGTTTCTCCTCGTCGGCGGCCCGGAGGCTCTCGGCAAGTACCTGCTGCTGTGGGCATTGCCGCTCGTCACCGTGATCCAGCCGGTGCTGCGGCTGCGCGCGATCTGCGAGCACGGCGCGGTGACGGACCTGTCGAGCCCGCTCACCGCCGCACGCACCAACCTCGCCGGGCCATTGGCGCGGCTGCTGCTGTTTCCGCATCACGTCAACTTTCACGTCGAACACCACCTCTTCCCGGCAGTTCCGCACTACAACCTGCCGCGGCTGCACGGGGCACTGGCCGCCCGCGGCGCGCTTGCCGCAGCCGAGGTGCGTCCGTTGCGGGATACCTTCGGGCGCGTATTCGCCGAGCGCGGCAGCCTTCGCGCCGCGGGCTGATCAGGCCACGGTCACGCGCGCCCACTTGCGCTTGCCGACCTGCACCACGTAGGTACCGGGCTTCAGCACGAGCGCACGGTCGCCGATCTTCTCGCCGTCGATCCTCACGCCGCCCTGCTCGACGTTGCGGATCGCCTCGGACGTCGACGGCGCAAGCTGTGCCTGCTTGAGCAGTGCCGCGATGCCGACCCCTTCGCCGCCGGCCGCGACGGTGATCTCGGGCATGTCGGCCGGAATCGCGCCGAACCTGAAGCGCGACATGAACTCGAACTCGGCCTTCTCCGCGGCCTGCGTGGAATGGAAACGCGCGATGATCTCCTTGGCCAGCAGCACCTTGATGTCGCGCGGGTTTCTCCCCTCGCCGGCCTGCGTCTTCAGCGCCGCGATGTCCTCGTTCGAACGCATCGACAGCAGGTCGTACCAGCGCCACATCTGCTCGTCCGAAATCGACATCACCTTGCCGAACATCTCGAACGGCGCCTCGGTGATGCCGATGTAGTTGCCCTTGCTCTTGCTCATCTTCTCGACGCCGTCGAGCCCCTCGAGCAACGGCATGGTCAGGATGCACTGCGGCTCCTGACCGTAATGCCGCTGCAGTTCGCGGCCGACCAGCAGGTTGAACTTCTGGTCGGTGCCGCCGAGTTCGAGGTCCGCATTCAGCGCCACCGAGTCGTAGCCCTGCATCAGCGGATAGAGCAGTTCGTGCATCGCGATCGGCTGGTTCTCGCGCATGCGCTTGGCGAAGTCGTCCCGCTCGAGCAACCGCGCCAGCGTGTACCTGGCGGCCAGCCTGATCATGCCGGCCGCACCGAGCGGCTCCGACCACTCCGAGTTGTAGCGGATCTCGGTCCTGGCGCGGTCGAGCACCAGCGAGGCCTGGTCGAAGTAGGTCTTCGCGTTGGTTTCGATCTCCTCGCGACTCAACGGCGGCCGCAGCGTGTTGCGCCCCGACGGATCGCCGATCATCGAGGTGAAGTCGCCGATCAGGAAAATGACCGTGTGGCCGAGGTCCTGCAACTGCCGCAGCTTGTTCAGCACCACGGTGTGGCCGAGGTGGATGTCCGGCGCGGTGGGGTCGAGGCCGAGCTTGCAGCGCAGCGGCGTGCCGGTGGCGCGGCTGCGCGCCAGCTTCTGCGCGAATTCCGCCTCGATCAGCAGTTCGTCGCAGCCGCGCTTGACCAAAGCCAGCGCAGCCTCGACTTCGGCGGTGATCGGAAACGTAGTCTCGACGGGCGACATGGCAATGGCCGACGCTGCAGCAACGCCGTGCGGGTGGCATTTGTTGGCGGGCCGCAGTCTAATTGACGCCTCGCGCCGCCCCGAATCCGCACCGTGCCCGGTTCGCACCTGTTCATCGGTCTGATGACCGGCACCAGCCTCGACGGTATCGACGCGGTGCTGGCCGACCTCTCATCGCCGGGGCCGCTGTTACGTGGTCACGTACACCACCGCCTTGCCGACGAACTGCGCGACGAACTGCTGCGCCTGAATCGGCAGGGCCAGAACGAGCTGCACCGCGCAGCGGTCGCCGGCCAGCATCTCGCACATGCCTACGCGGCGGCAGTGGGCGACCTGCTGCTGGCCGCCGACGTCGAGCCGCGGGACGTGCGCGCGATCGGCGCACACGGCCAGACCGTGCGCCATCAGCCTGAGGTCGGCTACACGGTCCAGATCAACGCGCCGGCCACGCTCGCCGAACTGTCGGGGATCGACGTGATCGCCGACTTCCGCAGCCGGGATATCGCCGCCGGCGGGCAGGGTGCGCCGTTGGCGCCGGCGTTCCACGCCGCCGCCTTCCGCGGCAAGGCGCCGAGAGCGGTCGTCAATATCGGCGGCATCAGCAACCTGACGGGGCTTCCTCCAGCCGGCATCGACTCGCCGGTGCTCGGCTTCGACTGCGGACCGGGGAACGTGCTGATGGACGCCTGGGCCTTCGAGCACCTGGGTGAGCCGGTCGACCGCGCCGGCCGTTGGGCCGGCGGCGGCCGCGTGCACGCCGAACTGCTGCTGGCGCTTCTGGACGAGCCGTTCTTCGCGCTGGCGCCGCCGAAGAGCACCGGCCGCGATCGGTTCAATTCCGCCTGGCTGGACAGGAAGCGCGCGGGATTCGACGTGGACCCGCGCGATGTGCAGGCAACGCTGACGCAGCTGACCGCAACCGTGATCGGCAATGCCATCAGCCGCTATTTCGCGGAAGCCGCCGAGGTAATCGTCTGCGGCGGCGGCGCATTCAATGCGACGCTGATGCGGATGCTCGCCGAGGCCTGCGCGCCGCGAGTTGTCATGCCGTCCGATCGCCTCGGCGTGGCGGCGGATCAGGTCGAAGCACTGGCCTTCGCCTGGCTGGCCAGGGAATTCGTCGAGCAGCGCAGCGCAAACCTGCCTGCGGTGACCGGGGCCCGCGGACCTCGGCTGCTCGGCGCGCACTATCCGCGCTGAAACGAAACGGGGCGCCTGAGGCGCCCCGTCGTGCCACAGGCGCGCCGCTTCAGGCGGAGAACGACGACCCGCAGCCGCAGGTCGTGGTCGCGTTCGGGTTCTTGATCACGAACTGTGCGCCTTCGAGATCCTCTTTGTAGTCGATCTCGGCGCCGACCAGGTACTGGTAGCTCATCGAGTCGATCAGCAGCGTGACGCCGCTCTTCTCCATCGTCGTGTCGTCTTCGTTGACGACCTCGTCGAAGGTGAAGCCGTACTGGAAGCCGGAGCAGCCGCCGCCCTGGACGAACACGCGCAGCTTCAGTTCGGGGTTGCCCTCTTCGTCGATCAACTGCCGGACTTTGGCGGCCGCGGAGTCAGAAAAGTGCAGCGGGGCGGGCATTTCTACAGCAGCGTTCATGGCGGGCACACTCCGGAAAAAGCGATTACCTCAAATTATAGGCGGCAGGCCCGGTTCACAACCCCGCATCACCCTCAGGGCGACTAGGTCTTGGGCGCGGTGCCGGTCGCCCCGACGGCGAGCTTCAGGCCACTTCTCGCCTCCTGCGCCGCGGGTTCATGGATCAGCCGGCCCTCGATGACGGCGCCGTGGTGAATCTCCAGCGCCCGGTAATGGACATCGCCGGTCACTCTTGCCGTCGGCTGAAGTTCGACCACCTCCGTCGTGTGAACGGGGCCGGCGATCCGACCCGCCACGACCAGATGCGCCGCGCGCACCTCTCCCTCCACCGCGCCCTTTTCGCTGACGATCAGCAGGCCCGAGCCTTCGCCCCCGCTGCAGCGAACCGATCCCTGCACCGTGCCATCGACGCGCAGCCCCCCCGTGAAGGTGAGGTCACCGACGAGCGTCGACCCGGCGCCGATCAGGCTGGAGATGTGCGTGTCGCCGTTGGATTTCTTGCCGAACATTTCGCGCCCCCTTTGACGGTCAAAGTTGGAATGTCTGCTGCGCGTGTGTCTGGCCCGCGGCGACGATGCGCACCACGACGGAACGCGCCGTGGCGCCCTCAGGCAGCGTCAGCAAGCCCTCCACCCGCTGATAGTGCCGGAAACTCAGCTCGAGCGGACGCCGTGATTCCGGTACGGCCGGGTCCGGCACCTGAACCGAAAAGTTACGCCCCTCGCGCACCAGATTCACCTGCATCTGCACGACGCCGACGAAATCGCGTTCCACCTTGCCCGCCTGCTGCACGAGCAAGCGGTAGCGCATCGCTTCGGGCGCGCCGTCGGGCTGCATGCGGAAACTGCGGATCTGGATGCCGCTCGCGTTGGCCTTGGCCGGCAGCAGGCTTTCGAAGAACGCCAGGTCCTCACGCAGCCGGTTCGCCTCGTCGTTCAGTTCTCCGGCCTGCTTCGCAAGCTGTTCCTGCGCGGCCCGCTCGACCTTCATCTGGGTCTCGAGCGCGGTCACCGTCGCGGTGAGGCGGCTGCGCTCCGCCTCGAGCTCGCGCACCTGCGACCGAAGCTGCTCGACCTCGGCCGACAGCGCGCGGCGGTCCGGACCACCGAGTCCACGGCCGTATTCGTAGATGCCGACGCCAGCGGCCGCCGCCAGTGCAAAGACGAAGAACAGCAGCAGCAAACGCAGCGGCAGCGGCAGGCGCGAGCGCACGGCAACTTCCGGAGAACCGGTCGACAGCTTGCGCAGCAGGAGCTTCCACTTCATCTCGATCTCGCCCCGCGATCCGCCGGATTCGGGTGGAACGAGCACGGTCCGTTGCCCGACCCTCTGCAGGCGGTCGAGTATAGGAAACACAGACACGTGCGGCACCCGGAGGTGCCGCACGAAGAAGCCACTGCCGGAAACGCGCCGGGCGTCAGCGCTTGGAGAACTGCTTGCGACGGCGCGCCTTGCGCAGGCCGACTTTCTTGCGCTCGACTTCGCGCGCGTCGCGAGTGATCAGCCCGCCCCTGGACAGCGCCGGCTTGAGCGTCTCGTCGTAGTCGACCAGCGCGCGGGCGATCCCATGGCGCACGGCGCCCGCCTGGCCCGACTCGCCTCCGCCGTCGACATTCACCTGGATATCGAAGGTCGTTGCGTTGTTGGTCAGTTCGAGCGGCTGGCGCGCGATCATGCGGCCGGTCTCGCGATTGAAATACTCGTCGATCGGGCGGCCGTTGACGACAATCTTGCCGGTCCCGCGCTTGATGAACACCCGGGCGACCGAACTCTTGCGTCGCCCCGTGCCGTAGTTATAGCTTCCAATCATCGCGTCCTCAGATCTCGAGCGGCTTGGGTTGCTGGGCTGAATGCGGATGCTCGCCGCTCGCGTAGATCTTCAGCTTCTTGATCATCGCGTAGCCGAGCGGGCCCTTGGGCAGCATGCCCTTGACGGCAATCTGCAGCGCCCGGCCCGGGAAGCGGCCCTGCATCTTCTCGAACGACGTCTCGTAGACGCCGCCCGGGTAAGTCGAATGCCGGTAGTACATCTTGTCGCTGCTCTTGGCGCCGGTGACCTTCAACTTGCCGGCGTTGACGACCACGATGAAATCGCCGGTGTCGACGTGCGGCGTGTACTCGGGCTTGTGCTTGCCGCGCAGGCGGAGCGCAATCCCGGCCGCGAGGCGCCCGAGCACCTTTTCGCTGGCATCGACGACATACCAGTCGTGCCGGACGTCCTGCGGCTTGGCGGAAAAAGTCTTCATCATCTTCGATTCCAGTGGACAGGGTCCGCGCGGATCAGCCGCATCGACGCCCCGCTGCTCGATTCGCCGCAGGGATGGCCGGGAGCGGTCGCCCGCGTCCCATGCCTGCTCCAGCCGACGCGCGATCTGCTGCCGGCCGCGGAAAGCCGCGTATTGTATTTGCTCGTGCCCGGCCTCCGCAAGTTGAGGGCCAGCCGCGGAAATCGCCCCCGCCGCCCCTTTACACCGCACAGGAGGGATGTCAGCCATGCAAACCACCGTACGCTGGACCGGTCCGGGCGGAATGAGTTTCCTCGCCGAGACCGGCAGCGGCCATCTGGTCTCCATGGACGTCGCGCCGGAAGCCGGCGGTCGAAACCTGGCGCCCCGGCCGATGGAGATGGTGCTGCTCGGCGCCGGCGGCTGCACCGCCCTCGATGTGGTGCTGATCCTGCAGCGGGGCCGGCACGAGGTCACCGGCTGCGAAGTACACCTACAGGCCGAGCGGGCCGCCGTCGATCCCAAGGTCTTCACCCGCATCGAAATGCGCTTCGTCGTCCGCGGCAAGGGCCTGCCGCGGCAGGCGGTCGAGCGGGCCGTCAAGCTGTCGCACGAGAAGTACTGCTCGGCCACCGCCATGCTGGGCAGGACGGCCGAAATCGTCAGCACGCTCGAGGTGGCAGACGACGCCTGAACCGTCCGACCGCCCGCCGGCCGGAGGCGCGGGCGCGTGCTTCAGACGTAGTACGCCGTCGTCGTCATCACCTTGGCGGCGACGCGCATGGCCAGTCTGGCCGGCAACGGAAGCTCCACGCCGCCGAGCGCCGTTGCCGCCTGGCCGTGCCGCACTTCGTCGGCGCTCATCTGCTCGACCACCGCCCGCGAGGCCTCGTCGGCAGCCGGCAGGCGGTGCAGATGTCCCTGCAGGTGCTGCTCGACCTGCTTCTCCGTCTCGGCCATGAAACCGAGGCTGACCCGGTCGCCCGAGCGCGCCGCGAGCAGCCCGACGGCAAACGCCCCGCAGTACCAGAGAGGATTGAGCAGGCTCTTTCGACCCCCGAGTTCGCCGATGCGCTGCTCGGTCCACGCCAGGTGGTCGGTCTCCTCGCGCGCGGCGGCGGCAAAGGCTTCCCGTAG
>CAWKAP010000007.1:0-107728 GCA_963847675.1 uncultured beta proteobacterium
CCTCAGACGATCCCTCGGCTGGGGAGCCGGTGACGCGACTGCGAAGCGTCCTTCCGCAAGTGAAGGCGGCCGGCATTGCCGGATCGACGGCCCACATCTGGCCGGCCACGATGCAAGATACCCCGGAGTGATCTCTTCGCAGCCGACGTCCATGGTGTCAGTTCGACACGAATTAGGCTGTTGCTCAGTTCAGCCTGACATCGACGCGAGCGATCCTGCCGTCGAAGCGGAACGGCCGCCGCTCCATGTAGTCCAGCGACACGGTCGAGCCCAGGTCGACGCCGACATCGAAGGTCTCGCTGGCCGAGAAGGCCGCCGGCACGGTGCGCTGCACCGTCGTGCGCGCCACCTCCTGGCCGTCGACCTTCAGCACCACCTCGGCCGGTGACAGCGGCTTGGCGCTGGCCAACGTAGTGCTGACCTCGATGCGGTGTTTGCCAGCGGGGACCTTCCCAACCGAACGCGCGACAGTGCGTTCGATGATCATCATGTTGTACTCATAGACCAACTGCCCCTTGTCCATGTACAGCGCCAGCCCGCCGCCGGCACCGCCCAGCGCGTAAAGCACGCCGGAGGCCTCGGCGCCGAACTCCGCATCGATGGTGACGGTGTTGTTTTCGCGGCCCAGCCCCGGCGCGGTGAACTCCGGCATGCGGGTGGTCGTCGCATCGAATTGCCAGCTTGTGTAGGGTGACTTAATGCGGTCCTCGGGATGCAGCCGCAACCAGATGCCCGCGCCAAGCGGATATACCTGGTTGGCGCGCGCCTGCTCGTCGAAGGTCTTCTGCAACTGCGCCAGGCGCTTCGGGTCCTGCGCCGCCAGGTCGTCGGCCTGCGGAGAAGTCGTTGCGGAGGTCGTACAGCTCCCACTTGTCCTTGGCCGAGTCCCAATCGGCCAGCCCCGGCGCGCCCGGCAGCCAGGGCACCAGCGGGCCGAAGGTGGCCGCCACCCACCCGTCCCGGTAGATCGCACGGCTGCCGTTGTTGTCGAAGTACTGCAGCTTCTTGCGCGCTGGCGCCTTGGCGTCGTTGAAGGTGTAAGCGAGGCTGGTGCCGTCGATCGGGTCCTGCTTGAAGCCGTCCACCACCTGGGGCGGCCGGATGCCGATCACCTCGTACAGCGTGGGCACGATGTCGTTGACATGGTGGAACTGCGCGCGCGGCGTGCGGTCGGGTTGGATGCCCTTGGGCCAGGAGATGACCATCGGGTTGCGCGTGCCGCCGAAGTGCGAGGCCACCAGCTTGGTGTGGCGGAACGGCGTATTGCCGGCCCAGGCCCAGCCGGCGTGGTACATGCTGTCGGTCTTTGGGCTGCCCAGCGCGTCCAGGCCGCCGATCTTCTCCAGCGCGGCCATCTGCTGCTCGACCGTGTTGGGAATGCCGTTCTGCGCCAGCAATTCGCTGATGGTGCCGTTCTGGCCCTCGGCGCTGGCGCCGTTGTCGCCGAAGATGTAGATGACGATGGTGTTGTCGCGGATGCCCTGGCGCTCCAGTTCGTCGATCAGCCGCCCGGCCTGCACGTCCACATGTTCGACGAAGCCGGCAAAGGTCTCCATCAACCGCAGCTGGAAGGGCCACTGCGACTCGGGGATGCTGCTCCAGGCCGCCATCGACTCGGCGCGCGGCGTGAGCTTCGTGTTCGCCGGGATCCAGCCCAGTTGCTTCTGGCGCGCGAACACACGCTCGCGATAGGCATCCCAGCCGGCGTCGAACTGGCCCTTGTACTTCTGGGCCCACTCGCGCGGCACCTGGTGCGGGCCATGCCCCGCGCCAGGCGCCCAGTACAGGAAGAAGGGCTTGTCGGGCGCAAAGGCGCGGTGCCGGCGCAGCCAGTCCACGCCGCGTTGTGCCAGGTCTTCGCTGAGGTGGTACTTCGGGTCGTGCGGCGGCTCGACGATGTTGGTGTTCTCGACCAGACGCGGCTCCCATTGCGAGGTCTCGCCCGCCAGGAAGCCGTAGAAGTAGTCGAAACCGTGGCCAGTGGGCCAGCGGTCGAACGGCCCCATCGCGGTGGTCTGGTCCGCCGGCGTGTTGTGCCACTTGCCGATGGCCGCGGTCTTGTAGCCGTACTCGCGCAGCACCTCGGCGATGGTGGCCGAGCTCTTGGGGATCACGCCGGTGTAGCCGTCCCAGTCCACCGCGCGCTCGGCAATGGTGCCGTTGCCCACGCGCTGGTGGTTGCGCCCGGTGAGCAGCGCAGCGCGCGTGGGCGAGCAGATCGCGGTGGTGTGGAAGCTGTTGTAGGCGATGCCCTGGTCGGCCAGCTTGCTGAGCGTGGGCGTGCGGATCTCGCCGCCGAAGGTGGCGGCCTGGCCGAAGCCGACGTCGTCGAGCAGGATGATCAGCACGTTCGGCGCGCCCGGCTTCAGGTGCTGCGGCTGCGCGCGGCGCTGGTGCTTCGAATCCTGCAAGCGTGGCTTGGCGATGCTGGCCGAGGGCACCGCCGGGAACGGCAGCACCGAGCCGTCGGCCGGCGCGGCGGCGTTGTCGGCCGCGTGGCTATGCAAGCCCACGCCGACAAAGGCGCACAGGACCAGGGCCGCGCCAAGGCATCGCAGTGGTTTCATGGTTGAGTTCGCCAGCAGCGCAGCGCTCATACGGCCCCCTTGTGCATCGTCACAGCCCGATGTTCTTTGGCGGGAACTTCTTGAAGGTCGCCGCGTGCGCCTTCATCTCGGCCGCCAGCGAGGCCATCCAGGCGTTCATGCGGTGGCCCACCGGGTACTGTTCCTTCGGGTCGATGTACAGGTTGAAGACCCAGGGCGCCAGGCCGACGGGGCTGACGGTGGTCATGTCGATGTCCAGCCACTGCGCGTGCGTCTGCACCACCTTGAGGTGGATCTTGTATTCGTACATGCGCATCGCCATCAGCTCCTTCTCGGACCAGATGTAGACCTTCTCGCGCTTCGAGCGCCCGCCGTCGGCAAGCAGGAAGGAGCTCTGGTCGATGCCGTCGATGTAGCGGTCGGTGGGCATGCGGTCGAGCGCGCCGGCCAGTGCCAGCGAGGTATTGAACAGGTCCATCAGGTCGAACAGCTCGTCGCTCTCGCGGCCCGCCTTGATCATGCCGCGCCAGTAGGCGATGCCGGGCACGCGAACGCCGCCTTCCCAGGCCGAGGCCTTGGCGCCGCGGAAGGGCGTGTAGCCGCTGTCGGGCCAGCTGTCCATCTGCGGGCCGTTGTCCGAAGTGACGAAGACGAAGGTGTTGTCCAGCACGCCGGCCTGTTCCAGCGCCTGCACGATCTCGCCGATGTACGCGTCCACCTCGACCAGCGCGTCCTTGTACGGGTACTTGCTGGCGCTCTTGCCCTCGAAGGCCTTGGAGGCGAAGTTATCGGCATGCACCTTCATGAACGCGTGTTCCAGGAAGAAGGGCTTGCCGGCCTGGGCCAGCGTCTTGATGCGAGCGACCGTGAACTCCTTCAGCAGCCGATCGCCTTCGGCCACGTCCTCGATGCTCTTGACCTGCTGCACCACCTCGGTCTTGCCACCTTTGAAACCATGCACCAGCGCCTCGCTGGCGCCGGTGCGACGCAGCATCTCCAGCGCTCGGGGTTGAGCACCAGGTCGGGGTAGCGGCGCTTGTCGAAGGCCTGCGACAGCTCCTTCTGCGCCGGGTAGTAGCCGTAGTATTCGTCGAAGCCAACGTCTTGCGGGCGCATGCCATCGGCCTCGCCGACGTGCCACTTGCCCGACAGCACCGTCGTGTAGCCGGCGTCGCTGAGCAGCTTGGCCAGCGACAGCTCGTCGGCCCAGGGGTTCTGGGTGATCTTGTCGCCGGCCAGGATCGGCCGTGTCAGCCCGGTGCGCACCGGCAGCCGCCCGGTGAGGATGGCCGAGCGCGTGGGCGTGCAGGTCGGCTGCGAGTAGGCCGACGTGAGCTTGAGGCCCTCGCGCGCCAGCTTGTCCATCTGCGGCGTGGCCGCGCCGACAGTCGCGCCGCCGCCGTAGACGCCGGGGTCGCCGAAGCCCATGTCGTCGACCAGCAGCCAGACGATGTTGGGGCGCTGGCCGGTCTTGCTGCGCAGCGCGGCGAGCTTCTGTGCTGCGGCCTGCTCCTGCGCCGGCAGGCTCAAGGCCGGTTCCATGTTCGCGCTGCTGGGCACCGCCTTGCTCAGGGTCGATGCTTGGCCGTGGGCCAGACTCGCGCACAGGGCGATGGACGTGGCGGCCAGGGAGGGCAGCAGGCGGTGCAGTCTGTTCATGGGGCTTGGCTCGCAAGCATCGGTCGAGGCTGGCGTCAGAAGGTGTAGACGATCTTAAGCCACAGGTACTCGCCCTTCAGGCGGTTCTGGGTGTCCAGTTCGAGAAGCCAATTGAATTCGAGCAGCAGCTTCTCCTCCTGGCCGATCGGCTGGATGTAGCCCAGCACCGGGCCGATGCCGGCCGTGCGCCCCTTGAAGCAGCCGAGCGTGGCGCCGGGCTCCGCCGTCACCGGCCGCAGGCTGGCCGAGGAGCGCCTGGCCCAGCACGGCATTGCCGTATCCGAGCATGTGGTCGAAAGCAACGACATGGTCTACCCTCGGCAGGGTCGGCAGTACCAGCCCAGCGCGCCACTGTCAGACGCGGTCGTTCGGCTGTGGATTCGTCGCTCTCGATCCTCAGCGCGCGTGAACGACTGAGTCACCAGCTATGGTTGGATCGAAGGCTTCGGCGACGGTCAGCTTCCAGGGGTGAACCTGCTATTCACCAAGAAGCGCGCCGCTGTCTCCATTGGGTCGACTACGGCTGTTGCTACTTCAAGTCTGGACGACCGCAGCCAGTCTGTTTCGGCCGCTGAGGTCGAGGCCTTTGGTGGTCCGTGCCGTCCCTTGGCTTCTCATGACGGCGAATGATTGAACGTGTAGTCGCCGATCGGCTTCTCGCCGGCATCGCCCACGGCGATCAGCCGCATCCGCATCGTGAACGCCGGCATCGTTTTCAGCCATGCCGCCGACGGGATCAACAGCACCTCACCCGCGTCCGCATCGAACGGCACGTCGGCAAGGCGCACTTCCGTCTCGCCGCCACCTTGCATGCTCACGGCGTCGAGGCGCTTCACGCCGGCCAGCGGCGCGCGGAGGCGCGAGATGACGGCGTCGTCGCCCGCGCCGATGGTGCAGTTGACGCTGCCGCCCGGCTCGAGCCGGTATTCGCGAAGGCTCATGCCCGCCTGCTTCATCGCCTCGACGAACGGTCCGGAGACCGCCATGCCCACCCTGCCCTCTTTCACCGCCGCACGCACGCCCGAGGCAAGCGCGGCGATCTGCTCGAGCCGCCCGGTGCAATGCGCGCAGCCGAAGAAGTGCTCCTCGAGGATCGCCTCGCGCTTCTCCGGCAGTTCGCCCAGCCAATAGCCGACGAGCGTCTCGAAGCCGATCGGACCGTCGCAGGTCATGGTTCGACGTCCCCCGCGCCCATGCACTCGCGCAGGCGAGCCAGCGCGCGATGGCGGATGACGCGCACGTTCCCGCCGCTGATGGACAGTTCCGCGCCCACCTCGTCCGCCTGCCTGTCGGCGAAGAAGCTGAGCACCACCACCGAGCGCTCGCGCTCGGAAAGCGCTTCCAGGCATCCGGCGAGCCGATCGGGGTCGAGCGCCAGCGGCTCCGGCGCCTCGAAGGCCTCGGCCGCGCCGCCCCAGGTTTCGAGCAGCGCCTCGCGCCGCCGCGTCCCGCGGCGAATCTCGAGCACGGTCATGCGGCAGGTGCCGAGCACGAACGAGGCGATCCGTTCCGGTTCGCGCAGCTTGCCGGCGCGCAGGCGTTCGAGCGTGATGAGGAGCACGTGCTGCACGAGGTCGGCCGCCGCCTGCCGGTCGCGCAGGTGGCGCAGGCCGTAGAGGCGCACGCGCGGCGCAAGTCGTCGGTAAAGCTCTGTTTCGGCGGCCGAATCGGGCGCCGCGCCGGCCTCCGCAATGCGGCGGGCGAGCGCGCCGTCGTCGAGCGCGACGCAAGTTGAATCCGGTGGCACCAGTCGAGCATAGCGATCCTTTTCACGGATGTGTAACGACCCGGCGCCTCGTTACACGACCCGCCCGCATTGGCGGCAGCTTCGCCGCATGTGTAACGACCGGGCGCTTCGTCACACATCCATGGCAATACCCACCCGCAACACAACCGGGAGATACCCATGATCACCAACCCTGCGAGCGGCACCAACCTCCACGAGATCGCGCCGGGCATCTACCGCATCAACACGCCGGTCGAGATTCCGGGCGGGACGGGCTTCAGCTTCAACCAGTACCTGGTCGCCGACGACGAGCCGCTGCTGTTCCACACCGGCCCGCGGCGCTTGTTCTCGCTTCACCGCCGAGGCGATCGGCAAGGTCATGCCGCTCGAGCGACTGCGCTACTTCGCGTTCTCGCACTACGAGGCCGACGAGTGCGGGTCGCTGAACGACTTCCTCGCCGCCGCGCCGGCCGCCGTTCCCGTCTGCAGCCAGGTGGCCGCGATGGTGTCGGTCGACGACGTTGCCGCCCGCCCGGCGCGGGCGCTGGCCGACGGCGAGGTGCTTCGCACCGGCCGCCGCGCCTTCAAGTGGCTGGACGCGCCGCACGTGCCGCACGGCTGGGAATGCGGCTTCATGATGGAACTCGAGACGCGCACCCTGCTCTGCGGCGACCTCTTCACCCAGGGCGGTTCGGGCGACGTGGCGCTCACCGAGGGCGACATCCTCGGCCCGAGCGAGGCCTTCCGCCGGACGATGGACTACTACGCGCATGCGCCGCAGACCGGCGCGACCCTCGAGCGCCTTGCCCGCGAAGCAGCCGCAGGTCCTCGCCTGCATGCACGGCAGCGCGTGGCGCGGCGATGGCGCGGCGCTTCTGCGTGCGCTCGCGCGCTCCCTCGCCAGCCCAACGGCAATGGCGGCCGCCGCGTAGATCGAACCGGTCCCCTGAGAAAGGGGAAGCTCAGCGCTGCAGTCGCACGGGTTGAGCGAACAGCACGTTCGTTCAATCGCCCCGCGAAGTGCCGCCAGCCGAGGCGCCGCTGCTGGGCTGTCCCACCCACGACCGGCGCAGACGCTCGCGGTGGGTCTGCAACCACATCAGCGCGATCATCGGCCACGCGGAATCAATCCGGCCGGCCTCGAGCAGGGCGAACGCCTGCTCGGCCGGCATCGGAAGGACGCGGATGTCCTCTCCCTCGTGGGCAAGGCCGTGCACACCTCCGGCGCCCGAGGCGTCGACTTCCCCGCAGAACAGATGGGTGAGTTCGGACGATTTCGAAGGCGTGGCGAAGAATCGTGCGATCGGCTCGATGCGGCGTACCGCGAGTCCGGCTTCCTCAGCCGCCTCGCGGCGCGCGACGTCCTCCGGCGGCTCGCCCGGCTCCATGAGTCCGGCGACGATCTCGAGCAACCACGCGTTCGCGGCGCTCGCGATCGCGCCGACCCTGAACTGCTCGATCAGCACCACCGCGTCGGTGACGGGATCGTAGGGCAGCATCGCAACGACATCGCCCTTCTCGAGAATTTCGCGCACCAGCACCGGACTCATTCCGCCGCGATGCAGGCTGTGCCGCAGGTGGACGCGTTCGAGGCTGAAGAACCCCTGGTAGCAGAGTTCCCGCTCGATCACCTCGACTTTCAGTTCTTCGCTCATCGCATCGGTTTCGATTGAGGCGTCGACGGCGCTGCCACGCTGCATCCTGCGCATCAGAGTCTTCGCGTGCTCCCGCGTGCTGTCTGGAAATTCTATCTGCGCGCGTAGTGCGGTCCCGGCTTCCGTCGGGAGCACTGTCAGGCGGGCAATGCGGCTCCGCGGATGCCTGCAATGGAATCGATGCTGTGGTTTCAAAGACCGGCGGCGCAAAGGTTGACGTGCCGCCTCTTGAAAAGCCGGCTCGCGGCCGGCGCCTGTCCCAGACCTCAACCGTGCGCGGTCGGCCTTATCACCGGGCCGATGCGTCCAGCGAGCGTCGCCATGCTGCCGGCGGCTGCCCGACCAGCCGCTTGAACGCACGCGCGAACGCGGCCTCGGAGTCGTAGCCGACGTCGAGCGCAATCGATGCGACGGTGGCGCTCGAACGCCGCAACAGGCCGGCGGCCACCTGCATTCGCCAGTTCGTCAGGTATTGCATCGGCGCCTGGCCGAGGAACTGCGCGAATCGCTCGTGCAACGCGGAGCGCGACAGCCCGACCTGTCGGCTCAGTTCGTCGACGGTCCACGGCTCAGCCGGCTTTTCATGCAGCAGCGCCAGGGCGCGGCCTACGAAACGGTCGTTCATCCCGGCCAGCCAACCATGCGAAAGATCCGGCGATGACGCGACGTAGTGCCGCACGGCGTCGACGAACATCATCTCGCTGATGCGTGCCAGCAGCGCGTCGCTGCCGGGACCCGGTTGCTGTGATTCCGCGGCCGCCTGCCCGATCACATGTGCGAGCCAGCCGCCGGCCGCGGTCGCCGGGATGTGCAGCAGCCGCGGCAAGGCCGCGATCAGCGGATTGAACGGCCGCAGGTCGCAGCCGATGAAACCGCAGACCAGGACGGTATCGGCCTGGTCGACCGGCATGGCGGCGCCGGGCTGTTCGACTCCATGGTGGTAAGAGATCGGCATCGGCTTGGCCTGATGACGGGTCTCGTACACCCAGCTGGCGTCGGACCGCGACGGCTGAAGCCCCGGGGCGCTCGACATCACGTGCGCATCGCCCTGCGGGAACATCACGATGTCGCCCGCGCTGAGGCGAACCGGATTTACTCCGGAAATGGCTGCCCAGCCGCCTCCCTTGGCGACCATGTGGTACTCGATGACGTGCTCCGCGCCCGGCATCACTGCGCTTGCGATCTCGACTGCAGGCGGCGCCTCGGCCGCCCATTGGTCGCGGCAGCTGACGTAATAGAACACCGCTCCCCGCAGCCGCACCGTGCGCAAGACATCGGACAACGTGTCCCGGCTCATGCCTGCCTCCCTTCCGGAGCCCTGATCAAGCCGCGCGGAGCTCTGATCAAGTGGATCGCGGCCTCTCTGCGAATCAGGATGTGCGAGCAAATGTGAAGGACATGGGGTGAAGCGTCAAGGCGCGCTGCTGCGAACAATGCGTCCGTTGAACCAAGCGGCCGCCACTTCGGCACCGCAGTTCGCAACGGAGCTTCATCGATGAACACGCGCAGCACAGCTTTCGACGACCACCCTGCCCTCGCCGCCGCGGCAGCGCTAGCGCCAGCGGTGGCGAGGCACGCCGCTTCTTTCCCGTGTGCCGCGCTGATGAGCGGGCTCGGCCGGCTGATCCGAGCGCATCGGCGCGCCGGCGCTCGCGTGTCGCTGCACGAGCTTTCCGCCAGGCAACTGCGCGACATCGGCCTGACGCCGGACCAACTTGTGTGCGCAGAGGAACGGCCGTTCCGGCGCGCCTGAACCATTGCTGTCGGCCGGCCATCGCGGGCCACCGGTCGGAACGAAGCACTTTCAATGCGCCCGCTTTGATGTCAGTTGTCAATCTACCGGAGTCAATTCATGAACCTTATCCATGACCGTCATGCAACCGCCGCGCCCGCCGCACCCGACTTTGCCGCCATCAAGCAGAAACAGCAGGCCACCTGGGCCAGCGGCGACTTCGCAGTGATCGGCACCACGCTGCAAATCGTCGGCGAGTCGCTGGCCGAGGCCGCCGACGTGCGCGCCGGCGACCGCGTGCTCGACGTTGCCGCCGGCAACGGCAACGCGACGCTGGCCGCGGCGCGCCGCTTTGCCCGCGTGACCTCCACCGACTACGTGCCCGCGCTGCTGGATAAGGGCGCCAAGCGCGCGACGGCCGAAGGTCTCGACGTGCAGTTTCAGGTCGCCGACGCCGAGGAACTGCCGTTCGACGACGGCAGCTTCGATGTCGTGCTGTCGACCTTCGGCGCGATGTTCACCCCCGATCACACGCGACCGGCGCGCGAGATGCTGCGTGTCGCCCGCTCGGGCGGCCGCATTGGTCTGGCCAACTGGACGCCGGAGGGCTTCATCGGCCAGCTGTTCAAGGTCGTCGGCGCCTACCTGCCGCCGCCGGCCGGACTGAAGTCGCCCGCCCTGTGGGGCACTGAACCGCACATCGTCGAGATGTTCGGGCCGCAGGCGGCCGACATCCGGACCGTGCGCAAGGACTTCAACTTCCGCTATCGGTCTACGGCGCACTGGGTGCAGGTGTTTCGCGACTATTACGGCCCGACGCACAAGGCCTTCGCCGCGCTGGACACCACGCTTCAGCAGTCCCTCGAGGCGGACATCGTGGCACTGCTCGGACGCCTGAATGTCGGCGGGCGGCACTCGCTGGTTGTGCCGGGCGAATACCTCGAAGTCGTCATCACCAAGCGCTGATCCTCGGCGGGCCATGGGCCCGCCGGTCCCCCCTGAACTCACCTCTGAAAAGGAATTACCGTGTCCATCGCACTCCGTGCTCAGTCGCGCCGCATCCTGCTGGCGCTCCCACTCCTGATCGCTGCCGCCTTCGATGCGCGCGCAGACGCAATCACTGACTGGAATACCAGAACGAACGATCTCGTCGCCGAGGCGAAGCTCGGGACGCCTCCGGCGATCCGCGTACTGGCCGTCGCGCATACGGCAGCCTACGAGGCCGTTGGCGCCATTGCCGTGAGCGCCCTCGCGGACCTCCAGCAGTCGCAGGACATGCGGAGCGCTGCGGTCGAAGCCGCGATCGCCGCCGCCCACCGCGCGGCGTTGACAAAGCTGCTGCCGGCGCAGCAGGCATCGATCGAAGCGGCCTACAAGTCGGCGCTCGCGCAGATCGAGCAAGGCCCGGCCCGGCAGGCCGGCATCGAAGCCGGCGAGCAGGCTGCGGCTCACGTGCTCGCCAGGCGCGCCGACGAAATGACCTCAAAGGCAGCGATCTACCGCCCACACGCCGCACCCGGCGCCTGGGTGCCGACGACGGAACCGGCCGCCGTGCAGTGGCCACAGCGCAAGCCTTGGCTGCTCAAGAGCGCGACGGAGGTTCGCCCGGACCCGCCGCCGGCGCTGAACAGCGACGCATGGGCGCGCGACTACAACGAGGTGAAGGCGATCGGCGGCAGAGTGAGCACGCTGCGCAGCGCCGAACAGACCGAGATTGCCCGCTTCTGGGAATACTCGTTGCCCTCGATCTACTACGGCGTCGTGCGCTCGGTGGCGCAGATGCCGGGCCGGGACGTGGCGCAGAACGCGCGCCTGTTCGCGGCGGTGGCGCAGGCGATGGACGACGCGATGATCAGCGTCTTCGAGGCCAAGTACCACTACGTCTTCTGGCGGCCGGCCACAGCGATCCGCAATGGCGATCTCGACGGAAACGACTCGACCGAGCGGGATGCGTCATGGTCGTCGTTGAGCGAGGCGCCGCTGCATCCCGAGTATCCGAGCGCGCACAGCATCCTTGCTGCAGCGGTCGGCACGGTTCTGGCCGCGGAAACCGGTGGCGACCCGACGTTGGTGTTGACGACGACCAGTCCGACCGCGAAGGGCCTCGTACGCCGCTGGACGAGCATCGACGAATTCGTGTCCGAGGTTGCCCGTGCGCGGGTCTACGAAGGCATTCACTACCGGACCTCGACCGAGGCCGGAATCGAGATGGGGCGACGCATCGGCCGGCTGGCAGTGGCCGCGCTGCTGTCGTCGCGGCCGTGAAGACCGGCATTCCGCCGAAGGCGACGACGAAGGAGCAGAAGATGAAATCGACCAGAGCAGTCGTGGAAAACCACTTGAAATGCTTCGGCGAGGGCCGCCTCGAAGGCATCCTGTCCGACTATGCGCCGGATGCCGTGCTGTTCACTCCGGATGGGGCCTTGCGCGGACGCGACGCGATCCGCTCGCTCTTCACGGCCATGCTCGCCGAGTTCGGCCAGCCCGGTACCACCTTCAAGCTGCAGCGCCAATTCGTCGACGGCGAACACGCCTACATCGTGTGGACGGCGGAGACGGGAGAAAACCGGTACGAACTCGGCACCGATACGTTCTGCGTGCTCGACGGCAAAATTGCGGTGCAGTCGTTCGCCAGCAAGACGACGCGCAAGGGATGAGCAAGATGGCTTCCTTCGTCCTGGCTGCGGCCCCCGCCGTCGCCTTGCCGGACCCAAAGTTGCATGCCAGGCGCACGGGATGAACAGCGAACTGCAGATCCGCGACCTGCGCCCGGAGGAATCCGATGCTTTGGGCCGGCTCCTGGTCGAGGTCTACTCGAGCCTTGACGGCTTCCCGACGCCGGCAGAGCAGCCTCAGTACTACGAGATGCTGGCCAACATCGGCCGCTTCGCCGAACGGCCGGGCGCGCGGGTGCTCGTCGCGCTGACTGCCGAAGAAGAACTTGTCGGCGGCGTCGTCTGCATCGGCGAGATGGCGGAATACGGCTCGGGAGGCACGGCCACGTCGGTCAAGGATGCCTCCGGAATCCGTCTGCTGGCGGTCAGCCCGCATCGCCGCAAGCTCGGTGCGGGCAAGTGCCTGACCCGTGCCTGCATTGAACTGGCACGGCAGGCTGGTCATTCGCAGGTGATCCTGCATTCGACCCAGGCGATGCGCACTGCCTGGCAGATGTACGAGAAGCTGGGGTTCGCCCGGTCCGAAGATCTGGATTTCTCACAAATGGGCCTGCCAGTGTTCGGCTTCAGGCTCCGGCTGAATTGACCAGCCGCCATGCGACCTCAACAATTGGCGGGATCAATGGACAGCTGCGTGCCAACCAACGCCAGGCTGCACATCAGAAGGGAACGAAATGCTTCAACTGCGTCCAAACTGCGAGTGCTGCAACAGAGATCTTCCACCGGAGTCCACGGAAGCGCGAATCTGCTCGTTCGAATGCACGTTCTGTGCTTCCTGTGCTGAGAATCGTCTTGACGGCAAGTGCCCAAATTGTGGCGGTGAACTTGCATACCGTCCTCGCCGCCCAGCAAACAAACTGGCAAAGTATCCGGCTTCGAAAACGCGTGTTCATAAGCCCACAGGTTGCAGCGATGCAGCCTAGAAGGTGAGACCCTGTCATGCGCGCCTGCGTCGAGCCCCGAGCCATGTCACGCGTGTGACCGGCTGTCGGATGTGGCGGCTTTCGAAACGTTGAGCGCCCCGGCTGCAACTCGCTGCCGGGGAACACGGAAGATCAACCACGAGGAGGAGCGAAGATGCGACCGGTCGTGTACCCAGCGGACTTCCTGAGCCGGGAGACGCCTCCCGCCCTCGAGCAGTTTGCTCATCGATTCCTTGCGGAGGGCGATTCCTGGTTCACGATCGGAACGCTCAACTTCTTTGACGCTTCCAATCTGCTCTACGAGCTCGAGTTCGAACGCAGTGCCGCGGTCGTCACCTGCGCCTACCCCGGCGACACGCTTCAGCATATGGTCCGTTTCTGGAAGGACCCCTACTTCCGCCGGCTGCTGAGCAAGCCGAACTTCGCAATGGACTGGGACGGCATCCTGCTATCCGCGGGCGGCAACGACATGATCGACGCCGCGCAGGTGCCTCCCGTCGACGACGAAGGCGAGGCGATCGCTCCCGACCTTCGACTGCTGCTGACCCCGGCGGAGGCTGCCCAGCAGGCGGCGGCGGGGCCGGCGGCGTGCTACGTCAGCGAGGCCGGATGGACCCGGTTCGCGAACTACCTCAACGCCAACTTCGAGATCATCGTGGATGAGCGGGACAAGGGTCGCAATGCCGGTCGCCCGATCTTTCTGCACACCTACGCTTCGCCGATCGTCCGACCTTCGGGCGCGCTGCCTGGCTCAAAAGGCTGGCTGTTTCCGGCGTTCGAATCGGCGGGGATCCCCACCGGGGATCGACAGGCCGTTTCGGACCTGCTGTTCAAGCGTCTGCGCACGCTCCTGCTGGACCTCGACGATGGCAGCGGCGCCGCAACCCGCCTCCCGCACGTCCACGTATTCGACTCCGCGGCGCTGACCTCCATCATTCCTGCCGAGCCCGGCGCGACCGGCGCCTCCAACGACTGGACCAACGAGATCCACCTGACCTGGGAGGGCTACCGCAAGGTCGGCCGGGCGCTCGGTGCATTCATCGAAGGGAAACTTCCTTCCTAGGGGCGCGGGATCTCGTTGACCTTCGTGGGCACGTCGTAGCCGCGCTGCACCGCCGGCCGGTCGGCGATCGCGAGATACCACCGCAAGAGGTTCGGATAGGCAGTCAAGTCCATCTCCTGCCACTCGTAGCGCGAAATCCAGGGCCAGGTCGCGATGTCGACGATCGAGTAGTCACCGGCAAGAAACGCCTGCTCGGACAGGCGCGCGTCGAGCAGTTTGTAGATGCGCTCGGTCGCCTTGCGGAAGCGTTCTTCGGCGAACGGTGCCTTGCCGGGGTTGAAATGGAGGAACTGATGCGCCTGGCCCAGGATCGGACCGACCGCAGACATCTGGATCATCAGCCATTCCAGCGTGACCCAGCGATCGCTGCCGCCGAGACGGCCCGTCTTGTCCACCAGATACAGCAGGATCGCGCCCGACTCCACCAGCGTGCGGCCGGTTTCGTTGTCCACGATGACGGGAATCTTGCCGTACGGATTCAGGCGCAGGAACGCCGGTTCGAATTGCTCGTCCTTGCCGATATTGACCGCATGCACCGTGTAGGGCAGCCCGAGTTCCTCGAGCGCGATGGAGACCTTGCGCCCGTTCGGCGTCGTCCAAGTGTAGAGATCGATCATGTCGCTTACTCGTGATGAGGCGCGCCAATAGTAGCGGGCCGACGCTCACCCGTCAGATGGGTCGAGCAAGTCGGTCAACGACCGTTGACCGACGCCGACCTGGGTATCGCTGGGCTGATTGGCAGCCGGAAATGGCTGCTTGCCTTCGCTCTCGCGGCAGCAACCAGACAGCTGAAGCCGACCCGATTCAGGCGCCCGATCGGACGCAGAGCCGACTGTCCGTGCAGCCATCGCGTGAAGGGACGCGTCGCTAGGGGCTTAAGGATCTTGGCCTGGAGGTCCAGCTGCGCACGGCGACCCGCAGAATCGCGACGCCACTGACAATGAGAGGCCAATCCTGTCTTCTGGGCGAGTGACCGGTCTACCCCGGAAGGGAGCGTTCGCCGACACGTCGGGAAAAGCAAGGTTCGTGAAAAGCGGTCGCTTGAGGGTACCTACCGAGGGCAAGGCCGAAGTTGGAGTCAACAGCTGCTACCCAAGTCGAGACCCCTTCTGCAAGTGCGATCTCGGCGGTGAAGACTGGTCGCACCACTGCAAGCGTTGTTGCCGACGACGCCCGTGCGCAGGCCGGCGCGAATGCGGCTGCGCTCTGGCTGCGCGTCTTACCGCACCTCGTGCGGCTCGTCGGCGCGGCAGCGCCCCAGGATCGTGGCGACGACGAATGCGTCCTGCACGCGGCGCCGGGTACCCAAGAGCGCTTGCCGGTCGAAGCGGCGCCGGCGAACCGCCGGCGTGGCGGTGTCAGCCGCTGCCGACATGCGCCGCGGCGCCAGGACCGGAGCCACAGGCTCGGTCCAGGTCGTCCGGTCCTGCGGATTGCGGCCCCAGAGTGCCTCGGGGATGTCGTCGGGCTCCGGTTCGCCCTGCGCTGGCTCGGGCGGGCGGAGCCCGGCCGCCCGCTGCTTGATGAAGTTGTACAGCACCAGTGCGCCAAACAACAGGATGAACAACAGTTCGAACGGCAGGCCCTTCATGATCGGCTGCCTCAGGCCGGCGGGTTGCCGGTGCCCTTGTCGTCGGTGCCGGCAATCTCGTCGCGCATGGCCGTGTCGGCCTGCAGGTTCTTCATGCGGTAGTAGTCCATGATGCCCATGTTGCCCTGACGGAACGCGTCGGCCATGGCGCGCGGCACCTCGGCCTCGGCCTCGACCACCCGCGCGCGCATTTCCTGCTCCAGCGCCACGGCCATGGCGCGCCGCTCTTCGGCCTTGGCCTGCGCGATCTGCTTGTCGGCGTTGGCCTGGTCGATCTGCAACTTGGCGCCGATGTTCGCGCCGACGTCGACGTCGGCAATGTCGATGGACAGGATCTCGTAGGCCGTGCCGGCATCCAGACCCTTGCTCAGCACATGCTTGGAGATGTGATCCGGGTTCTCGAGCACGTTCTTGTGGCTGCTCGCCGACCCGATGGTGCTGACCATGCCCTCACCGACGCGGGCGATGATCGTTTCCTCGCCGGCGCCGCCGACCAGGCGATCGATGTTGGTCCGCACGGTCACCCGGCATACGGCGATGAGCTGAATGCCGTCCTTGGCGACGGCGGCGATCTTCGGCGTCTCGATGACCTTGGGCAACACCGACATCTGCACCGCCTCGAGCACATTGCGTCCGGCCAGGTCGATGGCGGCGGCGCGCTTGAAGGGCAGCGGGATGTTGGCCTTGTCGGCCGAGATCATGGCGTTGACCACGCGCACCACGTTGCCGCCGGCAAGAAAGTGGGCTTCCAGGTCGTTGATCGAGATGTCGAGGCCGGCTTTCACCGCGCTGATGCGTGCCGTGACCACCGTGGTCGGTGGCACGCGGCGCAGGCGCATGCCGATCAGCGTCAGCAGGCCGACATAGGCCCCGGAGGCCCAGGCCGCGATCCACAACGGAATCGGCACCAGGTACAACAGGATGGCCAGTCCGGCCACCACCGGCAGCAGCAAACCCAGGCCGCCGATCAGGCCAACGATCTCATTCATGTCTCATTCCTTTTCGTTGATGTTCGATATCCGCCGCACGACAACTCTGTTGCCGTCGACGCGGGTCACTCTGATGAACTGCCCGGCGTCGATGTGCTCGCCGTCAGACACCACATCCACTCGCCGCCCATCGATGTCGGCGATGCCAGCCGGCCGCAGCGGCGACGACGCCAGGCCGGTCTTGCCCAGCCACTGCGCGTCGATCTCGGGCGCCGAGGCATAGCCCTCGGCCGCCGCGAGCCCGCGGTTGAGGATCAGCCGGCGCCCGAATGGCAGGCGCGGCAAGAATCGCAGCAGCACCAGGCTGGCGAGCAAGGCGAGCAACAGCGCGAAGACCACGCGCCCAGCGGCCACCAGCATGAACGTCATCGTGAACCCCGGCCCGACCAGGCTCAGGACGAGACTGGCGACGATCGCGATGATGCCCAGCACGCCGGCCAATCCGAAACCCGGTATGACCAGTACCTCGATGGCCAGCAGGATGAGGCCGGCCACGCCGAGCAGCAGTCTCCTCCCAGCCGGCCAGTTGCACCAGCCAGTGGCCCCAGAAGAACAGTGCAAGACTGGTCAGGCCCAGGCGCCGGGGATGCCGAAGCCAGGCGTGCGCATCTCAAGGATGATGCCCAGCATCGCGATGGTGATCAGCAGCGAACTGACCACCGGATGCGTCAGGAAGCGCACCACGTTCTCGGCCCAGTTTGTCGACGCGTGTCGGATCTCCGGCGCGGCGATCCCCAGCTTTTCCAGCGCGGCTTCGAGCGTATCGGCGCGGTGATCGATCAGCTTGTGCTTCAGCGCTTCTTCAGTCGTCAGCGTCAGCAGCTTGCCCTTTTCGATGACGCCCTTGATCTCGACGTCGGCGTCGACCATCGCTTCGGCCAGCAACGGCGGTCGCTTGCGGCTCTCGGCCGTGGCGCGGAATTCTTTCTTGACGTAGGACACGGTCTTCTCGCCCACGCTCTCGGACGGCGCGCCGGGCTGCCCCATCTGCACCGGCGTGGCCGCGCCGATGGTGGCGCCGCCGGTCATGACCATGTTCTCGGACGCCAGCGCGATCAGCGCGCCGGCCGAGATGGCGCGCTTGTTGACGAAGGCAATGGTGCGCACCGGCGAGTTCAGCAGCGCATCGCGGATCTGCACCGCGGCGTCGACGCGGCCGCCAAAGGTGTTGATCTCCAGGACGACTGCAGCCGCGCCGGCTGCCGCAGCCTCGTCGAGGACGCGCTTGACGAAAGGCGCCAGCCCGAGATCGATGATGCCCTCGATCGGCGCGACGTACACCACCGGCCGCTTGTCCTGGGCCCGGGTCGAGGCGAAGATCGCAAGCAAGGCAAGCACCACGAGGGCCATGTGGCCCGCCCACTTCATCGTTCCTCGCGGCATCGCACTCCTGTGCTGGTCTGAATCATCGTTGGGCCGTCACAGTTGCGACTTCGCGCCGGGTAGACGGCGGTTTGCCCAATGCGAGAGTATGAGCCCGAAGCGGATGACTTGCTCTGGCGCTGGCGCTTGAGTTGGCGGATGCTTATAAGGTGACCCGCCGGGCGACAGATCGAAAGTGGACTTTTCTGTGAACCGCCAACGCCATGCGCACTTACTCGTGCCGATGACGCGCACCAAGGAAGAAACGGAGCAGATCGTGTTTCCCGCAGCGAACGTCTCTAGCGGCGGCAATGGGGAGAGATCGCGTCGCTTGGTTTTTCGCCGATGAGCGATGTGAGCTCCACTTCTTGACCGGTCATTTCGAGCAGCGCGTTACGGGCGAGTGAAGGTACGGAGTCGGCCGAACCCGGGCCTAGGCAAGTCGCCGCAAAGCGATCAGCGACCGAACAACTGCTTCCAAACGAACTGACCGCGAGCATCCGACCCCTTCCTGACGATCCCGATTCTCTGATTGGGTGACCGGTCAACCTCAGTCACCAGTCGTTCGCTGCGTTCGACGCGAGTATCGGGGCTCTGGAACACCGGTCGTTCGCATGGACAACTGGCACCGCGGCGACTGACCGGCAGCTTCCAACGCAGTCCGTCGCGAGCTACCGATCCACGAGTGACATCGGCTTTTGGCGGGACGGGCGTTTCATAGGATGATGGCGACGCCGGTTGTCGCGCGGAGTCGACCGAGTCGCAGCGCAGAGCGCCGGGAAATGACACTGATGGAAACTCTACTTGCTCTAGCGACATTGCTCGGCGGGCTCGCCGCTGCCTGGTATTTCTGGGACAAGTATCGCGAGGTCAAGACACCGAACGAAGCGCCAGCCAGCGCGGGCACACGCACGCGAAAGCTCGCTCCGGCCAAGCCTGTCGTGGTTCGCGCGCAAACGCGGGCCTTTTGCGTACTGATGGGCGAGGACGAAGGGGCAACACGCAGCGCATTGCACGCGAGTCGTGACGTGGTCGTGTCTGCACTGAAGGAGTCTGGCGCGCGGCTCGTCGAAACACCAGCCGACACCGTGCTTGCCGAGTTCGGCAGCGGGTCGAATGGTGTTGCCGCCGCCATCGCCGCGCGCGACGCTCTTCTTGTTGCCAACCAAAGTGCCGCGGCGGCAACCCGAGTCCATTACCGATTTGGAATCGACCAGGGCCAGGTCGAAAAGGGCCACGCAGGTCCGGCAGGACTGGCGGTCGAGGGTGCAGCAGCGCTGGCACTGCGGGCGCATACCGACGGCATCCAGCTCAGCGAAGCCGTGCGTGGGCAATTGCCGAGTGATGTTGCGCTCATGACCTCGCCAGTCGAGGGCCTGGGTCACGTTCTAACGGCCGGCGGGCTGCAAGCTCGCGGTGGACCGCTGCAGATGGAGACACTGGACCTGCCGCTGCCGGACAAGCCGTCAATTCTGCTGCTGCCGTTCAAGGCCATGGAGGACACGGAGGGACGTGCGTCTGCGCTTGCCGAAGGCTTGCGCATCGACGTCCAGAATGCGTTGACCAAGATGTCCGGCGTGTTCCTCATTGGCGCTGGAAGCGCGAATGCCATGCGAGGCGTTCCGGCGGCAGAGGCGGGCCGGCGGGCCGGCGTGCGGCATGCGCTGGAAGGGTCTGTGCGCCAGTCGGGTGACCAAGTGCGCGTTGGCGTCGAACTCATCGACACGGCAAACAACGCCGTGGTTTGGTCGCAGCGTTACGATCGGTTGCTGGCCGAGACGTTCGCATTGCAGGATGAGATCACCGAGAAGATCGTCACGGCCCTCGACGTCCGTCTGTCGGGCGGGGAGCAGGCCCGCGTCTGGCGGAAGTGCCTGATCGACCCGAAGGCGCGCGAGCATTTCTACAACGGCGTTCAGTCGTTCTTTCGAATGAACGCCGAGTCGATGGCAAGTGCACGCGCCTGCTTTGAGCGTGTCGCGGAACGGGTGCCGGATTCCCCTCTTGGCGGCACCTGGGTAGCCTTGACGTTGTGGTTTGACGTCACGCGGGGCTGGGCGCCAGATCCCGTTGTCGCTCGCGAGCGTGCTGGCGAATGGGCGGAGCGCGCCGCAGCTATGCCCGACGCGGACGGCCAGGCGCAAACCGTACTTGGCAATGTTCGTCTGCTTCAGCGCCGCTTCGATGAAGCCCTGGCGGTTGCGCGTGAGGCCCTGACCATCCGTCCGGGCTGCAGCAATGCCAACATCTTCCTGGCTAACGTGCTGCTGCATTGCGGAGAGCCGGCGACGGCTGTCGTTCACGCCAAGCGGGCGATCCGCTATATGCCTGTCTATCCCCCCTGGTTCGCGGAGATCCTTGCCGCCGCATATCGGGACGCCGGTCTCGTCGATCTTGCGGTGATTGCGGCGCGCGAGGCGCTGCGGATTGCGCCGTCGGCCGTCAACGGCCGGTTGATCCTGGCGAGTGCATTGGTGCGTAGTGGCTGGCTTGCCGATGCCAAGCGGGTAGTAAGCGAAGTCAAGACGCTTGACCCTGCGCTTACGTTGACGCGATATGCGGAGGCGCAACCGTATCGCGATGAAGGAGTCATCGAGCGGCTCGCGGCGGATTTGCGGGCGGCCGGGCTGCCCGATCCGTCGCCCGGGAGCGCATAGCCGCTGCTGGCCGAGCACGGGCCCAGGTAGGCCGCCACAAAGCGGTCCGCGACCGGAAAGCAGACGCTCCGACCGACTCAGGGCGACCCACTGCGGCTGTTGGGTCTCAGGAGAAGCCGGTCACCTGGAGAGTTCGATGGCGGCGGAGAACGCGGTGATCTGACCGCTTCACTAAGCGGCCTCGGGCTCGCCGCAAGCAGGGCGCGGTTGTTCACGGTGCGGGCCGGCGGAGCAGGACTATGATCCGCTGCCTCGGCGTCGGAAATTTTGATAGTCCCGATCACCCAGAGATCGGAGCAACAGCCTATTCGTCAGCCGTTGAGCAGCGGCCGGATCGCCGTGTCACTCACATGCACCAAAAGTTGTGGAGTAGGTGTCGATTTTTCTTACAGTTCCTACATGAGTATCAACACTTATTTATTCAATAAATCATAAGGTTGCATTCTAGGCCCGCAACTTGCTTAAGAAGCTGGGTCATAAATTGGGAGGTCACTTGGCTGCGAAGCTCCTGCGAGTTCTGGTAGCAATTGCTGCTTTGGTGATTGGCGCACAAGCCCACGCCAATTTGGTGACCAACGGCGGATTTGAATCCGGCGACCTCTCGGGCTGGACCGTCGTGCCGGGCAGCAGCACTTTTTGCTCGCCTCCCTTAACTGTCGTCCAGGCCGGGCAGGCGTTTTGTGCACTCAACTTTAATTTTTCTTTCAGCCAGCACTCGGGCACCTATGCTGCGCTGTTTGCGAATGACTCATCAGACTTGTGGTACCTAGAGCAAACACTGCCCACGACGCCGGGCGCCTCTTACCACTTGTCGTACTGGCTGCGAAATAGTGATCAGTTCGGGACGACTCCGAACCAGTTTGCGGTGTTGTGGGGCGGCATCCTTGTGACGTCCGAGACCAATCTCTCGGGGTTTGACTACGCTCTGTACGAATTCACTGGACTCATGGCGACGAGTTCCTCCACGGTTCTGCGCTTCGGAGCGCGCCACGGGCCGACCTACTTCCAACTGGATGATGTCGCCGTCGCCGTCGTCCCCGAACCCGGCACCCTCGCCCTTCTCGGCCTCGGCCTCGCCGCTCTAGCCGCTACGCGTAAGCGCAAGCAGTAATCGGCAACGCCTGACGACATGCCCGCCCATGTGGCGGGCTTTTTGTTGGTTGAGACGACCGCTGCAGGGAGGACATTCGTCACGCAGGCAACGGGCTGCTTGTGGCCGGGTGCTGAGATTTCCCTGGTTCGCCGAAAGCGGGAGTTGGGAAATCGGGCGCCGGCCGCCAACGTCAACTCTCCGGCTTGACCGGGAAAGCGAACAACCGGCCAGTTCCCGCCCTTCGTTAGCCCGTGACGCGCCGTTCCGAGCGACCGGTGACCAAGTGGAGCCGACGTTGCTCGTCGCCCAGGAGAAAACCGAGTCGGATTCTCCGCATTGCTGACACTCGAAGAGTTCGTTGCTCGCCAGCACGCCGCGTTGCGCGAACGGCTGCATCAGGACGCGGCGAACTGGTACTACCGACCCTCTGCGGTCCTTCGCCTAGTCGAACCGAGCGGCGGCGTTGCAGCGTAAGGAGCCAGCGGCGAGTACCCGCTTTCTGGAAGCCCAGTTTCATGAATCATGGAGCCGGTCGGCCGCTGTTCGCGTAGGCCTGCGTGCAACCCATTGCAGGCATGCAGCCTTCTCGACAGCAGGGGCTGCCAGTCGCCCGCAAGGCGGCCCTTCGTGCGACTTGCCGTATCGACAGGCTTCCCGAGTCTGCGCTACTTCACAGGCTGCACTGCAAGGGTGACCTTGTTGATCGTGCCGGTGAACCGGGTCTCCGCGCCGATGCCGATGCCTTCGGCTACCGGCGTCTGGTTGTCGATGCCGACATCGGCGGTCTCGTCGGCCGAGAAGATGTTCGGCTGCGTCTTGTCGACGCGGCCCTCGGCGACTGGCTTGCCGTTGACCAGCAGCGTGGCCTTGCCGCCCTTGCCCAGGCCACCGCCGTCGTAGGCGAAGTCCAGCATCACCGTTGCCGCCCCTGCGGGCAGCGCGTCAGGCGCGGTGACGCTATAGCGCGCCAGGCCGAGGTAGTTGTAGGTATAGGCCGGCTTGCCGTCCTTCATGTACAGCGACCAGCCGCCGAAGCGCCCGCCCTGTGACAGGATCGCGCCATTGGCGCCGCCGGGCGGCACGTCGATCTCTGCTGTGATCTTGCTCGAGCGGTTCTTGATGTTCATGAAGGTGTTCTCCAGCATGCCCTGCATACCTTCGTACAAGGTCAGGCTGGTGCGATCGCCGAGCAGGTCGGGCCGGCCGGCCAAGGTCGGGTTGGTGCGCTCGATGGTGCGGTCGTCGATCGGCAGCACGTGGTACTTCTGCGCCTCCGTCATGAACAGCGCCTGCATCGTCTTCAGCCTCGCCGGCTGCTTTGCCGCCAGGTCGTCAGTCAGGCTGAAGTCGTTCTTCACGTCGTACAGTTCCCACACGTCGCTCGTCAGCGGCCGCAGGTTGCTGGTCTGCCACGGTGCGCGGTGGATCGCGCGTGCGAACCAGCCGTCGTGGTAGATCGCGCGGTTGCCGAACATCTCGAAGTACTGCGTCTTGTGCCGCTCCGGCGCCTTCGCGTCGTTGAAGGTGTAGAGCAAGCTGGTGCCTTCGATCGGCGTTTGCACCACGCCGTTGACGCGCTTCGGCTGCGGCAGGCCGGCGGCTTCCAACACCGTCGGCGCAACGTCGATGACGTGCGAGAACTGGTTGCGCAAGCCGCCCTTGTCCTTGATGCCCTTCGGCCAGTGAATCACCGTGCCGTTGCGCGTCCCGCCGAAGTCGGATGCGACCTGCTTGGTCCACTGGAAAGGCGTGTCGAATGCCACCGCCCAACCGGCGGCCATGTGCGGGAAGGTTTCCGGGCCACCCCACTTGTCGATCAGCGGGATCAGGTCCTCGACCTTCTCCTCGACGCCGTTGAAGTAGGTCATCTCGTTGTACATGCCGACGAAGCCGCCTTCGGCGCTGGTGCCGTTGTCGCCGGCGATGTAGATGAACAGCGTGTTGTCGAACTCGCCGATGTCCTTCAGCGCCTGCACGAAGCGGCCGACCTCGTGGTCGGTCTGTTCCAGGAAGCCGGCGAAGACCTCGGCCTGGCGCGCAAACAGCCGCCGGTGTTCGGCGGGCAGCGTATCCCAAGCCTTGATGTCGTCGGGCCGCTTGGCCAGTTTCGTGCCGGCCGGCACCACGCCCAGCTGCATCTGCCGCTGCAGCGTCTCGGTACGTGTGGCGTCCCAGCCCTTGTCGAACTGGCCCTTGTACTTGTCGGCCCAGGCCTTCGGCACGTGGTGCGGCGCGTGCACCGCGCCGGTGGCGTAGTAGACGAAGAATGGCTTGTCCGGCGTCATCGACTGCTGCGCCTTGACCCAATTAATGGCCTGGTTGGTCATGTCGATGGTGAAGTGATAGTCCTTCATCTTCGGCGGGTCGACTTTGATCACGCCGTCGTAGACCAGCGGGTACCACTGGTCGGTCTCGCCGCCGATGAAGCCGTAGAACTTGTCGAAGCCCTGGCGCGTGGGCCAGCGGTCGAACGGGCCCGACACGCTTGTCTCCCAGGCCGCGGTTTCATGCCACTTACCGAACGCACCGGTGCTGTAGCCGTTCAGCCGCATCATCTCGGCCAGCGGCGCGACGCTGTTCGGGATCTGCCCGGTGTTGCCCGGAAATGCGGTCGCCGTCTCCATGATCGAGCCGGCGTTCGCGGTGTGGTGGTTGCGGCCGGACTTCAGCGCAACGCGCGTCGGCGAGCACAGCGCAGTGGTGTGGAAGTTGTTGAAGCGCAGGCCGCCCTGGGCCAGCTGGTCCAGCGTCGGCATGCGGATCGGGCCGCCGAAGGTGCTGGGCCCGCCGAATCCGACGTCGTCGATCAGCACGATCACCACATTGGGTGCGCCCTTGGGGGCCTTGACCTCGAACCGTGGCGGTGGTTTGACGTTTCGCGCGTCGAGTTCTGTATAGGTCGGCCGTCTGGGCTCCGCGATCGGAAGGGTCGTGCGATCCAGCTTCTCGGCTGCAGAAGCGAAGCCGATCAGGGACGAGAGAATGCCTGCAACTGCGGCGGCTACTATGTTTGCTGACTTCAAGAACGACTCCTCGCTTTGGTGCGCTTGTCCGGCGCCGCTTGGCACCTCACACAATTCGATGCCGACCGCTGGATTGCCGGATCGAACATGGCGCATGGTACTGGCAGTTCTGAAGTTCTGAATCTGTCAGGTCCCATCTGGCAGCATGCGCTGTCGGGAGATGCGAGCTGCGCCGGCCCCTGGCCGAATGCGGGTGCATCGTCCAACGATTTCATCACCACAATGCCGACCGCCGACTTGCATCTTCAACGGCAATTCTGGAGCAGGCAGATCGAACAGTCGAATGACCGGACTCTCCGCCAAGGCAACCGTCGGGCCTGATCGCGAAAGCGAACAACCGACCAACAGCGGAAACTTCGGCGTTCACCGACACACTGCCGAAGGAAGCACGAATCGATGCGCTCAGGCGGCATACGGCCAATGGACCCGACGTCGGAGCGCGCATCGTCTAAAGTCCGCTTCGCGGCGCGAGCCGGCGTGGTTCAGGTAAAGGACCCGCGGCCTGGGCCGATCTGAGGCACACGTGGAGATCGGCAATGGCACCCGCAGCGGACCCCTTCTCGTATCACCCGGAGTTGCGCGACCGGATCGCCGATCCGCTGACCTCGCCCTCGCGCACGCTCACGACGGCAAAGCTCGCGGCTCTGACGAAGACGCGCGGTTTGCCGGCCGATTGGTGGTATGCCGACAGCGCGCGGGAGGCCGAGCGCGCCGAAAACCTCGCCGGCCGGCGGGACGCCGACCTCTGGGTGTTCGGCTATGGATCCTTGATGTGGGACCCAGGGGTCCGCTTTGAAGAAGTGCGGCGGGCCCATGTCCCCGGATACGCGCGACGCTTCATTCTCAAGGACATCTACGGCGGCAGAGGCACGATGGATGCGCCCGGCCTGATGGTCGCCCTCGACAAGGGGGGCGGGTGCGACGGGCTTGCGTTCAGGATTTCCCGCGCAAACCTCGATGAGGAAACGGAGGTCCTGTGGCGGCGCGAAAGAATCGGCCCCGCGTATACGCCCGTGTTCGTCGAGGCCGTCGCAGCGAACACTCGCCTGACGGCGCTCACCTTCGTGGCAGACCACGAGGCTGAGCTGATTGATGCCGGTCTTAGCCGCGCGCAGCAGATCGAGTATTGCGCGACCGGCACCGGCTTCATGGGCTCGAGCCTGGACTATCTCAGAAACATCGACCGTCAGTTTGCGGCGCTCGGCATTCAGGATGACGAGGTGTCGGATCTGCTGCGCGAAGCGGAGGCTTACCGCGATCTTGCGAATTGACGCCGCCGGCTTGATCCGGTTGCGGCGTCGTCTTTGCATCAAGCCAAAATGGCTTCACGAGGAGCAAACGTCGGTCTTGACCAGCAGACGGCGACGGGAGAGGGGGCGCTGTCGGGTCCGCGTTCACATGAACGCGATTGTGCGCAACGCGCAGGTCGCACGCGCGAGGCCGGATTCACGCCTGTGCAACGGCAGTACCGCGAACTCGGAGAACGAGTTTCTATCCCTTCCTTGGCATCCGACCCCGCCTGGCTGCCGATGTCCGTTGCCGGCGGCGATGAGGTTCCGCCTGGGGTCGGCTCTGGCTGTCTGGGTTCCGCGCGGCGCGTCAGACCGCCGCTTCGATCAGATACGGTCCGCCGCTGGCGAAGGCGCGCCGCACTTCGCGCACGAACTCATCGGCGTTCTGCACCCGCGCGCCGGGCACGCCGTGGCCCTTGGCCAGCGCCACCCAGTCGAGCGCGGGCTGATCGAGGCGCAGCATCGCGTCGGCCTTCGGGCCACCGACCTGCGCGCCGACGCCTTTGAGTTCGCCCTGCAGGATTCGGTAGGCGCGGTTGGCGAAGATCACCGCCACCACCGGAGCCGACTCGCGCGCGATGCTCCATAGCGCCTGCACGGTGTACATCGCGGCTCCGTCTCCTTCGAGCGCGAGCACCGGCCGTCCCGGCGCAGCGATCGCCGCGCCGAGCGCGGCCGGCAGGCCGAAGCCGATCGCTCCCCCCATCACGGCCAGCGAATCGTGTGGCGCGGCGGCGGCAAAACGCGGCCCGAACGCGCGGCCGGTGCTCACCGACTCGTCGACCACGATCGCGTCCTCGGGCAGCAGCGCGGCCAGCGCGTCGCCGACGATCTCGGCGTTGAGCGCGCCGGCGCTGCGCAGCGCCTCGACATCGACCGGATGGTCCGCCGTTACACGCACAGCCGCTGCGCCGAGTTCGTCGCGCAACGCATCCAGCGCGGCGGGCACGTCATCGCGCGCATCGACGAGCGTGAGCGTCCTGCAACCGGGCGGCTTCAGTTCGCTCGGCTTGCCCGGATAGGCGAAGAAGGCGATCGGATCGGCCGCGCCGGCAAGCACCAGGCACTCGGCGCCGGCGAGTCTCTCCACCGCGGCGTCGATGGCATACGGCAGGCGATCCACGCGCACCCGCCCGCGCCCGCCCGGCGTGCGCGCGTTGTAGAACTCGGCCAGCACGCGGCAACCGGTCTTGTGGGCAATCGCCGCAGCCGCTTCGCGCGCACGCTCGTCGACACCGCCGGCGCCGAGCAGCAGCACGGCGCGCGGGCCGAGTTCGGTCAGCGTGCGGGCGGCTTCACGCACGGCATCGGGACGCGGTGCGGCCGGCGCCGCCGGCCCCGGTGCGGCCGCGACCTCGCCGCCCGGCCCCCACGCCGTATCGGCCGGCAGGATCAGCGTTGCGATGCGCCCGAGCGCGCCGTCGCGGGTCGCGGCAATGGCATCGGCGCCGTCGCGCGCAACGTCGACCGAGGCGCACGACGTCCTGACCCAGTGCGACACCGGCGCCGCGATGCCCTCGACATCGGAGCGCAGCGGCGATTCGAATCGTGCGTGCGCGACGGCGTGATCGCCGACGATGTTGACGATGCCCGAGCACGCCTTCTTCGCGTTGTGCAGGTTGGCGATGCCGTTGCCCAGGCCCGGCCCGAGGTGCAGCAGCGTGGCCGCCGGCTTGCGCGCCATCCGGTAGTAGCCGTCCGCCGCACCGGTCGCCACGCCTTCGAAAAGGCCCAGCACGCAGCGCACGCCGGCGACGTTGTCGAGCGCAGCGACGAAGTGCATCTCCGACGTTCCGGGGTTGGCGAAGCACACGTCGACGCCGTTGCCGGCAAGCGTTGCGACGAGGGATTCGGCACCGTTCATGTTCGCTCCGTTCGTGCGGCCCCGAGTCAGCGGAACGTGTGAAAAGCCTTGCGGCCGAGGACCTTGGGTCCGCTGGCGGATGGCTGCCGATGCGAACGGCGACTGCCACCGCGGCCGCCATGGATCGTGAGACTGCTTCTACTTCTTCTCTCTCATTTCCTTGCGGATGACCGCCTCGTCCATCTCGTCGTAGGTCCTGTTGCTGCAGTTCTCTTTCCAGTCCTCGACCTTGGCCAAGTGGGCGTCCGTGCGGGCGTTCACGTCGCGCATGACGGCATTATTGGCACGGATCCTGGCATCCAGTTCCTTGACGCTGGCGTTGAGCCCGCTCCTGCCGGCGTTCAGTGCCTCGATCCTGGCGTCGTGCTTGTTGACCTTTGCCTTGTAGGCCTCGATCGCGGCCTCGGCCGCAGGCTTTTCCATCTTGGGCAGTTGCGCCTTCAGCTCTTCGTTGGTCTTCAGCAACTGGTCCTGATCGGCCTTCAATGCGCTGCCCTCTTCGCTCAGCAGGGCGCTTCGCTTTTTCAGCTCCTCGTTGGCGGCGACCAGCTCAGCGCGCTCCTTGAAATAAGCGGCCTGGGCGTCCCGGATTGCGACCCCCTCGGCCTCGTTGGCGTCGGACAGCAGCATGCAGGCGCGCAGTTCGTCGCGCGTCAGTCGCCTGGACTTGTCCTCGACCGGACGGCTGGCGCTGCTGTTCCTGGAGCCGGCCTTGGCATCCGGGGCGGCCGTACCCTGGGCCAGCACGACGGCGGGCAGCAGGGCCGCCAGGCTGGCGGCAAACAGGAATCGTTTCATGGCGCGTGACTTCTCAGGCTGCGCCACTCGGGGCGCCGACAGGAAAGATGGTACCGGCTCCGGACGCCGGGTCGATCGACATTCCGGTGCCCAGCTGCGGGCCCTGCGCCGGTCGCATGGATGACCGGCGACGGCCTAGCTGTTTTCTTCGCGCCAGAGCAGGTACTTCATCGTGGCGACGGCGCCGGCGATGATCGACGCGAGCGCCAGGAACGAGCCGAGCGCCAGCGTCGACATGCCCGAGATGCCCTGTCCGACCGTGCAGCCGAGCGCGGTGACACCGCCGAAGCCCATCAGCGTCGCACCGATGATGTGGTCGCGCGTGTCGACCGCCGAGACGAAGCCCTCGACGTGGAACGACTTGCGCACCAGCGCCCAGGCAAAGCTGCCGAGGATCACGCCCATCGCCGAGGCGACGCCGAAGCTGATGGTGAGCGACTTGTCGGTCCACAGCATCAGCAGTTCGAGCGTGTAGGCCATCGGCGCGACGAAGCTCATCGATTCGGCCGCGCGCGTGTTGGTGGCGAAGTAGACCATCTCGAGCTGCTCGTTCTCGCCATGCCCGAGATGGCCGCTGACGTACCAGCCGCCGATCACGACCAGGCCGATGACGATGCCGGCGATGATCTGGTCGGGGTTATCGCGAAAGCGCGCGTTGGAGAAGACGAACACCAGCAGGGCGCCGGCGACGAGCGCCGCCACGATCGTCAGCGCAACCGTTGCCGAGAGACCGGTTCCTGCGGCAAGCAGCGAAGGCAGGTCCTGCCCCTTGAGGTCGTAGGCGGCGAGGTCGATCGCGAAGCGGTCGAGGTAGTCGACCCGCCACTGGCCGAACAGCCCCTTGATCGTCATGTACGCCGAGATGCCGACAAACGCGAACACGACGATCGAACGCAGGCTGCCGGCGCCGATGCGAATCAGGTTGCGGTTCGCGCAGCCGCCGGCCAGCGTCATGCCGACGCCGAACAGCGCGCCGCCGACGATCGCCGACAGCCAGTTCAGCCGCGGCCTCTGGTAGATGGACTGGGTGAGGTCGACCAGCCCGGTGCCGTGCAGCACGCTGGCGCCGATGATCGCCACCGCGATCGCCAGCAGCCACATGCGCATCCGGCCCCAGTGGCTCATGTTCACGATGTCGGCGAGCGCGCCCATCGTGCAGAAGTTGGCGCGTGCGGCCACGAAGCCGAACACGAAGGCGAGCGCAAAGCCGCCCAGCACGACGATCGTCGCGATATTTGCCGATTCGTTCATCTTCTTCTCATGCTCCGTGGCCTGCTCGCGCCGCCCTGCCCGGCCTCAGCCGCAGCCGCCGTTGCCGCAGGCGCAGCCACCGCCCGCGGCGGGTGTCTCGCCTGACTCGGAGGGCCTCTGGTCGGCGCGATAGAAGATGAAGCGCCTGTCGCCCGGCGAGATCTCGACGAAGTCGATCACCGTGCCGGCGATCGGCTCCAGCGACGGCGGCGACACGAGCAGCGTGATGCCGGCGTCGGTGACGACCTCCTCGTCCTGCTCGCGCCGCTCGTCGAAGCCCATGCCGTACTCGATCGCGCCGTCGTCGCCGCGCCTTGCGGCGACGCGCAGCGCCAGCCCCGGCGCCGGCGGGCTGCGCAATGCTGCCTTCATCTGCTCGGCTGCCGCCGCGGTGATCTCGATCATCTCTTTCCTCCGGTTATGCGGCCTGCGCGATGCGATGCCGGCGCGCGGCCTCGCGTCTGTCCCGCGCGAAGGCGACGAAACGCGCCGGCCAGTCGTGGCCCGCGACGCTGCGCAGGTGCGCGTAGGACGCCAGCGTGTTGCCGAACACGATGCCGTCGCGTTCGCCGTCGATGCCGTGGCCGCGCTGCACGCGGTACGCGTAGCGCAGCGCCGGATCGACGTTGACCAGCCGCGAATAGTGAAACTCGTGCGCCCGCAGCACCGCGGGCGCGTTACCCGGCCACGGATGGACCTCGGTGGGCTGCAGGTGGACGTAGCCCCGGCCGACCGGCCGCGCCTGCATCTCGACGTCGACCGGCAGCGCGCCGGCCATCGGATAGGTCGCGCCGTGCCAGCGGATCGAGCGCGCCAGGTACATGAGCCCGCCGCACTCGGCGTAGGTCGGCAGGCCGCCCTCCACTGCAGCACGGACCGCCTCACGCAACGGCTGGTTGGCGGAAAGCTCGGCAGCCAGCACTTCGGGAAAACCGCCGCCGATGAACAGCGCGTCGACCGGCGGCAGTCGGGCGTCGGAAAGCGTGTCGAAGAAGACCGGTTCGGCGCCGGCGCGCCGCAGTGACTCGAGGTCTTCGGGATAGTAGAAGCCGAAAGCGCGATCACGCGCGATGCCGACCCGCAGGTCGGCGCGCGGCGCGGCAGCCGACGGCAGCACCGCCGCCGCGCCCGGCGTGCCGCAGCCTGCGAGCAGGCGGTCGAGGTCGACCGAGCCCGCAACGGCATCCGCCAGCCGCTCGATCAGCGCCTGCGCCTGCGCCGCTTCGGTCGCCGGCATCAGGCCGAGGTGGCGCTCCTCGATGCGCAGCGACTCGTTCTCGTGCAGGGCCCCGAGCACCGGCACGTCGGTGTAGTGCTCGATCGCCGCACGCAGCTTGGACTCGTGGCGCGCGCCGCCGACGCGGTTCAGGATCACGCCGGCGATGCGGATGTCGCGGTCGAACGCCTGGTAGCCGAGGACGAGCGGCGCCACGCCGCGCGTCATTCCGCGCGCATCGAGCACCAGTACCACCGGAAGCCCGAGCAGCCGCGCCAGCGCCGCGTTGCTGTTGCTGCCGTCGAGGGCGAGGCCGTCATGGAGCCCTTTGTTCCCTTCGACCAGCGCCACGTCGGCGCCGGCGCTGCCCGACTCGAATGCGGCGGCGATCGACGGCTCGGGCGACAGGTACAGGTCGAGGTTGCGGCAGGCACGGCCGGCGGCGGCCGACAGCCACAGCGGGTCGATGTAGTCGGGTCCCTTCTTGAACGGCTGTACCGACAGCCCGCGGCGATGCAGCGCCGCGGCCAGACCGATCGCCAGTGTCGTCTTGCCCGAGGACTTGTGCGCCGCCGAGACGAGCAGCCTGTACATCGGCTACTTGCCTGCCGGCGGCGCCGCGGGTTCGGCAGGCAGGAAGTCGAGCACCTGGATACCGACCAGCGTGATGAGGAACGCGGCCGCGATGCCGCCGATGCCGAGCAGCACCTCGGGCAGGCTCGGTACGTAGGAGGCGATCGCCCCGTCGCGGAAGCTGCTCGTCACCGCGTAGCCGGGGAAGATCTCGAGCGGAAAAGCCTGCCCGCCGATGATGAAGACGAACAGCAGCGCGAACGCCCCGACGATCGTCAGCGCGGCCGCCGCGAGCAGCGAGCGCGCGGTCGCGCCCGGCCGCCACACGAGCGCCATCGGCGCCACGCTGCCGGCGAGCACGTAGCCGACCCAGAACAGGAACGGGAAGACGCCGCCGTCGAGCAGGATGAAGCGTTCGAAGGCCGCCTGCCGGGCGAAGTACAGGTTGGTCATGTGGTAGACGACGACGAAGTACAGCACGAGCGCGACCAGCACGCCGAGCAGGTTGCGCATGCGCCGCAGCAGATCCTCGCCGGCGCCGCCGACTGCGGCCTGAACCAGCACGAAAACCGCCATGCCCCACGCCAGCGACATGACGATGAACAGCGGCGGCAGGACCGCCGACGCGTAGGCCTGCCGCGCCACCAGGAACGCGAAGATCGCGCCGGTACCGGTGGTCAGCACGAAGCGCCAGACGAGCGCCGCGATGCCGGCCGGCGCAGCAAAGCGGTTCATCCGCTTCTCCAGCTGCATCCAGAGGTACAAGGCGACGATCGCGAACATGCCCGTGTACAGGAACACGTTCCACGCGAACACCGACGTGAAGTTGTAGTGGGTGGCGGCCACGACCATCCGCTCCGGCCGGCCGAGGTCGAGCATCAGCACCATCAGGCCGCCGGCGAGCATCGCCAGGCACAGCAGGCCCGACAGCCGCGCCCACGGCTTGTAATGCGCCTGGCCGAAGACACTCGCCATCGACGCCACGTTGAGCACGCCCGATGCGGCCACGATCAGGAAGATCGCGAACACGTGCGGCGTGCCCCACACGATCTCGTTGTTCATGCCGGTGATGATGTGCCCCTCGTGCTCCATCACCAGCGCGGCACCGAGGCCGATCGCCAGCACCACGGCGCCGAGCGCCGCCAGCGTCCAGAAGCGGCGCGTCTGCGCGGTCTCGGTCGCGATCACGCTCGCCATCTACAGCCCCGCATAGCGCACGCCGGTGTTCAGGCCGAGGTCCGCGCGCAGCTGGGTGGTCCGGATCTCGGCGATCCGCCGCGAGATCGCGGAGTTCGGGTCGTTCAGGTCGCCGAACAGGATCGCCTGGGTCGGGCAGGCCTGCGCGCAGGCCGTCGTGCCTTCGCCGCGGTCGATCCGGTGCACGCACAGCGTGCACGATTCGACGCAGCCCTTGCCGCGCGGCACGTCGGGCTTCTGCGTGGTCAGCGCCTCATGGACGAAGCTGCGCGCCTTGTACGGGCAGGCCATCATGCAGTAGCGGCAACCGATGCAGGTGTGGCGATCGACCAGCACGATGCCGTCGGCGCGCTTGAACGAGGCCCCGGTCGGGCACACGTCCACGCACGGCGGCTCGGCGCAGTGCTGGCACATCACCGGCGTGCTCAGCTTGCGGCCGCTGCGCAGGTCCTTCAGTTCGACCTTGCGGATCCACTGCGGATCGGTCGGCCGCGTGCCGCCTTCGAGGCCGTTCTCGCGGTTGCAGGCGAGCACGCATTCGTTGCAGCCTTCGCGGCACAGGTTCACGTCGATCAGCAGGCCCCAGCGGACTTTCGACGACACCGGCGCGCCGGGCTGCGGCGCGGCGCGCGCGACCTCGACCAGTCGCACGCCTGGCGCGATCGCCACGCCGGCCAGCGCAGCGGCGCCCGCCAGCAGCGCACGGCGCGACAGCGTCTTTCCGGCAGCGCCGCTCATGGCCGCTTCTCGCCCGGCTTGCCCTGGTGGCAATCGAAGCAGTCGAGCCGGACGCCGACGTAGTCGTGGCACGACTGGCAGAACGCATCGGGGCTACCGATCGCGGCGCCGTTGGTCGGGCGGGCGTGGCACGCGATGCACTGGTTCAGGCTCTCGTCGCCGCCGCGGATGCCCTGGTGCACGGTCTTGTCGCGACGGTGCTTCAGCATCTCCATGTGCGTGCGGCGCATCACGTCCGGCGGCGCCACGCAGGTCGTGCTCCTGTCGACCGTCACGTTCGGCATCGGCACGCGAGACTGCGCCGCCGCTGACGTCGCCGCGGCCATGCCGACGATCGCCAACGCGGTCGCCAGCCAGCGTGTCACGCCGGGCCGCATCGCCTCGCTACTCCCCGAGCCCCATCTGGATGTAGCCGGTCGGGCAGACATCCGAGCAGATATGGCAGCCGACGCAGCGGTCGTAGTCGGTGTAGACGTAGCGGCCGGTGGTGGCCTCCTTCTTCGGCACCTTCTTGACCGCCAGCTGCGGGCAGTAGACGACGCAGTTGTCGCACTCGAAGCACTGGCCGCAGCTCATGCAGCGCTTGGCCTCGGCCACCGCCGCCTGCTCGTTCAGCACGTCGAGGCGCTCTTCGAAGTTGCCGAGCGCGGTCTCCTTGGTCAGGGTGACGAAGCTGCGCTTGTTGCGCGCCGAGAACATGAAGTGGCCGAGGAACAGCTGCGAGTGCGGGATCACGTAGCGGTCCGAGCGGTTGTCGTAGTTGTGGATCGCCCCCGGGCTCGTGTCGGTGCCGTGCAGCGGTGCCTTGATACCTTCGACCTTGACGCCTTTCTCGAGGTACTTGCGCATCAGGTCGAACGAGTGCACGTCGATCTTCGGCCGCTTCTCCAGTTCTTCGCCGGCCAGGAAGCGGTCGATGCCCTCGGCGGCGATGGCGCCGTGCCCGATCGCGGTGGTCAGCAGGTGCGGCCGCAATATGTCGCCGCCGGCGAACACGCCCGGCTTGCCGGCGACCTGGTAGTTGCGGTCGGAAGCGACCGCGCCCTTGCCGTTGTCGAACTCCTCGAGCCCCGTGAAGTCCACCGCCTGGCCGATCGCCGAGACGATCAGATCGGCGGGGATGTCGCGCTCGGTGCCTTCCTTGACCTTGATCTCGAGCCGCGGCCCGATCATCTTCGCCTCGCACTCGGCGAGGCGAAGGGCGGTGGCCCGGCCGTCCGGGCCGCGCACGATGCCCACCGGCACCAGGCCACCCTGGATGTCGATGCCCTCGGCCTGCGCCTGCTCGACCTCGTGCTTGTTGGCCATCATCTTGTCGACCGGGAAGACGGTCGTGAGCACCACTTCCGCGCCGTGCTTGACCGAGATCTCGGCCACGTCGTGCGCCATGTAGCCGGCGATCGCGCCCTCGAAGTCGGTCGGCTTGGCGTGCTCGATGTGGCCGAGCCGGCGCGCCACCGTGGCGACGTCGATCGACGTGTCGCCGCCGCCGACGACGACCACGCGCTTGCCGACGTGGCGCAGGCGGCCGTCGTTGAAGGCGCGCAGGAACGACGTCGCGGTGACGACGTTCGACGCCTCGCTGTCCGGCACCGGCAGCGCGCGGCCCGCCTGGGCGCCCATGCCGAGGAAGATGGCGTCGAAGTTCAGGCGCAGTTCGTCGAGCGTGATGTCGGTGCCGACGCGGCACTTCAGCCGCACGTCGACGCCGAGGTCGAGGATGCGCTGGATCTCGGTATCGAGCACGTCGCGCGGCGTGCGGAAGCCCGGGATGCCGTAGCGCATCATGCCGCCGAGGTATTCGCGCTCGTCGAAGACCGTGACCTGGTGCCCCTTCATCGCCAGCTGGTAGGCGCACGACAGCCCGGCCGGGCCGCCGCCGATCACCGCCACCATCTTGCCGGTCTTCTTCTCCGGCGCGCTGAACTTGAGGCCCTTCTCGTTGGCCCACTCGCCGAGGAAATGCTCGACCGAGTTGATGCCGACATGGTCCTCGACCTCGTTGCGGTTGCAGCCGGTCTCGCACGGCGCCGGGCAGACGCGCCCCATGATCGACGGAAAGGGATTGGCCTCCGTGAGACGCCGCCACGCGTATTCCTGCCACGGCATGGTCGGCTTGCCGTCGGCGCCGACCGGCGGCTTCTCGATGCCGCGCACGATGTTCAGGTAGCCGCGGATGTCCTCGCCCGACGGGCAGCTGCCCTGGCACGGGGGCGTCGACTGGATGTAGGTCGGGCACTTGTGCGAGTGATCCGCGCTGAAGATCTTCTGGTGCAGATCCGTCCACTCGTGGTCGCCGTCCTTGTACTTGCGGAAGGTCAGCGGCCGGGCCTGTGTTTCAGTGGATGTCGACATCGATCAGTCTCCAGCGATTCGAAGAGTCAGGAAGCGGGTCAATGCGGCGCGGCGTCGAGCCGGATCGCGGTGCTGACCAGCTGGTGCACGCCGCCGACCATGTTCATCTTGAAGCCGTAGTACGGCAGCACCTTGGTGAACTGCGCCTTGCAGATGGCGCAGATCGTGGCCATGAAGTTCACGCCCTGCCCGTCGGCCACGCTGCGCAGCGCCTCCATGCGCGGCAGCGCGCCTTTCACGCGCAGGTCGAGCACCTCGTCGGTCAGGATCCCGCCGCCGCCACCGCAGCAGAAGGTCTTCTCGCGCGTGGTGTCCGGCGCCATCTCGACATACCTGTTCGCCACCGCACGGATGATCGCGCGCGGGATCTCGAACTGCCCGCCGGGAAAATCACCCATGCGCGAGGCGCGCGCGACGTTGCACGAGTCGTGGAAGGTGATCACGCGGTGGTCGTTGGCTTCCTTGTCGAACTTCAGCGCGCCGCGCTGGATCAGGTCCCAGGTGAACTCGCAGATGTGCGTCGGCTGCCGGTGGCGCTGGTCGAGCTGGCTCTGCAGCTGGATCGCGAACGGGTCCTTGCCGCCGGCGCCGATGCCGACCAGGGTGTTCCAGAAGCTGTACGCGACGCGCCAGGCATGGCCGCACTCGCCGACGATGATGCGCTTCACGCCGAGTTCGAGCGCCGCCTCCCGGATGCGCAGCGCGATGGTGCGCAGCTGCTCGTAGTTGCCGATGAACAGGCCGAAGTTGCCGGCCTCGGAGGCCTTCGCCGACAGCGTCCAGCTCACGCCGGCGGCGTGGAAGACCTTCGCATAGCCGATCAGGCTGTCGACGTGCGGCTCGGCGAAGAAGTCGGCCGACGGCGTGATCAGCAGCACCTCGGCGCCCTTCTCGTCGAGCGGCAGGCGCACGTCGGCGCCGGTTTCTTCCTTGATGTCCTCTTCGAGCCCGGTCAGCGTGTCGGCCAGCGCCGGGCCGGGCAGGCCGAGGTTGTTGCCGACCCGGTGCACCTTGCCGATGATTTCGTTGGTGTACTTCTGCCCGTAGCCGACCGCGTCGAGGATCTCGCGCCCGGCCATCGTCACCTCGGCGGTGTCGATGCCGTACGGGCAGAACACCGAGCAGCGGCGGCATTCCGAGCACTGGTTGTAGTAGGTGAACCACTCGTCGAGCACGTCGCGGGTCAGGTCGCGCGCGCCGACCAGCTTCGGAAACAGCTTGCCCGGCAGCGTGAAGTAGCGGCGGTAGACGCTGCGCATCAGGTCCTGCCGCGCCACCGGCATGTTCTTCGGGTCCTGCGTGCCGATGTAGTAATGGCACTTGTCCGAGCATGCGCCGCAGTGCACGCACGAATCCATGAAGACCTTCAGCGAGCGGTACTTCTTCAGCATCTCGCCCATGTGGGCGATGGCGCGCTGCTCCCAGCCGTCTTCGAGCTTGCCCGGAAAGCCGATCGCCTCCTGGATCTTTTCGTTGGCGACGTACGGGCGCGACTTCTCCATCGCGCCGGGCAAGAGCGGCGGCGGCGTCGGGAATTCGCGCAGCGGCGGGGCCTTGATGTCGGGAGCAGCCATGCTTCGGTCAGCGGTCCAGGTTCGCCGCCCACGGCGCCAGGTGGCGCGCCTCGCGCGGGTCATCGGTCTGGTTGCGCGACGGCGAGAAGAACAGCCCCGGCGCGTGCAGCAGCTTGGAGAACGGGAACACGATCATCAGCGCGGCGACCAGCGCCAGGTGCACGTAGAGCATGCCGTCGGCCGGCAGCGGCTGCCAGTCGAAGCGCATCAGCCCGAGGAAGAAGGCCTTGACGGCGACCACGTCGGTGCGGAAGACGTACTTCATCGCCAGTCCGGAGGCGCCGATCAGCAGCAGAAGGACCAGCATCAGGTAGTCGGACGGCGTCGAGATGTAGCGGATCCGGTCGACGAGGAAACGCCGCGCCAGCAGGCCGGCGAGCCCGGCCAGCATGCCGAATGCGGCGAGGATCCCGAGCGGCTGCACCAGCACGACCCAGCCCCACACCGGCTCGGTGAAGTAGCGCAGGTGCCGTGCCAGCACCAGCGCGAGGCTGGCATGGAAGATCCAGCCGAACAGCCACGTCCACAGGCTGCCCTTGAACAGGCTCTCGAAGAACACGACCTCGCGCAGCAGGCGCAGCGCCACGCCACCCTGCGTGAGCGGCGCCGGCGTGGTCGGAATCTTCAGCGGCGCCGGCGTGCGCGCATAGTCGACGATGCGCGCCGCGAGCCCGACGACGAGCAGCGCGGTCGCGGCGTAGAACAGCAGGGCGAAGGCAACGCTGGCCGCCGACACGGCTGATTCCGATCGTCGCGCGGGGCGGCGGGAGCCGCCCCGCTCACGGTCCTGTTATACGCAGCCGGTCGGCTTCGGCAGCCCGGCGATCTTGCACGCCTGCTTGGCCGGGCCGTAGGGGAACAGTTCGTACAGGTACGCGCTGTTGCCCTTCTCCGGTCCGAGGGTCTTGCCGATCGCCTTGGTCAGCACGCGGACCGCCGGGGCGATCTGGTACTCCTCGTAGTACTTGCGCAGGAAATTGACCACTTCCCAGTGGCTGTCGCTCATTTCGATGCTTTCCTGCTTGGCGATTTCGTTGGCGACGTCCTCGTTCCATTCGCCGAGGTTGACGAGGTAGCCCTCCTCGTCGGTCTCGTAGCTCTTGCCACTGACTTCAATGGTCGGCATGTGTCTCTCCTTGTCGATCGTAGGTTGGCGTGATGGCTCTGCCCCGGCGCGTCAGAGCCAGGACTGGCAGTTCGGTTGCTCCACCACGAGGTCGACGAAGCCCTCGTAGTCGACCGTGGCGACGCCGTCGATGAGGCGGTCGGCCATGCCGCGCGCCTGCAGGTCGGGCATCAGCGCGTAGACCTTCAGCTTGGCCATGGCCTCGCGCAGCTTCGGCTCGGCGCTGTTGCCCCGGGTCGCGGCGTAGACGGCATCTTCGATCAGCAGCAGCGCGCCGGACTTCGCCAGCCGCACGACGGTGTCGAGGGCGGGCTTTTCGAGCGGCGATTTGTTCAGGATATGCAGCATCGACTGTTTCCTCAGAAGCTCAACACCACGTCCTGCTGCTCCATCAGCTCGGCCAGCTCGCCGCTCGAGACGACCTTGACCTCGGTGACCAGGTCCTCGACCGCGAGGCCGCGCGCCGCCAGCGAATCGGCGTCGACGTACAGCTTGTCGATGTCGTAGTCCTCGAGCGCGCGGTAGGTCGGCGAGAAGTTCTTGGTCGCGATCGCCTTGGTCTGCATGCCCTTCTTCAGCTGGTAGACGCCGTCGTCCAGGAACACCACCGAGACGTCCTGTTCGAAGGCGGCGGTGATGAGCACCACCTCGAGGCTCTCCAGCGCATAGATCGTGCCGTACGGCGCCCTGCGGTTGACGAGCATGAATTTCTTCATCATGGCTCAGTCTCCGAAGACGACCGTGCGGTCGGCCTTGATGCCCGAATCGATCAGCTGGCCAAGGCCGGAGATGCGGAAGCCCGGCGCCAGGACCGCCTCGACGAGGCCGCGCCGCAGGCCGGCCGCCACGCACACCACCAGGTCGACCTTGTGCTCCTCGGCCAGCTTGCTCCAGCGGACGACGATGTTGCGGTCGTCCTGCGGCGGCTCGGTGTACCTGGTCGCGTTGTTCACGCCGTCGTGATAGAAGAACACGCGCTGGATCTCGTGTCCCTTGGCGATCGCCGCGGCGCAGAAGAGGTAGGCCGAGTCAGCCGCCTGGTGCTGGTACGGCCCTTCGTTGACGAGGACTGCAATCTTCACGTGAACTCCCGCTCGGCCTTCAGAAGCGGATGTGCGTCGACGCGTTCAGGTTCGCCCGCGAACCGCGCCAGTCGTCGATCAGGTACTTGGTGAACGTCAGCCCCGTCTTCTCGAAGAAGCGCGGCCAGCCGATGCGCTCGATCCAGTCGGCCATCCGCTCCCACGAACGGGCGTCCTCCTTGTAGACGCGCAGGATCCGCGTCACCACCTCGCTCACCTCGGGCCAGCGCGGCGGGTTGTTCGGCAGCCCGGAAGCGACCATCTTCATGAAGGTCGGCTTGCCGCGCGCGTTGGAGTTCTTGCCGCCGACCCAGATCGCCAGCTTGGAATGCTCGGGGTCGTTGATCTGCATCGGCGGGCACGGCGGATAGCAGGCGCCGCAGCAGATGCACTTCTTCTCGTCGACTTCCAGCGACGGCTTGCCGTTGACCAGCGCCGGCCGGATCGCCGCCACCGGGCAGCGCGCCACCACGGCCGGCCGCTCGCAGACGTTGGCCACCAGGTCGTGGTTGATCTTGGGCGGCTTGGTGTGCTGGACGATGATCGCGATGTCCGCCTGGCCGCCGCAGTTGATCTCGCAGCAGGAGGTCGACAGGTGCACGCGGTTCGGCATCTCCTCGCGCCTGAATTCGACGATCAGGTCGTCCATCAGCGCCTTGACCGCGCCCGAGGCGTCGGTGCCCGGGATGTCGCAGTGCAGCCAGCCCTGCGTGTGCGCGATCATCGACACCGAATTGCCGGTGCCGCCAACCGGGAAGCCCGAGGATTCGAGCGCGTTGATCAGCGGCTCGACCTTCTCCCACTTCGACACGCCGATCTCGACGTTGCTGCGGATCGTGAAGCGGACCTGGCCTTCGCCGAACTTGTCGATGATGTCGCACAGCTTGCGGATGGTCCACACGTCCATCTGCCGCTGGGTGCCCGCCTTCACCGTCCACAGTTCGTCGCCGGAGAGCGCGACGTGGTGCAGCACGCCGGGCCGCGGCCGGTCGTGGTACTTCCACTTGCCGTAGTTCTTCAGCATCAGGGGATGCAGGAACTGCTTGTTGTCGGGCACCCCGCTTTCGATCGCCCGCCGCGGCGTCGGCGCCTTGGCCTGGGGTTTGGCTGGTGCTTGAACTTCCGCCATCGTCCGTCTCCTATGCTGCTTTCTTGCGCGCCTGCACTTTGGCCACTTCCTCGTCCCAGCCGTCGGCGCGCACATAAGGATTGGTCCGCGGCGCCGACACCATGTTCGGATCGATATCGAGGCCGATGCCTTCGAGGAAGTGCACCAGGCCGATGCGCTCGATCGTCTCGCCGATGCGCTCGTGCTCGAGCGCGTTCTCGGCGAAGAAGTCGACGATGCGCTTGCCGAGGTCGACCAGCGTCTCGCGATCCTCGTCCGTTTTCAGCTTCATGAACGGCACGATCACCGTGCCCATCAGGTCGCCGATCTTCAGCGTGCGCTTGCCGCCGCACAGGATCGTCGCACCGGTGTCCTCGCCGCGGGCGAGCGCACCGGTCATCACGTTGATGCAGTGCATGCAGCGCACGCAGTCCTGGTTGTCGATCTCCAGCGCCTGCGTGTCGCTGAACGCCACGCTCGAGATCTTGGCGTCCTTGCGGACGTCCTTGATCTCCTTGATCTGGATCGCCTTGGTCGGGCAGCGCGCGATGACGTCGTTGACCAGCTCGTTCATGCCGTGCTTGGCGAACCACTGCCTGGCCAGTTCTTCGTCGGTGCGGATGTTGTCGCGCCAGGTGCCGATGACGGCCATGTCGGAACGCTGAATCGAGTTCATGCAGTCGTTCGGGCAGCCGGAGAACTTGAACTTGAACTTGTACGGCAGCGCGGGACGATGCATGTCGTCGAGGAAGTTGTTGAGCACGGTGCGCTGTGCTCGTCGCCTCGTCGTAGCAGGACTGTTCGCAGCGGGCCGCGCCGACGCAGGACATCGAGGTGCGCACCGCAGGACCGGCGCCGCCGAGGTCGAAGCCCATCTCGTTGATCTCGTCGAAGGCGTCCTGCACGTTGTCGGTCTTGACGCCCTGGAACATGATGTCGCCGGACTGGCCGTGGAAGGCGATCAGGCCCGAGCCGTGCTCTTCCCAGATGTCGCACATCTTGCGCAGCACGTCGGTCGTGTAGTGCATGCCGGCCGGCGGCATCACGCGCAGCGTGTGGAATTCGGCCGCGTCCGGAAACATCGGCTTGCCGTTGGCATCCTTCAGCTCGGTGAAGCGCGGAATGATGCCGCCGCCGTAGCCGAACACGCTGACCGTGCCGCCCTTCCAGTAGCCCTTGCGGGTCTCGTAGGAGGTTTCCAGCTGGCCGAGCAGGTCGACCATGTAGTCCTTGTCTTTCGCCAGGCGCTTCAGCCCGGTCACGAAGCTGGGCCACGGGCCGCTTTCCAGCTCGTCGAGCATCGGCGTTTCGTGCATCGGCTTTGCCATGTCGTTCAGCCTCCTGGTGATAGTCGTCCGGATCCGGACGGCGAGTGTCTGCGCACGCACTCGCCCGCGCAGCAACGGGCGGGGTGACTGCTGACGGCGATCCTACGGGCCGCCGCCATCATCAGCCATCACCCGCGATGATTACCTGCATAACCCCAAAGGGAGGGGTGCACAGCCAACCTGAGTAATGGCCAGTACCATCCGCGCGTTCTATAGATGTCGCCTTTCGGTGCCCGCCTCGGCGCGCCCGCCCGCCAGTCCCCGACTACCCACGACGGCAGCACGCATGGAAGACAAGCTCACGGTCACATCGCTGGCCCGGCTGCGCGCGCCGATCGGCGGCCAGGAGATCGAACTGCAGCAGATCGAATACCGGGCAGGCGGGATGCCGCTGCTGCGCATTCGCGTCCGTGAGGGCCGGCGCTTCACCGTCTTCGACATCGACCCCGCCACCGCCGGCGAATGGGCCGAGCACATGTCGCGCTGGGCGCGCGAGCAGGCCGGAGCGGCGGGCGGAACGAAATGATGCGCTGGCTCGACTTCGCATTCTCGGTGGCCGGCGACAGCGTCGATCGCGATTACCCCCAGGGGCTTTACGAGGCGCTGCGGGCGGCCGCTCCCTGGCTCGACGAGGAGCCGCTTGCCGGCGTGCATCCGATGCGCGGCCTGACGCCCAATGCGGGGGCGCTGCTGATCGGCGGGCGTACGCGTCTCGTGCTGCGCGTGCCGGAGTCGCGCAGCGAGGCCTGCGAACGGCTGCAGGGCGCTGCGCTCGACCTGCCGATGCCGCTGCGCATCGGCGGCGCCAGCCGCCGCGAACTGCTGCCTCACCCGGTGCTGCACGCGAAGCTGGTGGTCACCGGCGCCGAAGACGAGGCTGATTTCGTCGCCGACATTGCCCGCGCGGTCGCCGAGCTTGGCCTGGACTGCGAGACGATCGTCGGGCGGCGCGGCGAACTGCTCGTCGGCGAGCAGCGGCTGGCCGGCTTCAGCCTGATGCTGCACGGACTGTCGGCAGCGCAGTCGCTCAAGGCGCAGGCCCATGGCGTCGGGCAGTACCGCAAGCTCGGCTGCGGCGTGTTCGTGCCGCACAAGTCGGTTGCCGCGGTGGGTCTTTGACCCCATATGCCGCAAGGGAAAACGATGAGTCCGACCTCGATCATCCGCCTCGACATGACCGGCCTCGCCTGTCCGCTGCCCCTGCTCGGCGCGAAGAAGATGCTCGACGATCTTCCCGACGGGCAGCACCTGGTGCTGATCTCGGACTGCCCCGGCACGGGCGACGACCTGCGCGCGTGGGCCGGACAGACCGGCCACGAGGTCCTCGGCAGCGAGCGCCTGAACGGCCGGCGCATTGCCTACACGATCCGGCGCCAGCCGGTCGAGGCGCCGGGTCGCGCAAGCGTCGTGCTCGACCTGCGCGGCGCGCGCTGCCCCGGCCCCATCATCGAGGCGCGCCGCCTGCTGCGCGGCATGGAGCCGGGCGAAGTGCTGGTGCTGATCAGCAACTGCGAAAGCGCGCCCGCCGACGTCGAGGCGTGGACCGCCGACGGCTCGGTGCGGCTGCTCGACCGCTACGAACCGGCACCGGGCGAGTACGAGTTCTACCTGAGCGCGGTTCGCGCGCTGTCTGCATAGCCAAACGGAGAGGAGATCGATGAACTACGAGGTCAACGGCGAAACGCTGGAAGCCGACGAAGAGGGCTATCTGCTCGAGGCGAATTACTCCAACGAAATCTGTCCGGTCATCGCCCAGACCGAGGGCATCACGCTCAGCGACGACCACTGGGCGGTGATCAACTATCTGCGCGACCAGTACCGTGAGCATGGCCAGACGCCCAACTTCCGCAACATGCTCAAGGACGTGACGGCGCTGCTGCCGCACCACGACAGCAAGACGCTGTACGACCTTTTCCCGGGCGGCCCCGCCAAGCAGGCCGTCCGGTTCGCCGGCCTGCCGAAACCCTTCGGCAAGGGCGGATATTGACGGTGAGCAGCCCGCTGCGGCGGACCAAAAGCCGCTTCTTCGACAAGCGCAAGGGGCGCGATCCGGCCACGCTGGCGAGCGTGGTTGCGTTCACGGCGTGGCGGCTCGGCCTGAACACGATCAAGCGGATGCGCAGCGCGCAGTTCGAGATCGAGGCGAACCCGCAGTACTTCGAGGTGCTGCGCGAATACCTGGTGTTCCTGGTCCAGGTCGCCGACCGCTTCGCGCTGGCGCGCCTGTCGCTGCCCGAGCGGCGCGCCTTCACCGTCTCGATCGTCAGGCGGCTCGCCGAACTCGTGGCCGAGAACCAGTCGCGCCTGCTCGACGAAAACCACGACGACGTGCGCCGCGGCTTCATCGACCTGTACAACAGCCGCACCGACGACTACGCGCAACTCGACTTCGGAGAGACCGAGGGCTCGCACTACGACTTCATGCGCGTCTGCAGCGTCGCACTTTCGGCGGTCGTCGCTCCGCAGGACCGGGCCTGGCTGGCCGATCAGCTGATGTCGTTCGAAGCGCCGGAGGCGATCAGCACGTTGCGCAAGGCGATGGACAACCTGATCGGCACGGCGGGATCGATCCTCGCGCCTCCGGACGACGAGGCGGCAGACGGGCCGTTTCCCGAGATGCCGGGCGTCGACGCGCCGGTCGACGACCCGATTCCGCCGGAGTGACGGCGATGCCGGCCGCCATGCTCGCCGACAACCCGTTCGACCTCGACGACGACGCCGTCTACCGGCGCTGGCGTGAGCGCAAGCTCGCCGACAGCCCGCGCTCGACCGACGACCTGCTGGTCGAGGTGGCCGACCCGCTGCACCTGACGGCCGCCGAGCGCGCCGCACTGCTCGACCGCTGCGAGCGCGCCAACATGGCCGTCTATGTTTCAGCACGAGCCGATGCCGACAGCGCGATCCCGCGCCGCATCGGCGAGCAGCTCGGGCTGCGCACGCTCGACGTCAACGTCATGGCCGACGACGACGGCATCTCGCCGCTGTCGGCGGTCGCGGCCGGCCCGCGCAGCGGCTTCATCCCCTACACCAACCGCGCCATCCGCTGGCACACCGACGGCTACTACAACCCGCCGCAGCGGCGGATCCGCGCCATGATCCTGCATTGCGTGCAGCGCGCGGATGCCGGCGGCGAGAACCGCCTGCTCGACCACGAACTCGCCTACATCGCGCTGCGCGACGCGGACCCGGCGCACATCGGCGCGCTGATGCTGGCCGACGCGATGACGATTCCGGCGCGCTCCGAGGAAGGCGAGGTGGCCCGCGGCGACCAGACCGGCCCGGTGTTCTCGATCGACGACGACGGGCGGCTGCACATGCGCTACACGGCCCGCACGCGCAGCATCGCGTGGAAGGACGATCCCGCCGTGCGCGCAGCCACCGACGCCCTGCTGCGCGTGCTGGAGACCGATCCCCATGTCCTGTGCCTGAGGCAGGAGCCCGGCATGGGCATCGTCTGCAACAATGTCCTGCACGACCGCGCGGCGTTCACCGACTCGCCCGGGCACACTCGCCTGGTCCTGCGCGCGCGCTACTACGAGCGCATCGGCAGCCAAGCGCACACCGCCAGCTGACGCGGCCAGCATACGCGCGGGTTCGCCGCGCTGCGTAAGCCGCCTGCGCGGCGATCGTCAGCCGCGCATCACGGCCTCGCGAGCGGCACTTCGTAGAGCCGCTCGGGCAGCCGCTCGCGGATCTCCTTCGGCGAAAGCTTGACGAAGTTGCGGTGGAGTTCGAGCACCACGAGTCGCCGCGTCTGCTCGGCCATCGACTTGCGCATCAGCCCGAGGAAATCCGGCGGCGCCACCAGCACCATCCGCTCCGCCTCGCCCTGCACGCGCGCCTTCTCGAGCCGTTTGGCGAGGAAATGGGCAAAGTCGAGCGCCGCCTGTTGCCGCGGTCCGACTTCGCTTTCCATCGTGTGACGTCCCTGCCCGGCACTGTCGAACGCCCGCCCCGGAAGATCGCTGGTCAGTTCGCGCGCCAGCATCCGACCTTCCGGATGCGTCATCGCCTCGAGTTCCTTGATCGGTCCGGTCGGTTCGTCGGCACCGAAGATGCGCGCCGCACTGGAATCCGCAACGACGATCCATGTAGTTGCCGTCATCTTGTCCACCCTTTTCGCGGCCGCGGGCGGAACCCACCCGCGCTGCCGTAGTCGATTACGAAAACACCCTAGCGCCATTGCGCCCGGCCGGTGTTGACCGCACGCAGGATCTGCGCGCGGCAACCGGCAGATCGAGAACGGCGCGAACGGCTTTCTCGCCGCGAGCGTGTCGCCTTCTGACCTCAGGACAGACGCGTTGCCCACACCGGCATTTCGTCCCGCCTACGACGCCTGCGGCACCAGGTCGCGCATCCGCTCGCGCGCGGCATGCGCCGCCTCCGCGAAGCGTCGAATGCCATCTTCCTCGAGCTCGGCGGCAACCTGGTCGAGGTCGATGCCGAACGTCGCCAGGCGCGCGACCAGCACCTCGGCCTCGGCCAGGCCTTCTTCGATGCGCACCTTCGGCTCGCCGTGGTGACGGTAGGCGGTCATCGTCTCCTGCGTCATCGTGTTGATCGTCTGCGGCGCGATCAGCGGATCGACGTAGCGGATGTCGCTGTAGGCGGGGTTCTTGGTCGACGTCGACGCCCACAGCAGCCGCTGCGGCCGCGCGCCGAGCGCGGTGAGCTGCTGCCACACCGTGTCTGCCTGCTGGCGCAGGAACTCGCGGTAGGCGAGCCTGGCGCAGGCGATCGCCGCCTGGCCGCGCAGCGTGCCTGCGCCCGGCTTCCCGCTCTCCTCGAGACGGCGGTCGACCAGCGTGTCGATGCGGCTGACGAAGAGACTCGCCACCGAGGACACGTTCGTGACCGGCTTGCCGGCCATCGCCCGCTCCTTCAGGCCCTGCAGGTACGCCTGCGCCACTTCGAGATAGCGGGCCACGCTGAACAGCAGCGTGGCGTTGACGTTCACGCCTGCCGCGGTCAGCCGCCGGATCGCGGTGAGGCCCTCCTTCGTGGCCGGCACCTTGATCATCACGTTCGGCCGGTTCAGCGCCGCCCACAGGTACTCGCCCTCGGCAACGGTGGCATCCGCGTCGCGCGCCAGCCGCGGCGAGGCCTCGATGCTGACGTAGCCGTCCGCGCCCTGGGTTCGCTCGTGCACCGGCCGCAGCAGGTCGGCGGCGCGGGCGACGTCCTGCCGCATCAGCAGGTCGACGATGCCCGGCGCCTCGTTGCCGGCGGCTGCCAGTTGCGCGATGTCGGCGGCATAGTCGTTCGACGAGGTCAGCGCCTTCTCGAAGATGCTGGGATTGGTCGTGACGCCGGTGACGCCATCGTTTTCGATCATCCGCACCAGGCTGCCGTCCTCGAGCAGTCGGCGGTCGATGGTGTCGAGCCACACGCTCTGGCCGAGCGCGCCGATGGCCTGCAGGCGATTAAGTGTCATGTCTTCTTCTCCTCCGCGAACGGTGAACCCGAAAGCCGCGCCATGGCCGGCCGCAGCACGCAATCCACCTTTGACTACAGTCTGGCACCAGTCGGCGCCGAAGGTTCCGGGGCAAGCGGGAATGTGTCCCTTCCCGGGGCGGCAGACGTGGACTCCTTCACCCGGCGCGTGGGTCTCCTGACGACAGAAGCTCCGTTTCGAGTCGCTCCGTCTTCCGCCGTTATCATGCCGCGGGAGCAGAACGATGACGGAAAGAATCCTGCTGGGAGACGAGGCAGTCGCACAGGGAGCGGTCGATGCCGGCATCAGCGCCGCATACGCCTATCCCGGCACGCCGTCGACCGAGATCTTCGAAACCATCCGGCGCTACGCGAAATCGGCCGATCCGCCGATCCGCGGGCTGTGGTCGACCAACGAGAAGGTCGCGCTCGAGGAAGGCGTCGGTGTCTCGTATGCCGGAAGGCGCGCGCTCGTCGCGATGAAGCACGTCGGCCTGAATGTCGCCGCCGACCCGTTCATGAACGTCGCCGTGGCCGGCGCGCACGGTGGCCTGGTGGTGGCGGTCGCCGACGATCCGTCGATGCACAGTTCGCAGAACGAGCAGGACTCGCGCTACTTCGCCGACTTCGCGCAGGTGCCCTGCCTCGAACCGTCCAACCAGCAGGAATGCTACGAATTCACGCGCGAGGCGTTCGAGCTGTCCGAGCAGTTGCGCGTGCCGGTGATGCTGCGCCTGGTCACGCGGCTCGCGCACAGCCGCGCCGTGGTCAGGTCGTCGCCGCCGCGGCCGCAGAACGAGGCGCGCTACGCCGCCGATGCGAGCCTTTACACGCTGATCCCGTCCAACGCGCGGCGCGCTTACGGCAAGCTGCTCGACAAGCAGCCGGCCATGGCCGAGTACGCCGAGCGCCACGCCGCCAACGCGCTGACGCTGCGCGGCGGCCGATGCCCGGGCATCCTGGTGAGCGGCGTGGCCTGGAACTACCTGCAGGAGGCGCTGGGGTCCGCGCTCGAGCACTACCACCTGCTGCGCATCGGCGTCTATCCGCTGCCCGTGGCCAAGATCCGCCGGCTGCTCGACGCCTCGACCGAGGTGTGGGTGGTCGAGGAAGGCTATCCGTTCATCGAGCGCTATGTCAGCGCACTGGGCCTGATGCGCGAGCCGCCGATCCACGGCAAGATGACCGGGCACCTTCCGCGCAGCGGCGAGCTGACGCCGGATGCGCTGCGCCAGAGCTTCGGGCTGCCCCTCCGCGAGTCGCTGCGGATCCCCGGCCTCGACGACGTGCTGGTGGGCCGCCCGCCGCGGCTGTGCGACGCCTGCCCGCACGACGATGCTTACGCGGCAATCAAGGAGGCGATCGCCGATCTCGGCGACGACGTGCGCGTCCAGGGCGACATCGGCTGCTACGCGCTCGGCTACCTCAAGCCGCACCAGGCGATCCACTCGTGCCTGTGCATGGGCGCCTCGATCGGCATGGCGATCGGCGCCGCCCACGCCGGCATGCGGCCGGCGCTCGCCGTGATCGGCGACGGCACGTTCACCCATTCCGGAATGGCCCCGCTGCTCGATGCGGCGCGCGACGACATTCCGATCAAGGTCTTCATCCTCGACAACAGCATCGTCGCGATGACCGGCGGCCAGCCGATGATGGCCACCGACGAGCAGGTGGTCGACCTCGTCGCGGGCCTCGGCGTGCCGCGCAGCCGCATCCACATCGTCTCGCCGACGCCGCAGAAGAAGGCGGAGAACGTGCGCCTGATCCGCGCGGAGATCGCCCGCGACGGGCTGTCGGTGATCGTTGCCCGCCGTGCCTGCGTCACCTACGCCAAGGTCATCAAGGAGCACCGTCGCAGCCGGAAGCCCGCGCCGGCATGAACTACGACCTCGTCATCTGCGGCGTCGGCGGCCAGGGCGTGCTGTCGATGGCCTGGGTCGTCGACCACGCCGCGGTCGAGGCGGGCTTTCACCTGAAGCAGCCCGAGGTGCACGGGATGGCGCAGCGCGGCGGCGCCGTTTCGGCATTCGTGCGCATCGCCGACGCGCCCGTGGCGAGCGATCTCATCGCCGATGGCACTGCCCGCTTGGTGCTGTCGGTCGAGCCGATGGAAAGCCTGCGCTACGCGAAGATGCTCCGGCCCGATGGCTGGATCGTCACCGACGTCACGCCGCTGAAGAACGTGGCGGCCTACCCGGACACGGGCAGGCTCTTCGACGTGCTGTTCTCGGCGCCGCGCCTCGTCGCCGTCGACGCGGGCGCGCTCGCGCGCAAGGCGGGCACGGTCAAGGCGAACAACATGGTCATGCTCGGCGCCGCCGCGTCGCTGCTGCCGGTGCCGGTGACGCTGATCGAGAAGCACCTGAAGTTGCTGTTCGCGGCCAAGGGCGAGCGCATCGTCGCCGCGAACGTGGCCGCCTTCCGCATGGGCGACGCGGCGAGCCGCTTTGCCGCCGCACTCGCGGCCGGCGGCGTGCCGACCGGCATCATCGCCCGCGTCGTGCCCCGGCTCGACTTCGAACCCGGTCCGGTCGCCGGGCACGTCGTCGCGCAGTGGATCGAGCGCCTCGGTGCGCGCGGATGCGGCAAGATGGGCCGCACGCATTTTCGAAGGCGAAGAAGTGGTGGCACTCGACGCGGGGCTTTCCGCGCTGTCGACCTGACGCGCCGGGCCGAATCGTCGAGTGGCCTTGCTCAGCACCGAGCCGTCCAGGCCCCGCCGAGAGAATGGCGCGACCGTCCGTATCCGGCGCGCGCAGACGCCCTAACATCCGCTGCTGAACAGAGCCATGGTTTTCGACGAGCGCCCCTCCCCGGCACGCGTCAGCGCCGCGGCGGCAGCGAAACTGCCGCGCGCCGTGCTGCTGGCGCTCATCGTCGCCTACAGCGTCAGCGGGCTCTTCGGCCGCGACCCGTGGCAGGAGGCCGACGCGACCGGCTTCGGCATCATGTGGACGATGGCGCGCTCCGGCGACTGGCTGCTGCCCGCCGTGGCCGGGGAACTGGTCGCCGCTGACGGCCCGCTCGCGTTCTGGGTCGGCGCCGGGTCGATTGCCCTCCTCGGCCGTGCAATCGGAGATGTTGCCGCCGCCCGGCTGCCGGAAATCCTGTGGTTCTTCCTGGCCACCGGCGCGCTGTGGTACGCGATGCTGCGCCTGGCGCGCCGGGAAGAGGCGCAGCCGGTCGCCTTCGCCTTCGGCGGAGAGGCGACGTCGCGCGACTACGGGCGCATGCTGGCCGACGTGGCCGTGCTGCTCGTCCTCGGGACGATCGGGCCGGTCGTGACCCTGCACGAGACAACGGTCGAGCCGGCAGCGTTCGCGCTGTCCTGCGTTGCGATCTATGGCCTAGCGCTGTCCCTGGACCGGCCTTACGGCGGCGCGCTGCTGTCCGGTGCCGCCCTCGGCCTGCTGCTGCTGACGCGCGCCGCACAGCCGACGCTGTGGTTCGTGCTGGCCGCGCTTCCCTTGGTCGCCTGCACGGCGCAGGTGGCGGTTCGCATGCGCGCTGCCCTGCTGCTGCTGCTTGCCGTGGCTGCGATCGCCTGCGCCTGGGTGTCTGCCGTGCTGAACTGGCGCGGAACTGCCGGCGCCGTCTACCTGCTCGAGTGGGCGACCGGCAGCCTGCAGCAGTTCGGCTGGCCGAACTCGGAAAACCTGATGTGGCTGCTGCGCACGCTGCCCTGGCACACCTGGCCGCTTTGGCCGTTGGCGGCCTGGGCGCTGTACGCCTGGCGCCATGGCGCGCGGCGCCCGCACGTGGCACTGGGGGCGTTGCTGCTGGTCATGCAGGCGCTCGGCCTGCTGACGACCCGCTCGCCGAGCGCAGCCGATCTCGTGCACATCGTGCCGCCACTCGTGCTGCTGGCGGCCTTCGGCGCAGTCGCGATGCGGCGCGCGGCGGAAACCGCGATCGACTGGTTCGCGATCACGGCGTTCTGTCTCTTCACCGCGGCGCTGTGGGCGTACTTCATCGCGATGCACGCCGGCGTGCCGCCGAAGATGCATTCTTCCGTGGTGCGGCTGACCGCGGGCTACGTGCCGCCGCTGGACTGGGCGCGCGTGAGCATTGCGGCGACCGCGTCGGCCTTCTGGCTGGCCCTGGTCGCCTGGCGCGTGCACCAGCCTTCCGGCGCGCTGTGGCGTGGTCCGGCGCTCGCCGCCACCGGCCTGGTCACATTGTGGGTGGCCTTCTCTTCGCTGTTTCTCGATGCCGTCGATCACCGCCGCTCGTTCGCAGCCGTGGCCCGGGCAGCGGCGGCGCAGATCGCGGCATCCGGCACGGCCGACGACTGCGTGCTGGCGCACCACCTGCGTCCTTCGCATCGCGCCGTTTTCGCCTTCCACGGCGGGATCCGCTTCAAGGCCGGCGACCCTGCCGCCTGCGCATTCGCCCTGCACCGTGATGTCGCCGGCTCGCTGCTCGACGACGGACTGCCGTCGGGCCACTGGACCGAGATATGGAACGGGCACCGACCGGGACAGCCCGACGAGGTCATCCGCCTTTATCGGCGCAGCAGCGGCTGAACGACCTGTTCGCGGGCCCTCGCAGTGCCCCGCAGCGAAGACGCGGGGATCCGCTCGGGCCGCGGTGCACCTGTCTACACTTCCCAACCCCAGCGCATTCAGACACCACCACGGATATGCCCGAACAACGAGACAGCGCCGCAGCGCCGCACACGACGACCGCCGCGCGCCGGTCCCGGCTGCGCCTGCGCAACCTGCGGCCGGGCGACTATCCGCAGGTCGCCGACCTGATGGAGCGCATCTTCACCGGCATCGAGGGCGAGTTCGGTGGCGCCGTGCCCGAGGAGCGCTACCGCTCGATTCTCTCCAGGTTCCCCGAGGGCCAGATCGCCATCACCGACCGCGGCAGGATCGTCGGGGTCGCCTTCTCGCTGATCATCGACGAGCGCCGATTCGCGGCGCAGCACACCTATGCCGAGATCACCGGCGACGGCCTGTTCACCACGCACGACCCGGAAGGCGACGTGCTGTACGGCGCGGATGTGTTCGTCGACCCGGCCTATCGATCGATGCGCATCGGCCGCCGCCTCTACGACGCGCGCAAGGAACTGTGCCGCAGGCTGAACCTTCGCGCGATCGTCGCCGGCGGACGCATCCCCGGCTATCAGGACCATGCCGAGCGGCTGACGCCTGCGCAGTACGTCGAACTGGTCGGCAAACGCAAGCTGCACGACCCGATCCTGTCGTTCCAGCTGGCCAACGATTTCCGCGTGCACCGCATCCTGCGCGGCTACCTCGCCGAGGACCGTGAATCGCACGGCTTCGCGACCCTGATCGAGTGGCAGAACGTCGCTTACGAGCCGCGCCGCGCGACTCTGGTCGGCGGCCAGAAGCGCACGGTGCGGATCGGCGCGGTCCAGTGGCAGATGCGCGCCATCGACTCGATCGACGACCTGCTGGCACAGGTCGAGTTCTTCGTCGACTCGGTGTCGCGACTACAAGGCGGATTTCGTCGTCTTCCCCGAGTTCTTCAACATCGCCCTGATGGGGCTCGTCGACCAGGCCGACGGCGCCAAGGCGATGCGCCGCGTCGCGGACTTCTCGCCGCAGCTGGTGACCGCGCTGGGCGACCTGGCGCTGCGCTACAACATCAACATCATCGGCGGCAGCCTGCCCGTCCTCGACGGCGACACGCTGTACAACGAGGCGTATCTGTTCAAGCGCAACGGCGACATCGGCCGGCAGCGCAAACTGCACATCACGCCGGTCGAACGCCGCCTGTGGGCGCTGCAGGGCGGCGATTCGATCGCCACCTTCGAAACCGACGCCGGCACCGTCGGCATCCTGATCTGCTACGACGTGGAATTCCCGGAGCTGACGCGCATCCTCGCCGAGCGCGGCATCCAGATCCTGTTCGTGCCGTTCTGGACCGAAACCAAGAACGGCTTCCAGCGCGTGCGGCACTGCGCGCAGGCGCGGGCCATCGAGAACGAGTGCTACGTCGTGCTCAGCGGCAGCGTCGGCAACCTGCCGCGGGTGGACAACGTCAACGTGCACTACTCGCAGATCGCGATCCTGTCGCCGGCGGACTTCGCTTTCCCGCACGACGCGGTGATCGCGGAGAGCACGGCCAACGCCGAGACGATGCTGATCGCCGACGTGGACCTGTCGAAGCTGCGCGAGCTGCACGAGGCCGGCTCGGTGCGCAACCTGAAGGATCGCCGCCAGGACCTGTACCGGATCGCGTGGGTCGGCCCGACGGGGCGCTGATGAAAAAAAGGCCGGGCATGCGCCCGGCCTCCTGATTGCCGCATCCCGCGTTCAGCGGCCTGACGCCTGCAGCGCGGCAATGCGATCCTCGATCGGCGGATGGCTGGAAAACAGCGCCATCATGCCGCTCGGTCGGCTATTGATGCCCATGCTCTTGACCTGCTGCGGCAGTTCGCCGGGCTCCATGCCGCCGAGGCGCGCCAGCGCGTTGATCATCGGACGCGGCGAACCCATGTACGACGCAGCGGCGGCGTCGGCGCGGAACTCGCGCTGCCGCGAGAACCAGGCAACGATGATCGCCGCCAGGAATCCGAGCGCGATGTCGAGCACGATGACGCTCACCCAGTAGCCGATGCCCGGCGCGTCGCTCTCGTTCTTCAGGATCATGCGGTCGATCACCCAGCCGATCACGCGGGACAGGAACACGACGAAGGTGTTCATCACGCCCTGGATCAGGGTCAGCGTCACCATGTCGCCGTTGGCGACGTGCCCGACCTCGTGGCCGAGCACGGCGTCGACCTCTTCCTTGCTCATCGACTGCAGCAGGCCGGTCGACACCGCGACCAGCGCGCTGTTCTTCGACGCGCCGGTGGCGAACGCATTGGGCTCGCCTTCGTAGACGGCGACTTCGGGCATGCCGATGCCGGCCTTCTGCGCATGCGCCCGGACCGCGTCGAGCAGCCACGCTTCCATCGCGTTCGACGGCTGGTCGATCACCCTTGCGCCGGTGGTCCACTTGGCCATCCGCTTGCTGATCAGAAGCGAGATGAACGAGCCGGTGAAGCCGACCACGAGCGCGAACACGGCCAGCGCACCGATGTCGAGCTGGCGCCCGCTCACGCCTCCGAAGTTGATGCCGAACACCGCGCCGATGACGTTCAGGAACAGCATCAGCACGACGATGATCGCAAGGTTCGTGAACACGAACAGCGCGATACGTTTCATAGAGTCTCCATAAGGTGGTTGACAAAACGCGCGCCAGTCTACTGAACGCGCCGGGGTTGCACCATCGATTCGATTTTCACGGATCTACATTCGCGCACCTGCGACCGTCGGTCCTGTTCTTCGGGCGCAACTGGAGGACTTTGACCCCCTGCACCCACACCGGTTCAAAGTGTGGGCGTTCGCCCTCCCGTTCAAGTCCGGGGCAGTGCGAATCTTGCCTGCGCCCGGCTGGCTAGAATCTGCGGGTTTTCACGAGTGCAAAGAACCTTCCATGACGCAGGTTTCCGTCGCAGGCGCAAACGCCCGCCCGATCGGCCCCGTGCCGCGCCTGATCTTCGCCAGCCGCTGGCTGCAGCTGCCGCTGTACGTCGGGCTGATCCTGGCGCAGGTCGTCTACGTCTATCACTTCTGGGCCGAACTGGTCCACCTGCTCGGCGCGATGTTCGGCGATGCGCGTTCGATCGCCGACCTGTTCAACGCGGTCGGCTATGCGCTGCCCACCGAAGGCAGGCCGAAGATGAATGAAACCGTGATCATGCTGGTCGTGCTGGGCCTGATCGACGTGGTGATGATCTCCAACCTGCTGATCATGGTGATCGTCGGCGGCTACGAGACGTTCGTGTCGCGGCTGAACCTCCAAGGCCATCCGGATCAGCCCGAATGGTTGTCGCACGTCAATGCCAGCGTATTGAAGGTCAAGCTGGCAACGGCGATCATCGGCATCAGTTCGATCCACCTGCTGAAGACCTTCATCAACGCGGCCAATTACGACAGCAAGACGCTGATCGCACAGACGGGCATCCATTTGACCTTCCTGCTCTCGGCAATGGCCATCGCCGCCACCGACCGCATCCTGTTCGGCAGTGCGCGGCCGCAAGTCGTAGGCGGCCAGCCGCCGCACTGAGCGCCCGCGCGAGGGGCACAGACGGACTTCACCTGCACCAAGGACACGCGAGGCAACCATGACAACGATCAAGCAGGCCGACCTCATCGAAAGCATCGCCGCGGCGCTGCAGTACATCAGCTACTACCATCCGGCCGATTTCATCGCCCACCTCGCGCGCGCCTACGAGGAGGAGCAGAGCCCGGCGGCGAAGGACTCGATCGCGCAGATCCTGACCAACTCGAAGATGTGCGCCGAGGGCCACCGGCCGCTCTGCCAGGACACCGGCATCGTCAACGTCTTCCTCAAGGTCGGCATGGACGTGCGCTGGGACGGCTTCACCGGATCGCTCGAGGACGCCGTCAACGAAGGCGTGCGCCGCGGCTACCTGAATCCGGACAACGTGCTGCGCGCCTCGGTCGTCAGCCCGCCCGAGTTCGGCCGCAAGAACACCAAGGACAACACGCCGGCGGTGATCAACGTGCAGATCGTGCCAGGCGGCACGGTCGAGGTGCAGGTGGCGGCCAAGGGCGGCGGCTCGGAAAACAAGAGCAAGTTCGTGATGCTCAACCCGTCGGACTCGATCGTCGACTGGGTGCTGAAGACGGTGCCGACGATGGGCGCGGGCTGGTGCCCGCCGGGCATGCTCGGCATCGGCATCGGCGGCACGGCCGAGAAGGCGATGACGATGGCCAAGGAAGCGCTGATGGACGACATCGACATGTACGAGTTGCGCCGCCGCGGCCCGGCCAACGACGTCGAGAAGCTGCGCCTCGAGCTCTTCGAAAAGGTCAACGCGCTGGGGATCGGCGCGCAGGGGCTGGGCGGGCTGACGACGGTGCTCGACGTCAAGATCAGGATGTATCCGACCCATGCCGCAGGCAAGCCGGTGGCGATGATCCCGAACTGCGCCGCAACCCGCCATGCGCACTTCGTGCTCGACGGCAGCGGCCCGGCGTATCTGGAGCCGCCGTCGCTCGACCTGTGGCCGAAGGTGCAGTGGGCGCCCGACTATCAGAAGAGCAAGCGGGTCGACCTGAACAAGCTGACGAAAGAGGAAATCGCCTCGTGGAAGCCGGGCGACACCCTGCTGCTCTCCGGCAGGATGCTGACCGGCCGCGATGCGGCGCACCAGCGCATCAAGGACATGCTGGCCAAGGGCGAGAAGCTGCCGGTCGACTTCACCAACCGGGTCATCTACTACGTCGGCCCGGTCGACCCGGTGCGCGACGAAGTCGTCGGCCCGGCCGGCCCGACCACCGCCACGCGGATGGACAAGTTCACCGAGATGATGCTCGCGCAGACCGGGCTGATCGCGATGATCGGCAAGTCCGAGCGAGGTCCGGTGGCGATCGAGGCCATCCGCAAGCACAAGAGCGCTTACCTGATGGCCGTCGGCGGCGCGGCGTACCTGGTGGCCAAGGCGATCAAGGCGGCCAAGGTCCTCGCCTTCGCCGACCTCGGCATGGAGGCGATCTACGAATTCGACGTCAAGGACATGCCGGTGACGGTCGCAGTCAGCAGCGACGGCACCTCCGTGCACGAGACCGGCCCACGCGAGTGGCAGGCGAAGATCGGCAAGATCCCCGTGGCGGCGGAATGAAGGGCTTTTGCCACGGATTGACACGGATGAACACGGATTAAGACAGTGGCCACGCGCGGCGCCCCAGCGAATGGCCGGTGACCCCGTCAATCCGGGTGCAGCCGCGACGGCCGTCTTGCGGTTGAATCCGTGAAATCCGTGTCAATCGGTGGCAATAAATCCTTTCCTCACACGGGAAAGACGCCGGTTGAAAGGTAACGGTCGCCGCGATCGCAGACGATGAACACGATCGTCGCGCCCTCGACCTCGGCGGCGATGCGCAGGGCAATGACGCAGGCGCCCGCTGCCGAGATGCCGCAGAAGATTCCTTCCTCTGCGGCGAGACGGCGTGCCATCGCCTCGGCGTCGGCCTGCGTGACGTACTCCAGCCTGTCGACGCGGCTCGCGTCGTAGATCTTCGGCAGGTAGGCCGGCGGCCACTTGCGGATGCCCGGTATCTGCGAGCCCTCGGCAGGCTGCGCGCCGATGATGTGCACGCCGGGATTCATTTCCTTCAGGAAGCGCGACACGCCCACGATCGTTCCGGTGGTGCCCATCGCGCTGACGAAGTGCGTGACTCGCCCATGGGTGTCACGCCATATCTCGGGTCCGGTCGCTTCGTAGTGGGCTCGCGGATTGTCGGCATTGGCGAACTGATCGAGTACCTTGCCCTCGCCTTTCGCCTGCATTTCCATCGCCACGTCGCGCGCGTATTCCATGCCGCCCTTTGCCGCCGGGGTCAGGATCAGCTCGGCGCCGTACGCGGTCATGCTGGCGCGCCGTTCGGCGGACAGGTTGTCCGGCATGATCAGCGTCATCCGGTAGCCCTTCATCGCCGAGATCATCGCCAGCGCGATGCCGGTGTTGCCGCTGGTGGCCTCGATCAGCCGGTCGCCGGGGCGGATCTCGCCGCGCTCCTCGGCGCGACTGATCATCGAGAAGGCGGGGCGGTCCTTGACCGAGCCGCCGGGGTTGTTTCCTTCGAGCTTGCCGAGCACCACGTTGCCGTGCCGCGCACTGCGCTCGGCGCCGATGCGCTGCAGTCGGACCAGCGGCGTGTTGCCGATGGTCGCCGCGATCTCCTGGTACGTCATTGCCGTTTCCCGCCGTCGTCCGGCAGCGGCCTGCCGTTGACGGTGAGGCCCTGCCGGCGCAGCTGCTCGGCACGCTTGCCGCCGATCCCGGCCACCCGCGCAGCGAGATCGTTCCAGTCGGCAAACGGGCGCTCGCTGCGTGCCTGCAGGATGCGCTCGGTCGTCGCCACGCCGAGTCCCTGGATGCGCTCCAGCTCGGCTCGCGTGGCCGTGTTGATGTCGAGAGCCGCCGCAATCGACGGCGCCAGCACCAGCAGCAGGGGCAGGATGTGCATTGCGCCCGTTATTGCGCGTCGAGTTCCTCGATGCGGCGCGGCGGATAGCTGTCCCAGCTGGTGCAGCCGGGGCACTGCCAGTGGAACTCGCGTGCCCGGAAGCCGCACTTGCTGCAACGATAGCGCGCCAGCCTGCGCGCCTGCGCCTGGATCAACGCGCGCAGCTGCTCGACGGGCGCATCGCCAAACGCGGTGGCCGCACGCGACGCCAGCAGTCGCTCGAAGCCGAGCAGCGACGGATGCCGTTGCAGCTCGTCGCGCAACAGTACTTCGGCAGGGGCCGCGCCTTCCCACGCAGCGACGCGGCTATGGGTCACGTCGAGCAGGTCGATCGACGGGTGGTCGAGCAGGCTGCGGCGCAGGAAATTCAGCGCCTCGACACGCTGCCCTTCCGCCTCGAGTGCGTCGGCGAGCCGGCCGGCAACCAGCGGCAGGTAATCTGGATTCAGCTCGGCGACCTGCCGCCAGTGACCAATCGCGTCCTGGCGATTCCCGTCCCGGACCGCCAGATCGCCGGCAAGGATCGCTGCCCGGACCGACCTGCGGTTGACCTTCAGCGCCTGCGCGAGATGGCTCCGCGCTGCGCCGTCATCGCCTGCGGCCAGCGCTTGCTCGGCCGACTCGCAGTGAAAGTGAGCCACCTGGGAATGGCTGCTTTCGCCGGCCTCGCGCTCCAGCCGGCGCGAGACCTCGATCGCCTTGTCCCATTCGCGCTCCATCTGGTAGATGCGCAGCAGCGCGCGCATTGCCTCGACGCGATGACGGGGCTCGTCGAGCAGACGGGTGAAGCTGTCTTCGGCGCGGTCGAGCAGTCCGCCCTTGAGGAAGTCCTGCCCCAGCTCGGCCAGGGCTTCCGCGCGGCTGCGCGCGGGCAGGTCGGCGCGGTTGATCAGGTGCGTGTGAATGCGAACGGCGCGATCGACCTCGCCGCGCCGGCGGAACAGGTTGCCGAGCGCAAAATGCAGGTCGATCGTTTCCGGGTCGAGCTTGACGACTTCGATGAACGCGTCGATCGCCTTGTCCGGCTGCTCGTTGAGGAGATAGTTGAGGCCGCGGAAGTACGCGCGCGGCCCGCCGTCGGCATCGCTGCTTCGCTGGCGGGTATCGACGCCACGCAGCCACCAGCCGGCCGCGAACAGCAGCGGCAGCAGCAGCAGGTACCACAGTTCGAACTCGATCATCGGCGCGTCGTCGCGCCACCGCCCTCGGCGCTATCGAGATCGCCGACCGCGCCGGCACTGCGCGCGACATTGGCCAGGCGGTCGCCCCCAACGTCGGCATCGGCCGACGGGGCAGCGCGAAGCCGCGTCTCGCCGCTCCCGGCTGCAGCGGCCCGCCGATGCAAACGATAGAGCCTCGGCGCAAGCGCCATTGCGCCGAGCACCATGCCGACCAGAAGGCACCCCAGCATCACCACCACCAGCGGAACGCCCTCCCAGCGCAGCGTCTCGGTCAGGCGAACCGTCACCGGCATCGTGTTCTTCAGCGCGAACCACAGCACCGCGAGGAAGAACAGCAGGCGCAGAAGCCACGCGACAATGTTCATCCGCTTGCATCTCCAGTCGTGACCGGATTCTAAGCGTGCGCCTGCGCCGCGCGTGCCCGCCGCGACCGTGAACGCGGGCAAGAAAAAGCCCCGCGCGCGGCGGGGCAGGAGCTTCTTGCAACAGCCCGGGCCGTCAGCCCGACGCAGCAGGCGCTGCATCGGGCACCGGGCTTTCTTCGCCGCCGTGATCGACGCGACTGCGCAGTTCCTTGCCCGCCTTGAAATGCGGCACGAACTTCGCCGGAACGTGGACCCGCTCACCGGACTTTGGATTGCGCCCGATACGCGGCGGACGGTAGTTGAGCGCAAAACTGCCGAAGCCGCGGATCTCGACGCGACCGCCTTCCGCCAGCGCCCGTGTCATGGTCTCGAGCATGCACTTGACCGCCTCGTCCGCGTCGCGCGGCGGCAGCCGCGGGTTGCGCTCGGACAGGCGGCCGATGAGCTCGGAACGGGTCAGCATCTTCATGGCGATCGCGCCTTTGCCGGCTAGCGATTGTCGAGCTTCGCCTTCAGCAGTGCGCCGAGGCTGGTCGTGCCGGTTGCGGCCTCGGCCTTCATCCGTTCGATTGCCTCGCTCGCCTCGGCGCTGTCCCTGGCCTTGATCGACAGGTTGAGGCTGCGGTTCTTGCGGTCGACGTTGATGATCAGCGCAGTGACCGAGTCCCCTTCCTTCAGGTGGTTGCGCGCGTCCTCGACGCGGTCGGACGAGATCTCCGATGCGCGCAGGTAGCCTTCGACGTCGCCGCCAAGCTCGATCACCGCACCCTTGGCATCCACGCTCCTGACCTTGCCGGTGACCAGCGATCCCTTCTCGTGGGTGGCGGCAAAGTTGCTGAACGGATCGCCGGCCAGCTGCTTGATGCCGAGCGAAATGCGCTCCCGCTCGACGTCGATCGCCAGCACCACCGCCTCGATGTCGTCGCCCTTCTTGAACTTGCGCACGGCTTCCTCGCCGGGCTCGTTCCACGACAGGTCCGACAGGTGCACCAGGCCGTCGATGTTGCCCGGCAGGCCGATGAACACGCCGAAGTCGGTGATCGACTTGATCTGCCCTTTGACACGGTCGCCCTTCTTGTGCGCGATGGCGAAGTCGTCCCATGGATTCGGCTTGCACTGCTTCATGCCGAGCGAAATGCGGCGCCGGTCCTCGTCGATCTCGAGCACCATCACCTCGACCTCGTCGCCGAGCGCGACGACCTTCTTCGGGTCGACGTTCTTGTTGGTCCAGTCCATCTCGGACACGTGCACCAGACCCTCGATGCCGGCCTCGATCTCGACGAACGAGCCGTAGTCGGTGATGTTGGTGATCTTGCCGAACAGACGCGTTCCCTGCGGATAGCGCCGGCCCAGGCCGACCCACGGATCCTCGCCGAGCTGCTTCAGGCCGAGCGAAACGCGGTTCTTCTCCTGGTCGAACTTCAGGACCTTGGCGGTCAGCTCCTGGCCCACCTGCACGACCTCGCTCGGGTGACGCACGCGCCGCCAGGCGAGATCCGTGATGTGGAGCAGGCCATCGATGCCGCCGAGATCGACAAACGCGCCGTAATCGGTGATGTTCTTGACCACGCCGTTGACGATCGCACCCTCGCGCAGCGTCTCGAGCAGCTTGGCGCGTTCCTCGCCCATGCTGGCCTCGATCACCGCACGGCGCGACACGACCACGTTGTTGCGCTTGCGGTCGAGCTTGATGACCTTGAACTCGAGCGTCTTGCCCTCGTACGGCGTCGTGTCCTTGACCGGCCGGGTGTCGACCAGCGAGCCCGGCAGGAACGCGCGGATGCCGTTGGTCATCACGGTCAGGCCGCCCTTGACCTTGCCGGAGATCGTGCCGCTGACCAGTTCGCCGTTCTCGAGCGCCTTTTCCAGGTTCAGCCAGGCCGCCAGCCGCTTGGCCTTGTCGCGCGACAGGATCGTGTCGCCATAGCCGTTCTCCAGCGATTCGATCGCCACCGAGACGAAGTCGCCCGGCTTGACGTCGAGTTCGCCGACGTCGTTCTTGAATTCCTCGAGCGGGATATAGGCCTCGCTCTTGAGGCCGGCGTTGACCACCACGAAGTTGTAGTCGACGCGGACCACCTCGGCGGTGATCACCTCGCCGGCACGCATTTCCTTGCGCGCCAGGCTTTCTTCGAACAGTGCCGCAAAGCTCTCTTTGCCAGAGCCGGTTTGAGTTGCAACGGAAGACATCATTGACCTTCGATCACGCCAAGGACTTGCGCCCTGGCGGAGTTGATCACCACGCGAACTGCCCGCCGGGCGAGACCGCGCACCCTGCCGACGCCGCCAGTCGTGCGCGGCTCAGCCCTCGCCGTGCCAGCGCAGAATCTGCGCGACGACCTGTTCGATCGAGAGATGCGAACTGTCGAGCTGGCGGGCGTCTTCTGCAGGCTTCAAGGGCGACGCGGAACGACTGCTGTCGCGTTCGTCACGCGCCTTGAGCTCCTGCGAAAGAGCGGCGATATTACTGGAAAATCCTTTTTCGCTCAACTGCTTATGACGGCGCTCGGCGCGCGCCTCGGTGGTCGCGGTGAGAAAGACTTTCAGCCGCGCGTCCGGAAACAGCACCGTACCCATGTCGCGCCCGTCCGCCACCAGCCCCGGCGGACGACGGAATGCCCTCTGCAGGTCGAGCAGCGCCTCGCGCAGCGGCGGATGCACCGCAATCCGTGATGCCATCGCGCCGACGTCCTCGCGCCGGATGTCGTCGGTCACGTCCCGCCCGTCGAGCTCAATCCGGCCGCCGACGAACGCTGGCCGCAGTTCCCGGGCGAGCGCCGCCAGCCCCGCCGCATCGGCGTCCGCCACGCCCGCCTCGATCGCGCGCAGCGCCACCAGACGGTACAGCGCGCCGCTGTCCAGGTACTGCCAGCCCAGCGCGGTCGCGACGCGCTGCGCCACCGTCCCCTTGCCGGAAGCCGTCGGGCCATCGATGGCGATCACCGGCACGGTCTTCATCAACAGCCTTTCGCTATCGCCACGATCGACACAATTCAATGGACGGCCGTGCTCCGGCCGCTAGCATGGCCAGCAACGATTGCGTCACTGGACATTGCGATGCGCGTCCCGCTCACACAGACCCTCGCCAAAACCGGCACGTTCGCCGTCGTGCATTTCACGGTCGCCTTCACGATCGCCTACCTGCTGACCGGCAGCGCGCCGATTGCCGGCGCCCTGGCATTGATCGAGCCGATGGCCAACACCGTCGCCTACCTCCTGCACGAGCGCGCCTGGGCACGCTTCAGCCTGCGCGCGGCCGCACCAGCGCCGACAGTTCCTCGAAAAACCGCGGAAACGTCTTGCTGACACAGCCGGGATCGCGGATGTGCACCGCTACGCCGCCGGCTGCGGCCAAAGCGAAGCACATCGCGATCCGGTGGTCGTCGTAGGTGTCGATCGTTGCTTCGCGCAGCATGGTCGGCCCGCCGACCGTGATCCGGTCCGCGCCCTCCTCGACCGCCGCGCCGAGCTTGCGCAGCTCCGTCGCCATGGCGGCGATGCGGTCGGTCTCCTTGACCCGCCAGGAGTGAATGCCGCGCAGCGTGGTCCGCCCCGGTGCGAACATCGCCACCACCGCCGCAGTCATCGCGGCGTCGGGAATCGACGTGCAGTCCCAGTCGACCGCGCGCAATTGGTCGCCCGCGCGCGCCTCGATCCAGTCGAGGCCCACTTCGATCGATGCCCCCATCGCCCGCAGCAGCTCGGCGAACGCCACGTCGCCCTGCACGCTGTCGCGGCCGACGCCTTCGACGCGCACCGGGCCGCCGGCGAGCAGCCCGAGTGCCAGGAAATACGAGGCGCTCGATGCGTCGCCCTCCACCGCAAGCTCACCGGGCGACGTGTAGCGGGCGCGCGGCACGATGAAGGTGTCCCCGGCGCGGCGTACCTCGACGCCGAACCGCTTCATCATCGCCAGCGTCATCGCCACGTACGGCTGCGAGATCAACTCCCCGGCCACGACCACGCGAAGCCCCTGCTCGGGCGCGACCAGCGGCGCCGCCATCAGGAGCCCGCTGACGAACTGGCTCGAGACGGTGCCCCGGATCGCCACCTCGTCGCGCAGCAGCTGCCGCGCCGGCTCGATCAGCAACGGCGGGCAGCCGGCCTGGCCCTCGTAACCGATGCGCGCCCCGAGCGCGTTGAGCGCCTCGACCAGATCGCCGATTGGCCGCTCACGCATCCGTGCCACGCCGTCGATGCGGTAACGCCCATCGGCGAACGCCAGCGCGGCGGTGAGCGAACGGGTCGCCGTGCCGGCGTTGCCGACGAAAAGTTCCGCGCTTCGCACAGGAAACCGTCCGCCGCAGCCGCTCACGCGCAGCGCGTCGCCTTCGCGCCGGATCGCGATACCCAGCGCGTGCAGCGCTTCGATCATCACGCGCGTGTCGTCGGCGTCGAGCAGGCCCGACAGCGAGGTCGTGCCATCCGCCAGCGCAGCCAGCAGCAGCGCACGGTTGGAGATGCTCTTGGACCCCGGCAGTCGGACCACGCCCCGCGCGCGCGCGATCGGCGCGACCGTAAGTTGCGCCGGCCAGCGCTGTGCTTCGGCCTCGTCGACGCTACTGGGCATCTGCCCCGCCGGCCCATTGACGACGGAGACGCGCAGCCTGCTCGAAAGTCTGCTGCAGCGAGGCCGCATCCCCGTCGTCGACTGCGCGCTGCAGCCGGTCCAGTAATGCGCGATAGCCGCGCAGTTCCTCGCCGAGCGCCACGTGGTTGGCAAGGCAGATGTCGCGCCACATCACCGGCGAGGCAGCGGCAATGCGCGTGAAATCGCGGAAGCCCGCGCCGCCGTAGCCAAGCCTCTTTCCACCATCGGTCGCTGAGCCGATCGCCGCCACCAGCGCGAAAGCGAGCAGGTGCGGCAGGTGGCTGACCGCGGCGAAGATGCGGTCGTGTTCGGCGGCGTCCATGCGCTCGACATTTGCGCCGGTCCGCGCGAAGAGTTCCTCGACGCGGGCTAGCGCTTCGCCGGCGGTGTCGTCCGTCGGGGTAACGATCACCCGCCTGCCCACGAACAGGCGAGCGTCGGCATGTTCGACGCCGGGAAGCTCCTTGCCGGCGATCGGATGGGCGGGAACGAATCGGGAAGCCGCGGCACCGAGCGCCGCTCGCGCTTGAGCAAGCACCTCGTGCTTGGTGCTGCCGACGTCGGTCACGATGGCATCGGCCGAAAGCGCCGGCGCCAGTTCCGCGAACACCTCGTGCATCGCGCCGACCGGCGTGGCCAGCAGCACCAGCTCCGCATCGGCCACCGCCTCTGCCACCGACCCGACGCTGCGGTCGATCAGGCCGCGCTCGCTCGCGATCGCCAGCGCCCGGTGATCGACGTCGTATCCGGTCGCCGTCGTCACGAGCCCCGCCTGGCGCCAGGCAGCGAGCAGCGAGCCGCCGATCAGCCCGACGCCGATCAGCGCAATCCTCATGCGCCGGCGTCCTGCAGGGCCTCGCGCAGCGCAGCGATGAACGTCTCGTTCTCCTCCGGCAGGCCGATCGTGACGCGGAGCCATTCCGGCAGCCCGTAGTTGGCCACCGGTCGCACGATGACGCCGCGCTCGAGCAGCGCCCGGTAGATGCCGGCGCCATCGCCCACGTGCACCAGGACGAAGTTGCCGAAACTCGGCAGGTAGCGCAGCCTCAGCGCGTCGAAGGCGGACGTGATCTGCAGCATGCCTTCCCGGTTGACCTCGACGCTGCGGGCAACGAAATCCTCGTCCGCGAGCGCGGCGACGGCAGCCGCCTGCGCCAGCGAATTGCAGTTGAACGGCTGGCGCACGCGATTGAGCAGATCCGTCAGTTCCGGCTGCGCAACGCCGTAGCCGATGCGCAATCCCGCCAGTCCGTAGGCCTTCGAAAACGAGCGCGACACGAGCAGGTTCGGGAAGCGCCGCACCCAGTCGATGCTCGGGTGCCTGAGCTCCGGCAGGAGGTATTCGTTGTAGGCCTCGTCGAGGACGACCACCACGTGGCGCGGCACGCGGCCGAGAAACTCGGCCATCGTCTCGGCGCGGACGAACGTCCCGGTCGGGTTGTTCGGGTTGGCAACGAATACCAGGCGCGAGTCCGACTCGATCGCCGCCAGCATCGCGTCGAGGTCGTGGCCGAAGTCGCGCGCGGGCACGACGATCGAACGCGCACCACGGGCAAGCGTGGCCAGCGGGTAGACCGCGAAGGAGTGCTGCGCATAGACGCAGCTGCGTCCGGGCGCCAGCATCACTGCCGCCGCGGCCTCGAGAACGTCGTTGCTGCCGTTGCCCAGCGTGATCCAGTCGGCCGGCACGCCGAGCCTGCGCGAAAGCGCTCCCTTCAGTTCGAAGCCATTGGAGTCCGGATAACGGCCCAGTTCGGCAAGGGCCGCTTCGATCGCTGTCCGCGCCGACGCCGGCATGCCCAGCGGGTTCTCGTTCGAGGCCAGCTTGACGATCTTCTCCGGCTGCAGCCCGTGCTCGCGGGCCAGTTCCTCGATCGGCTTGCCGGCCTGATACGGCGCAATGGCCCGCACGTAGGGCAGCGCTTCGATCGCCTGCGGTGCCTGTCCCGCGTGAGCCGCTGTACTCATGATGGTTTTCCCTCTCAGCCGGCGACCGGATAGGAGCCGAGGCTCTTGTAGAACGCGCATTCTTCGCGCAGCTTCTCGAGTGCGACCGCGACGCCGGGATCCCGCTCGTGGCCCTCGACGTCGACGTAGAAGTAGTACTCCCAGGCTCCGGTCCTGGACGGACGCGACTCGAACCGCGTCATCGACACGCCATGCTGCGCCAGCGGCCCCAGCATGTGATGAACGGCCCCGGCACGGTGCGCCACGGCCAGGATCAGCGAGGTCTTGTCGCGCCCGCTGGGCTGCGTCCGCTGGCGCCCAAGTGCAACGAACCGCGTTCTATTGCCCGGGTCGTCCTGGATATGGCTGGCCACCGGCACGAGGCCGTAGCGGACCGCCGCAGCTTCGCCGGCAATCGCGGCGACGGCAGGGTCGGTCGACGCCAGCCGTGCCGCTTCGGCATTGCTCGCCACGGGCTGCCGCTCGATCGCGGGATAGTGCCGGTTCAGCCAGTTCACGCACTGCGCCAGCGCCTGCGCATGCGCCGTGATCCTGGTTACGCCCTGCATGCTTCCGCTGCCGGTCAGCAGATGATGCTCGATCGGCAGCGCCACCTCGGCGATGATCGACAGCGGCGTGGCAAGCAGCAGGTCAAGCGTGCGCGTGATCGAACCTTCGGTGGAGTTCTCGACCGGCGCTATCGCGAAATCGACGCTGCCGGCCTCTGCCGCGCGGAACACCTCGTCGATCGATGCGCAGGGCACGGCCTCGACCGCCGAGCCGAACTGCCGGAGCAGCGCCGTCTCAGAGAATGTCCCGGCCGGACCCAGATAGGCCACGCGCAGCTGCCTCTCGAGAGCGCGACAGGCGGACATGATCTCGCGGAAGATCGCCGTGAGCGCCGCAGCAGGCAGTGGTCCCGGGTTGGCCGCGCAGACGTTGCGCAGCACTTCCGCCTCGCGCTCCGGCCGGTAGACCGGCGCGTCCGCCACTTCCTTGATGCGGCCGACTTCCTGCGCCAGCTTCGCCCGCTCGCTGACCAGCGCGACCAGCCGCCGATCGACCTCGTCGATTGCCTGGCGCAACGCTTTCAGCGGCTCGTCCATCGCGGGACGCGGTCTGCGCTCAGGACGACACGGCGCCGGCATCCGGCGCCGCCGTGCCCTCTTCGTCGGTCTCGACGATGCGCTGCAGGCCGGCGAGCGTGGTTCCGTCGTCGAGCGCAATCAGGGTCACGCCCTGGGTAGCGCGGCTCATTTCGCGGATTTCCGCCACGCGCGTGCGGATCAGCACGCCGCCGGTGGTGATCAGCATGATCTCGTCGTCCGGCCGCACCAGCGTCGCGGCCACGACCTTGCCGTTTCGCTCGGTGGTGGCGATGGCGATCATGCCCTTGGTGCCGCGCCCATGGCGCGTGTATTCCGAGATCGGGGTGCGCTTGCCGAAGCCGTTTTCGGTCGCGGTCAGCACGCTCTGCGCCTCGTCCTCGGCGACCAGCAGCGCGATCACGCTCTGGCCGGGATCGAGCTGCATGCCGCGCACGCCGCGCGCCGTGCGGCCCATCGGGCGCACGTCGTTCTCGTCGAAGCGCACCGCCTTGCCGGCGTCGGAGAACAGCATCACGTCATGCTGGCCGTCGGTGATTGCCGCGCCGATGAGGTAGTCGCCGGCATCGAGGTCGACGGCGATGATTCCCGCCTTGCGCGGATTGGAAAACTCGGTCAGCGCCGTCTTCTTCACCGTTCCCTGCGCGGTAGCCATGAAGACGTAGCGATGCTCGTCGTATTCGCGGACCGGCAGGACGACGGTGATCTTCTCCTGCTCGCCGAGCGGGAACATGTTGACGATGGGCTTGCCGCGCGACACCCGCGAACCCTGCGGGACCTCCCATACCTTCAGCCAGTACAGGCGGCCGCGATCCGAAAAACACAGGATCGTGTCGTGCGTGTTGGCGATGAACAGCTGGTCGATCCAGTCGTCCTCGCGCGTTGCGGCGGCCTGGCGTCCGCGACCGCCGCGCTTCTGGGCGCGGTAGTCGGCCAGCGGCTGGCTCTTGATGTAACCGGTATGCGACAGGGTCACGACCATGTCCTGCGGCGCAATCAGGTCGGCGGTCTGCAGATCCTCGGCGCTGCGCACGATCTCCGAGCGGCGCGCATCACCGAACTCCTTCTTCACCGCCGCCAGATCGTCGCCGATGATCGTCGTGATCCGCTCGGGCCGCGCAAGGATGTCGAGCAGGTCGGAGATGCGGTCCATGACCTCGCGATACTCGTTGCGAATCTTGTCCTGCTCGAGGCCCGTGAGCCGCTGCAGCCGCATCTGCAGGATCTGCTCGGCCTGCGTTTCCGAGAGCCGATAGAGCCCGTCGTCCTTCAGCCCGTACTGAGGCTCCAGGCCGAGCGGCCGGTACGCCTCGCGCTGGCTCCCGGCACGCATCAGCATTTCGCGGACCAGCGAAGAGTCCCACGCGCGAGACATCAGTTCCGCGCGTGCCACAGGCGGCGTCGGCGCTGCCTTGATGATGGCGATGAACTCGTCGATGTTGGCCAGCGCCACCGCCAGGCCCTCCAGCACGTGGCCGCGGTCGCGCGCCTCGCGCAGCTCGAACACCGTGCGCCGGGTGACGACCTCGCGCCGGTGCGCGAGGAACGCCTCCATCATCTGCCGGAGGTTGAGCAGCTTCGGCTGGCCGTCGACCAGCGCCACCATGTTCATGCCGAACGTGTCCTGCAGCTGCGTCTGCTTGTAGAGGTTGTTCAGCACCACCTCGGCGACTTCGCCGCGCTTCAGTTCGATCACCACGCGCATGCCCGACTTGTCCGACTCGTCGCGGATGTCGGAGATGCCTTCGAGCTTCTTGTCGCCGACCATCTCGGCGATGCGCTCGAGCAGCAGCCTCTTGTTGACCTGGTACGGCAGCTCGTCGACGATGATCGCCTGCCGGGCACCGCGGTCGATGTCCTCGAAATGGGTCTTGGCGCGCATCACCACGCGGCCGCGGCCGGTGCGGTAGCCCTCGCGGACGCCCTCGAGGCCGTAGACGATGGCCGCAGTCGGAAAATCGGGTGCCGGCACGAGTTCGATCAGTTCCTCGATCGACGTGTCCGGATTGCGCAGCAGCAGCAGGCAGCCGTCGACGATCTCGTTCAGGTTGTGCGGCGGGATGTTGGTGGCCATGCCGACCGCGATGCCCGACGAACCGTTGACCAGCAGGTTGGGCAGGCGCGCCGGCAGGAGCAGCGGCTCCCTCTCCGAACCGTCGTAGTTCGGCCCGAAGTCGACGGTTTCCTTCTCGATGTCGGCCAGCAGTTCGTGCGCCAGCTTGGCCAGCCGCACTTCCGTGTAGCGCATCGCCGCCGCGTTGTCGCCGTCGACCGAGCCGAAGTTGCCCTGTCCGTCGATCAGCAGATAGCGCAGCGAGAAATCCTGCGCCATGCGCACCAGCGTGTCGTAGACCGCCTGGTCGCCGTGCGGGTGGAACTTGCCGATCACGTCGCCGACGATGCGCGCCGACTTCTTGTACGGCCGGTTGTAGTGGTTGCCGAGCTCGTGCATCGCGAACAGCACGCGCCGGTGCACCGGCTTGAGGCCGTCGCGCACGTCGGGCAGCGCACGGCCGACGATCACGCTCATCGCGTAATCGAGATATGACCGCCTCATCTCTTCTTCGAGCGAGACGGGCAGGGTTTCCTTGGCGAATGGGTCCATGGTGGCGGCAGCAGCGCGACCCAGGTTCACACGGGCAGCGGGCCCCCGACGGGCGCCCAGCCGGCGCGCGTTCGGGCCGCAAGCAAGCGTCGAAGTTTATCAGCGCGATCCTCGCGACAGCGCGGCGCGTGGCACTATTGCGGCCGTTCGCAGCCAACCGTCGCCCGAGCCGAAGTGGACGCCGCCGAGCAGATCGACACCCTGATCGAGCCACGCTGGCTCCTGCCGATACGTCCGCGCGGCGCCCTGCTGGAGGGCTACGCGATCGCCGTCGATGGCGGCGTGATCCGGGACGTGCTGCCGGCCACGGACGCCGCGCGGCGCTACGGCGCACGGCGCACCGTGCGTCTGACCGACCACCTGGTCATGCCGGGGCTGGTCAATGCGCATACCCATGCATCCATGGCGCTGCTGCGCGGGGTCGGCGACGACCTGCCGCTGCAGCGCTGGCTCGCGGAACGGATCTGGCCGCTCGAGCAGGCGCTGGTCGGCGAGGAGTTCGTGCAGGACGGCGCCCGGCTGGCAGCAGTCGAGATGCTGCGCGCGGGCGTGACCACGTGTTCCGACATGTATTTCTATCCCGATGTCGTTGCCCGCGCGCTGACCTCGGTCGGCATGCGCGCGGTGGTCGGCATCATCGCCATCGAGTTCCCTACCGCGTATGCCGTCGACGCCGAGGACTACCTGCGCAAGGGGCTGCAGGCGCGCGACGCATTGCGCGACGAGCCTCTGGTCAGTTTCACGCTGGCGCCGCACGCGCCCTACACGGTCAGCGACGCCACGCTGTCACGCGTGGCCGTGCTTGCCGAGGAACTGGACCTGCCCGTTCACATGCACGTGCATGAAACCGCGCACGAGGTCGAGGAGTCGATCGAGCGCCACGGCGTGCGGCCGATCGAGCGGCTCGGCCGCTTCGGGCTGCTGTCGGAGCGCCTCATCGCCGTGCATGCCGTGCATCTGACCGAAACCGAGGTTGCCCAGCTGGGCCGGGTCGGGGCGAGTGTTGCCCACTGCCCGGTATCGAACCTCAAGCTGGCAAGCGGCATGGCTCCCGTCTCGGCGCTGCTCGCCGCCGGCGTCAACGTGGCCCTCGGCACCGACGGCGCCGCGAGCAACAATCGTCTCGACATGTTCGACGAGGCCCGCTTCGCGGCGCTGCTCGCCAAGGCAGTCTCCGGCGATGCGACGATGCTGCCGGCGGCAAGCGCGCTGGAATGCGCAACGATCAACGGCGCCAAAGCGCTGGGCCTCGACGAGCGGATCGGTTCGATCGAAGCGGGCAAGGAGGCTGATCTGGTCGCCGTCGAACTGTCCAGCCCGGAGGTCTCGCCGCTGTTCGATCCCGTTTCGCATCTGCTCTATGCCAGCGGACGTGAACACGTTACGGATGTCTGGGTCGCGGGCCGGCATGTTGTTCAGGCGCGACAGCTGGTCGCCGACGATGGCGCTGCCCTCGACCGTGCGGTCGTGTCGTCATCGTCGGCATGGCAAAATAAGTGCCGGCAGTTGCTGAAGAAATAGGCGCTGGCAACGTCGCTGTCTGAAGCCACCAGCTTCAGGCAATTGGCCGTCACGCAAGCGCAAGTTGCGAGCGTGTGCGAGTCCGAAACGCCCTGCCATTTTCAGTGAGGAAAACTATGATCAAAACCGCGAAGATTGGCGTCCTGCTGGCGACTGTGATGGTCGCCGCGTCGGGCGCTGCGTTCGCGCAATCGAAGGACATTCCGGGCGCCAAGAATGCGCCCGCGTACGTCCTCGATCCGCGCGGCAATGTTGTTGTCGATCCGTTCGGCCTGTGCTGGCGTACGCCGTGGTGGACGCCCCAGCTGGCCGGCATGGACGGCCCGCAGGGCGCCGGCTGCCAGTGCGACAAGGCCGTGCTGCCGAAGGAGGTCTGCGAACCGCCTCCGCCGCCACCGCCGCCGGCTCCGCCGAAGGCTGCGCCTCCGCCGCCGCCTCCGCCGCCGCCGCCGCCGGCTCCGCCGAAGCCGACCACCGAGAAGGTCACCTTCGCGGCGGACGCGCTGTTCGACTTCGACAAGTACGGTCATCAAGCCCGAGGCGAAAGCCAAGCTTGACGACCTCGTGTCGAAACTGGCGGGCGTCAATCTCGAGGTCATCGTCGCGGTCGGTCACACCGACTCGATCGGTACCGACGCAGTACAACCTCGGCCTGTCGGCGCGCCGTGCCAATGCCGTCAAGCAGTACCTGGTGAGCAAGGGCATCGAGGCGAACCGCATCTACACGGAAGGCAAGGGCGAGAAGCAGCCGGTCGCGGACAACCGCACCGCCGACGGTCGCGCCAAGAACCGCCGCGTGGAGATCGAAGTGATCGGTACGCGCACGGTCAAGCGCTGACCAACGTCAGCTTCAGCAAAAAGCCCCGCTTCGGCGGGGCTTTTTGTTGCTGCGCGCTCAAGCCGCGAGTGGATTCGGTCAGGCCATCCGGGAACGCCGCGTCGCGCGGCCCTCAGCGCATCCCAAGTGCGGTTCGCACCGCCGCTGCAGCGGTGGCGTTGAACCGGTACTGATAATCGGCAATCCGTGCACCGGCCCGGTACAGCTTCCCCGGCCGCACACCCGGAGCGCCCTTGCGCGGTTCGATGAAGGCGATCCGTGCGGCTTCCCGCTCCACCTCGGTGACTCCGGTGTCGAGCGGGTCGACGCTGGCACTGAACGACAGCACCACGGCCTTGGTGCCGCCGACGGTCGCCTCTTCCCAGGTTCCCTCGGCCAGCACGTCCTCGCTGGCGCGGGCACAGAACATCGTCCCCGGCTTGGCCGCGTAAAGCTGAACCCGGCCGCGGTCAGCGCCCGCATCGCGAAACATCATGGCGTACGGTCGCGCGCCATTGCGATCCTCGTACGAGAGGCAGAACGGGTTCTCGCGGGAGAAATTGGCAACCATCTGCTTCGTATCGGCGGCGCCGGTGAACGACTCGCGCCGCGGCAGCATCAGGACGTCGTCCTGGAAGCGCACCGTCGAGAGGTAGGCAACCGATCCGGCAGGGAATTTCGCCTCGCCCGCGCGCGCCGCCTCGGGCTCGCTGAAGTTCTCCGGCGTACGCAGGAAGTCCCGGATCCGCAGGCCCGAAACGTCGTATCCCTTGAGGATCACCTTGATGCGCAGCGGACTCGTTGACTCGTACACCAGCTGCACGCCGCCGTCGGGCGCGGGAATCGCGAAGTTCGGCCGGCCGATGCGGCGCCGCTCGCCATCGCGCACGAAGTGGCTGGCGTCGATGTTGGCGTTGAACGCACCTACCGCGCTGTCGGTCGTCGTTTCAGTCAGTGGATATCGCTCGCCCTGCGGATTCCCGCTGATACGCAGGTTGACCATTCGTGCGCCCGAGAAATAGAAGAGCCCCTCGCCCTTGAATGCCTCCACGGTGGCGACGTCCACCGGCCTGGCGTCCGCCACCGGCTTCACGTCGACCTCGGGTAACGGCGCAATCACGGTCGGCGGCGTCTGCGCGACCGCCAACGGTGAGGCCAGCGCAAGCGCCGAAGCGATTGACTTCAGTCCGGTCATAGGCAACCCCAAAAGAACTGATACACAGGTGAGAAGGGCCGAACTCTAGCGGAAGCGCGCCGCTGCTCCGAGTCATGCGGTCGGCTCCTGCGGGTCATGCGCAGCGGTTACTGCGTATCCGGCCGCGCCCTGCGCGCGTGCCGACGAGCCAGGAAGGCCGCGCGGGATAACATCGCCCCGTGGACACGATCGAACATGCATCTCCGCCGAATGTCGATCCGGCGGAACTTCAGAAGTTCGGCGCACTTGCGCACCGGTGGTGGGATCCGCACGGGGACATGCGGCCGCTGCACGAAATCAATCCACTTCGGCTGGACTGGATCGACCGACTGGCTGCGCTTTCCGGCAAGCGCGTGGTGGATGTCGGTTGCGGCGGCGGCATCCTCGCCGAGGCGATGGCGCAGCGCGGCGCGAACGTGACGGGAATCGACCTGTCCGTCAAGCCGCTGCGGGTGGCGCAGTTGCATGCGCTCGAATCGGGCACGACCGTCGATTACCGGGAACTTAGCGCCGAGACGCTGGCCGCAGAGGCGCCCGCGGCGTTCGATGTCGTCACCTGCATGGAGATGCTCGAGCACGTGCCTGACCCCGCGAGCAGCGTGCAGGCCTGCGCCACGCTGTCGCGCCGCGGCGGCTGGGTGTTCTTCTCGACCATCAATCGCAACCCGAAGTCGTTCCTGCTCGCCATCGTCGGCGCCGAGTACGTGCTGCGTCTGCTGCCGCGCGGCACGCACGAGTACGCAAAGTTCATCCGCCCCAGCGAGCTGGCGGCGATGGCACGACAGGCGGGCCTGGAGATCGTCGAGATCCTGGGCATGACCTACAACCCGCTGACCCGGCGTGCCGACCTCGGCCGCGACACCGACGTCAACTACCTGGTCGCCTGCCGCAAGCCCGAATGAGGCCAACGCCGATCGATCTGGTGCTGTTCGACCTCGATGGCACCCTCGCGGACACCGCGCCGGACCTCGCCGCCGCGGCCAACCGGCAACGGGCCGACCGCGGGCTTCGACCGCTGCCGGTCGATCAGTTGCGACCGATGGCCAGCCATGGCGCCCGGGGCCTGATCGGCCGCGCGCTTGGACTGGCGCCGGGTGATGCGCAGTACGAGGCCGCGAGGATCGAGTTCCTCGACTACTACGAGCAGGGGCTGTGCGTGGAGACCAGGCTTTTTGAAGGCATGGTGGAGACGCTCGACCGCCTGGAAGCGGAGGGCCGGCGCTGGGGCGTCGTCACCAACAAGGCCAGCCGCTTTACCCGGCCCCTGATGGAACGACTCGGCCTGCATCGGCGCGCCGCGTGTGTGGTCAGCGGCGACACGACGCCGCATCCGAAGCCGCACCCGGCGCCGATTCAACATGCACTGGAGTCCTGCGCGGTCGGATCCGAGCGAACGGTGTACGTCGGTGACGACCTGCGCGACATACTGGCCGGCCGGGCCGCGGGAGTGTCGACCGTCATTGCTGCCTACGGCTACCTCGGTGCCGAAGCCGACATTACGAACTGGGGCGGCGACCACGTGATCGACACTCCGGCGCAGTTGCTGACCTGGATCGGCGGATAGGCGTACTTCCTGAGGCCACACGCAGACCTTCCCGACCGGCAGACAGGACATCCGGCCTACCGAGATGGCGAAACCCGCAGGACTTTGCGCATGAGGCTCACCCGCCGCCACCTGCTGATCGGAGCGGCCTCGCTCGCCGCCGCGGCGATCGCGATACTCGTCGGACTCTGGCTCGGCGTGCCGGCAGCGTTGCGATGGGGAATCGAAACCGTCGCGGCGCGCGAAATCGGCCGGCCGATCCAGGTGGGCGAGATTCGATTCAACCCGTTCAAGCTTCAACTCGATGTCCGCGATCTCTCGGTCGGCGGTTCGGCAGGTGAAGCGCAGCCGCTTCTGAGCCTGGGCGATCTGCACGCGCAGATCAGCGTCGGTTCGGTTTGGCGACTGGCGCCGATCGTCAAGTCACTGCGCCTGCAGACGATTCGCGCCGACGTTGTGCGACTTGCGCCCAACCGTTTCAACTTCAGCGACATCATCGAGCGCCTGGCTGCAAAGCCGAGCGATGGCGAACCGGCGCGCTTTTCAGTCAACAACATCGAAATCGTCGACGGCGCGATCGCGATCGACGATCGAGTCGTGGGCAGGAAGCACGCGGTCACGCAAATCGGCATCGGCATCCCGTTCATTTCCAGCCTGCCCGACGCCGAGGAGATCAAGGTCAAGCCGTCCTTTTCGGCGCACGTCAATGACACGCCGTTCAGGGTCGATGGCGAGACGCTGCCCTTTGCCGAGTCCCTCGAAACCTCGGTGACGATCCGGCTCACCGGCCTGCATCTGCCGACCTACCTCGGCTACGTGCCCGTGCCGCTGAAGTTCAGTCTCCCGTCCGGCGAATTCGACACGGACCTGCGTCTGGCCTTCCGGCGCGCGGTAGCAGCGCAGCAAGACCGGCCGGCGCAGCCGGCGCGATTGCTGCTGACCGGCCGCGCCGCCGTCCGCGACCTCGCCCTGCTGCCGGACGGCATGCAGGAGCCTGTCGCCGAGTGGCGCTCGCTGGAAGTGACGCTTGACGAGATCGAGCCTCTGGCAAGGACCGCGAAGATCGCCTCTGCGACGCTTACGGCGCCTGTCCTGCGCGCGACGCGCCGCAGCGACGGAACGATTGCGGGCCTGGACGCCCTCGAGGTCGCGCCGCCTGGCGGTGGCGCCGCAGGCGGGGCGGACGCCGCGCCGTTCAGCGTGGAGATCTCCCAGATGCGCCTCGTCGACGGCACCGTCCATGTGCGCGACGAAACGGTGGACTTCAGCCGGACCGTGCAATCGATTGCCGTCGAGGTCGATGGCTTTTCGACCACCGGCAAGGCGCCGGCACGGCTGACGGTCAGCGCGCTTACGGACGACAAAGCGCAGTTGAAGCTCGCAGGCGAACTCAGCGCCACACCGCTGCAGGTGGCTCTCGATGCGACGCTGGAGTCGCTGCCACTGGCGGGACTGGCGCCGTACCTGCGCCTGTTCACGACCGCCACGGTGAGCGGCGAACTGAGCGCTGGCGCCCGCGTGAAAGCGTCCCGGGCCGGCAGCGATATCGCGGTCGAAGTTGCGGGAGGCCGCCTGAACGCCGGCGACGTGCAGATCAAGGGACCGCGCGGCAGGCTGGCGCTGCTGTCGGCGCCACGGGTCGAAGTCAGCGGGATCGGTGTCGATCTGCAGCAGCGCAGCCTCAGTATCGAGCGCGCGACGGTCACTGGTGCCCGCGCCCAGGCGGGACGTCGACCGGACGGCCGCCGGCTCATCGACTGGCAGGCACTGATCGTCGACGCGCCGCCGAAAGCTGCGGCTGACCAAGGCCCCGCGTGGAGCATGAAGCTCGACCAGTTCGAACTCGTGGATGCGCGGCTGGAGGCGCTCGATCAGGCGGTACAGCCGACGGTGACGTTGGCCCTCGAGGGGCTGAACGCCATCGTCCGCAACGTCATCAGCGATCCGGGCAATCGCATCGATGTGGAACTGCGTACCCGCCTCGGCGGCGGCACCGCGCAGGCAAGCGGCTGGCTGCGCGCACAGCCGTTGGAGGCCGAACTGAAGCTCGACGTTGCCAACGTCGATGTCAGCGCGCTTCAGCCGTACGCTGCCGAGTACGCGAATGCAGTGCTGGCCAGCGCTGCCGTTTCGGCTGACGGCATCCTTGCCGTCAGCGTGCGAGACGGCTTGCCCGTCATTCGCTATGACGGAAGCGGACGGGTGACGAACTTCGCCGCGTTGAACCCGAACGACGATAGCGAACTGGCGCGCTGGCAGGCACTGGCGCTCGACACGGTCCGAGTCGACACCGGGACGCAGCCGCCGTCGCTCGACATCGGCGGCATCAAGCTGAACGACTTCTATGCGCGGGCGATCCTTTCTCCGCAGGGCAAGCTGAACCTCGTCGAAGTCTTCGGCACTCAGGCTTCATCAGCCGCACCGGAAAAGCCGCCGCAGCACGCAGCCCCACCCAGCTCAGCCGCGGCCGAATTGCCGGTGCGGATCCGCATCGGCGGCATCGAGGTCCTGCGCGGCGCTGTCAATTTCACCGACAACTTCGTCAAACCCAACTACACGGCCAATTTGACGGATCTTTCGGGCACCGTGACCGAATTGTCTTCGGACCGGGCCGTAGCGGCCGACGTTTCGATCCGCGGCCGTGGAGACCTGGCCTCCTTGATCGAAATCACCGGCAAGGTCAATCCACTGGCCACACCTCTTGCGCTCGATCTTCGGGGCAGCACCAAGGACGTCGAGCTGCCGCGGCTGACTCCCTATTCGGTCAAGTACGCCGGCCTTCCGATCACCAAAGGCAAGCTGTCGATGGACGTGCACTACAAGATCGAGAACAACAAGCTGCAGGCCGAAAACCACCTTTTCCTCGAACAACTGACCTTTGGCGAGCGGGTCGAAAGCCCGACCGCAACCGAGCTGCCGGTTCAGCTGGCCGTCTCGCTGCTGCAGAACAGCCGCGGCGAAATCGACATCAATCTGCCGATATCGGGATCGCTCGACAACCCGGAGTTCTCGATCGGCAGCGTCATCGGGGACGCGGTCGTCAACCTGCTCACGAAGATCATCACGGCACCGTTCACGGCCCTTTCGGCAGCATTCGGCGGCGGCGACGAAGATCTGGGCCACGTCGCCTTCGACCCGGGCGCCGCGCTGCTCCGCGAGGCGGAGCAGAAGAAACTGGATACGCTGGCCAAGGCACTGAACGATCGGCCGGCGCTTCAGCTGAACATCGCCGGCCACTCGGTGGCAGCCGCCGACGCCGAGGCCCTGCGCCGCGACAAGTTCGATGCCAAGCTGCGCGCGGCCAAGGTGCAGGAGCTGGTGCGCGCCGGCCAGAGCGTCGATCCGAAGACGGTGACGGTCGCGACCGGCGAGCGCGAGCGGCTGATCGGCCGCGTTTACGAGGCCGAAAGCATCCCCGACAAGCCGCGCAACTTCCTCGGCATCGCGAAGTCGATCCCCGCCGCGGAGATGGAGCAGCTGATCATGAAGACGGTGTCGGCTGGCGAAGAAGACCTGCGCCAGCTGGCCAACGACCGCGCCACCGCGGTGCGCGACTATCTCGGCGAAAAGGGCAAGGTGCCGCGCAGTCGCCTGTTCCTCGGCGCTCCGCTGCTCGATGGCTCCGGTGACGCCAAGCTGCCGCCGACGAGGGTTGATTTCTCGCTGAAGTGACCCATCTTCGGTCGTACAATCGCAATCGCTGGGGGCGACCTGGTTTCGACGCGGGTAGCGAATCAGCGCAGGGCATGCCGAGGACCAGTGACCTCGTAAATCCATCTGGAACACTACAAACGCCAACGACGAGCGTTTCGCTCTCGCCGCCTAAAACCCGGTGAGACGCTGCACTAGCTGGCCCCTGGGCTAGGTTGCGCAAGCAACAGCGGCGACATTTACAGAGGCTGGATGCCGGCGGAGTCACGACGCCGGACATCGAGATCCAGTGACTGGTTGTGCGTCGGCCTGCCGACTGGCTAAACGCACGGCGAGACCCAAATAGGTCGGCTACGCATGTAGAACTGCCTGAGGAACACTCGTGGACGCGGGTTCGATTCCCGCCGCCTCCACCATATCCATCCGACCGGATGCCGTCTTCGGGCGGACGTTGTTGCCCCTCCTTTTCCGTATCGAAACCGTGCAGCGGACGCGCGCCGATCCTCCGCAGGCGGAGCTTCGCCTGCGCATCGCGCAAGTGACCTGTGTCAATATCGGCCACCGCGCCGCCGGTATCCTGCCGGCCGTTGTCCGGGGAGGGTTCCACATGTTCTTCCGCTGGTTCGTCGTGGCCGCGGCCACGGTCTCGATGATGGCGCTCGCCGGGTGCGCCACGCGCGCCACGCGGGTCGATGCGCAGTGGGTGAACCCCGCGTTTGCCGGCCAGCGGTCGGTGCGCAGCGTCATGGTGATGGCGGCGATACGCGACTCGACAAATCGCCGGATGTTCGAGGACAGGATGGTCGTCGCGCTTGCTGCGGCCGGCGCCAAGGCGGTGCAGTCTTACAAGTTCATCCCCGGCGACGGTCCGGTCAGCGAAGAGCAGTTGCGGCGCGCGGTCGCCGATGCCGGCGTCGGCCATGCCCTGGTCAGCCGGATCATCAATGTCACTACCGAGGTCAATGTCACGCCAGGCATGGTGATGGGCCCGGCCTGGAACTCGGGCTGGGGCTGGGGCAGCGGCTGGGGCCCCGGCTGGGGCGGCTTCGCCGGTTACCACAACTCGATGTGGGTCACGTCCGTCCCGCCGCGGGTGACGACGACACAGAACGTTCACGCCGACACGCGCGTCTTCGATGCCGGGACCGCAGCGGTGGTCTGGTCGGCGGCGACGACAACTTCGACCGGCTGGGATTCCTTGCCGCAACTGATCGAGCAGTTCGTCGCCCTGATCGTTGAAACGATGCAGAAGGACGGCGTTATCTAGAATTTCCTTGCGCGTCTTCCCTGATGGAGGCATTACATGATTCGCCAGTTCACTGCAATTGCCGTTGGCGCGGTCGCCGCGCTGTCCCTGCCTGAAGCAGCCGACGCCCAGGCGCGCGTGCAGTACGGCCGCATCACCAACGTGCAGGCGACGACCGTCACCGACACCACTTCGCGCGCCGTCGGGACCCTCATCGGCGGCGGAATCGGGCTGGCGACAGGCGGCGGACAATCATCGAGCAACCGCGCGCTGCGCGGCATCGGCGGGGCTGCCGCCGGCCGCGGCGTCGGTTCCCTCGCGGGGCGATCGCAGGCCTTCGAGTACACCGTGCTGGTTGACGGCACGAACACGATCCGCATCGTTTCGGACCAGGCCGGCAAGCGCGTCGGCGACTGCGTCGCTGTCGAGCAGGGGCAGTTCGCGAACATCCGCCTGGTGCCCGATAGCCGGTGTGCGCCACGTGCGGCGCCGACACCTGCCAAGGCTGCACCGCCGCCGGCACCGGTCGCGGCCGACGTGCGGCAGGCCAGCGCCTGCGAGCAGGCGAAGGAGCAGGTGCTGGCAGCGAAGACCGACGACGAGTTCACCCTCGCCGAACGGCGGATGCGGCTGGTCTGCGGCGAGTAGCGCTGCCGACGCCGCGCGTGGCTTTGCCCGGCCTCGGGCACCGCTGCGGCGCAGGCGATCCGGACACTTGCGTCAGGCGCGATCCTTCTTCGGCGAAACCGCGCGTTTTGCCGGCAGGCGGCTTGCGCCTCGCCTGGCAAAACGCGCGAGCAGCTTTGACTCCGCGATCGCGAGTTGGGTTTCCGCCTCGACGACATACTGGCGCAACGTCGTCGCAGCCGGGCCCAGCACCCGGCCCTTGAGCGTCACGACTCCATAGTTAAGGCGCAGCCAGGGCTCGGTTCCCAGCAGCTGCATCTTGCCGGCGTGCAGTTCGTCGCCGATGCAGGCGACCGGCACGGCACTGATCACGTCTGAGCCGGAGACCATCTGCTTGACGGCGGCGAGCGTCGCGTTTTCGATCGCCGGGATTGGCCGGGCCACAGCGGCGGGGCTCGGCGACCGGCGCTGCGCGGCAAGCATCGGCTCGAGGACCCGTGGTGGAACGCGGGACATCGTGACGATCGGGTAGGCGACGGCATCACGGGCCGTCACCTGCGCCTTCGCCGCCAACGGGTGGCCGGACCGCGCGACGATGTACACCGGGTGTTCCGCCAGGGGCTCGATCTCCAGGTCCGCTTCCCGCGTGAGCGTACTGATCTCGGCGACGAAGAAGTCGAGTTCGCGGCCACGCAGCCGCAGCAGCAACTCGTCCCAGGCACGCACCTGCAGGCGAACCTTGATCAGCGGGTGGGCGGCGACGAAGCGGGTCAGCGCGCTCACGAAGATGGTCTCCGCCGGATACGGGCCGGCGCCGACGCCGACGTGGCCGGACTGCAGCGTGTTGGAGTGCAGCACGTCCCGGTCGAACTCGTCGGCCAGCTGCAGCAGGGCGCGGGCGCGCTGCATCAGCACCCGGCCGAAGTCCGTCGGCACAATCCCGGTCGGCGCGCGGAACACCACATCGGCGCCGAGCTGCCTTTCCAGCGCCTGAATGCTGCGGGTGAGCGCCGGCTGACTCAGCTGCAGCGCCGCCGCGGCACGGCCGAAACTGCCCAGTTCGACCAAGGTGAGGAAATTGCGCAGCGGACGCAGCTCGATGTTCATGCGTCAAGTGTATTGATCGCTTGCCCGAAATGCATCGGGCAAAAGGCTTTAAATTCGCGCGGCGACGCCCGCAAGCGGCTACCGCAACGCTCACCCGACGGTCATCCCGGTCATGGGAACCCGTCCTGCCAGGCAGAGGAATTCATGCATCGATCATTGAAACTGTGTACGGCGCTGGCGGTCTCGGCGCTCGCCTACGTGCTGCAGCCCGCCCAGGCGCAGGCGCCCGGCGCCTCGCTGATGCCGGCCGACGGCGGCGCGAGCGCCGCCAAGCACTTCGACCCGCTCGGCAAGCCGCCGTCGAAGTTCACGCTGGAATTGCGCAACGGCCAGAAGGCCCAGTTACCCTTCGCCGACAAGCGCGACTTCGACGAAGCCAAGCGCGGCTTCATCGCCGAGCCGCCCTACACCAAGATCATGGCCGACGCCGGCCACGTCGCCTGGGACATGGCGAGCTACGGCTGGCTGCTGACCGGCAAGGACTTCGAGAGCATCCATCCGTCGCTGCAGCGGCAGGCGGTGCTGAACATGGCCTACGGCCTGTATGAGGTCGTCCCGGGGCGCATCTATCAGGTGCGCGGCTTCGACCTGGCCAACATCAGCTTCATCAAGGGCGACACCGGCTGGATCATCTACGACCCTCTGACGGCTGCCGAGACGTCGCGCGCGGCGCTCGCCTTCATCAACGAAAAGCTCGGCAAGCGGCCGGTGGTGGCCGTGGTGTATTCGCACTCGCACGGTGACCACTTCGGCGGCGTGCGCGGCGTGGTCGACGAGGCCGACGTGAAGAGCGGCAAGGTGATGCTCATCGCGGCCGACGGCTTCATGGAGGCGGCGATCTCCGAGAACGTCTTCGCCGGCAACGCCATGAACCGCCGGATGCAGTGGCAGTATGCGGTACTGCTGCAGCGCGGCCCGTTCGGGCACGTCGACCAGTCGATCGGCAAGAACGTCGCGGCGGGAAGCGCCGGTCTGATCGCACCGAACCGCCTCATCTCGAAGGACTTCGAGGAGATCACGGTCGACGGCGTGAAGATGGTGTTCCAGAACGCGCCGGACACCGAGGCGCCGGTGCAGTTGAACACCTGGTTCCCGCAGTTCAAGGCGCTTTGGACGGCGGAGATCGTCACCGGCACGATCCACAACATCTACACGACCCGGGGTGCCGCGGTGCGCAACGCGCACAACTGGTCGAAGGTGATCAACGAGGCGCTGTACAAGTTCGGCCAGGAGGCCGAGGTGATGTTCGCCTCGCACAGCTGGCCTCGCTGGGGCAACGACCGCATCCAGGAGGTCATGCGGGCGCAGCGCGACGCCTACGCCAACCTCAACAACCAGACGCTGCACCACGCCAACCGCGGCGTGACGATCAACGAGATCCACAACGTGTACGAGGTGCCGAAGAGCCTGCAGCAGCAGTGGGCGGCACGCAGCTACCACGGCGACGTGCAGAACAACGTGCGCGGTGTGGTCAACCGCTTCCTCGGTCACTTCGACGGCAACCCGACCAACCTGATCCCGCTGTCGCCGAAAGACTCCGCGCCGCTGTACGTCGAGATGATGGGCGGCTCGGCGAAGATCATCGCCAAGGGCGAGGAGCTGATCGCGCAGGGCAAGTACCTGCAGGCGACCGAGATCCTGAACCGGCTGGTGTTCGCCGAGCCGCAGAACCAGGCGGCGCGCCGGCTGCTTGCCGACGCGTTCGAGCAGCTCGGCTACCGCGCCGAGAGCACCAGCGTGCGCAACACCTTCCTGCAGGGCGCCTTCGAGCTGCGCAACGGCCTGCCCGGCGGCGTGCCGGTCCGATCCAGCGTCCCGGACGTCGTGCGCGCCATGTCGACGGAGCAGTGGCTCGACTTCGTCGCCATCAGCATGGACCCGAAGCGGGCCGAGGGACTCAAGTTCACGATCAACCTCGTGACGCCGGACAATGGCGAGCGCTTCGTCGTCGAGATGAGCAACGCGACGCTCACCAGCGTCAAGGGCTTCCTGGCGCCGAAGCCGGACCTCACGGTGACGGTGAACCGCGCGGATCTCAATCAGGTGATGATGGGCGCGGCGTCGTTCGACGACCTGATCAAGGCCGGCAAGTCGAAGTTCGAAGGCGACCGGACCGGATTCGACCAGCTGCGCTCGATCCTCGTCCCGTTCACGCCGGACTTCGAGATCCTCCCCGGCACGGCGCCGAAGCAGCGCGCCACCCCGCCCAAGCCGTTCGAGGTGCGCCAGCAGATCGATATCGAGATCGACTGATCGGCAAGGAGAACCCATGGCGCGATCTGCAGCCTTCAAGCGAGCAGCGGCGGCGGCGCTGGCCACGGGCCTTTGCAGCGCAGGCCCCGCCGCGGCGGGCGGGCTGCTGCTGTACGAGTTCGGCACCGCCGAGCCCGGTCTGGCGGCAGCCGGCTACGCGGCGCGGGCGCAGGACGCCTCCACCGCGTTCACCAACCCGGCCGGCATGACGCGGCTGGAGGGCACGCAGGCGATGGCCGGCGGACAGCTGATGTGGCTGAACAACCGCTTCTCGATCGGCGACGGCACGTCGCCGGGGCTCGGCGGCAACAGCGGCGGCCGCGCGATCGGCACAAACGGATTCGTGCCGGGAGCCGGCGCGTTCGTCACCCACAGCCTCTCGCCGGACGTCACGCTCGGCTTCTCGATCGCCGGCAACTTCGGCTCGATCATCGACTACGACGAGGCGTGGGTCGGCCGTTACCGCGCGCAGCAGGCCACCCTGCTCGGCGTCCAGTTCGTGCCGTCGGTGGCCTACCGCGTAAACGACAAGCTGTCGGTCGGTGCCGGGATCAATGCCGTCTACGGCATCTTCAAGCAGCAGGTCGCGGTCAACAACGTGCTTCCGTCGGCCGCCGACGGCAGGCTCGAGCTGGATGACAAGGCCTGGGGCCTCGGCGGCAACGTCGGCCTGCTCTACGAAATCAAGCCCGGGACGCGCGTCGGGCTGACGTGGACCTCGCAGGTCGACCTCGACTTCACGGCACCGGCGCAGTTTTCCGGCCTCGGCCCCGCGCTCTCGGCGCTGCTGGCCTCGCGCGGACTGCTCGACGCGCAACTGAGCATCGGCACCCGGATACCGCAGCAGGTCATGGCCAGCGGCTTCGCGCAGATCGACGAGCGCTGGGCCGTGCTCGGCAATGTCGGCTGGCAGCAGTGGTCGAAGTTCGGCCAGGTCGCGATCGGCATCGACAACGCGGCCAATCCGGTCGCGCTCACCACCAGCATTCCGTTCAAGGACACCTGGCACGTCGCCGCCGGTGCGCAGTACCGGCTGAGCGATCCCTGGCGCCTGAACTTCGGCGTCGCCTACGACTCGGGCTTCCAGGACGGCGACAGCGTGTCGCCGCTGCTGCCGGTGAACGCCGCCTGGCGCTTCGGCGTCGGCGGCGAGCAGCAGATCAGCCGTTCTGTCAAGTGGGGCATCGCCGGCGAGCTGCTCTACGGCGGGACGCTGGACGTGAACCAGCGTAGTGTCCTGCCTCCGGCCGCCGGCGGCCGCGGCAACCTGGTGGGCTCGTACGACAACACGGCTTCCGTGGTCGTCTCCGTCTACGGCAACTGGACCTTCTGATGGGGCGCAAGTCGCGCGCGGTCCGCGACGCCGAAAATTCGACGAGATGCGAGATGTGAATTCAGAGCGCGCGCAGCCGGCCTTTCCGGCCTGCGCCGTGCTTTCTGGTACGACCGGGCGACCGGTTCATTGCAGTGGGCAACACCTTTTCCTCAAACATGCGAAGGATCCAATTCGTGGACAAGCAAAGACGTAACCTCATCGCCACCGGCGCCGGGCTGGCGGTACTGACACTGGCAGGCGCCGGATGCACGACGACCTCGGACACCGGCGGTGACCCCGCCGCCCGGCGGCAGGCAATCGACGCCGCGGCCGACAGCGCGCTGTCGCGGCTTTACGCACAGCACGCCGGCTCGAAGGAACTCATCAACTCGGCGCGCGGCGTGCTCATCTTCCCGACCGTCGTCTCGGCCGGCTTCATCGTCGGCGCCTCGAGCGGGCAAGGCGTCCTGCGCAAGGGCGGCAAGACAGCGGAGTACTTCAGGATGACCGAGGGTGCGGTCGGCCTGCTGGCCGGCGCGCAGTCGCAGGCGGTGTTCATCCTGTTCATGACGGACGGCGCACTGAAGCGTTTCGAGTCCAGCAGCGGCTGGGTTGCCGGAGCGGACGCCAACATCACGATGATCAACGTCGGCGCCAATGCGCAGGTCACGACCCAGACCGCGCAGCAGGAAATCATCGGCTTCGTGATGACCAATGCCGGCCTGATGGGCAACGTCAGCCTCAACGGCAGCCGCATCACGCGCCTGAGCTTGTAGTCTCAGTTGCCAATTCGCCGTGGCCGCGCTGCGGCCGCGGCGAACTGGCCTGCCGTCGCAGTGCAAGCGGAACCGTGGCATCCGTACCGCGGGCGCCGACGGTCGCGGCTCGCTGATCTTTCGCGCACTTCGTGCGCTGCGGCGCCACCTGCGCCGCGTCAACGGACAAATCTGCAATGAAAGATACAAAGCGAAAGCCGGTCCTGGTCGATCTCGGCCTGCAGGGCGGCGGCGCGCACGGCGCCTTCACCTGGGGCGTGCTCGACCGCCTGCTGGAGGAGCCGTGGCTGACCTACGACGGCATCTCCGGCACCTCGGCCGGCGCGATGAACGCGGCGGTGATGGTCGACGGCTACGCCGCCGGCGGCGCGGACGGCGCGCGACAGGCGCTCGAGCGCTTCTGGCGCGCGTGTCGGATGCCGCGCGGATGCAGCCCGATGCAGCGCGGACCGCTGGAGATGCTGACCGGCAACTGGACGCTGGACTACTCGCCGGTGTTCGTCGCGATGGACATGGCGGCGCGGCTGATGTCGCCCTATGACACGAACCCGCTGCGGCACCAATCCGCTGCGCGCAGATCCTGCACGACTGCATCGACTTCGATCGCCTGGCGCAGGCGCCGATCAAGCTGTTCGTCACCGCGACCAACGTGCGCACCGGGACGCGGCCGCGTCTTCCGCAACGCCGACGTATCACGCCCGACGTGCTGCTCGCCTCGGCCTGCCTGCCGACGATGTTCCAGGCGGTCGAGATCGACGGCGAGCCCTACTGGGACGGCGGCTATTCGGGCAACCCGTCGCATGGCGCCGCTGATCCGGGAGTGCTCGTCGCGCGACACCATCATCGTGCAGATCAACCCGATCGAGCGTCCCGGAACGCCGCGCACCGCGCGCGAGATCCACAACCGGCTGAACGAGATCGCCTTCAACTCGGTCCTGATCAAGGAACTGCCGGGCCGCGGCGCTGCTGCGGCAGGTCGCCGATCCCGGCACCGGCGAGAGGCGCGCTGCTGGCGAAGATGCGCATGCATCGCATCGCCAGCGACGTCATGCTCGACCTGGGCTACTCGTCGAAGCTGCTTGCCGAGTGGAATTTCTTCCTGATGCTGCGGGACGAGGGCCGCAAGCGCCGCTGCGCAGTTCCTCGACAGCGCACGGCGCCGACCTCGGCGTGCGCTCGACGCTCGACATCGACACGTACCTCGAAGGCATCTGACGTCATGGGCCTGCTCGGCATTCTCGTTGCGCTGGCGGTCCTGATGTGGCTGTCGTTCCGCGCCTGGAGCGTGCTGCTGCTGGCGCCGGCGGCGGCGCTGATCGTCGCGGCGTTCTCCGCCGAACCGCTGCTGGCGCACTGGACGCACACGTTCATGGGAGCCGCGGCCGGCTTCGTGGCGCAGTTCTTTCCGCTGTTCCTGCTCGGCGCCCTGTTCGGCAAGCTGATGGAGGACAGCGGTTCGGTCGCCGCGATCGCCCGTTTCATGACGGCGAAGCTCGGCGCCAGGCGAGCGATCCTTGCCGTCGTGCTCGCCGGTGCGCTGGTGACCTACGGCGGGGTGAGCCTTTTCGTCGCGTTCTTCGTCATCGGCCCGATGGCCAGGCGCTTTTCCAGGCCGCCGACATTCCCCGACGGCTGATGCCGGCCGCGATCGCTCTGGGCACGACGACGTTCACGATGACGGCGATGCCCGGCACGCCGGCGATCCAGAACGCCATACCGATGCCGTTCTTCGGCACCACGCCGTTCGCGGCGCCTGGCCTGGGCCTGATCGGCTCGGCCATCATGCTGGCCTTCGGCCTGGCCTGGCTGTCGCTATGCCGAGGCCGGCGCGCGTCGCCGCGGTGAAGGCTTTGCCGCCGCCGCCATGGACGCGACGCGGGTGGCCGAGGATCCGCTGGTCCGTGAGCGCGCGACCACTGCGAGCACGTTCGATCCACCGGAAGCAAGCCGCGGGAAACTGTCGACTCAAGAGCCGGGCTTCGCCGTTGCCATCGCGCCGCTGGTGGTGGTGGTCGCCGTCAACCTGCTGATGTCGTTCGTCGTCCTGGAGCGACTCGACATGGGCTTCCTCGGCGAGCAACGCTGGAGCGGGCTGTCGCTGGCGGCCGTCAGCGGCGTCTGGTCGGTCATCGTCGCGCTGATCTGCGCGATCGTCACCTTGCTGCTGCTCAACCGCAGTCGCCTGACGGCGGTGCGCGAGTCAATGGACGCCGGCGCCAACGCGTCGGTGCTGCCGGTGCTGAGCGTTGCCTGTCTGGTCGGCTTTGGCGCGGTGGTGGCAGCCATGCCGGCATTCGAACTGGTGCGCGACTGGGTCCTGTCGATCCAGGGCGGGCTTCTGGTGTCGCTGGCGCTGTCGACCAACATCCTTGCCGCGCTCACCGGCTCGGCCTCCGGCGGCATGACGATCGCACTCGACGCTCTCGGCACGACCTATCTCGCGCTGGCCGACGCGCAGGGCCTGGATCCCGCCGTGCTGCACCGTGTGGCGGCGATGGCGGCGGGCACGCTGGACAGCCTGCCGCACAACGGCGCCATCGTGACACTGCTCGCCGTCTGCGGCTCGACGCACAGGGAAAGCTACTTTCACCTCGCCATGGCTGCCATCGTCGGCCCGATCGTCGCTCTCGTCGCCATCATCGCGCTGGGCAGCGTGTTCGGTTCCTTCTAGTCGCCGTTGCGCCGGTACGGCAGCGCCTGCCGCCGTCCGCTCGGAGACCGGCAGACGGCGGAGCGCGCGCACCGGTCCGGAGCAATGAAGCGACAACTGCCCGTACCTATTTCTCGCCTCGCGCCGCCGCCGTGTCCACGCGTTCCTCCGGCTTGGCCACCGGTTTCGTCCTGGACTGGATGGCGATGATCACCGGCACCAGCACCGAGGCGACGATGCCGGCGGCGAAGCCGTTGTTGTACAGGTTGAGCCCGGCGTGAACCGGACCCACCGTCAGCGCCGCGGATGAATGGATGAAGCCGGCAACCACGCCCCAGTGCCATCCGAAGCGGCCGGCGATCGGCGCCAGCGTCGTGCCGAACAGCGCGGCGAGCAGGATCGACGGATCATCCGCATGCCATGGTTTCGCCAGCGAGCCGAGGAACACGCCGATCATGATCGGGACGATGTTGCGCGGATGCTTGCCGAACGCCGCGAAGCCAACGATCGTGAAGATCGCGCCGATCACCGGGCCGTTGAGGTCGCCGCCGACGGTCAGGATGTAGGCCATGCCGATCGCGCCGCAGATGCCCATGTTGGCGAGCGTCGGACCGATGCCGGCCAGGGCAATGAAGTCGGTGGGCGACTGGCCGGTGCTGGCGATCACCTTCCTCAGCCCGGACGGGACGTGCCGGTCGAACCAGAAGCCGAGGACGATCATCGAGGCGAACACGAGGGCAAGGAAGGTGCCGAGCAGGACGTTGTTGCCGGTCGTCCAGATGAACACCGGGTTCGGCACGAAGCCGTACGACTTGTACAGCGCGACGACCAGGGTGCCGACCAGGCCGGCGGTGAAGCCCATGTTGTAGAGGCTGTGGCCCATGTGTGCCTTGAACAGCTGCGCCGCGGCGGGAGCCAGGACGAAGCCGATGCCGAGGCCGGTGGCGATGGCGAGCGGCACGCTGACCGCGGCAGTGAGGCTGCCGCTGAACAGGATCTCGGAGAAGATCGGCGCCAGCGCCACGCCGAAGAACGCGGTGTTGATGTGGGTCGAGAACGACTCGCCCCTGAAACGCGAATAGAGCGCGACGCCGATCACGATCGGCCAGATGTTCAGCAGGTTCTTGCCGAACAGCGCGAAACCGAGCACCAGAAAGAGGCATGCAACCGCCGCGCCGGTCATCTTCGCGCCGGTGCGGTAGTAGAAGAGGCATGCGCAGAGGGTCAGCAGGCCGGCGTTGACGAAACCGGCGCCGATGCCGCCGATGCCGAAGTAGTCGGTGAGCAGCGTGTCCCGCGAGACGATGATCGCCGCCAGGCCGCGCGCGACTTCGGCCGGACCGTCGACGGCGAGCCCGAACGCGACGAACGCCGCCGCATAGGCGGCGACGACAACTAGAATGGTTCGGTCGGAAACCGGCCCCGGCTTCGCGACCGAGTGCGCTGAGTTCTCGGTCATCTGCTCATACCGCGATCAAAAACAGGAATCGGCCATTGACGCGCCGACGGCCGCTCCGCTAGGTTGCCCCGGTCCGCTCGACGACCGCCGACGACAACAAGGGGGATTTTCATGCAACTGACGCCCAGGGAGTTCGACAAGCTTCTCGTCTACATGCTGGCCGAGGTGGCGCTGAAGCGCAAGGCGAAGGGCATCAAGCTCAACTACCCGGAAGCCGTCGCCGTCATCTCCGCGGCCGCCCTCGATGGCGCCCGTGCGGGCAAGACGATCGAGGAGGTGACGAAGGAAGCGCGCGCCGCGCTCAGCAAAGCCGACGTGATGGACGGCGTCGCCGATCTCATTCCGATGGTGCAGATCGAAGCGGTGTTCACCGACGGCAGCCGCCTCGTCACCGTCCACACGCCGATCCAGTGACCACCGCGACAGGAGCGCAACCATGGCAGCCGTCAAGAGTTTCCCCAGCCTCGCGCCCGACGTCGATCCGGCAACGGCCAAAGTGCCGGTCGGCGGCTATGTGTGCCGAAAGGAGGCCGTCTCGTTTCACGAAGAGCTGCCGGTCACGGCGCTGAAGGTGCGCAACACCGGCGACCGCCCGGTGCAGGTCGGCTCGCACTTCCACTTCTTCGAGGTCAACCGCGCGCTCGAGTTCGACCGCGCCGCCGCCTTCGGCCAGCACCTGAACATCCCGGCGTCGACGGCGATCCGCTTCGAGCCCGGCGACGAGCGCGAGGTGAACCTGGTGCCTTATCGTCGGCAAGCGCGCCGTCTACGGCTTCAACAACCTCGTCGACGGCGCCACGGCCGGCAAGACCGCCGAGGCGCGGAAGAGCAAGGCGATCGCGTCGGCCGCCAAGCGCGGCTTCCGCTCGCCGCCGGCGAAGAAGCGCTGAGCCGCAGACCAATCACGAGAGGACCGCGATGGCAACCATTTCACGCAACGAGTACGTCGGCCTGTTCGGCCCCACCGTCGGCGACCGCATCCGCCTCGGCGACACCGGCCTGTACGTCGAGATCGAGCGCGACCTGCGCGGCGCGCCCGGCGACGAGATCGTCTTCGGCGGCGGCAAGAGCCTGCGCGAAGGCATGGGCATGGACAACCGGATCACGCGCGCCGGCGGCGCGCCGGATCTCGTGATCACCAACGTGACGATCATCGACGCGGTGCTCGGCGTGGTGAAGGCCGACGTCGGCATCAAGGACGGCCGCATCTGCGCCATCGGCAAAGCCGGCAATCCGCAGACGATGAGTGGCATCACGCCGGGCCTCGAGTGCGGCCTCGCCACCGACGCGATCTCGGGCAGCCACCTGATCCTGACCGCCGCCGGCATCGACACGCACATCCACTACATTTCGCCGCAGCAGGCGTACGCGGCGCTGTCCAACGGCACCACCACGCTCATCGGCGGCGGCACCGGCCCCTCGGACGGCTCCAATGCAACCACCGTCACCCCGGGGCCGGGCAACATCCGCATGATGCTGCGCGCCTTCGAGAACTGGCCGATCAACGTCGGCATCCTCGGCAAGGGCCACGGGCACGGGAAGGCCGCGCTGGTCGAACAGGTCGAGGCCGGCGCGGTCGGCTTCAAGTGCCACGAGGACTGGGGCACGACGCCGGCGGTGCTGCGCTCGGCGCTGACGGTCGCCGACGAGATGGACGTGCAGGTGTGCATCCACACCGACACGCTGAACGAATCGGGCTTCGTCGAGGACACGATCGACGCCTTCGAGGGCCGCGCGGTGCACTCGTTCCATACCGAGGGGTCGGGCGGCGGCCACGCGCCGGACATCATCAGGATCTCGGGCCTGCCGAACGTGCTGCCCTCCTCGACCAACCCGACGCTCCCCTACGGCATCAACTCGCAGGCGGAGCTGTACGACATGATCATGGTCTGCCACCACCTCAGCCCCGACATCCCGTCGGACGTGGCGTTCACCGAGAGCCGCATCCGCGCCGAGACCATCGCCGCCGAGAACGTCCTGCACGACCTCGGCGTGATCTCGATGATGTCGAGCGACTCGCAGGCCATGGGCCGGATCGGCGAATGCTGGCTGCGCACCATCCAGACCGCCGACGCGATGAAGACCGGGCGCGGCAAGCTGCCGGAGGACGCCAAGGGCAACGACAACTTCCGCGTCCTGCGCTACGTGGCGAAGATCACCATCAACCCGGCGATCACGCACGGCATCTCTCACGTGCTCGGCTCGGTCGAGGTCGGCAAGATCGCCGACCTGGTGCTGTGGGAACCGGGCTTCTTCGGCGCCAAGCCGAAGCTCGTGCTCAAGGGCGGCGTGATCAGCTGGGGCCTGATGGGCGACCCGAACGCGTCGCTGCCGACGCCGCAGCCGGTGTACTACCGGCCGATGTTCGGCGCCTTCGGCAAGACGCTCCCCGATACCTGCATCACGTTCGTCTCGCGCGCCGCGCACGCTGCGGGCATCAAGAAGAAGCTCGGGCTGGACCGGCAGGTCATGGCGATCCGCAACACGCGCAAGATCGGCAAGCGCGACATGGTGCGCAATGCCGGCACGCCGAAGATCGAGGTGAGCCCGGAGACCTTCGCGGTCACGGTCGACGGCAAGCACGCCACGGTGGCGCCGCTGAAGACGGTCTCGCTCAACCAGAAGTACTTCTTCAGCTGAAAGGCCGGGCTCGTGATCCTCATCGAAGCCGTGCTCGGAAACATCGCCGACCCGCAGTGGGCGGCCCGCCTCGCCAAGGCCACCGTCGACCCGATCGAACTCGACCACTGGGAGGCGCAGAAGAACCGCTTCCGCAAGAAAACCGCGGGCGGCGTCGAGGTCGCGGTGTCGCTCGACCGCGGCAGCTTCATGCACGACGGCGATGTGCTCGTATGGGAGGCCGCCGCGGCTCGCGCAGTCGTCGCGCGGATCAGCCTGCGCGACGTGATGATCATCCACCTGGATGGCATGAGCGGCTCGGCTCCGGAGCTTGCGATGCGTACCTGCGTCGAGCTCGGCCATGCATTGGGCAACCAGCACTGGCCGGCGCTCGTCAAGGGCAGCCGCGTGTTCGTGCCGCTTACCGTCGACCGCAAGGTGATGAGCTCGGTCATGAACACGCACCGCTTCGAGGGCATCCGCTACGAGTTCGTCCCGGGCGGCGAGATCGTGCCGTACCTCGCCCCGCATGAGTCACGCCGGCTCTTCGGTGGCGCCGAAGGCCCGGTGCACTCGCACACGCACGAGCAGTACGTCGCGGTCGACGACGAGACCGGGCAGGCCTACGCACGGCCGCCGACCGCGCACGCGCATTCTCACTCGCACGCGCATCCTCATTCGCATCCGCACTCCCCGCCGCATGCGGGCGCTGCTGCGGATGATCCGCAGCGCGGCAGATGACGCGGACCGAAAGCGGCGCGGCGTTGCCGGGCAGCGGCTCGCCGCTCGCCCGTGCGCTGCAGTTCGGCGATTCGATGTTCCCGGTCGGCGGCTTCGCGTTTTCGGGCGGCCTCGAGTCGGCGATCCAGAAGCGGGTGGTGACCGACGCGGAAACGCTTCATGCCTACGTCCGCACTGCGGTCGAGCAGGCGGCGACGGGCGACGGCGTCGCCCTGATCTGGGCGCATCGCGCCGCGGCGGCGGGTGACCTCGCCGAAGCTCGTCCGCATCGACGAACGCGTCTACGCCCGCAAGCTGTCCGGCGAGACACGCACGATGACGGTGCGGATGGGCAAGAAGTTCGCCGAAATGGGCGTCGAGGTGATCGGCGCGCCGCTGCTCGCGACCTGGCGCGGGAGAATCGAGGCCGGCGCCACGCCCGGCTGCTACCCGGTGTCGCTGGCGGTGAACTTCGCCGCGCAGGGTCTGACGGCGCGCGATGCGTTCGTCGTCCACCAGTATGGCGTTGCCTCGATGATCCTCGGCGCGGCGCTGCGGCTGATGAAGATCGGCCACATCGACACGCAACGGATCCTCTACCGTCTCGACACGGGCGCCGACGCCGCCTACGAGGCCGCGGCGGCAACGCGGCTGGCCGACATGGCCGGCTTCGCACCGCTCACCGAGATCCTCGCCGCGGTGCACGTCAAGGCGCACGTGCGCCTGTTCATGAACTGAAGGAGTGCAAGACTTGGCGAAGAAGATCACGCGCATCGGGGTCGGCGGCCCGGTCGGCTCGGGCAAGACCGCGATCGTCGAGGCGATCACGCCGCGCCTGCTGGAGATGGGCATCAAGGTCCTGATCATCACCAACGACGTGGTGACGACCGAGGACGCCAAGCACGTGCAGCGGACGCTCAAGGGCATCCTGCTCGAGGAGCGCATCCTCGGCGTGGAGACCGGCGCCTGCCCGCACACCGCAGTGCGCGAGGACCCCAGCATGAACCTCGCCGCGGTCGAGGACATGGAGGCACGCTTCCCCGACGGCGACGTGGTGCTGATCGAAAGCGGCGGCGACAACCTGACGCTCACCTTCTCGCCGGCGCTGGTCGACTTCTTCATCTACGTGATCGACGTCGCCGCCGGCGACAAGATCCCGCGCAAGAACGGCCCCGGCATCACGCAGTCGGACATCCTCGTCATCAACAAGACCGACCTCGCGCCGTACGTGGGCGCGAGCCTCGAGGTGATGGAGCGCGACTCGAAGATGATGCGCGGCGACAAGCCGTTCATCTTCACCAACTGCAAGACCGGCGAAGGCATACCGCGGCTGGTCGAGCTGATCCGCAGCGACCTGCTGTTCGACCTGAAGCTGCCGGCGCGGCAGCCCGCCTGAATGGGCGTCACCGAGCGCGTCACCGCCTTGCCCCGTGGGCGGCAGCCGAGGCGCTTGGGCAAACAGCCAGCGAGCTCGCGCCGTACCAGGACGAGCCGCCGCAGATGGCGAGCGGCGCGGTCGGCAAGACCGGCTTTCTCCGTCTCGGCTTCGAGCGGCGCGGCGACACGCACGATCCTCGCCGACCTCGACCGGCGCGCGCCGTACATGGCGCAGCGCACGCTGTACCCCGACGCGGCGATGCCGGACCTCGCCTGGCTGTTCATGATCACGACGTCGGGCTGCGTTCTGCAGGGCGACCGGCTCGCGCTCGAAGTCACGCTCGGGCCGGGTGCGCGGGCGCACGTGACGACCCAGTCGGCGACCAAGGTCCACTCGATGGACGCCAACTACGCGCTGCAGACCCAGTCGATCTCGCTCGCCGACGGCGCCTACCTCGAGTTCCTGCCCGAACCGCTGATCCCGCACCGGCGTGCCCGCTTCCTGTCCGACACGCGGATCACGATCGCGCCGACCGCGACGCTGCTGTACGCGGAGATCGTCCAGCCGGGGCGCAAGCACCATCACCCTGACGAGTGCTTCGGCGTGACGCTGCTGTCGCTCGCGGTCGGCGCCGAGCGGCCCGACGGGAAGACCCTGTTCACCGAGAAGCTCGTGATCGAGCCGGCGCGTCGCCCGCTGCGCCAGACCGGCGTGATGGATTCGTTCGACGTCTTCGGCAACGTCGTCCTGCTCACGCCGAAGGAAGCCGCCGACCGCGTCCACGCACGGGTCGACGCCGACGTCGATGCCACCAGTGGTGTGGCCTTCGGCGCGTGCAGCCTTCCGAACGACGCCGGCCTGATCTTCAAGGTGCTCGGCCGCGAGACTGCGCAGGTCAGGGCCAAGGTGCGCGAGTTCTGGGGTATCGCGCGCGAGGAGATCGCCGGGGTGGCGATACCGCCGCCCTTCTTCTGGCGCTGATTGCGGAGGTGACGATGAATGCGCTGCTGACACGCTGGGACAGCCTGTGCACCGGCTCGAAGATCCTGCGCTTCGCGGACCTGAACCTGCGCGGCATCGGGCAGGTGATGTTCCAGGACAATCCGCTGTCCGGGCTGCTCTTCTTCATCGCCATCGGCTGGGGTTCATTCGTCTCCGGCATGCCGCAGGTGGCGATCGGCGGGCTGGTGGCGGTCATCGCCGGGACGCTCACGGCGCAGTGGCTGCGCGTCGACGCGGCCGGGCTCGCCGCCGGGCTGTACGGCTACAACGCTTACCTCGTCGGGCTTACGTTCGGCACCTTCCTCGCCGTATCGCCGATGTGGTGGATCTACGTCGCGCTGGCCGGCGCCGTCTCGGTGCCGGTCGCCCTCGGGATCGCCAACGTGTTCAAGAGCTGGGGTGTGGCCGCGCTCACCGCGCCGTTCGTGCTCACCGCGTGGCTGTTTCTGCTCGCCACCTACGCGTTCTCGGCGATCGAGGGCAGCGGGCTGCCGATGGCCGCCGGGATCACGCCGATCGATCCGTCCGCCGCCAATCCGCTCGCCTTCGGCGACTTCGTCGTCGGGATCATGAAGAGCATCACCCAGGTCTTCCTGAAGGCAAGCATCCTCGCCGCGCTGCTGCTTGCTGGCGGGGCTGGCGGTGAACTCGCTCGCCGCCGCCGCGTTCGCCCTCGGCGGAGCGATCGTCGCGGTCGCCACCGCGCACGTCCTCGGCGCCGAGAGCGACCTCATCACCGGCGGGCTGATGGGTTTCAGCCCGGTACTCACCGCGGTTGCGCTCGGCGCCGTGTTCTACAAGCCCGGCGTGCGCGTCGCGATCTACGCGCTGCTGGGAACGGTGTTCACCGTCATCGTCCAGGGGGCACTGAACGTGGCGGTGACGCCGTTCGGCATCCCCACCCTGACCGCGCCGTTCGTCCTCGCGTCGTGGCTCTTCCTGCTGCCGCGCCAGCACTTCGAGTAGACCGCCGAGGCCGGCCATCAGGCCGAGCCGCGGTCCTGCCTCGACGTCTGCGCTCCTACAGCCAGTCGTTCAGCGACACACCGATGCCGATCGTCGTCTGTCTCCAGTTGTAGTCGATCAGCGTCTCGCCGTAGCCGCTGAACAGCTTCACGTAGCCGCGCACGGGCCCCAGCAGCGGCGCGCTGGTCCAGGTCAGCTGGCCCGCGCCCTTGCCGGTGCGCGGATTGCCGCGGATCGTGGCGGCAAGACTCTGGCCGCGCCACTTGTAGATCGCCGACAGGTCGCCCCAGCCGTAGTAGTCGGAGATCGTCGGGTTGTTGTCCTCATTGTCGGACTCGGGGATGCGGTACCACAGGCGCCCCTGGATACCCAGATTGCCGTTCTCGACTCCGAAGCTGGCGATCACCCGATTCCAGCTGCGCGACAGCAGGTCGGAGCGGCCGTTCGACTGGTGGTTGAAGGCGAGGTTGGCCAGGTTCCACTGCAGGTCACCCCAGCGCAACGCGGGCTTGTAGCTGAGTATCAGTTCCGGCATGTAGTTGGTGTCACGGAACGGCCGCGATGCATTGCCCGACTCGTTGTACACCTGCCAATGGCTCTGCTGGGTGTAGGCGGCCCACACGCCCCAGCGGCGGTCGTCGGTGGCCCACAGCCTGAACTTGAAGCTGACCTGGAACGCGGCTTCGGTGGCGTCGAGTTCGGTACCGGGCGCGAGCAGGCCACCGCCGACCAGCGGATCGAAGGGCGCGGTGTTCAGGCTTGTGGTGTAGCGGCCCACGAGGAAATAGTTCGGTGCATACAGCGAGATGCCGTAGCGGTCGCTGGCAGGATCGAAGCCCCAGGCCTTGTCGTACATCGAGGCGCTGCCGGCCGGGGCCGGCGCCGGCGCCGCCGCGATCTCGCTGCCCGGCGCGTCCGGCGCCGGTGCTGCCGCTTCCTTCTTCATCCCGGAAGAGGGCCGCGCGGCGCGGCCGTGGAGACGGTCGTAGCAGGCCAGCCGCTCGCTGTCGCTGGAAATCCCGGTGCACTCCGTCGGCGCAGGCGGCGCCACTTGCGCCGTCGCCAGCGTGTGGATGACCATCAGCACCGCACCGAGAAGCGCAGTCGGGGCCGAGGACGGGCAAGGCGTTGTCATAGGCATGTCCTGTGGGAGGTTGCGCCGGCAAGGAGCCGATTGCGCAAAAACGGTCTTCGAGCGCGGCTTCAGGGCCTGCCCTGCGCCGCGACCGTGCCCCGCGGCTTCGGCGCCGTCTCGGCGGCTTTGTCCACCCAGCCGCCGCCCATCGCCTGATAGACGTTGACCAGCTGCGTGTATCGACTGGCCTGCAGGCCGACCGAGGCCAGCTCGGCCGCGAACAGTTCGTTCTCGGCGACCAGCACGTCCAGGTATCCCGCGACGCCCTTGTCGAAGCGCAGCCTGCGCCAGGCGCGCGAACTCGCGCAGCGACTCGACCCGCCCGCGCTGCAGCGGCGAACTCCTCGAGCCGCTTCTGCGACCCGGTCAGGGCGTCGTTGGTCTCGCGAAAGGCGTTCAGCACCGTCTGCTGGTAGACCGGCCGAGCGCCTGCCGCTCGCCGCGCCTCGGCCGCGGCGCACCTGGCCCTCGATGCGCGCCGAAGGTGAAGATCGGGCCGGTCAGGCCGGCGCCGATCAGCCCGGCGGCCGCCGGGCCGCTGAGCAGGCTGCTCGAAGGCCGTGCTGGTGCTGGCCAGCGCCGCCTGCAGCGACAGGTTCGGGTAGTAGAGCGCCCGCGCCGCGCCGATGTTGGCGTTGGCCGCGACCAGATTCTGCTCGGCCTGCAGGATGTCTGGCCGACGCTGCAGCAGCGCCGCCGGCAGGTCGTCGGGAATCGCGGCGCCGCCAGCTGGTCGATCGTCTTGCCGCGCGGGATCGGCCCGGGATTGCGGCCGAGCAGGATGCGAGATCAGGTTCTCCTGCGCGGCGATCGCCTGCTCGAAGGCCGGGATCGCCGCCTGCGCCTGCTGCGCCTGCGAGCGGATCTGCATCACTTCGGTCTTGGCGACGATGCCCGCCTTGAAGCGCAGCTCGAAGATGCGCAGCGTGGCGTTGAAGTTGCGCGCCGTGGCCTGCGCGATCTCGAGCTGCCGGTCGAGCGAACGCAGCACGATGTAGCTGGCCGCCACGCTCGACACCAGCGTCAGCACGACGCCGCGCTGGCCCTGTTCGCTGGCATAGACCTGCGCCTGCGCGGCCTCGGTCTGGCGGCGCACGCGGCCGAACAGGTCGGCCTGCCACGATGCGCACCGAGCGATACGCTTGTACAGCGAGAAATACGGGTTGGCGCCCGGCGGCAGCGGCGGCTGGCCGACCGCACTGGCACGCGCGCGGGTGGCGTCGGCGCCGTAGCCGATCTGCGGATAGAACTGCGAGCCGGTCGCGGTCAGCGCGCCGATGAACTGGTCGACCCGTGCCGCGGCGATGCGCAGGTCGCGGTTGTCGCGCAGCGCGGTCTCGACCAGCTGGTCGAGCACCGGGTCGCCGAACTGCTCCCACCACTCGACGTTGGCCACCTCGGCCGCCTTCGGGTAGTCGATGCGCCAGGCCGGCGGCGTCTCGACCGTCGGGCGCACGTAGTTCGGCCCGACCGTGCAGCCGGCCAGCGCGGCAGCGATGCAGGCGGCGACGATCTGGGTCTTCATGTCGGTGTCCTTCCGTGGATGGGCTGCACAGCGCGGGCCAAAGGAAATCGGCATCAGGCCCTGACCAGCAAGGCGCCGGAAGCGGCGGCAATCAGCAGCAAGGCCAGCATCGCCGACGGCCAGCGGCGGACGAGGTAGTCGCCGCGCTCGAGCGCGGCGCCCAGCCCGGCCGTCAACCGGCGCGTTGCAGACTCGCCGCCGACGAGCGGCCGCCGAGCCAGGCCGGCGGCCAGCAACGCTCCGCCCGCCAGCACCGCCAGCGTCGTAACCAGTTCCTTCGGCGACAGTGGGTTTGACAGCAGCGACGACGGCAGCGGCCCAAGCGCCGCCACCAGCGACAGCAGCAGCGAGGCTACCGCCAGGCCGAGCGCCGCCAGTTGCGACAGCATCGACACCGGCGCCGCCAGCACCAGCGGCGCCGCCGGACGGCGCAGCACGCGCGCCAGCACCAGCACCACGTAACCGGCCGTGAACACCGCACCGCCCTGCAGCACCAGCGTCCACCACCATTGGCCCGACTGGTCGGCCGACGTCGAGCAGCAGCTTCTTCGCCAGATAGGCGCCGCTGGGCACCACGCCCATCAGCGCCACGCCACCGACGACGAAGGCAAGCACGGTGATCGGCAGCGCGCGCGCCGCGCCGGCAAGCTCATCGATGCGATCGTGGCCCAGCGCTGCATACACCAGGCCGGCAGCCATGAACATGCCGGCCTTGGCGGTGGCGTGCGCGATCGCCTGCAGCAGCCCGGCGGCCTGCGCCAGATCGCGTGCCGCCATCTCGCCGGCGGCGTCGAAGGCCATCGGGAACAGCAGGAACAGGTAGCCGATCTGCGCCACCGTCGAGTAGGCGACCAGCAGCTTCAGCCGCTGCTGGCGCAGCGCGACCACGCTGCCGACGACGATCGCCGCGGCGCCCAGGCCAGCCAGCAGCTGTGCTGCCGACATGCTGGCCACGCCGGGCATCACGTCGAGCCACAGCCGCAGCACCAGGAACCAGGAGCCCTTGATCACCAGCGCCGACAGCACCGCGCTGGCCGCCGCCGGCGCGCCGCCGTGCGCCGGCGGCAGCCAGATGTGCAGCGGGAAGAGCGCCGTCTTGGCCAGCAGGCCAACGGTCATCAGCGCCAGCGCGGTCAGCGTGATCGGCTCGGCGGCCACCCGGCTCGCCAGCATCGGGATGTCCAGCGTGCCGTAGCCGCCGTACAGCAGCACCGCGCCGAGCAGGTACAGGACCGAACCGCAGAGCGCGAACAGCAGGTAGCGCAGCGCGGCGCGCAGCGTCTCGCCGCTGCCGGCCAGGCACACCAGCGGCACGCCGGCGAAGGTCAGCAGCTCGAGCGCGACGTACAGCGTGAACAGGTCGCCGCTGACGAACACCAGGTTCAGCGAACCCCAGATCGCCAGCAGCAGCAGCCAGTAGCTGTACGCCCCGCGCGATTCGGCGACGCCCGGCGGCGTGCCGAAGTCGGCCCGCGCGAACAGCCCGATGCCGCAGACGACGCCCGCGATGGCCAGCAGCATCGCCACCGACGCCCCGTCGGCGCGCAGCGCGATGCCCAGCGGCGGCGCCCAGCCTCCGAGCAGGTAGACGAGCGGCCCGACCTCGTCCAGCCACGCCGAGGCGATGCCGATCGACAGCGCCAGCCCGATCGGCATGACGACGAAGGCGACGCGCTGCACCCAGCGACCGCCGGCGACCATGCCGATCAGCATGCCGACGAAAGGCAGCAGCACCGCCGCCGCCAGCAGCAGGCCTCCGTTGGCGCTCGTCGCTTCGCTCACCGGCCGGCCCCGTTATCCCTTCTCGCCGTCGTCGGCCGGTGGCTCGGCGGCGAGCGACGCCGAATCGGTCGACTCGACAAGACGCAGCAGCAGCGCCACCGTCATCGCAGTGGCGGCAAACGCGACGACGATGGCGGTGATGAGCAGCGCCTGCGGCACCGGGTCGGCGGCCATGCCGGCCGCCGCGCCGCGTTTGGCCAGCGCGCCGAAGATCACGAACACGCCGGATGCCCATGACGTTGAACGCCACCAGCTTGCGCAGCGGATGCGGCAGCACGATCAGGCCGTACAGCCCGATGCCCACCAGAGCGCAGCCGGAGAGCGCGAACAGCGTCTCGATCGTCATCGCTCGCCGCTCCGGGCCGGCGCGCCGTTCAGCAGCAGCGCCAGCACCAGCACCAGCGTCGGCAGCAACGCCACCTCGATGGCGACGATCATCGGCTTGGCCCAGTCGGCCGGATAGCCGAGGAAGGCGCCCGCGGCCCAGACCCCGAGCAGGCCGACGGAGACGAACATCAGCGGCCCGACCACGATGCCGGCGCGCACCCAGCGGTTGCTGGTCAGCGGCGCGTCGGTGAGTCCGGCCATCTGCACCAGCAGCCACATCGCCGCCAGGATCGTTGCGCTCTGGAACTTGCCACCCGGATGGTCGGCGCCGGCCCAGAAGAGGTAGATGCCGACGACGATGCCGATCGGCGGCAGGACCCGCGCCAGGTAAGCGAGCACGCCTTTCGGATCGGCACAATGGCGCAGCCCCGGACGCCCACCCCAGGCGCCGTCCGGCGCCAGCGACCAGACGGCGATCAGGCCAATCACCAGCACGATCGCCTCGAGCATCGTGTCGAGAGCGCGGAAGGCGAGCAGCACGCCGGTGATCGGATTGCCCACACCGGTGGCGCCCAGGTTCTCGACCACCAGCGGCGCCAGCGTCGGCGCCGGGTCGGGCAGCGCCAGCACGCAGGCCACCAGCACGGCCGTGACGCCCAGCGACAGCAGCATGGCGAGCGCCCGCAGTGCCGGCCCGTTGCGCTCGGACCGTGCCGCGGCCTCGGTGCCGCGCAGGCGCGCGACGGCGCCGATCAGCAGCGCGCCGGTCAGGCCGCCGCCAATCGCCGCTTCGGTCAGTGCCACGTCGATGCCGTACAGGCGCACCCAGACCAGCGACAGCAGCAGGCCGTAGACGACGAAACCGGCGATCGCCGTGAAGGCATCGCGCGCGACAATCGTCCAGACCGCCAGCGCCAGCAGCAGCAGCGCGACGACGAGGCTGACGACCGCGGTCATGAGCTCCCGTCCCCTCCCCGCGCCGAGCGGGCGATCAGCTGCGACACGGCGGAGCTGGACAGCATCACCAGCAGCCACACCAGCACCAGCTTCAGCGCGGACAGCACGCCATCGAGGTGCGGGAGCAGGCCGACGAGCACCAGCGCCAGGCCGAGGTTGTCGGCCTTGGTCAGCGCGTGCAGCCGCGTGTAGGCGTCGGGAAAGCGCAGCAGGCCGACGGTGCCGGCCAGGTAGAAGAAGGCGCCGGCGCTGATGGCCACGATGCTGAACAGGTCGAGAACGGCGCTCATCGCCCCTCCCGGTCGCGTTCGGCTGGCCGGTCCTGCTCGGCGGCAAACTTGACGAAGGCGATCGATGCAAACGCCGACAGCAGCGCCAGCGTCAACGCCACGTCGAATATCGCCGCCTCGCCAGTGGCGGCCCCGAACAGCATCAGCGCGCCGATGGCGCCGGTGCCCAGCAGCTGCGCCGCCATCATGCGTTCGGCGCGGCCCGGGCCGCGGGCGACGCGCACCAGGCCTAGCGCCACCATCAGCACCAGAAACGCGGCCATCCAGAGCAGGAAGTCAGACATGGCGTCGACCCGGCTCCAGCGCCGTGGCGTAGGCCCGTTCCTCGGCGGCCAGCTGCTCGACCACCGGCTGGCGCGTGTCGAGGCAGTGGTACTCGATCGCGGTATCCGTCTCGCCGGCGGCCACCGAGCCGGGCATCAGGCTCGAGATCAGCTCGAAGGCATTGCGCGCGGATCCGCGCGGCAGCCGCGTCGGATATTCGACGAAGCCGGGCGTCAGCGGCGGCCCGGGCGAGAAGGCGCGGCGCGCCACGTCGATGCCGGCGACCAGCGACTGCCACAGGAAACGCGGCAGCAGCGTCAGCAAGGCGCCGATGCGGACGCGGCCGGCCGGCGGTGGCATCAGGCGCAGGCTGGCCCAGGTCGCGCCGGCCGCGGCCAGCACGCCGAAGGCCAGGTTGGCCGGCTTCGCGCTCTGGTCGAGGACGATCCAGATGCCGAAGTACAGCAGCGCCCGAACCAACGCGACACCCCAGGCATTCATGCCGGCCGCTCCGCGGTGGCGGCGGCACGTCCCCGGTAGAACTCGCGCACCGCCTCGCCCAGCATCACCGCCTCCCCGGCCACCACGGGCGGCCGGTCCAGGTGCACGACCATTGCCAGCGGCTGCTGCGCCGACATCGCACCCCCGGAAACCGGACTCGCCGCCATCGCCGCTCAAGCCGCCTTCGCTTCGAGCGCAGGCGGCGGCGCCTTCTCGTTGCCGAACACGGCCATGTAGACCGTCGGCAGGAACACCAGCGTCAGCAGCGTCGCCACCAGCAGGCCGCCCATGATGGCGATTGCCATCGGCCCCCAGAACACGGTGGGCGCGATGGGCATCAGGCCGAGCACGGTGGACATCGCGGCCAGCATCATCGGCCGCAGCCGGTTGGTCGCCGAACGCGAGCACCGCGTCGCGCACGCCGCGGCCGGCGGCGCGCTCGCTCCTCGATCTGCACGATCAGGATCACCGCGTTCTTGGCGATCATGCCGATCAGCGCCAGGATGCCGAGGATGGCGACGAAGCCCAAGCGGACGGTTGAACACCAGCAGCGACAGCACGACGCCGATCAGTCCCGAGCGGCAGGATCGCCACCACCATGGCCAGGCGGCGGAAGCTGACCAGCATGACCATCATCGCCAGAAGCATCAGCACGATCATCAGCGGCACCACCGCGAACACCGAGGCCTGCGAGATCCGGCTCTCCTCGAACAGGCCGCCGGTCTCGACCTTGTAGGGCTTGGGCAGCCTGGCGTTCGAACTCGGCAATCTTCGGCGTCAGCGCGTCGACCACGCTGTCGGGCAGCACGCCGGGAATCACGTCGGCGCGCACCGTCAGCGTCGGCAGCCGGTCGCGACGCCAGACCAGCGGGAATTCCTGCTCCTCGACGATGGTGGCGAACTGCTTCAGCGGCACCATGCGCCCGCTCGGCGTCGGCACCTGCAGCGACGCCAGCGTCTCGAACGAGACGCGCTCGGCATCGGTGGCGCGCACCACCACATTGACCAGGTAGATGTCGTCGCGCACCTGCGTCACCGCGGTGCCCGTGACCGCGGCGTTCAGCACGCCGGCGAGCGCGCGCCGAGCTGATACCGAGCTGGCGCGCCTGGTCCTGGTTGATCTTGACGCGCAGCTGCCGCGCCGGCTCCATCCAGTCGAAATGCACGTGCCGCGTGCGCGTGTCGGTGCCGATCACCTGGGCCAGCTCCAGCGCAATGCGGCGCACCTCGTCCTTGTCCGGGCCGGATGACGCGGTACTGCAGCGGCCAGCCTACCGGCGGGCCCCAGCTCGAGCGGCGAGACGCGCGAGACGACCTCCGGGAACTGCTCGGCCAGCAGCTTCTCCAGCTTCGCATGCAGCCGCTCGCGCGCCTCGAGGTCCTTGGCGACGATGACGAACTGGCGCGAAGAAGGGGTTGGCGAGCTGCACGTTCGAACGTCAGGATGAAGCGGATCGCGCCGCGGCCGACGTAGGTGCTGAAGTGGTCGACGTCGGGGTCGGCCTTCAGCACCTCTTCCAGCCGCTTGACCTGGTCCTCGGTGGCGAAGATCGAGGCGTTCTGGCGCAGCGTCAGGTCGACCGTCAGCTCGGGCCGGTCGCGAGGCCGGGAAGAACTGCCGCGACACGTGGCGTGGACAGGTACAGCGCGGCGACGAAGGCCGCCAGCGTCAGGCCGATGGTCAGCCACTTCACGCGGATCGCGCCCTGCAGGAAGCCGCTGTAGACCGCCAGCAGCTTGCTCGGCTTCGGACTCGGCTTCGGCCTTCGGCGCCTTCAGCAGCGCCATGCCGATCAGCGGCGCGAAGATCACCGCCACCAGCCAGCTGACGATCAGCGAGATGGCGACGACCGAGAAGATCGAGAAGGTGTACTCGCCGGCCGAACTCCTGGCGAAGCCGATCGGCACGAAGCTCGCGATCGTGACCAGCGTGCCGATCAGCATCGGCGCGGCCAGCGTGCGGTAGGCGAAGGTCGCCGCGTCGTCCGGGCCGTCGCCGGCACCCAGCCGGCGCAGCATCGCGTCGACCGTGGTCATCGCATCGTCGACCAGCAGCGCCGAGCGCGATGATCAGCGCACCGAGCGAGATGCGGTGCAGGTCGATGCTGACCACGTCCATCACCGCGAAGACGATCGCCAGCGTCAGCGGAATGGCCAGCGCCACCACCGCGCCCGGGCGCACGCCGAGGCTGACGAAGCTGCACGCCAGGATGATGACGATCGCCTGCCACAGCGAGGTCATGAAGTCGCTGATCGCGTCGTCGACCGTCACCGCCTGGTCGGCGACCAGCACCGGTTCGATGCCGACCGGCAGGTTGGCCGCGATCTCGGCCATCTCCGCTGCGACGTTCGCGGCCGAGCGCGAGGATGTCGCCGGCGTCGCGCATGGCGATCGCGAGGCCGATCGCCGGCTTGCCGTTGACGCGGAACATCGGCTGCGGCGGGTCGGCGAAGCCGCGGCGCACGGCGGCGATGTCGCCCAGGCGGAAGATGCGGTCGCCGGCGACGATGTTGACCGCCTCGATGTCGCGCTCGGAGTCGAAGGCGCCGGACACGCGCAGGAACACGCGCTCCTGCTCGGTCTGCGATCGATGCCGGCGGGGCGCACCAGGTTCTGCGCCTGCAGCGTGGCCACGATCTGGTTCAGGTTCAGGCGCAGGCCGGCCAGGCGCTCGGTCGAGAACTCGATGTAGATCTGCTCGTCCTGCGCGCCCAGCACCTCGATCTTCGACACGTCGGGCACCTGCAGCAGCCGCGAGCGCGCGGCCTCGACGTAGTCGCGCAGCTCGCGGAAGCTGAAGCCGTCGGCGGTGAAGCGCGTAGATGATGCCGAAGGTGTCGCCGAAGTCGTCGTTGAAGAAGGGCCCGAGCACGCCCAGCGGCAGCGTGTGCCGCATGTCGCCGACGTTCTTGCGCACCTGGTACCAGACGTCCGGCACCGCCGCGGGCGGCGTCGACGTCTTCAGGTCGACGAAGATCGTCGTCTGCCCGGCGACGGTGTAGCTGCGCACCCGGTCGAGGTGGTTGGTTTCCTGCAGCGTGCGCTCGAGCCGCTCGGTCACCTGCTTCAGCGTCTCCTCCACCGTCGCGCCGGGCCAGGCGGCGGCGACGACCATGGTGCGCACGGTGAAGGCCGGGTCTTCGCCGCGGCCCAGCTTCAGGAACGACATGCATTCCGGCGACCACGGCCAGGATCATCAGGAAGACGACCAGCGAGCGCTTCTTCAGCGCCCATTCCGACAGGTTCGGTCCGATCACGCGCCTGCCTCCAGCACGCGCACCTTCTGGCCCGGACGCAGCGCCTGCACGCCGGCGGTGACGACGACATCACCCGGGTCGAGGCCCGAGGTCACCTGCACCGAGCGCGCGTCGGCGTTGCCGATGGCAACATTGCGCAGCGACACCGTTCCCGACTGCCTGTCGAACACCCACACGGCCGTCTTGCCCTCGGCGCGCACCAGCGCAGTGGCCGGTACTTCGATGCCGGGGGTAGTGTCGAGCTTCATGCGGCCGCTGACGGTGCTGCCCAGACGCATCGCCGGCGGCGGATTGATGATCCGCACGCGTACCGCAAAGGTGCCGGTCACCGGGTCGGCGCGGGGCGAGACCTCGCGCACGCGGCCGGTCGCGGTGACACGCGGGTCGTCGACCAGCGCCACCGTC